>CADANN010000001.1 GCA_902789325.1 uncultured Spirochaetaceae bacterium
CTTCTGGATATGAATCCGGATTACGCACGCCGCGACCTCAACGTAGGTTTTTCTGGTGGTGAACGCAAAAAGTCAGAAATCCTTCAGCTTCTTATGCTCAAGCCTGACTTTGCAATTCTCGATGAAACAGACTCTGGTCTCGACGTAGATGCAGTACGCGTAGTTTCAAAAGGAATCGAGGAATACCGCAAGCTTACAAACGGTTCGCTTCTCATCATCACACATACAGCAAAGATTCTCGAAGGCCTCAACGTAGACAAAACTCACGTAATCGTAAAAGGCCACATTGTAAAAACTGGAGATGGTTCATTATTCAAGGAAATCAACGAAAAGGGCTTCGAGGAATTTATAAAGTAGGAAGAAGAAGGGAGGTAGGGAGCGGCACTGCAAAGCAGTGCAAAAACAGTCCGGTGGACTGTTTTTAGCGAGTCTCCGAGCAGCTATGCTGCGAAGGCCCTCCCCATAAGTCCCTAGAGAACAATATGGAAGAAAAGACAAATATACAGGACATAAACCGCGAATTTTACGATTTCCGCTACGAAGAATCTGAAAAGGATTTCTACCGAATTGAAAGCGGACTCACTCCGGATATCGTAACAAAAATCTCAGAAGAAAAAGGCGACCCGGAATGGATGCGCGAATTCCGCCTCAAGTCGCTCGAATTATATAATCAGCTCAAGGTTCCAAAATGGGGACCTTCTATCGACGGACTCAACATCGACAACATTGCAACCTACGTTCGTCCAAAAACTCAGATGAGCGGCAAATGGGAAGATGTTCCGGATGACATTAAAGAAACTTTTGAAAAACTCGGAATCCCAGAAGCAGAACGCAAGTCTCTCGCCGGAGTTGGTGCACAGTACGACTCAGAACTTGTATATCACAACGTACAGACTGAAGTTTCAAAACAGGGCGTTGTTTACATGGGCTTCGAAGAAGCTCTTAAATCAGAAGAATGGGGACCAATGGTAAAAGAATACTTTATGACCCTCATTACTCCAAAAGACCACAAATTCGCAGCCCTTCATGGTGCAGTATGGTCTGGCGGTTCTTTTGTTTATGTTCCAAAGGGAGTTCACCTTTCATTTCCTCTTCAGTCATACTTCCGTTTGAATGCCCGCGGTGCCGGTCAGTTCGAACACACACTTATCATCGTAGACGAAGGCGCAGATCTTCACTTTATCGAAGGCTGTTCTGCTCCTAAATATAACGAAGCAAACTTACACGCAGGTGCCGTTGAACTCTTTGTAAAAAAAGGTGCCCACCTCAGATATTCAACCATCGAAAACTGGTCAAAGAATATGTACAACCTCAACACAAAACGTGCAAAGGTAGAAGAAGACGCAAGCATTGAATGGGTATCAGGTTCCTTCGGTTCACATGTAAGCTATCTCTATCCGGAAAGTGATCTTGTTGGACGCAAGGCAAAGGCAGAGTTTACGGGAATCACATTTGCCGGTGCAGGCCAGGAACTGGACACCGGTGCAAAAATGGTTCATCTTGCACCAGACACATCGAGCCTCATTTCTACAAAGTCAATTTCTAAAGGCGGCGGTGTAAGCATTTACCGCTCTGCAGTTTACATCGATAAGAATGCAGCAGGCAGTAAAACAAGCGTTTCCTGCGAAAGCCTTATGCTCGATTCAGAAAGCCGTTCAGACACAATTCCTGCAATGGTAATCAAAACCGACGAATGTGATGTAGGACACGAAGCAAAAATCGGCCGCATTTCAAACGACGCAATCTTCTACCTCATGTCTCGAGGAATCCCGGAAGACGAAGCACGCAGCATGATTGTAAGCGGCTTTGCAAATCCGGTAAGCAAAGAATTGCCACTCGAATACGCAGTAGAGATGAATAATCTTATTAAGCTGGAAATGAAAGGAAACTGCTAAAGACTTGTCATCCTGAACTTAGGGAGCGACGGCTGAAAGCCGACAAAATGCTCCAGTGGAGCATTTTGAGCGAGTCTCCGAGCAGCTGTGCTGCGAAGGTGCAAGGATCTATTTCAAATGAGATTCCGAAACAAGTTCGGAATGACAGAACCGTCTACACCTTTCTAACACCCATAATAAGGCGGTCTTCGCCATTTTCCTTTGAAAGAACACATCTGGTTGCAACCATAACCGGTTCGCCATTTATAAGCAGATGATGACGGCTGGTAAAAACACCATCAGTTTCAATATTCTTTAAGATAGTTTCTTTTGTGTGCCGCTGCTTAAATACTTCACGGTCTTCTTCTTTAACAACTACATCCGCATTAATCTGAGTATCAGCAAAGAAGTCTCCTTCATGATTTTTTACTCCAATTGACTGGAATTCAGATGTTGCCTGAAATTCAATATAGCTGTTATCTTTAGGATTAATTACATAAATACAAAGATAATCACCAGAAAGAGACATAAGCCTTGAATAAACAACCTGATTCTGGCGAGCCTGTGCAAGCAAATGCTGCTCTTTTACCTGAGCATCAACATTGCTTACACCTATAATAAGATACTTTTTATCTCTAGTCATTCGTACAGCTTTCATGTTTACATAATAAGGAATTCCAAAATTTACAAGTCTGTATATATGAACAAAAGTTCCGTTTTTTTCAATCTGATGGAGTATATTCTCTTTTGTAAATACTTTTATAAAAGCATCTACATCATCTTCGTAAAGATGTGTTAAAGCATCTAACCTCGCCCTTCTAAAGAAATCATCTCCGTGACGTTCTGTTGAAAGATCTTCTTTTGCAGCAATAACTTTATATTCAATAAATTCTTCTGTTTCCAGATTTACATAGTAGAGGCTAATATAGTCACTTGCCAGGGCACGGGCAATATTGGCGTAATTTTCTCCCTGCCCTGCATCTTTTATAGAAAGAACAGCTGCTACAACTGCACTCGTTTTTGTTACCGGATTTTCAGCCATCTTTCGAATAAAATAATGAGCAATAGAACCATCAGGAAGATTTACATCTATAAAAACCCTTTTGCCTTCTTTTGTAGCCTGTCTCAAAACCAGAATAAAGCCGGCGCCCTGTCCCTGCAAAATCGTTTGAATCGGAACCTCTTCATTCTGCAGACTGATTCCGTAATACCTTTCAAAAAACTCATGATAAGACCGGTTATATCTTGTAAACCTTACCGAATCTTTACTGGTTTCAAAAATTACCATAGGTAAAGTACTGAAGAAAGAGTTAAAGCCATCTTCATTCTGAGAAATTACAGATAAATCATGCAGATTGACTCTTCCAATAGTTTCACAATAAAGGGCTTCATCAGGATTTTCAAAACCAATCTGAATGCCCTTTTCATATTTTTCAAGAATCTGATCAACTGGAATAGGCTTCTGGAAATAATAGCCCTGAAGCTTTGAACAGCCTATTTCCATCAAAAAGCTGACCTGTTCTTCTGTTTCAACACCTTCACAAATCGTATCAACACCAAGTGCAGAAGCCATTCGCATAAGCTCAGTCAAAATGATTTTTCCGTTCTTTCCCTTATCCAGCTGACGCATAAAGCTCATATCAAATTTTATCAAATCAAACGGAATCTGCTGCAAAACATCCAGAGAAGAATAGCCGCTTCCAAAATCATCCATCCATACAGAAAATCCGAGTTTCTTAAAGCGATCAATCTGAAGTTTCATAAACTCAAAATCTTTACCAAGAATACTTTCGGTAATTTCTATATTGATTTTATTGCGGGGAATTCCAGAAGAGTCTATCCGTTTACAGATTTCTTCAACAATATCACAAACATCAAAATCTGAGCGAGAAAGGTTGATTGACTGCGAAACCATAAAAAAGCCATGGCTTGCCATATACTTCATTTTCTCAAGAACCTGCTCAAGAATATAAAGATCTACCTTATATATTAATTTTGATTCTTCCAGAATAGGAATAAAATCCGCAGGAGACAAAAAGCCTTTTACAGGGTCTATCCAGCGGGCAAGAGCTTCTTCATCACAAACCCGTCTGTTTACACCACGAACAATCGGCTGATAATAAACAGTAATCCATTTTTCTGAAATCGCCTTATCAAGATTATCAATAATGTACTGACGTTTTTCATTAGCCTCAGAAATAGTAATATCATAATAATTAAAGCCAGACTCATTTGAATGCCGGATTGGAGCGCAGGCAAGTTTTGCCCTGTCACAGGCAAGATTTACATCAACATCTTCGGTCTTAAAAAGATATACTCCAATATGAATTGTAACTTCAACTACCTGACCTTCAATTTTAACAAGAGCTTTACAGTTATCTATGAGCTCGTGGATTACCTTTTCAATATTTTCATCTTCAGTTATAACAGCAAAATCATCACCACCAATACGACAGCAGTTTGCAATTCCAAAAAGATCTGTAAGAAGTTTTGCAAAACTCTTTAATAGAATATTCCCCTGTTCAAAGCCATATTCATTATTAAACTTTCTCATACCATAAAGGTCAAAAAAGAGGATAGCTGCATTTTGCTGTGAACTCACCATGCTGTCTTTCTTAGCAGAAGCAAGACTCATGAAGTAATTCATGTTAGGCAAACCTGTAAGATAATCTACTAAAGTCACATCCATACTATTAATTATAAACTATAAAGGCTAAAAAGCAAAACTTTTTAGAAATACTAGAAAAATACCTATAATTATGGTAGATTAAAGCCTATGAATAATACAAATACTAATACTGCAGGTAATGCAGCTATAGATATAAACCCAATTCCATACCTTACCTGGACCTGGCTTAAAATAAATAAAGACTCTGTAGGTTATGATTTTTCGCTTGCAGAAAATAACGGCAAGGAAATTCAGGTTCCGGAAGGAGTTACTGTTAGCAGTGGAAAATCTGTAGAAACAGAACTTTCAGAGCCACAGTCTGCAATTGGCCAACAGGCTTCAAAACTCATTTCTGATTCTGTAAAAGAAGGAAGAATCTACACTTTTGAAAGCGGTAAAACTGCTGACACAAAGCCTCTTATTATCAGAGTTTCAACAGACTCTAACAGTGCAACACATCAGATTATTCATGCAAAAGCAGGAACTACCTGCAAAGTTATCATTGTATACGAAGGCGGCTTCCATACAGAAAGCTCACTTTCCGGCGTAATTACAAAGGTTTTTGCAGAAGCTGATTCAAATGTTCATATTTCTAAGGTTCAGCTTTGCAGTGGCGCAGTAAATCAGATTGATGATACAGCCATTGTTTGTGGAGAACGCGCAAATGTAAGCCTTACACAGATTGAACTTGGCGGTTCTCATATTGATGCAGGCTTCCACGCAAGTCTTGAAGGTTACCAGTCTCAGTTCAAGTCTGATACTGCATATATCTGTCAGGGTACACAGTACATTGACATGAATCAAGTTGTAGTTCACAAAGGCAAAAAAACTGTCTGCGATATGAAAACTCACGGAACAGCTAAAGATGATGCAACTAAAACTTACCGCGGAACAATTGATCTTGTAAAAGGCTGTAACGGTTCAAAGGGTAACGAAATTGAAACTACCCTGCTCCTTTCTCCAAAGGCAGTTGTAAAAGCAGCTCCAATCATTCTTTGTGGAGAAGAAGATATTTCTGCTGAACATGGTTCCACAATCGGAAAGCTTTCTAATGAAATGCTTTTCTACATGAACAGCCGTGGCATAGATCAGAAAACCGCAGAAGCTCTTTTAACCCGTGCAAAAATCACAGCAGCCTCTGCTACAATTCCTGACGAGAGTGTTCAAAACGAGATTCTGGAGTACTTAAATGGAAAATAAGTTCAGAAAAGATTTCCCTTTTTTCAAAGCCATTGACGAAAATGAAGCTGGAGAAAACAAGGGGCTCATATATTTTGATACAGCAGCAACTGCACAGCGTCCATTTCTTGTGCTTAATGCAATGACTCATTTCTATGCAACAGAAAATGCAAATCCATTGCGTGGCCTTTATTCACTTAGCGAAAGAGCTACACTTGCCTATGAAAATGCACGCGAAACTGTTGCAAAGTTTATAAATGCAAAAGAAGCTGCAGAAATCGTATTTACCCGCAATGCTTCTGAAAGCTTAAATCTCGTAGCCTACAGCTGGGGATTAAACAATCTTAAAGAAGGCGACGAAATCTGTGTAACAATCATGGAACATCATTCTAACATTGTTCCATGGCAGATGGTTTGCAAAAAGACCGGTGCAAAACTCGTATTTATGGAATGCGATAAAGAAACCGGAATCATTAGTGATGAAGAAATCGCGGCAAAAATCAACAGCCGCACAAAAATTGTTTCTGTAGTTCACGTTAGTAACGTTCTTGGTGTAACAAATCCTGTAAAAAAGATTGGCGAAGCAGCACATGCAGTTGGCGCAATCTTTATAGTTGATGGAGCTCAATCTGCACCACATATGAAGGTTGATGTTCAGGATATTAACGCAGACTTCTTTGCAATGAGCGGTCATAAGCTTTGCGGTCCTATGGGAATTGGTGCACTTTACGGAAAGCGCGCACTCCTTGAAAAAATGGATCCATTCCTTCGTGGCGGAGAAATGATTGAATACGTTACACGAGATACAGCAACCTGGGCTGAAGTTCCACATAAATTCGAAGCCGGAACAGTAAGTGCCGGAGACGCAGTTGGAATGGCAGCAGCAATCCGCTATATAACTTCTGTTGGTCTTGAAAACATTGAAAAGCACGATGCTGAACTTGCATGTCGTTTAATAGAAGGAATGAAGAATATTCCACACATCAATATCATTGGTCCAAAAGATGGTAACAAACGCTGTGGAATCGTAACCTTTACCGTAGACGGAGTTCATCCTCATGATGTTGCAACCCTTCTTTCAGAAGAACACATTGCAATCCGCGCTGGCCACCATTGTGCACAGCCTCTGGGCCAGTATCTTGAGCAGACAGCAACAGCCCGCGCAAGCCTCTACTTCTACAACACAGAAGAAGAAGCCGACAAATTCCTGGAGAAACTCTCACATTTACGAGAATGGTCAGGTTATAAGGACTAGATTTGTGTCATTCCCTGGCTTGACCAGGGAATCTGCACAAGTCAGTAAAGTATAGATCCTCGGGTCAAGCCCGAGGATGACAATTTTTCAGTTTTTTACTATATTATATACCTATGGATACTAAAGAACTTTATAGAGAAATCTTAAACGAACATAACATAAATCCAACACACAAGGTGTCAATGGACGCACCTACTTTCTGTCTTGAAGGTGTAAACCCAAGTTGCGGCGACCAGATTACCCTTCAGCTGAAGCTTGATGAAAATAATGTAATTACAGATGCAAGCTTTACAGGAAGCGGATGTGCAATCAGTCAGGCTTCTGTTGATATGATGGCAGACCTTGTTATTGGAAAAACAAAAGAAGAAGCCCTTGCACTTGCAGATATTTTTGACCGCATGATTAAGAGCGAAGTTACAGAAGAAGATCTCGAAAAGCTCGATGAAGCAGCAGCTCTTCAGGATATTTCACATATGCCAGCCCGCGTAAAATGTGCAATGCTTGGCTGGAGAACTATGAAAGAAATGCTGGGAGTGAAGGCTTAAAGGCTTGAAACAAACCTCATTTTATGATATATTATTTCTACTTCGGCGCTTTAGCTCAGCTGGATAGAGCAACTGCCTTCTAAGCAGTAGGTCGACAGTTCGATTCTGCCAAGCGTCAAAAAAATTGCCCGGTTTCAGCCGGGCTTTTTTTTATTCTAATGAAATCTTTACAGAACCAAGGGCTACTACATTACTGTACAACCACGAATAGGTAGAATCCTGTGCAACGGCAACTGCAAACAAACTGACATAATATTCTTCTACTGCTTCGGTAGTAGAATAACCATAATCTGCATCAGCATTCTCGCCACCTTTTGGCAGTTGATCAGAACTTAGTTCCTTAAAACTAAAATTAGGATTTTTTGGAATAGAACGTACAGGCACACCAAGCTTAGTTCCATCAACAGTAAATTCTGATAAATAATCATGATAATTAGAAAGACGTATTCTTATTTTCCGTCCATATCCAGTATTTGGAATCAGAATATTTGCACCAGGATTATCTGAACTACGTAAAGGCTGAAATTTATAAGTTTCAATCAAACGGCTGGCAGATTGATTTGCAGTGCTCTCATTATTGGCAGCCGAATTAATATTTGAATATTCAGAACTTAGCTTTGAAGTACTATCATAAATTTTATAATAAACTTCTGTACCAAGAAAAGTAACACCATCATAATCATTTTCTACAGTAAAAAATTCAAAATAGTTATCTGGTTCATCAAGATTACTGTAGCTTGTTTCATGATACACAGATGGAGGATCAATTACATAAAATGTATCCAGACCGCAGCCTGTCAAAACAAAACTTAGGTTAAATAAAATAAGACACCCTGCAAGTAAGAAATTAATAAAATTACTTTTTTTGCAGAATGTCTTATTCATATATATCAAATTTCAGAATGGTTTATTCTATTTTTCCCTCGTTCTTGAGAGAAATAAGTCTTGATTTTGCAAGTTTAGCCCATGAATCGCTTGGGAAGTTATCGTTCAATTCTGTATAAGCAGCAGCTGCTTTTGCATAATCAGCTTTTGCTTCAAGAATACGACCATAACTAAACATAGCATGAGTTCTCATAACGAAATCATTGTTATCTGCGGCAAGCTTGTAATTTTCCATTGCAGCATCAACATTTCCAAGATTTTCATAGCATGTTGCAAGATTAAAGTAAGAGATTGGAGCAAGGTAAGATTTCTTAGCCTTTGCAGCAGCATCTTTCCAGTAATTTGCAGCATCTTCATATTTTTCCTGTTTGAAAGCAAGTTCAGCACAGAACATATTTGCACGAGCACCTACAACTCCACCCTTCTTTGTAAGAGGAGCAGCTTTTTCCAATGCAGTAGCAATTCTAGCTTCAATTTCTGCATCTTCGAGATCTGAACTCTTGCTTGTCAATTCATAAGAAATCTCATCAAGAGCCTGGAGGTTCTTTGATTTGTTTGATTTTGCAACTGAAGCAAAAATGATATAACCAATCAAACAACATACAAGTACAATAAGAATTGCGATAAATGCTTTTTTGTTTTTTTCGATAAAACCAGCAAGTTTTTTGCTTGCAGTCATTTCTTCGTAATCTGCCATTTTATATTATCCTCAAATCTTTGAATTTCTTTTCTATATTTACTGCCTTCGAATGTGCAGTTCATTCATCAATCTTATCACATAAGTGCGCTGTATTCCCAGCACAGCCGCTGTCTTAGTCTGATTCCAGTCGTTTTCTTCCAGAATCTTTGTAAGATATTCCTTTTTAAAGGAATCGATTGCAGTTTTAAGACTCTTATCTTCGCCCATGCCGTCAACAGTTTCGTTAACCGCAGAGCTAAGTCCAGCTTCTGCCAGCCCCAAATCAGTTTCGCTGATTACAGGCGGTTCACCGACTATAAAAGCCCTCTGTACTGCATTTATAAGCTCATCAGCATTTCCCTGCCAGAAATGCGAAACAAGAGCTTCTTTAGCACCTTCAGAATATGAAGTAAAATCAAATCCGCTTTTTTTACTGAAGGATTCCAGATAACTTTGCGCTATTGGAAGTATATCTTCCTTTCTCTGTCTTAATGGCAGTATATTTAAAACTACAGAATTAAGTCTGCAATACAAATCAGAAAGAAAAGCGCCGGCTTTAACAGCCTCTTCAAGTGGTTTTTCTACGGAACTGATAATCCTGAAATTAAGATTTTTTTCCGTTACCTTTTTGATTAATTCAAGAAAGGCATTCTGTAATGTAATTGTAAGTCTGTCTGCAAAACACACAAACAGTGTAATTTTCTGATCGTATGCAATAAGGCGGCTTACAGTTTCAAAAGCACCCAGTATCTGGGCTTCTGTGAAAGATCTGCAGTTTATCTCAAAAAAATAACCAAGATTTCCTGCGGCTGAATAATGGATATGCTGAGCGATAAGACGTTTACCTGTCCCTCTCTCACCAATCAACAGCACCGAAGCGTTGTTGCCAGAAAGGGTCTGCACCAGTGAACTGATTTCCTTTGCAAAACTACTCTGCCCCGCAAAAGGAGTTACTTTCTTTTCCATTCCCACCCGCAGTATAAAAAACAAGTTTGCCGAAACTTAAGTCCGGCAAACTTATTCAATTAGTCGTTTTTCTGAGACTTGAGCATATCACCAAGTGTATAAGCTCCGTCATCACCGTCATTCGAACTAGACATATACTGAGAGATTTCGTCACGCTGCTGCTTTCTCTTATACTCACGTACTGAGAATGCAACCTGTTCCTTGTCTACCTTTACGTCTACAACGAATACGTTAACTTTGTCGCCAACATTGTATTTTGTAACAGCTTCTTCAAAAGGAACATCCTTGTCGTCGCTGAGGTTTGCTTTATTAACAAGACCTTCGATTCCGTTTGGAGCCTTTACGAAGATACCGAAATCTGTGATAGAAGTAATTTCACCTTCAAGTGTAGAACCCGGTTTGTATTCTTCTGCAAATGCCTTCCAAGGATTATCAGTAAGCTGTTTGATTCCAACCTTAACTCTGTGAGCTTCTGGGTCGCATTCAATTACAACAGCTTCAACTTCCTGATCTACAGTAAGTTCGCTGCCTGGATGCTTAACTTTCTTTGTCCAAGAAATATCATCTGCGTGAAGGAAAGCGTCGATTCCATCTTCGAGAGCAATGAATGCACCGATGTTTGTAATCTTAACTACCTTACCCTTGATTTTTGTTCCAACTGCATATTTTTCTGCAATTGAATCCCAAGGATTTTCTGTAGCCTGCTTGAAACCGAGAGATACGCGACCAGCCTGAATGTCATAACCGAGGATCATAGCCTCAACTTCCTGACCTACAGAAACCATATCGCCTGGCTTGTTAACTTTCTTTGTCCAAGAGAACTCAGAAATGTGTACAAGACCTTCAATTCCTTCTTCGAGTTCAACGAATGCACCGAATTCAGTAAGTTTTGTAACCTTACCTTTTACGATGTCATTAACATGGTATTTTTCTTCAAAATGAATCCATGGATCTTCTGCAAAGTGCTTAAGAGAAAGATTAATTCTCTTTTCTGCTGGATCAAGGCGGATAACCTTAAGTTCGATTTCCTGACCTTTCTTTACGAAATCCTTTGGACGAGCTACGTGGCCCCAGCTCATATCGTTGATGTGGAGAAGACCATCAAAGCCACCCAAATCAATGAATGCACCAAAGCTTGTAAAGCTCTTTACTGTACCCTTTACAGTATCGCCAATCTGTACAGAGTTGAAGAATGCATCGCGTTTTTCATCGATTTCTTCTTCAAGATACTTGCGGCGGTTTACAACAGGGTTAAGTTTATTATCTGAATAAAGACGTTCAATATAGAACTTAGATCTCAAACCAATCAATGATTCAGGTTTTTCAATCTTCTCGGCATCAGCCTGACTGATAGGCAGGAATGCTGCACGGTCGATTCCAAGATCAACCTCGTAGCCACTCTTAACTACCTTAACGATAACGCCATCAACAGGAGTTTTATCCTTCCATGCTGACTGAATCTCTTTCATGTAGCGCTTTGAATCAGCCTTTTTCTTTGACAATACAGGACCATTTGCATTGTATCCTGACAAAAACGCCTGAACCTTATCCCCTTCTTTCGGCAGATCGTCTGCGAACTCCTCTGTAGGGATCAATCCCTCTGACTTGTCTCCAATGTCAACATAAACATAGTCGTTGGTAATCTGTACTACGATACCTTCTACCATCTGACCAGCCTGTGGTGCATTAAATTCTTTCAGGGACTCCTCTAATTGTGTCTGAAAGTCGCTCTTGGAGTTCTGAGCTTCTTCCTTTTCCACTTCCATTTCTTCCATTCTAAAACCTTTAATTTATGAAATTTGTTTTTCTATTATCTCACAAACATTGTCAATCGTCAAGTTAGAAGTATCTATATATAGTGCATCTTTTGCAATTTTAAGAGAGCCTTCCTTCTTGTTTTTGTCCATTTCGTCGCGCTTTTCGATTGCAGCCTTAATCTCTTCGAGAGTCATATCACTAACTCCCTGATCAAAGCGGCGGCGTGCACGAACCTCTGCTGAAGCATCCAGATATACCTTAACTTCTGCGTTAGGGAACACAACAGTTGTCATATCGCGGCCTTCGCAAACGATACTGAGCGACTTTGTAATTTCGCGCATCAGATCATTTACAAGGTGACGGATTTCAACAATAGAACTTACCTGTGAAGTATTTGCCGTAACGCGGTCATCATGAAGATGCTCAGTTACATCAGTTCCATTCAAAATGAAATGTCCTTCTTTTGTATATTCGATTTTCTGTTTACGGCAGAAGTCCAGAGTTGCTTTTTCGTCTTTATAATCAACTCCGGCATCAAGAACAGCCATTGTAAGTGTGCGGTAAAATCCGCCGCTGTTCAAAAATGTAAGGTCGAGTTTTTCTGCCAGCATTTTAGCAATGGTACTCTTACCAGTTCCAGCAGGACCATCAATTGCTATAATCATATTATTTTATCTCCTTTTCTTTTCCATAAATTCTATAACACAACTGTGACACGCTATAGCTCAATACAAAACCAAGAGCGGCTCCAGTAAGTACATCTGTCAAAAAGTGATTTCCACTGAGAAGTCTTAAAATCATTGTTGAAAGGCAAATCAAAAAGCTTACAGTGAGTACAGGCTTTTTAAGTTTTGAATCTGCATAACGAACAGCAAACCAGGAAAGCAAAAAGCCAAAAGTAATAAGTGCATTTGCAGAATGTCCGCTTGGCCATGAACGGAAGAAATCATTTTCTTCTATACCCTTCTGGCTCGGATTTGCAAAATACATATATGGGCGGATTCTTCCAGCAACCGTTTTTAAGATGCGGTAAATTCCATTTCCGTAACAGCCGCTGATAAAAAAATACACACAATCAAGCACTGCAATTTTAAAAGCCTTAAGTTTATCCGCAGAAGTAAAAAAAGCAACTGCAATTGAAGCAGCAAGTACAAGCCCCGCAAGTACAACAAATACATCACCAAGATTGTCTAAGGTTTCGTTATATGGCTGAGCAAATTTTGCATCTACAGGATTTACGTTTTCAAGATTATAAGGCGTGCCGTCCCATTTTACTGTAGACTTATTTTTTTTAGCTATGCTTGCAGTAAGCATAAGAACACATCCCAGAATAAAAATCCCGGCCAAATATATAAGTTGTTTTTTTGTCATCATTAATCTCCAAAACCACATTATATCACAAAACATTTTTTTGTGCTGATACTGTACTAATTTTTCAAACTTTGTACTGATTCTGTGCTAATTTTTTTACTATCTCTGTGCTGATTACGTGCGGAATGCCATTTATAATTCAAATCAATGTGGAAAGTTAACATACAAAAATTATTAATTTTGATTATCCTTTTGATACTGCTGATTCTTCAAACTGTTTCGTTAATAAAAACAATTTGAAGTTCAACGATATCTGGTTTTATAACGGAGAGAGAACCAGCGATAAACCATGCCCTCCTTTTTGACATAGGTTTAGCCCGGAACACAGCAATGAGTTCCGGGTTTTTTATTGTTAAATGAGTTTGTACTGATTTCGTGCTGATTTTTATCTGTGTATTTTTCTTTGTTGTGCTGATTCTGTGCTACAGGTGTAATAAAATATTGTCATATATAAATTATTGGAGATGATAAAATGAGAAAATTACTTTTTCTATTTGTTTCAGCTTTATTACTGGTTTTTGTATCATGCGAAAACTTCATGAATGGAAGCGATGTTCAAGAACAGCTTGAAAAAATGATTGATGTAGCTAATGCAAAAAGCTTTACCATCGTTATTTCAAATGACACAACGATGGGCTCTTTCCTTTCTTCTGGTGATAAGGAATGTAAGGTGGGCCAGTCAATTAATGTTCAGTTTAATGTAAAAAAAGACCTTTACATTTACAAGGGACTCAAGGCTGTCAGCAAATCAAACCCGGAAAACAGTCTTGATGATTATGTAGATTTTGTAAAAACCGACAGCGACAACGCCCGCGGAGTCTATAAAACCTCTATCAAACTTTTAAAAGAATCTGATGATATTTTGATCGTGCCAGATTGTGTTGAACTGCCAGCCATTGTTACAGGAGACTGTAAACCAGATAATACAAGAGACTGGGACCAGGACAGCACGGTTCAGATTGTATTCAATAAGCCGGTTACAGCAACCGAATTCTTTGTTCCAGTATTTACAGATACTAGTGGTCAAAACCTTGCAGAATACTTTGAAGAGCCATATTTTTCTGCAGATTCAACAGTACTTCTTATTCCTACAAACAAGCAGACAAGACTCCTGGACCCTAATGGTACAGTTTCAAGTAAAGATATCATAGTAACAATTGATTTATCCAATATAGTAGATGAAGATGGAAACGCAGGTGTTGGCAGTATACAGCACAAGTATAGAATAGGAAAAACTTTTGACTCAGTTATTCCTGTTCTAAATGACATCACTGTTTTTTCAACTTCTGATGAAAATAGCAATTATTATAAAGAGCTCACTAAAACAGATTTTGCTTCATGGGCAACAGGTACTGCAGAAAACAACTTTGGTGATTTTGGAAAAAACCTCGTTTCTAAATCTATTTATATTGAATTTGAAGGCTCAGATGAAGGTTCTGGAATAAGCGGTGCACAGGTAAAAGAAACTCATTTTAAATACACAGACGGTTCTGCTGCAAACCTTGTAACAGGTTCTTTCTTTGTACCTGCAAGAAAGAATGAAGTTACCGGTAAGTATTGCCTTAATTACGAAATGAATACTCCTGGTGATGGTATTATTCTTTTAGAGATTTTTGCAGAAGATTACGCAGAAAACATCAGTGCTACATCTAAGAGTGTATATGTAGTAAAAGATACCTCAATTGATTCTGGTATAATTAAATTTAAAAATGAAAATGATACAGTAACAGCTACAAATAATAACCTTCCAGATCCTAACAACCAGGAAACTGAATCATATGAAGATGTGATTAAAAAGGTTGATAATTTATATACAGATAACGCAGATGGTACTCAAACCATTACCCTTTCCTTTAGAGATACAACAGTCGACACCTTCTATTCAGGATGTTCTTCTCCGTTCGAACTGGAAGTTCTCTGGAGTTATGACAGCAATGACGAAAACAGTTATACAACTGCTGCAAAAACTGAAAATGTATATTCACTAAAACGCGACCCGACAAAAATTGTTTTCTTAAAGATTAATTGTAAAGATACAGTAGGTAACGAAAGAATTGTTTCTAAAATAATACCTCCTGCTCTGGAAATACAGTTATCTTATAACGATGGTAATTATTATTATGAACCAGCAAATATGACTTCTTACGCTGCAATGTGTATTGACCAGCTTAACCAGCAGAATTCCGGCTCTGGCGCAAAGTTCTTACTAAATTATGATTTTTCTACTCTGAATAATGCTGGTAATTATGAAAAACAAAATTATGCTTACATTCCAAATATGACAGACTCTATATCAGCCAATTTTGACAATCTGTTTTCAGAATATACACAGTGGTATGCCAATAAATATCCCGAGACTCGTCTCGGGGGAGAAGACCTCTGGGTTGCAATTCAACCAAAAGGAAACTTCAGCGCTATTGTAATTGCTGATTTTGGTAATTTCCCAGGTCCACGCAGTATTAACACGGTAGAAGCATCCATAACCAGCTGGAAATACTTTAACGAACAGAATTACCCGACATCCCAGGAAGCTTTCCGCAGCAGTTTCCCAGAAACAGACAGCAATGGCGGAAAAATCCTGGATGGACCAAAATCTAAAGGAAGCGATTCATACTGGAATGACGGCTATACTGATTCTGCGCAGGCTGCATTTTCAATGTACGGTAAGGCTTTATGTCTTTCAAATGAAATTGTAAGTGACTCTAGTAATGATGTTTCTCAATATGACCTTGTTTTCGGTTTTTCTACAGCTGACAAAATTATTCCTATAAATGAAAAAATCAAAATTGAAGTCACTCCAATAAAAAATGTTGGAGTATATAAAATCAGCTTAGATGATTATATAAACAAAGCATACCCTGGTTATGAGAAAGTCACATATTATTTCTATGTAGATGTTATCAGAGTATTCGGCCAAGGTGATTCAGCAAATATTGCTTGTGAAGAAGGTTATCCTCAAAGAGAACCTACAATGTTCCTATCCATTGCTGACCCGGAAGATTGTAAATATACAGTACGCATAGAAGCATACGATGACACAAAGAAAAAATATTATATACCTGTTCTTCAAATGTCAAACCTTGAAGCTATTAGATCTGACTTCCAGGGACCATATGAAGATAATCCAAAGAGGGTTTTTAAAAGTATTTTTAGAGAGAACAATCTTCCTGTAGGAGAAGGAATCACTGGAGCAGATGCAAGCGAAGAAGAGCTTGAGGCATACTTTAACAGCTTAAAAGCTCAGAATGCTTTATTAAGTTACATGGAAAACAACTTTAAGGTTAAAGACTATAAACAACTGACCTTTGAAGGTAGAGCAAAAGAATTTAGTGGAGCATCTGATTCCTATAAGAAATACAATGGATTTAAGGATTTATCTGGAAAAGTTATTCTTTCTACTTGTGATTTTGATGTGGCAGCTCCATTTATTCGTCCCCTAGATAATACTAACCCACTACCTATACGGGAAGGTTCTTATTTGATTATAGAAAGTCCTTCAGATGCTAATCCAAAATACATTGACAGTAATGAAACAAAAGCAGAACTTTCTTATTATATAATCCCTTCTCAGTCAAATGATTACAAATTAAGTTCGGTTTATTCACAGGAAGAACTTGAAACAAACTTTGCTAAATACAAGCAGACTCTCATTTACTATCCAAATGAGGGAACTACAACTATACCATTCGGCAATACAAAGCCTGGTATGAATGTTGTTTATATAGTTGCAGAAGATGCGTATGGAAACAGTGCCTTAGCATATTATCCGGTTGTGACAACTTCTTATGGAAAACTCCCTGTTCAAAAGAAACAAATCCAATTTGAAGAAACTGTAAGTTATGTTGTATATTCATCAAACCCAGAAACAGGAGAACCATCTCAATATACTCAAACTAACACATACAACTATACAGGCTGGGAAGTTACTCTCGACTTTAGAAAACGAAGTGATCTCCTTGTAGCTGGAAAACTGCCGGAAGATTTGTGCGTAGAGTTACAGTATATAAACGAAAATATTTATGGAGATACTACAACATATTATTGGCGCTCTCCGGAATCATTTGACTATATAAGCTCTGTAAACTTTATTGACAGCGTTGAATATGAAAACAGCGAATATCAGGGATCTGATGACCCTCGATCTTACAAAGTATTAGAAACCGACAATCCTCTGGTTTTCAAGACAGTTATTAAATTTCAACAACCAAATTATGGTATGATATCAAGCAACAACTCCAGATGGGGCCGAATAAGAGCTTACCTTAAAAACGAGGGACAAAACCTTGCAGTAAAAGAAAAAGGTCACTTATATTATGATTATTTATATCTGGGTGAGTTTAACTCTAATTGCAGTACAAAGAATTGTATAGAAGGATTGAATGGATATCTGGTATACAGCGACAAGCCTGTCCTTGCTCATACAATGTTCAGTAAAGAAAAGCTTACCAGCTCAATTTACGACGAAGACGCCAGCCTTATCTGGGAAAACGAAGCTGCAGATACAGGAATACAACTTATAAATAACACTGAATACAATCCAGATAGTCCTACAGTTATGACGGGCTATTATAACAATGACAATTTGAAGGTTATTCCTAAAGACTATTATTACACCACAGTTTTCCATTTTGCAGATGGTACAACAATTATGTCAGACATCAAGCAGAAGCAGTAAGGAGCCTTGTACGATTATGAAAAAAACACTTCTTTCTTTATTTTTGATTTTTGGTGTTGCAGCGGGGGCGGTTTTTGCAGTTGATTTTTCATTACGCTTAAATCCGGGGGTGGCAATTCCTCTGAAAGAGCATTACAAGCCTGCGGCAAATGTGACAGTACAGGGAGACATTCAGTTGTTCGACTGGGTAACTCTTGGCGGAGAAGGAAACTTTCTTTATGAAACTCCGGAAGGCGCAGGTTCACCTGTAAACTTTCTTTATGGTGGACTTGGGCTCGGGTTGTATCATAATATTTTTTCCCGCCTTTATTTTGGTATTGGCGGCGCAGCGGGTGTTTACAATTTTTCATTTACTGATGGTAATGAAAAACAGAATGCCTCTGATTTATACTGGCGCGGTTATGGAGAATTAGGGTTCCGCTTTACACCAAGCGTTACTCTTTCACTAAACGGCGGCTACACTTCGTTCCTCACTACAGATGGATTTAATTCTGTATTCAGTGGCAGAGCAAAAACAATGATGGCAGCACCGGTAGCTGGAATCTCACTGAAGTTCAACTTTTCTACAAAGAGTTCTTCCAAAAACGCGTGCTACGCAACAATCAAGCAGGATGCAGAAGTTTACCCTCTCTTTATGCAGCTTTACAAAAACGATCCAGTTGCTTCGGTAGTCTTGACTAACGGAGAGTCTGCTGAAATCAAAAATGTAACTGTAAGTTTTACTGCCGGAAAGTACACTTCAAGCGCCTTAAAATCAGAAACAATTCCTGTTATAAAAAAAATGAGAAGCGTTACTGTAGACCTTCCTGTAGATTTCTCTTCTGCCCTTCTCACCTTTGCTGAAAACGGAATGATTTCCGGTAATCTTATAATTGAATATGAACTTCTTGGTAAAAAGAAATCTGCTGTTCAGGGTCTTTCTCTAAAAGTTTCTAACCGCAACTCTTACAGATGGGGAGACACAGAATCTCTTGCAGCTTACATTTCACCAGACACACCTGAAGTTCTTGAATATGCAAAATATGTTGCAGGAATTGCACGCAACAAGCTTTATTCGGGAATGAACCGAAACATTCAGTTTTCTGCCGCAATGTTTGATGCCCTCAAGGCAAGCGGTATAGTTTATTCTGGTGACAAAACAACTCCTTATTCTAAATATCATTTTGGTACTGAACCTGATTATATTCAGTATCCGCTCCAGACAATGGACTTTAGTTCAGGTGATTATGATGAACTTGGAATTCTGTATGCATCATGTCTGGAATCAGTTGGTATTGGAACTGCATTCATTCCTATGGAAGAAGATTTCCTTGTTCTTGTAGACACACAGCTCAAGCCGACATCTGCAGCAAATCATTTCGCAAATATAGACTCTCTTGTCATAACTGATGACACAGTTTACTTTGCTCTTTCTATGGCATCTTTTGAATCTGGATTTGCAAAGAGCCGTGAACAAGCTGCCAGCCTTATTGAAAAAATCAATAATAGCGAAGAAGTTTATTACGACTTTATAGAAACTCATTACGCATGGCAAAACTATCCGCCTGCAATTTATACAGGTTACGGCGATGTTCTTTCACGTCCAGCACAAAACACAGTTGAATCGCTGTTTAAGGAAGCTGTAAATGGATACATCAATTCAGATTTGGCTGTTGTAATTGAGCGTGCAAAAAAATCTGGAGATTCTAACAAACTTGGTCTTGCTTATGTAAGAGCCGGCCAGTACTCAAATGCAAAAACTGAATTTGCGAAAGGTGCTGCAGCAAACAATATTTCTGCAATGAATAATCTTGGAAACGTTTATATGATTGAAAAGAATTACAGTGCTGCAGAAAAACAATACAAACAGATTCTTGCAATTGAGCCTAACAATAAAGCCGCACTGAAAGGACTCGAAAATGTCCGTTCTGCACTCGGCGACTAAGGGGGAGTTTTTATGAAGCGTATAAAAACTCTCTGGCTTTCAGCCATTTTGATTTTTGCAGGATTTGTAAAACCGGTTTACCTTAAAGCCGCAGATTTTTCTGTAAGGCTTATGCCGGCTTACGAATTTGCATTTGAATCAAAATTCCAGAACGTTCTTTCGGGAACTGTCGCTTTTGATTTGAATGCATTCACCGTTCGTTCAAGAGATGATATTTATCTGTCTGTTCAGGCAAGTCCTGTTATTCTATTGGCTCCAAATGTAGATCCTGTATTGATTTATAATTTTAACGGAGCATTGGGGTATACTTTTAGATTCACAGACCGCTTCAGCATTTCTGCAGAAGGACTTGGTGGAATGTGGATGCTGCCTGAAAACACGGAGAAACAATTGAAATCTGCAAGCGGTCCTTCCTTTGGCGGAAGGCTTAGTGCAAATTATCATATTTCGCCGGCTTTAAAGGCAGGTATTTTTGGCGGCTATCAGAATTACTATTATTCTCCAAAACCTTTTTTGCAGTCGGTTCAAGCAGGCATTGGTATTTCCATAAACCTTACTAAGAGTTTATTTAAGAAGGATATGGTTGCAATGCAGGATTTTGAAACGCAGCCTCTCTTCCCTATTTTTTATGCTCATTACGACAGCAGCAGTTTTGGAACTGTTTCTTTTACAAATTTGGAAAAGAATGATTTAACTGATGTTGAAGTTTCTGTTTACATTGAACAGTTTATGTCTGTTCCAAAGGTAGTTGGAAATTACGACAGAGTAAAACCGGGAGAAGAATTTAGCGTTGAGCTTACAGCTTTTTTGAACGAAAGCATTATGAATCAGATGCAGAAGCAGCTTACAGATGCAGTTGTAACGGTAACCTATAAAAACCTCGGACAAAAGGGAACTTATGAAAACAGATTCTTTTTGCAGACTCTTACACGCAACTCAATGTCGTGGGAAGATGACCGCAGAGCAGCAGCTTTTGTATCTGCAAAGGACGGAGCCGTGCAGCGATTCTCAAGACAGATTATGCTTGCGCTGAGAAACAAAATTGATTCTGCACCGAGTGTAAATCAGCTGTATGCAAATGCTGTTTTTGATGTACTTAAGGCCTATGGAATCAATTATGTAATTGACCCAACCAGTGTATTCTCGACATCTGATACTGTAGCCGTAGACTTTTTGCAGTTCCCGTATCAGACACTGCTTTACCATGGCGGAGACTGCGATGACCTTTCAATTCTGAACTGTTCGCTTTTTGAAGCACTTGGAATTCAAACGGCATTCATTACAATTCCGGGGCATATTTACATGGCCTACGATTCAGGATTAAGTGAAAGTCAGGCAGATAAGATTTACGGCAAGAATAAATACATTGTTCAAAATGATATTGTCTGGATTCCGTATGAAATTACAGTTCCTCAGGATTCGTATGAACTTGGCTTAAAGCTTGGAATACGTCAGTGGAATAAATATCCGAATGAGCATAATCTGATTCCTATTCACGATGCATGGAATGAGTTTAAGCCGGTAACTGTACCTGAATCTGACGTAAGCTTACAGTTCCCAAAAGGTGCTATAAAATAATGTCATCCTCGGACTTAATCCGAGGATCTCATCATCTTCATTTCCAAAAAGCCGGTGGTTTCTTCTGCCCAGCTGTACTGACTCATAAATTCACCGGCAAATTTTTTCATAGATTTTTCATCGCCTGCAAGAAAATCATAATAATCACATTTTACAACTTCAGGATTAATTCGGAAATTATTGTACTCAGCAATAAAAAATTTCTGAATTTCGAGTTTGGAAAGGCTTTGCTTTATATCAACAATCAGATTTCTAAGGCTTGCGCCATAACGTGCAGAATCGGCATTGTCACCATAAAGTACAGAAATCAATTCCTTTGTCTGTACAGAACTTCCGTTTTTATAAATCAGATATGCAATAAGCTCATTAGACTTTGTTCTTGAAAACTTTATTACATTATCATTATACAAAAGTGTAAAATTGCCAAAGGTTTTTGCTACAAGATTATTTTTCTGCTTTTTAAGAAGCAAAATGTATTTTTTCTCTGTGCGTCGTTTATATAATGAACAACAAAGACACAAAACTGCTACAAGTATCGTATCAAGTAAACCTGTTACTCCAAAATTCTTTTTTACACCCGGAGCCAGAAATAATAGCCCTGTTAGCATTGCAACAAAAAAAGGAATAGGAGATGTAGAAAACACCATCAACGTTAGAAGTCCGGTTATACAATAAGTAATAACTCCATTAAATGGTTGTCCAAGAATATAGAAATTATAAACTGAAGCTAACATTGAAGTCCAAATGATCAGATAAACGGGAGCTGTTTTTGCGTAATAAGCTTTTGAACGGTCTATTTTTTTTATCAATCTGGAATAAAAAAACATAAAAGTACTTACTAATGTAAATATTCCAAAATAAACAAAAGAAACTACCCTTTCTCCACCCCTGATGGCCTGTAATACAGAAAGGACAATCAAATCACCCAAACCAAAAGCAAATAAAAAAGGACTTATAAAAAGAATATGCAGGCGGTTAGTTTCTGCTGAATCTGCAAGGTCAAGCTGCGAAATAGAATATCTGTTACTATATGCAGAAATCAAATTTTTCATAACGGAAATTATAAAGTGAGATTTGCAAATTTGTCAAATTATTCTATTTTTTAATAAGCTTCTGCTTAAGAAATTCAGAAGTTTCATCTGCCCATTCATACTGACTCATAAATTCACCAGCAAAACTTTTTATGGCAGTTTTATCGCCTTCAAGAAAATCATAATAATCGCATTTAACTACTTCAGGATTAATGCGAAAATTATTGTATTCTGTTACAAAGAAATTCTGAATTTCAAGTTCAGCAAGAGTATGTTTTATATCTACAATCAGATTTCTAAGGCTTGCACCGTAACGGGAAGAATCAGCACCTTTTCCATAAAGAACAGAAATCAATTCTTTTGTTTTTGCAGAACTTCCATTTTTATAAATCATATAAGCCATCAACTCTTCTGATTTTGTTCTTGAAAACTTAATTACACTATTATTATACAAAAGCGTAAAGTTACCAAAAGTTTTTGCTTCAAGACTCTGTTTCTGTTTTCTAAGCAGCATAATGATTTTCTTTTCTGTACGGCGTTTATATAAAGACAGACAGAACATTAAAAAGGCTGTCAGAATAACATTCAACAATCCCGTAAGCCAAAAAGCATCAAATACATATGCGCCAATTAAACAAACAGTAATAATATGACTACCAAGAAAAAACAATGGAGAGAAAGAAAATATACACAATGCGATTATATCTGTGAGTGCACAGGTAATTAAACCATTAAATGGCTGCTGATCATATACGCCCATAATTCCTGATACTATGCAAACAACAAATCCTACATAAAATGGAATAGTTTTTAATCTGTAAGCCTTTTCTCTTGCAACATTTTTTACAAGAACCGAATGAATGTACATATAAAGGCTTAAAATTGTTATTGTTCCGTAATAAAAAAAGGTGATAAAATGCTTTGAAAGTTCATATCGATACAAAAACAGAAATACCAGTAAATCAATTATACCAAACAGAAATAAAAAGGGACTTATAAAAATTAAATGAAGTCTGTTTGTTTCAGCGTAATCTGCAAGATCTACAGGCTTTATGTAATATCTGTTTCGGTAAAAATCAATCAGTTTCTTGAACACACTTTACTCCCTTAGTCCCTGCACAAAGACAAAAGCCCCTTTACCTCGCGTTCGGTAAGATCGCGATGTTCGCCAGGACGTAAATCGTCTAAGTTTACATTACCAATTCTTACACGAACAAGGGAACGGGTTCCAATATTCTGACTTTCGAGCATTTTACGGATTTCGCGGTTTTTACCTTCTATAAGGATGATTTTGATTTTTCGAGGTTTAAGAACTTCGCAGCGCACGCACTTATAAAATACGTTGTCTACACGAACACCTTTTTCCAAAAGGCGGGCAGTTTCTTCTGTTACGTCCTGACTTGTTTCTACTATATATTCTTTTTCTAT
This sequence comes from uncultured Spirochaetaceae bacterium, assembly GCA_902789325.1. Classification (GTDB taxonomy): domain Bacteria; phylum Spirochaetota; class Spirochaetia; order Treponematales; family Treponemataceae; genus Treponema_D. The sequence continues at coordinate 23,817 of CADANN010000001.1, forward strand.
CTGACTTGATGGATGAGAAAGCTTTGCTGCAAAATCGCCATCATTGGTAAAAAGAATCATTCCTTTACTGTACATGTCGAGGCGGCCAACGTTGTAAAGGCGTTCTTTGTAACTGTCGCGTAAAAGGTCAGCTGCAACCTGACGACCTTTTTCATCGCTGGAAGAACATACAAAACCTGCAGGCTTATTAAGCAAAACATAGCATTTTCGTTCTTCCAGGTGAATGCGTTTTCCATCCACGGTAACTACATCACCTCCACCAACTTTTGTACCGAGTTCTGTAACAATAGTTCCGTTTACGGCAACGCGTCCATCCAGAATAATCTGTTCTGAGGCACGGCGGCTTGCTACCCCACAATGTGCAAGGTAAGTCTGGAGACGAGTTTTTTCTGAGGCTTCTGATTTTTCCATATTAGCGGGCAAGTTCGAATCTCTCCTGCTCGTCTTCGTCGAGCTTTGGTAGTTCTGCAATTGAATTCAAACGGAAGAGTTTTAAGAATTCTTTTGTAGTTCCAAAAAGAGTTGGACGGCCAGGGGCTTCTTTTTTTCCAACTTCCTTGATGAGATTTCGGTCTATCAAAAGACGAATCATATTATCAACACCGACACCGCGAATTTGTTCAATTTCTGCACGGGTAATAGGCTGTGAATATGCAATAATTGCAAGAGTTTCCATAGCAGATTTTGAAAGACGTCCTTCGCGTTTTGAACCGTAAAATTCCTTGAGAACTTCCCAGTATTCTTTTTTAGGTGCAAGACACCAGCCGCCTGTAATCATTACAAGCTCTATGCCGGAATCTTCGGCAGCGTATTTTTCTTTTAATTTCTCTAAGCACTTTTCTGTTACTTCTTCTGAAAGCTGAGCCTTGTTGGAAAGCACCTTGGCGGTAAGAGGTTCACTTTCCAAAAACAAGATAGTCTCAACAAGTGCGGTTTCTTTATTAAAGTCCATAGTATCCTTGTTTATCCAACGTCATGCTGAACTTGTTTCAGCATCTTTGTTATAGATCCCGAAACAAGTTCGGGATGACGGTTAGTTTGATGTCAGTTCTTCTTCGCTTGGAATATAACCGTTGTTATCTTCGCGAGCGCATATTTTTATATCACCAAAAAGCTTGTTTTGGAAGATAGTAATCATCTTAAATTTTACAGCTTCAAGAATTGCCATGAAAGCGCAGATAACGTCCATTTCGTTACCAGGTCTTGTAAGAAGATCAGTGAACATACATTCTTTTTTGTCTTCAAGAAGCTCGTTCATGAGGGTGATTTTCTCGTTTACAGAAATCTCCTCGTACATATTCAAAATCTTTTCGTTTGAATACTGCTTCATGATAGACTTAAAGATATCCTGCATCTGCTGGAGAAGTTCCCAGGTATCTACCTCTTCCCACATATCTTCTGTATCATCAAAAGGAAGAACACGCTGAATCTTCTTACGTTCAAAGTTCCATTCTGACTCATCTTCCTGCTCTTCCATGAGAGAAGAAAGCTTCTTAAATTTCTGGTATTCAATAAGTTTTTCTACAAGCTCTGCACGTGGATCTTCTTCATCTTCATCATCATAAGCAACTTCAACTGGAAGAAGCATTCGGCTTTTAATATAGATGAGTTTTGCAGCCCAACTGTAAAATTCTGAAAGGTCGCCGAGATCTGTCTGCACTGCATAATCGAGATATTCGAGATACTGCTCTGTAATCTGAGCAATTGGAATGTCGTAGATATTTACCTTACTTTCGCGGATAAGAGTCCAAAGCAAATCAAGAGGACCTTCAAATTCACCAGCTCTGTACTTGTGCTTTACTGCAACTGCTGTTCCGCCATTATCATTTTCCATTTCTTCCATTTTCTACCGCCTTAGGGAATTCTTGTAATTTTATAATTCCTTCAGCCCCACCCGTTTTTTCGACGGCCTCAAGGCATTTTATATATTTTTCCCTAACTATTTCATCGGCAGAATATTTTAAAACTTCAATGGAAGGTATTAAAACAAATGCTCTTTCTTCCATTCTTATATGCGGAATCTGGAGCGTTGGTGAATCTATGTTCTCATCACCAAAGAGTTCAATGTCTATATCGAGAGAGCGCGGGCCAAAGCGGATTTCGCGATCACGGTCGCGGCCATACTTTGCCTCGATCTGGTTTATTTTCTTTAAGAAATCGAATGCGTCGGTATCATCTGCTACATAGCCAACGGCCGCCGCATTATAAAAATCCTCCTGATCGGTAACGTACATTGCAGGCGTTTTGTACACACTGCTAAAATGTACGTTCTCCATCAAAAGGCAGAGTTCCTCGCCGGCTGCGGCAAGGAGATCAAGAGGTGTTTTATTATTGTAAGATTTGTTTGAGCCAAGGCCCAAAAGAACTCGTTTCGTAAAACACCCCTTATCCGTTAAAACAAAGCACCAGTTACTGGAGCATCTGCATCAGCTGCATCTGCGGCCTTATCAGCCTTTTTACCAGCCTTCTTTGTTTCTTTCTTTTCAATTACCTGGCCAGGGAACACGAGCTCGCGTACCTTAGCTTCGATATTTGCAGCAATTTCTGGGTTAGTTTCGATAAAGTTCACGGCATTTTCCTTGCCCTGACCAATTTTGTCTTCACCCATTGTATACCATGCACCACGCTTATCTACGATTCCGTGTTTTACAGCAGAATCCAAAAGTGAGGCACTTGCATTAATTCCCTTACCAAAGTAAATATCAAGCTCGCACTTTCTGAATGGAGGCGCAACCTTGTTCTTTACAATCTTTACGCGAACACGGTTACCAATTGCATCATCATCGCCCTTACCATCAATTGTTTCTATACGACGGATTTCCAGACGAACTGAAGAATAGAACTTAAGAGCCTGTCCACCAGTTGTTGTTTCCGGATTACCGAACATAACACCAATCTTCATACGAATCTGGTTGATAAAGATTACGATACAGTTTGACTTACCAATAATTGCAGTAAGCTTACGCAAAGCCTGGCTCATCAAGCGAGCCTGCATACCCATTACAGCATCACCCATTTCACCTTCAATTTCTTTTTCAGGTGTAAGGGCTGCAACAGAGTCTACTACTACAACATCAACAGCACCAGAACGAACAAGGTTCTCTGTAATTTCAAGAGCCTGCTCTCCAGTGTCCGGCTGAGAAACCCAAAGCTCATCAATATTAACGCCAAGGTTCTTAGCATAAACCGGATCAAGAGCGTGCTCAGCATCAACGAATGCTGCAACACCACCAAGCTTCTGAGCCTCTGCAATTGCATGCAATGCAAGAGTTGTCTTACCAGAGCTTTCCGGTCCGTACATTTCAATTACACGGCCACGAGGGTAACCACCAATTCCCAGAGCTTCGTCGAGCAAAATAGAACCAGACGGAATTACTTCAATTCCAGCTGCATTTGCCTTGTCGCCGAGCTTCATAATTGCGCCCTGACCGAACTGCTTTTCAATCTGAAGACGAGCCGCCTCCAGAGCCTTCATCTTTTCCGATGTATCCATCGGACTTGGATTTGTATTTGCCATTTAGCCACCTTCCTCCCACATATAATATGGGCTAAACTTTACGATTTTGTGCAATGATTTTGAAAAAATCTTAAAAAAATTTCAAAAAAACTGCATTTTTGTATATTTTGCTAATTATGCACACTCTGATATACTGCTCTGCCCCGTAAACACACAGCTCCGTCCTCAAGCACAAGTTTACCAAGAATCTTTACAGGACGGCTACCATCTACAGCAGGAGCAGCTTCAAACTTTACCCGTACTGTTCCTTCATAACGGGCAAGAGACTCATCTCCAACTAAAAGGTCACACGAATACGAACCATCATCATAAGTAACCGCATTAGAAATCTTTCCGCCCCAGTTTACCCAGCAGTCCAGATATACAGCTGGATTTGCCGCAACATCTGTAAGAGACGGAACATCTTTAATGCTGTCAAAATCAGGAATTTCAAAATATCCCATCAAAAGACGAGCCTTCTTTTTTACAGCAAGAGAAGCATCTGAATTCAAAATCATATTAACTTCTATTTGAGCTGCATTGTCTCGATGAGCCTGAAAATATTTTAACGCATCATTATATCGGCGATTAATTTCTTTATTTGTCATTACAAAGGCATAAGACTGTGTAGACAAATCTTTTTCCTTTGCATCTGATTTTTCATCCGAAGAAAGTTCAAGCTTTGAAAGATCTGCACGAGGCCCCGTAAACTGCTGGCCACGAGGGAAGAAAATAAAACCAAACACAACTCCAAGTACAAAAGCTGTAATACCAATGCAGGTAAGAGCAATTTTGTCGGGATTTGAACCAAGCTGAGGATAGAACTGTTCGATTTTGCCAGTATCTACCCAGCGGCAGATTGTGTCGTAATTACCGTGCACGCGGATAAATTCCATTGCGGCGGCAGCTGTTTTATTTTGAGGATCGTTTTCCTGGATTTCAAGATAATACTGAAGCGCGCGGGCTGTATCTCCACGACGCAAAAAAATTGCAGCCTGTCCAAGAAGAAGTCTGGTATCTGTCAGTTTGATTCTGCGGGCAAGCTGAAAATAAGAAGATGATGCACCTATATCGCCAACATAAAGGCAGGCAATTCCAAGAGTGAGGTAATATTCAAAATTTTCTTCGTAAATCTCTTTTTTCGCCTCAAGACGCTTAATTGCAGTTGCAAATCGGCGCCTTCTCATGTCCTGCCAGGCAAGGCTCAGTGCATCTTTTGCCATAAATTACTGCTGCCTCAAATATGTAAGGATAGCATCAAGCTCTGTATTAAGCTGAAGAAGTTCCTGACGGTTCAAAGAAGGAGAATCTTCTTCCAGAGCAGCAATGCGGTCTAACAAAGACTGAATATATTCTGGAGTCAAATGATCCTTAGACATATTTCTGATATAGAAATCAACTGTTGGAATTTCCTGAGGAACTTCACCCTTCTCATTTATAATCTGAGGACCAAATCCAGTATTTCCAGTAAGAGTTTCAACAGCTGGATTTGCAGAAATCACTTCTATATTATCACCAGGAATTTCTTTTTCAGTTTCCTCAACCTTCTGCTGTTCATATTCTTTGCTGTAAACAAATTTTTCTCCGGCTGGAGCTTTTCCTTCTGCAGCAAAAGCAAGATAGAAAACAACTTTTCCAGTCTCTGAAGGAGCAAGTTTAAGAGGCTTCCAGATTGCACAAACACCAGAATTGTTATAAGAAAGCACGGTATCAAATGCACGATAGCTGAGCATATCCGGCTCCCAGGTATTTTTTTCGAGGGTAGAATAATTTGCAAGAGCAACTAAATCAGGAGTAGTAGCTTCTGCTCCGGTAAAGAACAGCTGCATTGCGGCATTACTATTTTTTGAAACAAACCATTTTTGATTCTGAAGGGTTCTGTAAAGCACTTCGTTACGAACAGCAACTCCTTCGTAAGTGTAAAAATGATGTTCTGCTGCTTCACCAAGCACAGTATCAAGAACAGCTTTAATAATAAACTCGTCGTTACGGGTACTGTTATTCTTAACAGTCGCAGTAACCTTTATCATGTCGATATCGGCATCTTTATTTTCTTTATCAGAAGCGAAACATGAAAAATCAACTGTTACTTCTGCAACTTCAGGAATATTGTACATGATTGCTGCACCGCTTGTAGTTCTACGTGCAGATGAATGAACATTTGTATCTGTTACAAGGTTGTATACCTTTTTAGAAGTTTTAAGATAAAAAGCATTTGTAGCAAATTCGTTTGCAGTTGAAAGAACAGGAATTCCTTTATCCTTTTCGTTTAAAACAGAAATAGAATATGAACCAATGCTAGACTTTATTTTGAGCTGAATGCGTCCAAATTTTTCAGAAATGCTTCTGCGTGTTCCTTTTATCCATCCGGTAAAATTTCCACCAGGAGCATTTGGAGCTGCAGCATCCTTATTTGCAGGAGCTTCTTCAGACGTTTCTTTTTTAGCAGAGTCTTTTTTTGAAGTTTCTTTTTTATCAGAGTCTTCTGCAGGAGCTTCTTCATCTTCAGAAGCTTTGTTGTCTGTTTCCTCTGAAGCAGAAACTTCAAGCCCGCCGTTCACAGCGGCAGCGCCTGCATCTTTCTTTTTGGTAGACTTACAGGAAGCAAAACAGAGAAAACAAGCTGCAATTGTTCCAAGTACTATATAATTTGCTGTTTTTTTCATTTTTCCTCCGAAACAGAAGCGGAAACCTTTTCATCAAGCATTTTCTGCGCTTCAAGAGCCTTTTCCTTAAGCAGTTTCAACTGATATTTTTTCTCATCAAAAGGCTGTGGAGCCGGAATGTCTTTTTCTCCAGCTTCCCTGAGTTCCTGAATGATTCTGTCTGATTCTTCTTTATTGCTTTTAAGGGCTGCAATCTGCATCTCAAGTTCTGAAACCTGTTTTTCCAGAGTTTCGTTTTTAGTCTGAGCAGCCGCAAGTTTCTGTCTTGTTGTATCGATTGCTTCTGAATTATACAAACGAAGCTGACGTTCATATTCCTCTTTTGCAGAAAGATATTCTTCACCAGTCTGTTTGAGAAGATAAAGCAATTTTTCTTCTCTTCCCCGCTGTAAGATAGTTTCCAGACGATATTGTGCAGCAGGTGTTTTAGCTGATTCAGGATATTCTGTTACAATACGCTCGTAAACTGCACCTGCCTCATCATATTTATATCCGGCAAAAAGAGATTCACCAATGTAAAAAAGTGCAAAGGAATAAAGTTCATCACCTTCATAACGATGGCAGAAATCGCTCAGTACAACAACGGCCTTTTCGTATTCGCCAAGATTATAAAGCAGCTTACCTTTCTGATAGTAAACCCGAGGTGCATACATTGAATCAGCGAAATTTTCAAGGAAGAAGTTACAATCGTCGAGGGCGTTTTTATTATCGCCGTCATAAACTTCTGAAGTTATGAGCATATAGTAAGTGTCGGGATTAAGGTTTTCTTTATAAGACACAGCTTTTTTGAGAAGGAATTTGGCATCGGACCATTCACCACGTGAATAAAATTTACACGCTTCTACAAAAGCAGAGGAAGCCGATTCAGATGCAACAACACCAGTCAAAACCGAAGCACAAATAAAGGCTACGGCCATACCTTTCTTAAAATCTTTCAACAATCTTCTTAACTCCATTTGAGGCTGCCGTTGAAAAAGCTGGAACCGGAAACAACAATATCTGTGCCGGCATCAATAACAGACTGCAAAGTCTCGTTGTTCACACCGCCGTCTACAGAAATCTTAAAGTTCAGACCATGCTCATCTCTATACCTTTTCAACTGTGCAACTTTCTCCACGCAGGAAGGAATAATCTTCTGTCCGCCCCAGCCGGGATTGACAGTCATCACTAATATAATATCGGCACAAGGAAGGATTTCCGACAGTATTGATATAGAAGTACCCGGGCAGATAGCAACGCCCGCTTTTTTACCCATTTCGTGAATCATCTGAATAATTCTGTGAGTATGATTTGTTGATTCATAATGAAAAGTTATCCAATCAGCACCAGCCTCTGCAAAGGCCTTTACGTGAAGCTCCGGCTTATCAATCATAAGGTGCACATCAAAAGGAAGTTTCGTTAATTTTCTGATTGAGCGGATAACCGGTTCGCCGTATGTAATTTCTGGAACAAAAGAGCCATCCATTACGTCGATATGAACTGCCCCGCCGTTGTTGCTTTCTATTTTTTTTATTTCACTTCCCAAGTTCGAAAAATCAGCTGAAAGAAGTGATGGTGCTAAAATTTGAGTTTTCATTTGGAGATTATTTTAACAAAAAAACGTGAAATTTACAATAATATAGTTTAAATGTACGTGAACTAAAAAAATCTGATGCGCATCAGTGTTATAAAGCAATTAAAGAAATCCCTGGCTTCCAGTCACGGTACGGGATTCAAAACCGCGCAATAATGCGCTACACGCTTTTTGTGGCATAGAAACTATTGAACTGCCGCCAGGCGGCAGCCACAAAAAGAGTGTTTTTGAATCCCGCCCCGCTCCTTCGCGCCAACCTTTCTGAACCTATTTTATAATCATCTTCTTCCCACTCGCGCGCATCAGATTTTTTAATACAACGCATATTATTAAAAATCCACCGCTCCCCTGTTAAAATAATCTCCAAGTAAAATTTCAAAAAGACACGGAAAATGTAAGTTTGTGACCCGTAGCGAAAACAGGATAAAGACAACATGTGTAAGGCCGTTGGCGGCCGGTGTTCAATAGCAAAGCGTTAAAAAAATTGCGAAAGCAATTTTTAGCTTTACCACCTCCCCCGTTGGCTTTATCCTGCTTTTCGCGAGAGGGGCCCAAACTTAAGAGATTTCTTTTATTTGTGAAAAATTTTACTTGACAGATTAGAACTTTCGCTTTATAAATATTGTCCCAATTTTAGCAAAATTGAAGATTTTTTATTGACTAAAATCCCCGTTCTTGTATAAAATTAAAATAAGACACTATGGATATTCAGACAGAAGCTGAACTTAAGGTTGCCCTTGGCTTTCTGAAGCAGGGAAACCCTTTAGAGGCACAAAAAATCATAAGTTCTCTCTTCGAACAGGATCTGGAAAGCACAGAGCTTATTTACACAAATAAGTGCTGCATTTTCTGGGGAGATTCCATTAAGCGTCTTAAGAGCATTGAAGATAACATCGAACGCAGCGAAAGCATTCTTCAGGAATGGAAAGATTTCCAGAATTATATTTCGCGCGAGACAAAGCCCTACGAGCCTGCACAATATGCAGTTCAGGAAGGCTTCTTCAAAAATGCATTAGAAGAATATAAAAAAATGCTGGAGGAAAAAGATCCGCTCCAGAAAGCCGAAATCTACAAGAACACAGGCATCTGCTATAAGAAACTTGGAGATTTCGAAAACGCGCGGACTTTTCTAACAGAAGCAAACAACATATATCCGAACCAATCTTCGGTGCTTGCAGAGTTAGCAGACTGCTACTCTCTTTGTGGCGAAGACAAATTCGGCAAGGTGCTATACCGAGAAGCATTTTTTGCAGACCCGGACAGCATCGACTTAGATTTTCTGGATTCTGAGCTCATAAAATGCCTTATCGAAAAGACAAAGAGCAAGGGCTATTCTGGAAAAGCTCTCCAGTACTGGATTCCCGTTTACGGAGTTTTGTGTGGAGTTTTTAACATCAAGAGAGAGCTGACATCACAAGAAGTTGCCAGACTAAAGAAAGATCTTTACGCAATGGAAAATGAAATCAAGGATCCATCGTGCAACAGCGAGATTCTTGTTCCGCGTATGCTCAACTGTTATTTCTGGCTTATGGATCATTATTATTTGGCAAAGGAAAATCAGGCCAAAATTAATGAGGTTTTATTACGAATTAAACTTCTGGACTCCGCTGTGTACGAAATAGTTAAATAACACGGCAACCAGATAAGGAGATTACAATGGCAGAATTAATGCAGTCAATTCAGGACATGCTGAAGGAAGAGACTTGGACTCGTGCAACAATCAGTAACTACACGCAGAATAACCTTAAAGAACTTGCAGATCTCGTTGAAAAAGCAAAGAGCGAAGGAATTATCAAAGAAGTTCACGAAGCATGCCAGGAGCATCTCTCTCACTCTAAGGACAGTATCATCGCACTTTATATCTGCGGTATCCTTGATTTGCAGAATGGCTCCCTTGACAATTCTAACCTTGTAACTCTGGTTGATATTTTCCAGAAAAACCACAAGGAAAATATCGTAACATATCTTTGCGAAAGCATTCTTAATGATGATGAAAACAATAAGTTTGCTCTCCGCACTCTTGCAGACGGCTACCTTGCAGAAGGCAGCGACAAAGTTTGGGATCTTTACGAAAAGCTCGTTCGCATTGACTTTGAAGAAGCTGACCTTGCAAAACTCCTTGGTGAGCACTATGAAAATGCAAGTGACATTGAAAGCGCAAAGAGTTACTACAAAAAAGCAATTCTCCGCTACATCAATGCAAACAATTACAATGCTTGTAAAGAAATCTGGTCAAAGCTTGTTCAGCTTATGCCTGAAGAAATCGACTTCTTCCAGAACCTTCGCCGCAAGATTGCTAAGCAGATGGGTGAAATCAAAACTACTACCCTCATGCAGGAACTTTACAACTACTATAAAGACAACAAAAAATGGGACACTGCAATCACAATCCTTAAGCAGAATCTCGAAATTGATCCTAAAGATACATGGGCTCGTAAAGAAATTACAGACTGTTTCCGTGGAAAATATGCTGCACACAGTCACCTCGAAGACTACATCCGTTCTTCTAACCTTTCACAGAGCTACCGCAATGTATTCGAAGCCATCAATGACTTTGAAAAACACATTGCTTTTGACAAGGGCGGATTTGTATTCCACAGAAACTGGGGCGTAGGTATCATCAAGAGTCTTGATAACGATACTCTTACAATCAACTTTGGTAAAGCTGCCGGAATCCATGAAATTAAACTTTCAATGGCTGTTACAGCTCTTAAACCACTTGCAAAAGATCACATCTGGGTACTTAAAGCCCTCAACTATGTAAAAGAAGGCGACAAGAAAGTTCCTCTTGCTGAAAAAATCAAGAAGGACAAGGAATGGACCCTCAAAACAATCATCAAGAGTTACGACAACAACTGTGACCTCAAGACAATCAAAAACGAACTTGTTCGCACAGTTACAGAAAAAGACGGAAAAACAAAGAAGGAATACGGTATCCTTACTTCTGGCGAATGGACATCTTGGAATGCTGCTGCAAAGAAGATTCTTGAAACAAATCCTATCTTCGGTGTAAATCCTAACGACATCAATATGTACACAATCCGCGAAGGAAACATTACTCCTGTAGAAAAACTCGCTAACGAGTTCAAGGCTCAGAAGCAGTTCTTCGCTCGTGTAGACATCTTTATGAAGTTCTTTGATGACGAGACAATGGATCGCACAAACGACAACTTTGCAGAAATGTATGCATACTTCACAGGCTTCCTCAAGAACATTTCTAAGATTACAGAACAGGTTCTCGCTTCTTACCTCGTAGTTCGCTATGTAAGTGGTCAGGACTCACAGTTCCTCTACCCTGTTAAAGAAACTTTCGCAGAAATTTACAGCCGCATTGAAGATCCACGCGAGATTTACAAAGAGCTTAAAGATTCAAAGAATACTCACCTCAAAGCTGACTTCCTTGAATGCATTAAGATGCTTCCAGACTGGAATGTTCAGTACATCCGCCTGTTCCCAACAGTTCTCGATATGAAACTCTTGAACGAACTTATTAAAGCAGGCTTTACAGCTGATGTTCAGAAGCTCGCTAAGACAAGCTTTGAATCATTCAAAGACTACCGCGAAACAGCACTCTTCTTCTTTGAAAAGTGTCAGGGTTGCGACTGGTTCAGACTTGCAGATATTCCTTACGAAAAGCAGCTTATTGCTCTTATTAACATCATTGAGCTTACATTCCGTGAAATCAACAACCACGTTAATACAACTGAAAATAAGAAAATCAACAAAAAGGCTACAGACCTCTTGTTCGAAAACGATACAATCTTTGAATACATGTTCTCTAAAGACGAAGATACTGTTAAGAAGATGTACACTCTTATTGATGATATTGCAGACATCGATTCTTCACGCAAATCTACAGCCCGCAACAAGATTCTTGAAAAATACCCAGACTTCAAGTTCCGTGTATCTGAAGAAAAGACAACTCAGCCTAAGGGTATGATTGTAACTTCTAAGAAGCTTGCAGAAAAGAAGGCTGAAATCGATAACATCAAGAACGTTGAGCTTGAAAAGAATAAGGTTGAACTTGCAGATGCTAAGGCTAAGGGAGACCTTAAAGAAAACGCTGAATACCAGGCTGCTAAGGAAGCTAAACATCAGCTTGAAATGCGCCTCGCAAAACTTCAGGAAGAGCTCAGCCGTGCAGTTATCTTCGACCCAACAACAAGCACAACTGCAGTTGTTTCTTTTGCAACAGTTGTTACACTCCACGACAACATCGAAAACAAGGATGAAGAATACACAATCCTCGGTCCTTGGGAATCAGATCCAGATAACAACATCATTTCTTACATGTCGCCATTCGGAAATGCAATCCTCGACAAGAAGGTTGGAGACACTGCTAAGTTTGTAATCAACGAGCACAACTACGACTATACTATCAAGGCCATTGACAAGGCTAAGAACTTCTAATTAGTAAAGGCTCGCTTCGGCGGGCCGATTTTTTTGAAGGAGAGTTGAATTGGATAACCTTAGTGCCAGAATTATCGAGCTTGCTTCGGGAGTTTATGTAATTCCCGGATCTACAAATGTTGGTGTAATAACAAATGAAGTAACATCCTCAAACAATGAAACTGCCGCACCTTCAATTGAAGTTTACCTTGTTGATTCTGGCTGTACAGAAATTGATGGCGAATATGTTCTGGATGTGCTCAAGGCATTTTTTGAACAGCTCGGCCAGGATTTTAAACTTAAGGCTATTCTTACAACTCACGGGCATGCAGACCATTGCGGGGCTCACAACTTTTTGAAAGACGAAACAGGCTGCGAACTCTGGGCTTCTAAAAATGAAGCCGGCCATATGGAAACACCAATTGTTCAGGCTGCAACACTTTGGGGCGGCTACCCTCCTCATGAACTTAGAACTCTGTTTTTTATGCCTGCTTCTACAAAGGTAGACCGCTTTATTTCTGATGCAGATGTAATTGAACTTTCTGGTTCTCGTAAGATTTCGTTTATTCCACTTACCGGACACAGTTATGATGCACTTTGCATTATTATCACAGATAAAAAAGATCACAAAGTAATTTTCCCAGGTGATAATATTTTCCCTCGTAACGAAATTATAAATCACTGGATTCCGCTGATTCAAAATCCTGTTGAATATATGGAATCTTTAGACAAGCTTTGTGCCATTGAAAAAGTAGACTGGTGTATTCCAAGCCATGGAGACTTTTTAAAGCGAAATATAAACGAAGCTGCCGAACTCGACAAAATTGCAATTATTTCTACAAGAACCTGTATTTTAGATTCTCTTAAAACAAAAAAACGTCTTACTGTGGAAGATATAGTAAAATATGTAGCTGATAAAAATGATATGCAGTTAACACTGAGTCAGTATGCACTGATTCATTCCACGGTAAAATCGTACATTTCAATTATGCATGACGCCCGTGAAATTAAAATGGAAGTTGATAATAACAGATTATATTTTTCACTAAAAGAAGGTCGGCAGGCATAGCCTGCCTATGAGCCTTTTTTTTTCGATTTTAGTTATCCCATCCCTCAAGGATTTTTACACCACTTGATGTACCGATTCGGTTTGCGCCGGCTTCGATCATTGCCAGAAGAGTTCTTGCACTTCTGATTCCACCAGAAGCTTTTACTCCCATATCTGGTCCAACAGTTTCGCGCATAAGCTTAACATGAAGTTCGCTTGCACCATTAGGAAGAGGCTGTCCATCAATTCCCTTTGGATTTGCAAATCCTGTTGAAGTCTTAACAAAATCAGCTCCAGCTTTTTTAGCACAAAGACATGCATTTACAATTGCATGATCATCAAGAAGACAGGTTTCAAGAATTGTTTTTACAATTATCTTTTTACCTGCTTTTTCTCCAGCTTCGCGGCATGCTTTTACAACATCAACAATATCAGTTTCAACTTCAGTAAAACGACCGTCTTTAGCAGCACCGATATTGATTACCATATCAATTTCATCTGCACCATTTTCAATGGCATGAACGGATTCGCTTGCCTTATCCTTAGATGTTGTAGCTCCAAGTGGAAAACCAACTACAGTACAAACTTTAACATCAGAGCCAGCAAGTTCTTCTGCTGCTGCAGAAACATAAACTGGATTTACACAAACTGAAGCAAAGCCATAACGTTTTGCTTCCTGACACAATAAAACAATCTCTCTGATTCCGGCCTGAGGGGCCAGCAAAGTGTGATCAATATATTTTGCAACTTCTTCTTTAGTCATAATTGCATTATACGAAAGAACATAGATTTATTCAAATACTAATCAAATAGCAGTTGCGAAATTTGCCCTATTGATGTATTATTTTATGTAGATTTTAAATTTTATAGGAGCAAATATGGCATTTAAAATTACTGACCAGTGTGTAAACTGTGGAGCTTGTGAACCTGATTGTCCGGTTGGAGCTATTGCAGAAAAAGATGGTGCTCGCGCTATTGACGCTGAAAAATGTATCAGCTGTGGATCTTGCGCAGCTTCATGTCCAGCAGAAGCAATTGTTGAAGAATAGTTTGCTTTTTATAAACAATGGAACGGGGCTATCTTTTATCAGACAGCCCCGTTTTTTTAACATTTTTTTAGTTTCGCTTATTTTTATCTTTGCCGCCCATGCTCAAGATGACGGCGTTAATAGAATTATCATCGAAAAAGAAAAGCTTCCGGTTATAGAAAGTCTTTCCCCTTCCCGCGCAAATACAGTATTAAAAGATTACAACAGCATAGTTGAATCAAACAGTAAACTTATTAGTGCAGGCCGTGAACCGGAATACATGTTTTTTCAATATAAAAACACAGAGCACTTTACATTTCAGGCCTTAGCTGCCCGCTGCTGTATAACTCAGGAAACTCTTGCAACCCTTAATCAAATAGAAAACGCACAGGATGATATTAAGGGACAGACTTTGATTCTGCCGGTTGTAAGCGGACTTTTTATACCAATTGAACGAGGAATTAATTCTGTTGAGATACTTTTGCAGGAAAATTACAGTACTCAAACCTTAACAAAAAACACTATATATTATAATATTAATGGAAGGGACTATTTATTCTTGTGCGGAAAACGCTTTACACCTACTGAGCGCGCATACTTTCTTGATTCTGCACTTAGACTTCCTCTGGACAGCGATTCTTTCTGGGTATCATCTGAATTTGGAAAAAGAAAAAATCCGTTCTCTGGAGAAATGAAAAATCATAATGGAATAGACCTTGCCGCCGCAGAAGGAACTCCAGTCTACGCAATTAAAGACGGAGCTGTTTATGCCGCAATTGAAAACGACGCTGAATTTGGTAACTATATTATTCTAAGTCACGACCAGGGAAAGATGACCAGCGTTTATGCTCATCTTTCAAAAATCAGACCGGAACGATATCAGTACGTAAAAAAAGGCGAAGTAATCGGCTATGTAGGCCAGACGGGAATGGCAACTGGACCACATCTGCATTTTGAAATCCGTCAGGGTGGAAAAGCTGAAGACCCGAGAGCACGTTTGAATATAGAATGAAAAAGATAGATTGTGCATTGAATGCGAAAAAAGCTTTAGTTTCTCTTTTAATGTTCTGCGGAATCAGCGGATTTAAATTGCTGTCTGCAGAAAGCTTTAGAGTAAGTAAAGTTCACGAAGTTTCGGTAGCACAATCCTCTGAATCTGAAGCAGTTGCAAAACTTGGAATCAACGAAGCACTTGCAATTGCACTTCCCGCTGATCAGACTTTCATAGAAGGACTGGAGCTTAAATTTGATATTCCGGAAGCAGTTGCCTCATGGATGGATTCAGTAGCCTGCTCGGTTTATGGAAACATCAGTCCAACTCCAAAGGCTTCACAGATTGACTACAGCGGAACAAGAGCTTATGTTAGAACGCTTCCTGGTAAGCTTTCGTGGGTACTTCAGATTCCTCTTAAAGCTGAAAATTCAATTAAATCAAATAATTATACGACAAAGGTTGATTCAGTAATCACTCCTTCAAAAAACATCATCTTTATCCGTCTTCAGCCTGTTATGAAGGGAGTACCTGAAGAAACTCTTAATTCAGTTGTTCCAATTACTGTAAAACCTATTCTCACAAACAAGGGACAGATTGCCTTTAATCTTGTTCCGCCAGAAGACAAGCTTGAGCCATGCACTATTTTTATTGATGACAAGATGACTACACTTTCTGCAAACGACAAGATTCTTCTGGATACTGGTGTTCATAATATTTCAATTATTTCTGAATTTTACCGCAATGAAGTTCGTACTGTCCGCGTAGACAAGGCTAAGACAACAGAGCTTACAGTTGTAATGAAAAGTCTCGAACCTACCCTTTTGATTACCGCCCCAGAAGGCACAGAAGTGCTTTTGGATGATGTAAAATGCACAACACTGGGCAAGGAATTTGTAATCACAGAGGGTGAACATAAAATCAAGTTCACAATTGGGGACTATGAGATTGTACGTTCTATTTCTGCGATTAAGGGCAAAACTTATACCGCAAACTTCTCTCTCGACCTCGATATTTCAGAAAACTAAAAATATTTTTTATTTCGATTAAAGATTTCGGGGGGTGAGGTCGATAATAAATATATCGGGAACATTTTCCCCTCCCACCCATGTTCCCGATTGCCTGATGGGCATGGCTCGGATTCATTCCGAGCCTTTTTTATTTTAAATTCACAATTCTTATCTTTGAAAAACAAGAAAAAAGCGGGTCCCAGCGACGGGAAAACTGAAAAAGCAATCTCCCAGGGTCCCATGCTTCTTGATTTTGTTTCACAAAATCTCGGCGCAACCCTGGGGCCCTCTTTTTCATTTTCCCTGCGTCCCACTTTTTTTCTTGTTTTTCAAAGCATTTTCCCGTGTTGTAAAAAAAGTCTCGGTATTCTTTTGGACTTTTCAAGGTTATGAGCCGTTATCTTGTTCAAGCCTTGTTTTTCTACTATAATAAGTAGGATATGATGAAAATTAAGAAATCTGGAATTGTTATCATCTCGCTGTTTTTTCTGGGTTCTATTGTCCTGGGTGCCTTTTTGGGATGGTCTGTTTCTGAAACCCGTAACATTATTAATTCTGAATATATAACTGATTTTGATACTGCTCTGCCTACTAAGCTGCTTGATATAAATGGTGAAGTAATTACTGAATTTGCTTCTGACGAAAAACGCGAAATCATTGCTTATAACAAGCTGCCACAACAGATGATTGATGCCTTGATTACCCGCGAGGATAATGTTTTCTTCTCTCATAATGGTTTTAATCTTAAGGCTATTATGCGTGGTGTTGTTGGTATTCTTACCGGCCGTTCACTTGGTGGTGGTTCTACCCTCACACAGCAGATTGCAGGTACTCTTTACTGCGACCGTTCAGATAAATCTGTCGTACGAAAACTCAAAGAGCTCTGGTGGGCCATTCAGATGGAACGCCGCTATTCTAAAAACGAAATCCTTGAACTTTATCTTAATAAAATCTATTTTGGTGGTGGTACTTACGGAGTTAATGCCGCTTCAAAATATTACTTTGGACACGGTGCTACAGAAATCACTCCGGCAGAAGCTGCAATTCTTGTAATTCAGCTTTCGAATCCGGCTTTCTATAATCCTTTTGATCATCCTAACCGTGCTATGGACCGTCAGAAATACGTCTTGACTTCTATGGTTGACGCAGGATTCCTTACTCAGGAAGAAGCTGACGAATCTTTTGAAAACTACTGGGCTAACTTTGACTACACACGAACTTCAACTTCTGCATACATGATGCGCGATGACAAGGCTCCATGGTTTTCTGAATATGTTCGCCGCGAACTTTCTGGCATGATTTATGGATCTGATGATATTTATACTTCAGGCTTTACAGTAAACACAACACTTAACCTTGCTCATCAGCAGATTGCTCAGCAGGTTATGGAGAAATATATTGCCCAGGCAAACTCAAGATATAAAAAGGAACATTCTTCAAAAACAGGTGTTGCAACAAATGTCTACGTTCCAATGACAGAAATGCTTGCCCTGCTTTTTGATATTCCTGAATTGAAGGTTAGCGAGCAGCGCACAGAAATTGTTGCAAATAACACTTATGTAAATCAAATAAATCCAGTTCTTGATGTAGTTTCTATGATGACTGGAACTGAAAAACTCAAGGTAAATATTGTAAACCGCGCAGTTGCAATTGCAAAGCAGAATGAAGAAAAAACAACTATTGAAGGAACAATGGTTGCTCTCGATCACTCAAACGGCTATATCGACGCTCTGGTTGGTGGTAGTAAATTTGATTCTGATAATCAGTTTATCCGCGCAACTCAGGCAAAGGTTCAGCCGGGTTCTACTTTCAAACCGCTTTATTATTCAGCTGCAATTGATTCCCGCAAGTTTACCCCTACAACTCAGATTTCCGACAGTATGGTTGTATTCCACACTGCAGACGGTAAACCATATATTCCATTGAACTTCCGTGGTGAATGGGAAGGAAACGTTTCTCTCTGGTATGCTCTTACCCGTTCTATGAACGTTCCATCTCTTAAGATTCTTGATGGAATCGGCTTTGAAGCGGCAATTGACCGCGCATCAAAACTGCTTGGTATTCCACAGAATGAACTTGAATCACGAAGCTTTGTTCCTGTTTATCCACTTGGTCTTGGTGTATGTTCAGTTCGTCCTATTGAAATGGCACGCGCATATGCTATATTTGCTAATGGTGGTAAAGAGATTACTCCAATGGCAATCCGCACTGTTGAAGATAAGAATGGAAATGTAATTTTGAATCCTGAACTTGATATCCGAAAGGAACAGGTTGCTAAGGGAGAAAAGATTCAGGTTATTTCTCCACAGACTTCTTTTGTAATGATTAAGTTACTCGAACAGACTGTAAATAACGGTGGTACACTTGCCGCTCAGAAATGGCATTTTGATTACCGCGATGCAAACGGAAACCGCTATACAATGCCAGCCGGTGGTAAAACTGGTACCACACAGAACTGGGCTGATGCATGGACTTGTGGTATTACTCCATATTACGCAGCCGCATTCTGGTTTGGATTTGATAAGCCTGGTCAGTCTCTTGGTTTGAATATTACTGGTGCAACTCTTGCCGGTTTTGCCTGGGGTGAATATTTTGATAAGATTCATGCAGATTTACCACTTAAAAACTGGATTAAACCTCTTGAAGGTGTAATTGAGTGTACAGTTTGTGCAGACAGTGGTATGATTCTTACAGAATCTTGTGAGCACTCAACAACTCAGTGGTATCTTGAGGGAACTCAGCCTACAGAAATTTGTCCTATCCACTCAAGCACTTCTAACTCTGTAATTTCGATTATTCGTCTTGAAAAAGAGATGTATAAGTCGGGTCAGAGAATGAGTTTTGATTTTGACACTACCCCACTCAGTTTTGATTTGAGTGCGCCACTTGCTTCAGAATATGATTCTGACGAAGAAGATGAAGAAGAAGAGGAAACGGTAGATAGTACATCGAAATTCGATTACAGTTTCTTGATGGAGTAGCCTAAAATCGAAAATCCGTTAAAAACTGAGCTGCGACAGCGGGTCAGTTTAGGATTATCGAAAAAACGGCTCAAGCAGCGAGACTATGCGAGCTGCCTAACGGCGAAAAGAAATCGGAGGTTTTTATGTTAGTTCAAATCAAAGATATCAAAATCAAAAAGCGGGTCCGAAAGGATCTGGGAAATCTTGAAAACCTCAAAGACAGTATGAAAATCTACGGCCTTATGAATCCTATTACCCTCAACAGCCGTTACGAACTTATTGCTGGAGAACGCCGTCTCCAATCTGCAATTCAGCTTGGCTGGACCAGCATAAACGCAAACATCATAGATAATCTTTCTGAAGTTGAACAACTGGAAATGGAAATCGAAGAAAATAATCAGCGAAAGGAATTTACAGACGCCGAATTGCTCGAAGGTTACAAGAGACTTCAGCGACTTCGAAATCCAAACTTCTTTTACAGAATCTATCTTTTCTTTAAGCGTCTTTTCCAGAAGATTGCAGACTTTTTTGCAAAAAAATGAAACGTACAATAAAATTAGCACTTGTTGCATTCACTCTTCTTTTCTGTTTTACAACTAAAATCTTCGCACTTGGAGCTGGAGCACAGATTGGTGGTGTACCAGGTCTTTTAATCAATCAGGATGATATCAGCCTGGAAAATATGACTGCCAATGTAACCGGAACCTTAAGGATGGAACGTGTTCCACTTACAGTTGGAAGTGGCCTTGAGTTCGGTAAAATCTATTCTGATTCTGTTTTCGGCTTTTCTTTATTTGCAGATTATCGAACTATTGATGTTCAGTTGATGAATACCTGGAGCTTTTATTCCGGCTTTGGTGCAACTGTAAAGTTTTTGACCAATGATTTTGCAGACTGGAGCATTGCAACCGGAGCAAGATTTTTTGCCGGAATGAACTGGCTTTTTTACGACGGATACCTTGAGTTCTATGTTCAGCAGAATGTGGTTCCGACGTATTTAAACAGTGACTTTATACTTAGTTTGCCGCTTGAGACTGGCGTGCGAATGCACTTTTAATAAAGCCAATAGCAGCGTTTACTTCTTCTTCCAGCTTCCAAGGTGCGTTTAGTACCAGCATTCCACTACCATAAAGTCGCGGCGGATTTTTGCCTTCACTTGCACGGAACTCGTCGAGACTCACTTCTTTGTGTTCTGCTTTATCAAAAACTTCCAGACGCAAATCTGCAATTTCTATATTTGAATTGAGAGCGCGGGCACCTTCGGTAATTCTATCAAGCATTGCTTCAATTTCGCCCTCGCGGTGAACAAGCAACGGATACCACAACATTATAATTCCGTTAGTCCATTTTTTATGCACAGCACAGATTGTATCAGCGGCATCAATATAATCAGAAGTTTCTTCATAACTTGGATCGATAAGAACTGCTCCGCGTTTTGTAACAGGAGGAGTAAGGGCCGTAAGCATTTCCCATCCATTACGATTGTGGATTTTTATTGACGGTAAGTTTTTGTTTTCACAAGGCCTTTTCATATTCGCCCGCAGATTTTCAATTTCCTGTGGATGAAGCTCTGAAAGAATCAAAGTATCCTGAGAGCGCATAAAAGAACGTTCAATTTCTGGTGAGCCCGGATAACGAGAATCATCAATATAAGTTTTTACAAAATCAAGATAAAATTTAAGAAGTAATGGCAACTGATTTTCATTACCACACTCCCCTTGCAAAGCCATAATTCCTCTTCCAGCTTCGCCAGTTTTTAGGCTGCGACCATCTGTTAAATCATAAAGACCACTTGCTGCATGAGTATCAAAAAAAGTATAAGGCTTTTCTTTTTTATTCAATGAATTCAAAACATGTATTAAAACACAGTGCTTGAGAATATCTGCATGATTGCCTGCATGAAAAATGTGCTGATATGAGAGCATGCTGCATAATATCACAAATATTGAGAAAAAAGAAGAGAATAATTATAATTGCAAAAACAGGAAGGTAAATAGAAATGATTATCAAAATTGAAAATGATGCATTTTCTGCAGAAATAAACACAAAAGGTGCAGAACTCCAGAATCTTATCAGAAAAAATGATGGAATGGATGTTATCTGGCATGGAGATAAATCTGTATGGGGAAATCATGCGCCTCTTCTTTTTCCATACGTAGCGCGCTGTCTTGGCGGCTATTTTATGATTGAAGGAACAAAATGTGAATATACCCGCAATCACGGTTTTGCGCGTGACCTTGAACACAAGCTTATTAAGCAGACAGCAGACAGTGCAGTTTTTGAACTTACTCAAAGCGAAGACACACTTTACAGATTCCCATATGCATTCAGCTTTATTACAGAATACAAGCTGTCAGATAAAGGCATTAACTGGAAAATTACAGTAAAGAACACTGGTGATAAAGCATTCCGTTTTGGAACAGGAACTCATGCAGCATTTGACTTCAATGGAGGCGCTGCAGAAGATTTTGTTGTTGAGTTTGAAAAGAAAACTCCATTAACTGCTGTTGTCACAAATCCAGACTGCTATCTTGCAGCAGATGAAAACGGTAAAGCACCATATACAAAAGCTTACGGTGAAAAAGAAACTGGCTTTGTTCCAGTAACTTCTGAAGGCTTTGGAAACGGACACTTATTCCTGAATAATGATTCAGAATGGGTTGGCCTCAAAAACAAAAAGACCGGCTCAATTATAAAAATCCAGACAAAGGGCTTCCCATATGTAATGATATGGCAGAATACAGCAGGCGCTCCTCAGTTTGTTTGTATTGAACCATGGCACGGACTTCCTGATGCAGAAAACACAGATCATCTCTGGCAGAACAAAGCTGGAATGAATGATCTGCCCGCAGGAAAAGAATTCAGCTGCGAGCAGAATATCTGGGTAGATTAAACTTCGGACCTGACTTATTTTGTAAAAATCAATTTGCCGTCAGCAGAGCGGACTTTTATTGTGTCACCGTCTAAGACAGTGCCGGCTAAGAGTTCGCGGGCAAGTGTATTTTCTACATAATTCTGGATAGCTCGCTTTACAGGGCGGGCACCCATCGTAGGGTCGTAGCCTTTTTCACAAAGGAAATCCATTGCGCTCTGGTCAAAGTCCAGAGTGATTTTGCGGTCTGCAAGACGGGCTTGAACACGTTCCAGCTGCAACTTGATAATAGAAGCAATGTGCTCTTTTCCGAGCTGCTGAAACATAACAATTTCGTCTATACGATTGAGGAACTCTGGACGGAAAGTCTGGCGAAGCATTACGTTTAACTGATCACGCAAGCCTGCCTGTTTTTCCGGCGTATCTGCCTCAAGAATCAAATCACTTCCAAGATTACTTGTCATAATGATGATAGTGTTTTTAAAGTCTACAACACGGCCCTGCCCGTCTGTAAGTCGACCATCATCAAGAACCTGAAGCAGTACATTGAAAACATCCGGGTGAGCTTTTTCAACTTCATCAAAAAGAATTACACTGTATGGACGGCGGCGAACTGCTTCTGTAAGCTGTCCACCTTCATCATAACCAACGTATCCTGGAGGCGCTCCAATAAGACGAGTGACGCTGAACTTTTCCATGTATTCCGACATATCAATTCGGGTAAGAGCCTTTTCATCATTGAAGAGGAAATCAGCAAGAGTTTTTGCAAGTTCTGTTTTACCAACACCTGTAGGACCAATGAACATAAAAGAACCGAGCGGTCGGTTCGGATCATTAAGTCCACTGCGGTTTCGGCGGATAGCATCGCTTACAACATTTACTGCTTCATCCTGACCAACAACACGTTTATGAAGAACGTTTTCCAGTTCAAGATATTTCTGTTTTTCACCAGTCATCATCTTGGCTACAGGAATACCAGTCCAGGTTGAAACAACCTTTGCAATATCTTCTTCTGTAACAGACTGACGGAGCAAGGAATCGCGGCCGCCTTCTGCACGTTCCTTTTCAGCGGCAAGAGCGGCATCGAGTTCTTTCTGCAAAGCTGGAATTGTAGAATATTTTAATTCTGCTGCCTTTTCGAGATTTCCTTCGCGGGTAAATTTTTCTTCCTCAAAACGAGCTGATTCGAGCTGCTCTTTTACCTTGCGGGATTTATCGATACTTTCCTTTTCGTTCTGCCACTGAAGTTTCATAGCATCGCGGCGGGAAGTAATTTCTGAAAGTTCTTTTTCGAGTTTTGAGAGACGCTCTTTACTTGCTTCATCATCTTCCTTGCTCAAAGACTGCTTTTCAATCTGAAGCTGAAGCATCTTTCTTTCAACCTGATCCAATTCGGTAGGCTGACTTTCAATTTCCATTTTGAGACGGCTTGCAGCTTCATCAACAAGGTCAATTGCCTTATCCGGCATAAAGCGGGAAGTAATATATCTGTTAGATAAAGTTGCAGCGGCAACGAGAGCTTCATCTTCAATGCGGACACCGTGATGGATTTCATATTTTTCTCGAAGTCCACGCAGAATGGCAATAGTATCTTCTACGCTTGGCTCGGCACAATAAACCTGCTGGAAGCGGCGTTCAAGAGCAGCATCTTTTTCAATATACTTGCGGTATTCATCAAGAGTTGTGGCACCAATTGCACGGAGTTCACCGCGAGCAAGAGCAGGCTTTAAAAGATTGGAAGCATCCATACTGCCTTCGCTTGCACCAGCGCCAACAAGAGTATGAAGTTCATCAATAAAGAGAATAATCTGACCTTCACTCTTTGTTACTTCTGTAATAAGGGCTTTAAGGCGCTCTTCAAACTCACCTCGGAACTTTGCACCTGCAACAAGGGAGCCAAGATCCAGTGCGAGAAGTCGTTTGTTTTTTAGTGATTCAGGTACATCACCACTTGCAATTCGACGAGCAAGGCCTTCTACAATGGCGGTTTTACCAACACCAGGCTCACCAATAATTACAGGGTTATTTTTTGTACGACGGCAGAGAACTTGCATAACACGACGGATTTCTTCATCACGGCCAATTACCGGGTCAATTTTATCCTGACGGGCAGCGGCTGTTAAGTCACGGCAGTACTTTTCGAGGCTACGAGTTTTAGCTTCAGGATCGTTCGAGTCAACCGTCTGATTTCCACGAACAGATTTCAATGCCTCAACCACAGCCTTATGATTAATTCCACTACGTCGCAGTAAATCTCCCGTGCGGTCATCTGCCTCGCTCATAGCAAGCAGAAGGTGCTCCGTAGAAAGGTACTGGTCGTGCAAAGCACTCATCTCGTTTTCAGCTTTAGCAAGCACCTTCTGCATTGGGCCAGAAAAATAAACCTGAGCCGCGCCCGATACTTTTGGATTCGACGCAACGAGTTCTTTTACTTTCTTTATGAGTTCTATCGAAGGAACGCCAATACGTTCCACAATTGGAGACACAAGGCCATCCTGCTGCTCAAGGAGAGCTTCAAGGACATGCTCGGTTCCTATTTCTGAGTTATCGTTTTTGTTAGCGATTGAAGAAGCTTCCTGCAAAGCCTCTTGAGTTTTGATTGTAAAATTTTCGTAATTCATAATCATCACCTTCAATTATAAAATAATAATGAAAGTGATGATTCGGCAAGTTTTTTGAAAATTAGAATTCGCCCTCTTCTACATGACCAAACTCGCATAATACTTTTGCAAGAGTTGCGTGTTCAATCTGTTCGAGAGTATTTCCAATATGACGATAGAGTTTTATTTCTCCAGTTCCGGTTCCTCCTTCGAGGAGATTAAGAACCTTTCGCTGGCCTTCTGCTAATTCAAGTGTGCGGTTATTAAGTTCACGGATTTTACAGAAAATATCAATATCAATTACCCAGAGTTTGCTGTTAAGACTTACTGACCAGTGCAAAAGATTTTCTTCAGGATTCTCTGCTTCCGGCATTTGAGAACAATCCCAGACTACAGAGAACTGGCGCTTTGAACCGTCGGCACAAAGTTCAATATCAATATCTTCAAATTTTCCGATGAATGAAACGCGATCATCAAAAATACCAGTGATTGCAAAAGAAGAATCTAAGAGAGTTTTTCCTGAAATTACGCTTGTACAGGTTCCTGCAGAAACATGGAAATAAGGTTCCGGCATTGATTTTCCCCAGAAACGGTCTGTATAACCACGGCAACGGCGTGGATCAACTGCATAATCATTTCCATCAAAATGAATTGTACCAGAAAAAACAGTCTGCAAACCAAATGGGAACCATCTGAAGAGATCAGACTTAAAGCCTGTCTTATAATCTTTTTTTATGGTATAAGAAAGCTCCCATTTTGCATAACCTGAATCACAAAGATATTCAGGATGAGCAGCACGGTCTTCTTCTGAAACATTCAGGAAGCCGCCGATTTTATTTTCATTAAAATATTTATTGTCTACGATGATTTCGAAAGGCTTGTTGTTGAACTTTACAGCCTTTACAGGATAGTAACCACAAAGCTGTTTTCCATCTGTTCCAAAAGCACCAACTCTGATTGCACAATAAGAAGGCTGAATAATATCTTCTGTACTCAAGGATTTTGCTGAATCAGTTCCTGCAAGCGCATACTGCAAATCTTCTGCAGAGATTTTTACACGTGGTTTAAAGCCAAGAAGCACTTCCTCCTGAGAATTCCAGGGATTGAGCATTTCGAATTCGATATAAAACATCTGTTCGGAACCGGTAACTGTATTTATAGCGTTAAAAACAAAACGCCAGCAGTTTATGCCGAGCTTTTTTTTGGCTCCGTTCATTCCGAACTTATAATCATTAGATATCTTTGTACTTGACTTCATGTTTAAAAACCTTTCGACGAGTCTATATTATATTTTCGACATTTTGTAATAAAAGTTAATAAAAAAAAGCCGTCTGAAACCACATTAGTTCCAACGACAGCCTTTTTTATATTGAATCAAATACTTTTTAGCTATAATTTTGTGAAAGAACAGAATTACTTAAAGAGTTTATCGATAGTCTTATCGAGCTCTTTCTGCTCCTCAGGAAAATTGTCGTTCAAGTACTCAAAGCACTCTACGGCAGCACGCTGAGCATGCTCATACCAGATTTCATAAAGTTCGCTTTTAAGTTCTCCGCCTGGGAAAGGAGCTCCCTGAACATCAGAAACTAAATCACGCAGCATCTTTATGCACTGTTTTGTTCTCTTATCCATAAACTGTTTCTCCTTTCATATTATGGAATCAATTTAATTAATTATAGCGGAAGTTTTATTATTTTTCCAGCAAATTCCTCTGATTTATCAGATTTATTACTGAACACAGCCTTTGAGCATTTTTTTACAGAAGCTTCATAAAGCCTGTCTGCAGCCTTTTCTACATCATCTTCTGTAACTTCGAGAATATTATCTACCCTTTTCTGCTTAAAATCCTGTGGATTTGCGTAGAGCATTCCTTCAAAACTGCGGGCTCCGCGGTCTTTTGGACAAGCTGGAACAATTGCATTTCCGTATGAAGCAACGATTGTTTTTTCAACTTCTTCTTTAGGAATTGGAGTGCTGCATAATTCTTTAAGTGAATCAAGATATACTTTGATAGACTTAAATGGTGTTGGGTCACGATAAGTTGTCATTACAACTGATTTTTCAATACTGTCAACCCAGCAGTTAGCACCATATGCTCCGCCAGTTGTTCTGATTTTATCCCACAAGGTATGACTTGAAATCCAGGCTGTGAAAATATTCTCTGCAGCGGATTCTTTTGTAAGATACTCAGAAGACGGAGTTATAGTGGCAGCATAACCAGTCTGTCCGGAAACCTTAATAAACTGAAGTTCAGCTGAAGCTGCATCATCTGCCTGCCAGATATAAGGCTTAAGTTCATCCATTGTATAATTATGAATTGGAAGAAGTTTTGTAATTCCAGTTTTTTGTGCAAAATTCTGGAGAAGAGGACGGATTTTCTTGAGAGATTCCTCATCTGCGGTAATATGAATGATTCCGCCTGCTTTTATACACTCGCTGTACATATATGCAAAGGTCTTAAGAAGATTTTTTGCATCATGCTTTTTATAATTTGAAACAGTATGAAGCTGACTCACACCCCACATGATTTCATTGAGAGCAAGTGTCGGACTCCACATTGAGCGGGCTCGCTTCTGGGCATAATCGCGGCCATTTGAAATAAGGCTGTTTTTCTTTTCTGCTTTAAGCTCACCTATAAGAGTTTCAAGATGCTTATGATCATCAAAATCCATAGTGGTGATGATTTCTGCAAGCATATTCAAAGCTTCTTCTGCCTTTTCGCTGAGAGCCTTACAGATCAAGCCAATCCAGTTACGGCCACAGAAGTTGTAGTCTTTATATTTTGCAGCTTCTGCAAGACATTCAGGTGCATCAGGAATTGAACCGCAAAGAGTTCTTCCCCATATATCTCCCATTATGCATGAAGATTCTGCCGTACAACGATCCCAGCCCTTACCATTCCAGCCAAGATTTGTAATTACATCTGCAAGGAATGGAACATGCTGTAAATATTCCGGCGCAAGATTATCAAAGGGGAACAAGACATCAATATAGAAAATTCCGTTTGTATCTTCCTTGCTGACAAATAGCGGGATTTCAGAATTGTCGGCCCCTTTTACAAACTCAAGGCTTGTATGAGGAATGTCGATTTTTCTGTCGAGTTCGCTGATTTTTGTTGTAGGAATACATGCAGTTTCTTCTGCAGTTTCGATATGCTGCTGATATGTGTGAAGTTCGTCAAGCTCTTTTTTTAGCTGCTCGCGGTCTATATCTTTTCCGAGTTTTTCTATAAGGGCAGCTTCTGC
Source organism: uncultured Spirochaetaceae bacterium (assembly GCA_902789325.1). Lineage (GTDB taxonomy): Bacteria > Spirochaetota > Spirochaetia > Treponematales > Treponemataceae > Treponema_D. The sequence goes on from CADANN010000001.1 coordinate 51,698, forward strand.
TTCTTCGCGTTCCTTAAAATATTTATCAGAAGGTTCTGATATAAAACGTACCTTAACAGCATCAGGGTCAAGGAAATATTTTTTGATAAGTTTTTTAGTATAATCCGGATCTTCACGAAGAGCCTTTTTTACCTTTTCAAATGAAGTAATAGGACTAAGCTGACTTGCACAGGAATCCCCATTGCACCAGCCTTTAAGAGCTTTTTCCATGAGCTGAATTGAGAATGGTCCCCAGTAACGATTTACCTCGCGGAGTGCAAAATCAATTCCCATAACTGCAGAATCGATATCTTCCTGAGAAACTCCATTTTCATAGATATCATTGAGAGTTTTTTCTACAAGGTCGAATACCTTTTCTTCATCACCTTTTTGAACACCCCAGAGACCTGCTGTATAGAACTCTTCCTTGAACTGGCCGAAGCTCTGGAACTGAACATCATCTCCAAGTTTTGAATCTTTGAGAGCACGAGCAATAGGAGAACTGTCGTTTCCACAAAGAGCCTCACTCAAAAAGTATTTTTCCATATCAGCTTTACCTGCATACCAGTTGAGGGTAACAAGGCTTCCGGTTGAGCCGGTTTCAGGTGCATAAGTTTTTATTTCAGTTGATTCTTTTAAGAACTCAAGTTTCTGAAGTTCGCGGACTTCATCTTTAATAAGAGGAGTTTTTGAAGTTGTATCAATATTGCTGATTACTCCACCTTCGCGACAGTCATATTTTTTTACAAGCCGGCTGATAAATCTTTCATCAATAAAATCGAGCTGCTGATCTGTTGGAATATCCCCATAAAGGAAAAGAAGACAGTTATCTGGGCTATAGAACTTCTGATGAAAATCGAGGAAGTCCTGATATGTAAGTTCAGGAATATGAAGCGGATCTCCACCTGAATCAAAAGCAGGATAGCTGTTCGGGAACATTGCACCTATAAGGTCGCTGAAGGCAATTGGCTGGAAAGAAGAATAATTTCCCTTCATCTCGTTGTAAACAACGCCCTGGATGCTGAGTTTTCCGTTTTCATCCATTTCTACACGATGACCTTCCTGAGTAAAGGTTTCGCGGTCAAGTTTTGGGAAGAAAACAGCATCGCCGTAAACGTCCATCATATTAAAGTAGTCTGCACGAACAACAGATGCTCCAGGATAAACTGTTTTATCCGGATAAGTGAATGCATTCAAAAAAGTATTAAGACTTGTTGAAGCAAGTGTAATGAACGGCTCCTTGAGCGGATATTTTTCACTGCCGCAGAGAACCGAATGCTCCATAATGTGAGCTACACCACGCGAAGTTTTATCGAGAGTGCGGAAAGCGTAGGCAAAGAGATTTTCCTTGTCGTCTTTGATGATGTGGTAAACTTCGAGTCCAGTTATTTTGTGGCGAAGGTAAACACCTTTTGCCTTGTAATCTTTTAACTCATCAATTGAAAGTAAAACAAAATCCTTATAACTTTTTCCAATATTTGTTGTGTCTGTAAAATTAAACATAAACGTCGTCGTTCCTGTCTTGTATAATTAAGTGTCCCTCTTCGTATGCGCGTCGGAGTTTGCTGAAGAACTCGGACGTTATGCGCTCGCAGTCTGAGCGGCGCATTGGTTTTAAGATGTCTTCCTGTGCGCGAACTTCAGCGCGGCGGCCAGCAGAAATGTTGCTTAAGATTTTTTCGCGGAAATCATCAGGCTTAGCTGCAATAAGGAAGGCAATATCTACCTCTGTCATTTCGCGAAGTTTTTCCTGAACAAAACGATCGTCGGATTTTACAACATCGTCCATTGTAAAAAGACGACTGCGCAGGTCCTGTCCCAAATCTGGATCATCTTCGCTAAGGTAGGTAAGAATATCATTTTCGGCCCCGACATCCATCTTCTTAAGAATCTGGGCAAGTGCGTTGCGGCCATCAATATTTTCAGCTTTTTCAACAGTTTGATTAAGAGATTTTTCGTGCATAGCCTGATCTACACGGCGAAGTACATCCGGGCTGACAGGCTCCATTTTTGCAAGACGCATTACAACTTCCTTTTTTTCTTCGGGAGTCATAAGGTTAATGATTTTTGCAGATTTTTTTGGATCAAGATGAGAAAGTACCATGCACTGAACACCAGGATTTTCATCTTTGATTAAAAGATAGATTCGTTCATTGTCTGCGTCGCGAAGATAGTTGAAAGGAACCTTACCTTCAAGCGGCATAGCTCTTTTCAAAAGCTCGTCCGCACGTTTTTTACCGTAAGCCTTTTCGAGCATTTCGCGGGCAGTTTCAACACCGCCCTCCTCGCGCGCCTTATTCAAGAGGCCGTTAAATTCTTCAAGAATTACAGCCGCTTCTTCCTTGCTTACAGTACGGATAGAAGCAATTTCCGGAATTATTTTTTCAATCTGAGTTTCTGCAAGATGCGGAAGAATCTTAGCCGCTTCATCTTCGCCGATTAAAAGAAGAAACTTTGCAACACGTCGGTAAACAGAATCTTTTCCATCGGGAGTTGTCTGTTCAACAGGAACTTTAAGAAGTCCGCCTGTTTTCAAAAACGAAACAGACTCTTCGAGTTCCTGAGATGAAGAAGGCTTATTTTGTGTAAGATCTTTTGCCTTTATATCTTCAGCGTTGTCTGCGGTGCTGTCATTTTTATTATTTGTTTTTCCAACACCGTAGGCTTTAGCACGGAAATCATTTTTATTCATATAATGATTTTATCATTTAGAAGTGATTTACGCAAACACTCCCTGTACCATTTTCGCATAATGACCGCCAAGCTTTATCAACTCATCGTGGTTGCCGCGCTCAACAATCTCACCGTGGTCAACAAAGAAAATCACGTCGGCATTGCGGATGGTAGAAAGGCGGTGCGCAATAATAAAGCTTGTGCGCCCCTTCAAAAGTTCCCCAAGTCCCTGTTGAAGCGCTTTTTCAGTATGAGTGTCGACAGACGAAGTTGCTTCATCAAGAATCAAAATACGAGGATCGCTAAGCAGAACGCGTGCAAAACTTATCAGCTGTTTTTGTCCCTGACTCAAACCACCACCGTTTGCGCTAAGAACCTTGTTGTACCCTTCCGGGAAAGCCGAAATAAATTCGTGAGCCTGTACTGCCTTGGCAGCTGCCATACACTCTTCGTCAGTGGCATCAAGTCTTCCGTAGCGGATGTTTTCCATAATGGTTCCGCTGAAAAGGAAGCTGTCCTGAAGCATTACACCAACCTGCTTACGGATAGATTTAATCTGGAGTTCCTGAATATCGATTCCATCTATCAAAATCTTACCCTTTTCTGCATTATAGAAACGGCTCAAAAGATTTACGATAGTTGTTTTTCCAGCCCCTGTTGGACCAACGATTGCAACTGTCATACCAGGAGTAATTGTAAAATCTACATCCTTTAAGATAGGGTTACCCGGCTCATAGCTGAAATCAACATGATCAAACTGAACGTGTCCGCGAATTGGAGGAAGTTCGCGTGCACCAGGTTTGTCTGTAATATCATCATTTTCGTCCAGCAATTCAAAAATGCGTTCAATATAAGCGCCGGTTGTTACCATAGAATTGTAAAAGTTTCCAAGATTCTGAATTGGCTGCCAGAAACGCCAGATATAACCGGCAAAGGCAACAAGAGTACCAATTGTTACAGTTTCACCAAGCCAATTGATACCAGCAAGGTAAACCAGCGTTACACCCAAAGTAGAAAGAATATCTACAGAAGGCCAGATAATATTGTTGATGTTTACGGCATGAATCCAGACCTTTTTGCACTTGCGGCAAAGTTCGTCAAAGATTCCCTGATTTACTTCTTCACGGGCAAAGCTCTGTGTTACCTTCATTCCATTTAAGCTTTCAGAAAGATAAGCTGTAAGATTTGAACGTTTGTAGCTTTCCTGCTTCCAGGCTTCGTGCTGCTTTTTCTTCATTGAAAAAAGAATGATAAAAAGAACCGGCAGTACAGCCATACAAACTAACGTTAGTTTTACATCAATTGCAATCATAAAACCGATGATTACAAGCAAAGTAAACAAATCTGAAATCAGCTGAATGATTCCGTTAGAAAGCAAATCTGAAAGCGAGTTTACATAGTTTACAACGCGGATAAGAATCTTTCCGTGCGGACGGCTGTCAAAGTAACTGAACGGCAGTGACTGCAATTTTGTAAATACATCGCGACGAATGTTTACAATAATCTTTTGCGCTACGCGAGTCATAATTTTTAGTTTTTCTGCAAGAAGAATTCTTACAAAAAAGGTTGAAAAAAGCAGTATCGCAGAAATTATAACTAACAAACGATAGTTAGCCGTTGGAATTGCCTTATCAATTGCCATACGTGTTAAGTATGGACTACAAAGAGAGATTGCAGAAGACACCAGCATAATTACACAAGAAAGCACCATCCAGGCAGTGTAAGGCTTAATCCATTTTGAAAGTCTCATTACAACATGAGGATTAAATTTCTGTTCTATTTCTTCATCAGTATCAAATCTATTTCTTGCCATAATTATCCTCTCTGTTCAAGCCATACTTCGCGATAATAACCGTCGTGGCTGATCAATTCTTCGTGGCTTCCCTTATCCACAATCTTTCCATCCTGAATAACAAGAATTACATCGCAGTTTTCAAATGATGAAACTCTGTGACTGATGATAAAAGCTGTATGGCCTTCACTGCGGCTCTTAATTGACTTGCGGATTTTATATTCCGTGTCGTTATCTACAGCACTGGTTGTATCATCAAGAATCATAACTTTAGGATCTGCAAGGAAAAGGCGCGCAAGGGCAATTCGCTGTTTCTGACCACCACTAAGTCCAACTCCGCGCTCACCTACAATTGTGTCGTAGCCGTCTGTCAGGTCGCCGATAAATTCCTTTACTCTGGCCAGTTCAGCCGCAGCTTCTACTTCTTCAAACGAAGCATCTTGTTTTGCAAAGGCAATATTTCCTTCAACTGTATCGCTGAACAAAAAGGCTTCCTGCATTGTTATCCCCACATTACGGCGCAGTTCCTGCAGGTTGTAGTCTTTTACATTTTTACCGTCAATCAAAACTTCACCAGAATCTGCATCGTAGTAGCGGCACATAAGATTTGCAATTGTAGACTTACCGCTTCCGGTAGGTCCAAGAATGCCGACCGTAGTTCCCGGCTCAATTACAAAGCTCATATTTCTGATTACAGGAGTTTCGTTATAGGCAAAGGAAACATTACGGAACTCTACTCTACCTTGAATTGAAGTTACATCAGCTGATTCTGATTCTGGATTCTTTATCTTACTTTCAGCCTTCTGCAATTCAAAAAGTCTGTCTGCAGAAGCCCCGAAATTCTGAGTATTATCAACGAGCATACCAAACATATTGATTGGCTGAATGAAGGCCCACATCAAACCGTTGAACGTAACCAGCTGACCAATTGTCATTTCTTCCTGAATTACAAGATATCCACCAAACAAAATCAAAATAACAGGAAGTACCTGGCACAATGCATCGATCCATGGCAAAAACTTTACGCGCATATCAGCATTTGCAACAGAAACATCGCGGTAGCTTTCATTTTCTTTATCGAATCTTTCTGTTTCATAACCTTCGCGAACAAAGGCTTTTACAACACGGTTTCCTTCGATATTTTCGCCAACACGGGTATTCAAAACTGCAAACTGGTCACGAACCTTCATATGAGCCGGACGAATATGAATCTTAAACTTATGGACAAGAAAAAGAACCGGCGGCGCAATAACCATAAACGCAAGAGTCAATTTCCAGTTGATTGAAGCCAGTGTAATGATTGAAAAAATATATATAAGACTGTTCTCAAGAATCTGATACACTACCCAGGCTACAAAGTGACGAACCTTGTCCAGATCAGAAGTAAGAAGAGTCATAACGTTTCCGCTTGGCGCATTATCATACCAGCTGAAATCAAGCTTTTGAATATGAGCATACAAATCTTCCCTCATCTTCAAAATTACATTCTGTGAACAATGCTCAAAAATTACCTGATAGCTATAGCGGAAGATAGATTTACCAACTACAACACAAAGCATGATTGTAATGAGTTTGAATAAAAGCTCATGCTGCCCGCCCTTAATTACTTTGTCTACGATGTTTCCGGTTACAATCGGATTCACCATATTCATAGCAGCTACACATACGCTTAGAAAAAGTCCTGCAGCCATTCCAAAACGATAACGGCGTACATAAGACCACACCCATGAAAAAGCAGTCTTTTCTTTCATCAATAATCCTCGAAATGTAAAAAAATTGAACATTTCTTTATAAGTAATTTTACTCTAGCATTACTTTTATTTCCGTGGTATAAGAAAAGGTGTAAATTATTGTACATTTCTCTACGGGAGATATTATGGACGATCTTTTTGAAGAAAGCGACAGCCTCAATGCACCTTTTCAGGCCTTTTCGGGCGACTGGAAATATGTAAAACCTCACTGGCATTATTTTACAGAAATGGTATATCTGGTTAGCGGTGTTCTATATGCTGAAGTAGACGGAAAGCAATTTACCATGAATCCGGGCGATATGATTATCTTCCATCCGAAACAGATTCATGCCTTTCTGGATTATCCTGTAAAGGAAGAATATCCCGACAAGCCATTTTTCTATGTAATCAAATTTGATGACATGATTCTCTCAAATACCACTCCGGGTTCTCCAAAGCTGCCAAAGCTTCTCGACAAAGCTAATTCTGATGCCGGAGCAACAAATCTTCTTACGGCACGCGATTTGCGTTTTAATCCTGTAAAAATGTATTTTGAATACTGTATGTGGGAAACAAAAAACCGTCAGTTCGGCTACGATATTAAGGTTGCTTCAATGATAAGCCTTATTATTACCGAGATTATAAGAATCTGGCTGCGTCACGGCTTTCAGTTTTCTACAAAAACAACTTTTGATCAGTTTTCTACAAAGGATTTTTCTGTACTCGAATATATTGATAAACACTCTTCAGAAAATATCAGCGTAGAAGATCTGGCTTCGAAATGCGGAATGTGCTATTCAAATTTCGCAAAGCAGTTTAAAGCTCAGTTTGGAAAAACCTGTAAGGAATACATTGAATTCATAAGAATCTGTAAAGCAGACACTCTCCTGCTCTACACCGACAAAACCCTCGACTACATCAGCCAGGAAACAGGCTTTACAGATGCCAGTCACTTTATCCGCACTTACAAAAAAGTCAGAGGAATAACTCCTAAACAAAGAAGAAATTCACAGATATAAAAAAAAGGCAGGCATCCAACAAGAGAAATGAATGCCTGCCTGAAATCAGTTTATAAAATGGAGTGTTTTTATTTACTGTTTCTTATAGATTTCGTTTGTAAGAGCTACAATCTTGTCTACATTAAGATTCTTACAGCTTGAAACATATTCGTTCCAATCCTTATTGATATCTTTCTGGCCAGTTACAAACTTGAGTGTCCATGCATTGATGTTATCAATAAGTGGAACTGCCCAGAGGTTCAACTGTTCACGTTCATCTTCTGTTGGTTTAGCTTTTGGATCTACAGTTGCTACAGTCTTATATTTTCCATAGCGAGCATACAAATCCTGTACTTCTGGAGTGAATGCATCTGTTGATTCTTCTGTTGAGTGACCATAGAAGTAGTTACCACCAGCATAACCCCACTTAAGACGGATATCAATAAAGTCATCTGGACCAGGAAGTCCAAGACCACCACACTTAAAGCCGTCCTTAAGCTTCTTAATCTTTGCACCGTTAGAAGCAGTACCCCATTCCCATGTCTTTCCTTCTGGACCCCACTTACAAAGTGAGTAAGCTTCCTTAGAATAGAACATCCAGTCAACAAAGCGCATAAGTTTAATGAATCCTTCTTTTCCGAGTTCATCAAGAGCCTTCTGAGAAATCATAACACCACATTCAAGACGTGAAGTTTCTGCAAGGTTCTTGTTTGTTCCAGATGGATAAGCAGTTACGTAGCATTTTGCGCTGTCGCCGAGAATCTTCTGAACACCAGCAATATCGTTTGCCATCTGTGAGCGGTTTGTAGACATAATTACAGTCTTTCCGCTGTAGAACTTGTTGTGAGCAACATCATCAGCCTGTGTAAATGTTTCTGGATCAAGAAGACCATCTTTTACAAAGCTGTTAGCAACTGTAACAAGTTTCTTAAAATCATCACTAATAGAAGATGAGTAGAATTCTTTCTTGTTCCAGTCATATTTAATACCACCGTTTGAACCTTCAATAGCCCATCCAGAAAGAACATTGTAAGAAGCACCCATCAACTTAAGAAGGTTACCACCCTGTCCTTTTCCAGATTCACCACACCAGAGGTCAGACCAGATGTAGTCAGAGTCTTTGCAAAGGCCATTTGCAACCATGTATTTCTTTACACCTACGAGAACATCGTGAAGGCTTTCCCATGTCCAGTCTTTTTCGAGTTCGCGGATATTGTAGCCAGCTGCTTCGAAAATGTCTTCACGAACCATGATTGTATAGTCCTGAAGAGCAGCCTGATGCATACCTGGGAGACGATAGAATTTTCCATCGCTCTGGCGGATTGTATCAAGATCTGGATCCATGTTGTATTTCTTTACGAAAGCAGAGAAGTTAGGCATGTACTGAACATAATCAGATACAGGAACTACACCGCCTCCAGAAACATACTGGTTTTCATCATAAATCTTTGGAATGATGTATGTTGGATTTCCAGAGTTGATTGCAAGGTTTACCTTCTGACCATAATCTCCAGAGTCATAAGATGTGATGTCGAGATGAACATTTGTTACATCCTCGATATCCTTGAATACACCTTCAGTCTTCCATGTATCCTGCATTGCATACCATGAAGCATCACTGAAAGAAATTGAATAAGTTACTTTTTCATCAGAGTGGAAAGTCTTTTCCTCTCCGAATGTGTAACCTTTAGCCTCAGCAGATGCAGCTCCGCCTTTTGCTGCAGTTTTGCCAGAACAAGCCGTAAACAAAGCAGCAGCACATGTGATTGCAACAGCAATAGTCGCAATTTTTTTCATAGTTTTATCCTCCTTATTGATAAAAACTTTTTCTTAAATTACTCTTTTACACCACCAAGCATCATACCCTCTACGTAGTACTTCGAGATGAATGGGTATATACAGATAATTGGCAGAGCCATAAGAACCATAGAACAAGACTTAATATTTGCGGCAATCTGCATTTTTTCTGCAGTAGCCTCTCCAGGATCAGCAGATGTAGATGCACCAGAAATAATAGTCTTAAGATAATAAGCAACCGGCCACATTTCTTTCTTATCAAGATAAAGGAATGCGTTGTACCAGTTGTTCCAGTATCCAACAGCATTGAACAAAATCATGGTTGCAATAATTGGCATTGAAAGAGGAAGAACGATGCGGATAAAAATACCGATAGGAGAAAGTCCATCAAGTTCACCTGCTTCTTCCAGTTCATGCGGAGTTTCTGCAAAGAATGATTTCATCAAAATGATGTAATATGTACTGAGCATTGACGGAATGATAAAGCCAGCAACGCGGTTAATAAGATGAAGCTTCATCATAAGAACGTAGTTTGGAATTAAACCGCCACCAAAATACATTGTAAAGATTACAAACTTTGTAAGAACCTTATAGCCTTTCAACTCTTTTTTAGAAAGAGGATAAGCCATACAGCAGCTGAATACAAGAGAAAGAATTGTTCCCAAAACCGAATAAACTACAGTGTTCTTATAAGCATGCAAGAACTCACCTTTAGCAAGTACAGACTTATAAGTTTGAACATTAAAGCCGATTGGCCAGAGAGTTACTTTTCCCAAAGTAATTGCTTCTTCTGAAGAAAAAGACTGTGCTACAAGATACAGGAACGGATAAAGAGTTACCGCACATACAAAAATCATAATTACGGTATTAAACCATTTGAATACGAGATAGCCTGTTGTTTCTCTTACTTTTACGCCAGTTGTTTCAGACATTTTTCTATTCCTCCTTACCCTTACCACAATCCTGAGCCAGAAACTTTCTTTGAAACCTTATTTGCAACAGTAAGCAAAGTAAGATTCAACAAAGCTTCAAATAAACCTACAGCAGTTGCATAGCTGTAGTTACCAGAACCAAGACCCATTCGGAATACGAAGGTAGAAATAATATCAGCTGTCTCATATGTCATTGGGTTATACAAAAGGAATACCTTTTCGAAAGCACCACCAGAACCAACAAGACCACCAATATCAAGAATAAGCAAAGTAGTAATTGTAGGAAGAATACAAGGAATTGTTACGTGCCATACGCGCTGGAAATGATTTGCTCCATCAACTTCAGCAGCTTCATACAAAGAAGGATTGATACCCGCAATAGCAGCAAGATAGAGAATTGTACCCCATCCCAAAGCCTGCCATACACCCGAAATTACGAAAATCGGGTTGAAGTACTGAGGGAATGCAATGAATGAAATTTTATCTCCACCAAAATGAGCAATCAACTGATTGAGAGGACCACTTGTAGAAACAAGCTCACGAATCATACCAGTTACAATTACCATAGAAATAAAGTGTGGAAGGTAAGAAACAGTCTGTACAAACTTCTTCCACCAAAGTGCTTTAATTTCATTTAAAAGAAGTGCAAAAATCAGAGTTAATGGGAATCGTACCAGAAGATAAGAAATGTTAAGTACGAGAGTGTTTCTGAATGCACGCCAGAATGTTTTATCACCAATAAACTGCTTAAAATATTTTAATCCACTCCACTTTTGACCAAAAAGACTTCCACCTGCACGATAACGACGGAACGCAATAATGTTTCCGGCCATAGGAATATAGCGGAAGATGATGTAATAGAGAATAGGAATCAAAAGCAGTGCATAGAACTGCCAGTACTTGCGAATATACTTCTTGAAATTCTGTGATTTTGCGGCAGAATTCAAGTCAGTAACCTGATTTTTTTGTGTTTTCTTGAACATTTTATTACCTGTTTTTAAGATTGTATGCTATAATTTAATCGCAAGCGTACTTGCATACTAGTACGCTTGTACATTTAGTATAATATATCATAATGCATAAATGTCAAGAAAAATATCTGTTTTATAAGAAAAAACTAGTATTGACGGGTTATTACTTAAACTCTAATATGAGAGGATATATGAAAAATACTGCAAAACGTGAAAAAGAAACGAACAGAGAGTATGCTCTTCGTGTTATCAGAGAAAACATTGTAAAACTTGAACTTGCCCCTGGAAGTATGATAAGTGAGCAGGATATTGCAAATGAGTTGAATCTTTCCAGAACTCCAGTCCACGAAGCCATGCAGGAGCTTTCTTCAACAAAGATAATCGAGATTCTCCCACAGCGAGGCAGTCATGTAAGTCTGATTGATATGGATCTTGTTGATGAGGCTATCTTTGTTAGAGCAACTATAGAATCTGCAATTACAGAAATGTGCTGTAAACAGGCAACAGAACAGGATATTCAAGAGCTGGAAGAAAACGTTACTCTTCAGCAATTTTATTTTGAAAAGAATAATCTTGATAAAATCATGGAACTGGATAATGACTTCCATGAAAAAATGTACCGCATTACAAAAAAAATGCAGTGCCACTACATGATAAGATTAATCAGCATTCATTATGACAGAATTCGAGAGCTTCACCTTCACTCTTTTAATCCAGAATTAATAATTAATGAACACCAGGATATTCTCAATGCAATAAAAAACAGGGATGCAAAGGCTGCAAAAGAAGCAGTTAGCAAACATCTTTCACGAAAACACACTCAGGAAGATGAAATAAAGAAGATATTCCCACAGTATTTTGCGTAAAAAAAAATATTTAAAAATAAAATTTGACATCTGCATTTTTTACAAATATACTAGTATACAAGTTAGGGGAAATCCCTTATGAAAAATATTAGGAGTAAAAAATGAAAAAACTATTAAAAATTTCAAGTGCAGTAACAATCGCATTAATTCTTTTGTTATCATCATGTTCAAAAAAATCTGAATCATCAGACAAAAAGATTCCAGTAACCTTCGCCGGAACAGAAGCCGCAACTACAGGTCAGAGCCGTATGATGCAGGCTGTTGCAGACAGACTCAATGCAACAGGCCGTTTTAGCGCTACAGTTCAGGTAGCAGGTGCTTTATCTGGTGATACAGATGCTCTGGTAACACAGGCAAAACTCGGTGTAAGCCTTGTTGTTCCTAGTGACCCTGGACGTCTTGCAAGCCAGTTCAAAATCCCAGATCTGAACATTCTTATGGCTCCATATATTCTTACAGATCCAGCTTCTTTGAAAAAGCTTCCAGATACAAAGCTCTTTAAAGAATGGCAGGCTGAATTGGAAAAACAGGGCATTGTATATATCACAAACATGTATAACGGTTTCCGCTGCTTCTATACAACAAAGCCAGTAGCTCACGTATCTGATTTGTCTGGACTTCGCATCCGCGGATTTGGTAACTCAATTGGAAACAATCTTGCAAAGTATTTTGGTTTTGCTAATATCGGTATTTCATGGGGCGAAGTATTCCCTGGAATTCAGCAGAAAACTCTCGATGGTTGTGAAGTTCAGGTTGCAACCGCAGATGGTTCACGCCTTTATGAAGTTGTAAAGAACATTGCCATGACAAAGCACTATATGCTTCAGTCTGCATTCGTTTGTTCAGCAAACTTCTACAACAGCCTTTCTCCAAGCGACAGAGAAATCTTTGTAAAAACAATGCGCGAAGCTGCTCTTGAATATGGCGAAATCATCAGAAACGAAGAAGCCGGATATTATGACAACATGAAAGCTCATGGAGTTACAATTACAGATGTAGATATTGCAGAATTCCAGAAAGCTATTGAACCTTTATATACAAATAATGATTTAGGATTTTCAGCAGGTTTAAAAGACAGACTTTTCAAAGAGTTGAGTGAATAAATTATTTGTAATTAATAAGAGGGTGCATCATTTTTGACGCATCCTCTTTTTTTAAAGGTGCTATTTATGAAAAAAATTTTAAAATATTTAGATCTGGCAGAAAAAGCCGTTTGTGGAGGCGGATTTGTTCTTCTTGTTCTGCTGGTTTTTATGTCTGCTATATTACGTTTCTTAAGAATATCAATGTCCTGGAATATTGACCTGGCAATGCTTCTTCTGGCCTGGACCAGTTTTTTGGGTGCTGATATTGCCTGGAGATCTGGCCAATTGATAGGAATTGATATTTTGACCAGACATTTACCTCCTGTAGTTCAAAAGATTTTGTCACTGATTATTTATGTAATAATTTTCTTTTTGACATGTGTAATTTGTGTATATGGTGCACGCCTTGTCTGGGTAGAAAGATTAAGAACATATCAGTCTATACCTATTCCCTACTCTGTAGTTACTTTGAGCCTTGTTGTTGCAACTTTTTCAATGGCTCTTTCTACAATCGGAAAAATCAAAAAAGTAATTCTTTCATTTAAAGAAGAAAAATCTGTGGAGGTATCAGAATGACACTTCTACTTTTATGTTTTGTTTTATTCCTTATTTTGGGAATGCCTATTGCCTATGTAATTGGACTTGCCGGTTTTGCTTACTTTTTGAGCCAGCCTGTATTGCCTTTTGAAGCTGCTACGCAGATGGTTGTTTTACAGAGTCAGTCCTTCGCATTCCTGGCTGTTCCTTTTTTTATTTTTGCAGGAAACTTAATGAATGTTTCCGGAATTACAGAACAGCTTTTGAGTCTGGCCCGCCTTTTGACTCGCAGAATGTACGGTGGAACTGCTCAGATTTCTGTAGTTATGTCCACAATGATGGGTGGAGTTTCAGGTTCAGCAACTGCCGATGCTGCTATGGAAACAAGAATTCTTGGGCCGGAAATGCAGGCACGTGGTTACACAAAAGGCTACATCACTTCTGTAAATTGTCTTACAGCACTCATAACCGCAACAATTCCTCCAAGCCTTGGTTTGATTATTTTTGGATTTGTAGGTGAAGTTTCTATTGGCCGACTTTTTGCTGCCGGTATTATTCCAGGCATTTTGATGATGATTTTCCTGATGGCTACAGTTTCTATTACAAGCCGCATAAGAAAATTTGACCCGCCAATGCATAATGCCACAAGACTAACAATTAAAGAATTATTGCAGAATCTAAAAGTTTCTGTATGGGCACTTTTGTTCCCAATTATTTTGATTGTTGGAATTAGATTTGGTTTGTTCACCCCGTCAGAATCTGGAGCATTTGCTGTAATTTATGCACTTATCGTCGGAAAGTTTGTTTATAAAAAACTCAATTGGGATAACTTCAAGGAAGCTCTTATTACCAGTGTAAAGGACACCGGTGCCATCATGCTGATAATTGCAATGTCAGGTCCTTTCAGCTATGCAATTACCTGGGTAAAACTCCCTGCAGTCCTTTCTAACTTTATTTTTGGAATTACAGAAAATCCTCAGCTTTTGACTTTGTTAATGCTTGGCTTTCTCTTTATTTCAGGAATGTTTGTAGACAGTAACGTAAACTTCCTTCTTCTGACACCTATTTTCCTTCCAATGGTAACAAGTGTTGGAATGGATCCAGTTCACTTTGGAGTTCTTATGGCTACAATCGTTACCCTGGGGGTTATGACGCCTCCTGTAGGTTCTGCATTGTACACAGTATGTGGAATAATAAACTGTCCTCCAGAAGAATACACAAAAGAAAGTATTCCTTTCTTTATTGCAATTTTGCTTGAGCTTGCAATACTTGTATTCTGTCCAAAGCTGGTACTATTTATTCCAAATCTGATTTTTGGGGCTTAAAAAAAATTATAAAAATTTAAAAAAATATGATATTTGTTATTGACATAAAATGCAGTTTCGTATAATATAACAAACATCACGCGGGCGTAGCGAAGCTGGTTATCGCGCTGGCCTGTCACGCCGGAGATCGCGGGTTCGAGCCCCGCCGCTCGCGCTAAGCCTTCCGTTCATCGGAAGGCTTTTTTATTTCCTATTCGGGACGATGATGTCGCTTCCAGCGACATTCTCCGAGTTCTGACAATTTTCTTTACGGGTATTAGCGCAGCTGGTAGCGCGTGTCGTTCGGGACGATAAGGTCGCTGGTTCGAATCCAGTATACCCGATTTCTTTTTACTATTTTCCTTTAGTACAAACAAAGCGAAATTTCACATATCTTTAAGATTCAAGTATATAAATATTAATTACAAAGCAACTAAGCTTATGACAGTCCCATTGTAAATCGATGACAGAACCAGAGTCATGTGTTATAATAATTTTAGAAATTATCCAGGAGGTATAGAAATGCCAAAACCAGTTGCTGACCTTTATGACACATTAACTCTAACTGCACAACAGGAAGCTTACGATTTTATGATGTATCTTTTACAAAAGCAGCAGAATCTCTCTGAAACAATGCAAAAAGACGTAAGAAAACAAAAAAGAATGGCAGCTCTTTCCGAATTTGCTGGAAGCATGAAAGACACCTGGAAAGATATAGATGCTCTTGAATATCAGAAAAAACTAAGAGAGGAAAGAACAATTGGCTAAAAAAGTTTTTATAGATACAAATCCTATAATTTACCTTGTAAGCCAGCAAGAGCCATTTTACAGCAAGGTTGTAAAATTTATGTCTGACTGCATTGCAGATGATGCTGAATTTTACACATCAACCATTACTGATGCAGAGTTCCTTGTAAAGCCTTTTGAGATTGAAGATAAAGAGCAGATTGAAAAATATAGAAATCTTCTTAATTCTCTAGAATTTTTGAAATGTTTTATAAACGATCAAGTTGGCGAAAAAGCTGCAAAATTGAGAGCTAAATATCCAGATATAAAACTTGGAGATGCATTACAGATGGCAGCAAGTATTGATTGTAATTGCGATACCTTCCTTACTAATGATAAACAACTAAAACAAGTCAATGAAGCTAAGGTCTTATATATTGGTGATTTGTAAGAGGTTTTATTAATATAAATTAGAATTCTATTTATGTCAGAAAGAAATAATCCTATAAAAGTACTGAATGCTTTTTCCAGAAAATTCGCAAAGATGAGTAATGATGATTTAGATGCTCAACCGGCACCAGTTTCGAAAGATAAAAAACTTCAGGATGAAATTAATAGCAGAGAAGAAGAACGAGAAACTTATTTACGCCGTCGATTTGAGGATTATGCAAATCCACGCACTCAAGATATTGAAGAGGATGAAGATAATCTGATAAAGGCTTATGAGTTCTTTTGCAAGCTTACAGAATTCTGTGAGAACGAAAAATCTGAAAATCAAAATACAAAACTACGCTCAATGGAACTTTCTTCTCCTCTTTGCCGAAAAGCTGATTACACGCTTGGAGACGATATAGCATTTTTGAAACTCTGGTTTTTGCAAAAAAATCCGGACAGCAATTTTGTACCAGAATTTACCCGCGCAGACAATGGACAGTTTTATCTGAACTTTACTGCACGAGAACTCTGGAGCCCTACTTCACTTGAAAAAGAGATTTTGCGTACTTTGGAAAATTCCGAAGAGGAAAATGATTAAACCGGATAATCTCCGCTGAAGCAGCCTCTGCAGAAAGCATTACTGCCCAAAGCTTTGAGCATTCCTTCAAGACTTATAAATGCAAGCGAGTCTGCACCAATTTCCTTACGGATTTCTTCGAGTTCATGAGTACTTGAAATCAACTCACCCTTACTTGGCGTATCGATTCCAAGATAACAAGGGAACTTTACTGGTGGCGAGCTTACACGGAAGTGAACTTCTTTAGCCCCTGCCCTTCTTAAAATCTGAACAAGACGGCGGCTTGTGGTTCCACGAACAATTGAATCATCTATAACAACAACCCGTTTACCACTCAAGTCACTGCCAATGGCATTCAGTTTTACGAATACCATATTCTCACGTTCTTTCTGAGTAGGAGCAATAAAGGTTCGGCCAATATATTTGTTTTTGACTATTCCAGTTACATAAGGTATGCCGCTTTCTTTTGCATATCCGATTGCCGCACCAATTCCACTATCTGGAACGCCTATTACAACATCAGCATCAACTTTACTTTCCTGTGCAAGCATTGCTCCCATTTTGTAACGGGCTTCCTGAACAGGGATTCCATCAATTACACTGTCCGGGCGGGCAAAATAAACATATTCGAAAATGCAGGTTCTCTTTGCAACCGCAGGTTCAGTAGACGAACTACCGTTAGTTAGGATACTTCGCATTCCATTTTTATCAACAACTACAACTTCACCAGGCGCAACATCTCTTACAAATTTTCCATTTACGGAATCAATTGCGCAAGATTCAGAAGTGATTATATAACTACCAGAGCCTTCATTAATCTCGCCGATACAAAGAGGACGGATTCCATTAGGGTCTCGTACTGCAATCAAAACATCCTGTGTCATAATACAAAGTGCGAAAGAACCTTTTATTGCTTTTACAGCCTCAACAACTGCTTCTATGAAAAGCTCCATATCATGACCAGAGTGTCCAGGCTTTCCACCTTTTTCTATATACTTGCGAACAATTAATTTTAAGATTACTTCACTATCACTAGACGAACTGAATGTACTTCCTGAATCTTCCAGAAGAGAACGGAGTTCCGTGTGATTTACCAGCTGACCATTATGTGCAAGAGCGATTGAACCAAACTTATAGGTATTCAAAAACGGCTGTGCATTTTCTATTGTGCGACCGCCGGCAGTGGCATAGCGAACATGACCAACTGCAACAGATCCTTCAAGCTTGGCAATATCATCACTCTTAAAAACTTCGCCCACAAGGCCCATTCCCTTGTGAAGCTTTATTTTTCCCTCAGCATCTCCGTTACTAACAGCAATTCCCGCACTCTCCTGTCCGCGGTGCTGAAGACTTGTAAGCGCGTAGTAAGCAAGCTGAGCCGCACTCTGCGCGCCGTAAATGCCAACAACTCCACATTCGTCATGCAGTCCCATTTAGTTGGCCTCGCTTAAAAGGAAGTTATCAATCTGGCGCGCACATTCACGGCCTTCTGCAATTGCCCACACAACCAGTGACTGACCGCGATGCATATCACCAGCGGTAAATACCTTTGTAACATTTGTAGCATATCCGTTTGGACTTGCTAACTCTGGAGTTGCATCTCCTACAGAAGCAACAGTTCCACGAGGACCAAGTTCTGTTCCAAATTCCTGAGCAGTATATTCTTCACAACCGGTGAAGCCAGCAGCAACGAGAAGCAAATCACAAGGCAATGTTTTTTCTGTTCCTTCGCGTTCTACAAGCTGACGTTTTCCATCAATCATTTTGAATTCAACTTCTACAGTGCGTACAGCAGTTATATGTCCATTTTCTTTTATTACTTCTTTTACAGTTGTTTCGTAAACTCTAGGGTCATGGCCAAATTTTGCAAGGCTTTCTTCTGCACCATAATCTACCTTGAGCACTTTAGGCCACTGTGGCCATGGATTATTAGCAGCACGCTCTACAGGTGGACAAGGCATCATTTCTATCTGTGTTACAGATTTACAACCCAAACGAATTGCAGAACCACAGCAGTCGTTTCCTGTATCACCACCACCTACAATTACAACATCTTTTCCTTCTACTTCAATTCCAAAATCCTGAACAAGCATCTGATCAATCTGCTTATTTGCAGGAGCAATACCAATTTCTTCAAGAGCATTACTTGTTGCAATAACACTCTTTGTAACTGCTTTCAAAAAGTCTACAGCAAACATTACCCCTTTTGCATCAACTCCAGGAGCAGTAAGGGCACGCGCTTTTTTTGCACCGCAGCACAAAGCGATTGCATCAAAATCTTTCAGAATCTGAGAAGCAGCATAACTGCGACCTACATCAGCATTGAAAATAAATTCAACACCCTCTTCCTTCATAAGCTCAATACGGCGATCAACAATCTTTTTGTCCAGCTTCATATTTGGAATACCGTACATCAAAAGTCCGCCGGCCTTATCTTCGCGCTCAAAAACAGTAACGCTGTGTCCGCGGCGGTTGAGCCAATCAGCTGCTGCAAGACCAGCTGGCCCCGCACCAATTACAGCAACTTTTTTACCACTTCGCTGAGCAGGAACTTCTGGCTTCATATAACCAGTTTCAAAAGCTTTTTCGATTATAAAGAGTTCATTATCGTGAACGGTTACAGCGCCATCCCCTACAACAGGACTTCCACAGTTACAAGCCTTTTCACAAAGAGCAGGACAAACACGACCAGTAAATTCAGGAAAAGAAGATGTCTTCAAAAGTCTCCAGGCAGCCATATCAAACTGTCCGTTATAAAGAGCATCGTTCCACTCAGGAATATAGTTATGAAGCGGACAACCCGTTACCATTCCAGCAAGTTTAATTGCACTCTGGCACATTGGAACACCGCAGTTCATACAACGTGCAGCCTGTTCACGGCGAGCCTTTTCATCAAGCTTTGGATGAAACTCTTTAAAGTTACATATTCGCTCAAGAGCCGGAACGTTTCCATTTTCAACTCTCTGATAATCCATGAATCCTGTTGGTTTTGCCATTTTTTTCCTCGCAAAAAACAAAAAGGCGCCGTAAGAAGAATCCGAAATTTTCAGACTCTTTTTACGGCGCCTTTGCCTTTAAACTAAATTGTTTCTATATTATCGCAAAATGACATATTGTTGTCAAGTTGCGATAATCTGGAAATTCAGCGTCACACTCTAAAACTATTTAGTTTCTGGTGTGTGCCACTTCCAGTTTACTACCTCTGGTAAATCTTCACCGAGTTCTGAGATGTGCTGCTTGTGAGCAACGAGAGTATCATTCATCTTCTGAACGAGGTGGCTAGATTTGTTTCCAAGCTGTGGCAAGTACTGCAATGCAGCCTTTACGAGGTCGAAGCGGTCAATCTTGTTCTGTACGCGCATGTCGAACGGAGTTGTGATTGTACCTTCTTCGTGGTATCCATAAACGTGGAGGTTGCGGTTTTCACGAAGATATGTGAGCTCGTGTACCAGCTTTGGATATCCATGGAATGCGAAAATGATTGGCTTGTCCTTTGTGAACAAAGCATTGTATTCGCTTTCGCTGAGTCCGTGTGGATGCTGATGATCGCTCTGGAGTTTCATCAAGTCTACAACGTTTACAAAGCGGATCTTGAGTTCTGGAAGATTATCGCGAAGGATTGTTGTAGCAGCAAGTGCTTCAAGAGTTGGTGTATCACCACAACAAGCCATTACGAGATCTGGTTCCTGACCATCATCGTTAGAAGCCCAGTCCCAGATACCAATACCCTGAGTACAGTGTTTAACTGCCTGATCCATTGTAAGCCACTGGCAGCTTGGGTGCTTAGAAGCAACAATTACGTTTACGTAGTTCTTGCTCTTAATACAGTGGTCGAATGTAGAAAGAAGACAGTTTGTATCAGGCGGCAAGTACATACGTACAACGTCAGCCTTTTTGTTAGAAATATGATCGAGGAATCCTGGATCCTGGTGTGTGAATCCGTTGTGGTCCTGCTGCCATACGTTTGATGTAAGGATGAGGTTCAAAGATGCGATTGGTGCACGCCACTTGAGCTGTGAGCAAACCTTGAGCCATTTTGCATGCTGAGAAGCCATTGAGTCGATGATACGAATGAATGCTTCGTAGCTTGCGAAGAATCCGTGACGACCTGTAAGGAGGTAACCTTCGAGCCAACCTTCACACATATGCTCAGAAAGGTATGAGTCCATGATACGTCCGTTGTGAGCGAGCTTATCATCTGTTGGAAGGATTTCTGCGTTGAAGTCGCGGTTTGTAGCTTCGAATGCAGCATAAAGTCTGTTAGACATAGACTCATCTGGTCCGAAGATACGGAAGTTCTTGTTGTCTTCGTTGAGCTTAAGAACATCGCGGATATAGTTTCCGAGCTCTTTCATATCCTGTGCTTTTACGCTACCAGGAGTTTTAACTTCGAGAGCATATTTTTTGAAGTCAGGTGTGCGGAGGTCCTTAAGAAGGTTACCACCGTTTGCATGTGGGTTAGCAGAAATTCTGTGTTCACCCTTTGGAGCGATAGCCTGGATTTCAGCCTTGAGGCGGTAGTTCTCATCAAAGAGTTCTTCCGGCTTGTAAGACTTGAGCCATGCTTCGAGTTCCTTCATGTGTTTTGCTTCATTTGGATCTGGCTTTGTGAGGTCGATAGGAACCTGGTGTGCACGGAATGAGTTTTCAATTGGAAGGCCGTCGTCGTTGAACTTTGGACCTGTCCATCCCTTTGGAGTGCGGAGAACGATCATAGGCCAGAATGGGCGCTCTGTTTTTCCGTTTACACGAGCATCGCGCTGAATCTTCTGAATCTTTTCAATACACTTATCAACAGCAGCAGCCATTGCGTGGTGTACTTCCATGTGGTCTGTATCTGGAGTTGCTTCAACAAAGATTGGATCCCAACCACAACCGTGGAAGAAGCTCTTTACTTCGTCCTTAGAAATACGTGCAAATATAGTTGGGTTAGAAATCTTATATCCGTTGAGGTGGAGGATTGGAAGAACTGCACCGTCTGTTACAGGATTAAGGAATTTGTTTGAGTGCCATGCTGTAGCCAATGGACCAGTTTCTGCTTCACCATCACCTACGATACAAGTTGTAATGAGGTTAGGATTATCAAATACAGAACCGAATGCGTGAGCGATAGAATAACCAAGCTCACCACCTTCGTTGATAGAACCTGGAGTTTCTGGAGCAACGTGGCTTGAGATTCCGCCTGGGAATGAGAACTGCTTGCAAAGACGGCTCATACCTTCTTCATCAAGACTTACGTTTGGATAAACCTCTGAATAGTAACCTTCAAGATAAGAGTTAGCTACGAAGAAGTTTCCTCCATGTCCTGGACCTGAAATAAGAATCATGTCGAGATTGTATTTTGTGATAGCTCGGTTCAAGTGAGTATACACAAAGTTCTGGCCTGGAACTGTACCCCAGTGACCAACGATTTTTGTTTTTACCTGATCGCGTGTTAAAGGCTTTCTCAAAAGAGGATTCTCTTTCATGTAAAGCTGGGCAGCTGCAAGATAGTTAGTTGCACGCCAGTACTGATCAAGTCGGTTGAAGTATTCTTCTGAATCTTCAATGCGTTTTGCCTTTTTTGACATATAAAACTCCTGAGTAGGTTTACCCGTGGGCTTTCCTACAAAAAATTACGATAGGAGTTTACTGGTATGCAAGTTTTATTGCAATAGGATTTTAGGGCTTTAACGCAAATTTTACCCATTTTTATTTATAAAAGGGGGTAAAATTTGCGTTATAAGGTATTTATATTTTGTTATAAATCAACTTTTTCCCCTTTTTGATTCTTTAAAAGGGGTGATTTTAATTTATAAGCCATTTTCGAACTCAAAATAAAGTTTCAAATGGCTTATAAAGCACTATGCAGTGCACTTACGGAATGCAGCAAGAACTGCATCTTCATGATTTGCAATTGTTTTTTCCTGCTCAACGATTTCCTTCATGATACGAAGGTAGTCATTAGGGATGATTTTCTTGAATTTTGTTTTCATATTATCCCAATCAGCAAGAATTGCTTTTGCACGCTCACTGCCAGTTTCTTTTGCATGCTGTTCGATGAGTGCGTAGAGATGATTTTCATCAGTTGTGCCACTAAGGGTTGTTGTCTCATCATCAAGAGCATACATTTTTACCAGTTCGTGATTCATGCGTTTATAAAGATCATGATTTTCATCAAGAACATAGGCTACACCACCGCTCATACCGGCACAGAGATTCTTTCCGGTTCCTCCAAGAATTACAGCTGTACCACCAGTCATATATTCAAGACCATGATCACCACAACCTTCGGCTACAACAGTTGCACCAGAGTTTCGAACACAGAAACGTTCACCGGCTACACCATTAATAAATGCAGTTCCGCTGGTTGCTCCAAACAATGCTACGTTACCTACGATTATATTTCCGTCAGCTTTACCTTCGAACTCTGCAGGCTTTTTGATTACAAGCTTTCCGCCACTCAAACCTTTACCGAATGCGTCGTTTGCATCTCCAGTAAGGCGCAATGTAAGTCCCTTTGGAATAAAAGCACCAAAGCTCTGGCCTGCACCACCTTTGAAGTTTACGCAGTAAGTGTCATCAGAAAGTGTATTTCCGAATTTTTTCTGAATTTCAGAGCCGAGTATTGTACCAACAGTTCGGTCTGTAGACTGGATGTCGATTAAATCACCAGTTTTCTTATTTTCAAAATCCGGAACAAGTTTTGTAAGATCAATGCGTTTTTCAAGCTCAAAGTCAAAAAGTGAACGGTCAGCTTTCCAATCGCCGCCAGCTTCTGCATTAGCAAGAACACGGCTCATATCAACCAGCCCTGCTCTCTTGAAGCCCTGCTTATCCTTAAGCTTGAGCAAATCAGTTCTACCACAGAGCTCTTCTACAGTACGAACTCCAAGTTTTGCCATAATCTCACGCATTTCCTGAGCAATGAACTTCATAAAATTGATTACGTATTCAGGCTTTCCAGGGAATTTTGCGCGAAGCTTTTCGTTCTGAGTTGCAACACCAAATGGACAGGTATCCAGCTGACATACACGCATCATAGAACAGCCCATAGCAATAAGAGGAGCAGTAGCAAAACCGAATTCTTCTGCACCAAGAAGAGCTGCAATTACGACATCACGACCACTCATAAGCTTACCATCAGTTTCAATTACAACACGACCACGAAGTCCATTCTGAATCAGAGTCTGGTGAGTTTCAGCAAGACCAAGCTCCCAAGGTAAACCAGCATGATGGATTGAACTGATTGGAGCCGCACCTGTACCACCGTCGTGACCAGAAATCAAAATTACCTGAGCACCAGCTTTTGCAACACCAGCGGCAATTGTTCCAACGCCGGCTTCACTTACAAGCTTTACACTGATACGTGCTGCACGGTTTGCATTTTTCAAATCGTAAATCAGCTGAGCCAAATCTTCGATAGAATAGATATCATGATGAGGTGGAGGCGAAATCAAAGCAACACCAGGGGTTGCATATCTTGTTTTTGCAATCCAAGGATAAACCTTTTTACCAGGCAAATGTCCACCTTCACCAGGCTTAGCCCCCTGTGCCATCTTAATCTGGATTTCGCGGGCACTCAAAAGATATTCTTCTGTAACACCAAAACGTCCAGAAGCAACCTGTTTAATTGCAGAGTTATATTCTGTTCCAAGACGCTCCGGTTTTTCTCCACCTTCTCCACTGTTGCTTTTTCCGTGAATGGCATTCATTGCAGCGGCCATACATTTATGAGCCTCTTCACTGATTGAACCATAACTCATGGCACCAGTCTTAAAGCGTTTTACAATCTCGTCTACACTTTCAACTTCATCAATTGAAATACCTTCACCGGCTTTTTCAAAATCAAAATCGAGCATTGCACGAAGAGTATGTGGATGAGAGTTATCGTCAACTAACGCAGTGTATTCCTTAAAGCGAGTGTAATCTCCATTGCGGGTTGCCTGCTGCAAAGCCACAATAGTCTCTGGATTATAAAGATGGCTTTCTGCCTGAGGGCCACGACGGAATTTATGCTTACCGAAAGAATCCAGATGCTGGTTTACAGTAAGGCCAGCAGGATCAAAGCCCTGATCGTGATGATAGCGAACGTCTTCTTCTATTTCTTTAAGACCTACCCCTCCAACACGGCTGACTGTATTTGTAAAATATTTTTCAACTACGTCACCGGCAATTCCAACTGCTTCAAAAATCTGAGCACTCTGGTAAGACTGAATTGTTGAGATACCCATTTTTGCAGCAATCTTTACAATACCATTTATAATTGCCTTATTATAATCATCAATTGCTGTGTGATAATCTTTATCAAGAATTTTCTGATCAATAAGTTCTGCAATTGCTTCGTGTGCAAGATAAGGGTTGATTGCACGGGCACCATAACCAAGACACATTGCAGCCTGATGAACATCTCGAACTTCTGCAGTCTCAAGAATAATAGAAATTGCAGTACGCTTTTTTGTTCGGATTAAATACTGTTCAACAGCACTGGTTGCAAGGATAGCAGGAATTGCAGCGTGAGTTTCATCTACACCGCGGTCACTAAGAATGATGATGTTGTATCCATCGACATAAGCAGCATCGATTTGTGCAAAGAGTTTTTCAAGTGCAGTTTTCAACAGACTGTCACCCCGAACTTGTTTCGGGGTCTCATTTGTAGATGCTGAAACAAGTTCAGCATGACTATCTTTATTCAAATCAAATAAAATTGAAATTGTTTTTGTCTTAAGTCCCGGCTGATTCAAAGTACTGATTTTCATCAAATCTGTACCAGTCAAAATCGGATTATTAATTTCAAGAACACGACAGTTCTTTGCCTCCGGCTGCAAAAGGTTACCATCCTTTCCAACATAAACAGTAGTGTCAGTAACAACCTTCTCACGAAGACTATCAATAGGAGGGTTTGTAACCTGAGCAAAAAGCTGCTTGAAGTAAGAGAAAAGCGACGGATGTTTTTCACTCATTACAGCAAGCGGAGTATCAACACCCATACTTGCAGTAGGTTCTACACCGTTACGAGCCATAGGCAGAATCATTTCATTTACATCTTCATAATTCCAGCCGAAAGCACGGTACATGATATTTCTTTCATCCTGAGTAAATACAGGAATCTTTTTGTTTGGAATCTTCAGATCAGCAAGGTGAATAAGATTCATATCAAGCCATTCACCATAAGGATAAAGTGAAGCATATTCTTTTTTACATTCTTCATCAGAAATGATTTTTTTCTGAACAGTATCTACAAGAAGGATTCTTCCCGGCTGCAAACGTGATTTAATTTTTATATTTTCTTCTGGAATATCAAGAACACCAACTTCACTGCTCAAAATAAGCATATTGTCTTTTGTGATGTAATAGCGGCTTGGACGAAGACCATTACGATCAAGAGTTGCACCAAGCAAATCACCATCACTAAACAGAATTGCAGCAGGACCATCCCAGCTTTCCATCATAGTTGCCCAGTAATGATAAAAATCTTTTTTATTCTGAGGCATATTATCATCGTGTTTCCAAGGTTCAGGAATACACATCATTACAGCAAGAGGAAGAGGAACGCCGTTCATAACCAGGAACTCGAGAGTATTATCGAGCATTGCAGAGTCAGAACCAGTAGTATCTACTGCAGGAAGGATTTTCTGCATCTGAGTTTTATCAAGTTTGGTAGAACTAACAGTTTCTTCTCGAGCAAGCATACGGTCAACGTTTCCACGGATTGTATTGATTTCTCCGTTATGCGCAATAAAGCGGTTTGGATGAGCACGCTGCCAGCTAGGCTGAGTATTTGTAGAAAAGCGGGAATGAACAAGAGCAAGAGCCGATTCATAATCAGCAGACTGTAAATCGCTGTAAAAAGTGCGGAGCTCATGAACAAGGAACATACCTTTGTAAACAATTGTACGGCTGCTCAAAGAACAAACATATGTTTTATGTTCGCTGTCCTGTTTTTCAAACTCGCGTCTGGCAATATAAAGTCTGCGGTCGAAATCAATTCCCTTCTCACATTCAGAAGGACGCGCAATAAAGGCCTGCCAGATATTAGGCATACAGTCACGCGCCTTTTTACCAAGCACTTCAGCATTTACAGGAACTTTACGCCAGCCAAGGAACTTCAATCCTTCTGCAGAACAGCATTTTTCAAAACGAGCTTTTTCAGAAGCACAAACAGTATCGTCTCCAGGAAAGAAAAACTGACCAATACCGTAATCGCGTTCACCAAGCGAACCAATCAAATCCTGCACAGCCTGCTTATAAAACTTGTGACAAATCTGAACAAGAATACCTACACCATCTCCAGTTTCACCGCTGGCATCTTTACCTGCACGGTGTTCAAGTTTTTCAACGATACTCAAGGCATTATCAACAATTTTGTGCGTTTTAGAACCGTCAATATTTACTACCGCACCAATACCGCAAGCATCATGTTCAAATGCTGGTTCATACAATGTTTTCATCTAACGTTCCTTATCATCCACCATAAAAAAAAGCCGCGGACACAATTACGCACCAAACGTAAAAGTTACCGCGGCCTCTTTGCCGGCTTAGAGATTTTCACAAAACAAAAAAGGCCGTAGACACAATCTCATACCCATATGAAATTATATCTACGACCTCTTTGCCGTAATTTAAGTAATACTACAAAAATGCAGTGTTACTGTCAAGAAAAACAAATAATTATTTTAATGAAAATCAAAAAAACGTGTAGTATAATTAAAAAAGAGGAAAAAAGATGACAAAACAGGATTACATAAAATTATTCAGCCAGATAAAACCCGGATTTTTTGAAAGAGACTATGTCAAAAACAGAGAAGACGAAGATATTTTCGATGAAATGATTCTTTGCCTTAAAGATTTTGATCCGGCAAAATATGTAAAACAATTTGGTTCTGAAGTTAGTTTTGACTATTTCAAAGGCGATATAAATGAACTCAAAGCACAGATTAAAAAAGTGGATGAATCATGGCCTCAATGGTTCAATGAAAACCAGACACTTTTCTGCGGCTACATTGACGGTAAAGTTGCCTGCTTTTGTATGATAGAAGATTTTGGCACTTACGAAATTGATGGTAAGCAGGCTCGAGTTGGAGGTCCAGGCTGTGTTGGAACCGTACCAGAATTCCGCAATAAAGGATTAGGCCTCACAATGGTAAACAAGGCCACCCAGATTGCAAAAGAACTCGGCTACGATTACAGCTATATCCATTACACAGGCGTACCTGGCTGGTATGCTAAGCTCGGCTATGAGACAATTTTCAGATGGAATAAGCACGGAATTCTTTAGGTTCTGCTGAAGCTGCGCTTTTATTATCCATTCAATATTTTTGCTGCCTCGTTTTCCCCATTTGATGTTGAATAAAAATAAGGTGTTTCAGCATCAAATTCGCCGGCACAGGTATCAACCATTTTGAAGGATATCGGAGGATACAACATTCCGCTGTTACTTTTTTCAGCCTTTGTAATATTTTCCAGCTTGCACAGGAACCACTCGTCAATTTTTGTAATTTCGTGAATCTGTTCAACTGAATAAAGTCCGCGTTTAAGGGCCTGATAAATTGCAAATATTCTCTGATCGGTGCACTGTCCTACCCGTTCGCGTATTTTCTCATCACCTTCTTTTTCAAAGGCAGGAAGATTCAAATCTTTTACACCAACTTCAAGTCCTCGGGCAGCCTTAAGAATTGCTTCTTCAAAGTTCTGGCCAATTGCCATAACTTCACCAGTTGCCTTCATCTGTGTACCAAGCTTACGTGCAGCATAAACAAATTTATCGAACGGGAACTTTGGCATTTTTACAACTACATAGTCGAGAACAGGTTCAAAGCAGGCTTTTGTCTTCTTTGTTACAAAGTTTGGAATTTCATCCAGAGTAAAGCCAACTGCTATGAGGGCTGCAACCTTTGCGATTGGATAGCCGGTTGCTTTTGAAGCGAGCGCTGAAGAACGCGAAACACGAGGGTTTACCTCAATTACCGCATATTCAAAGCTGTCTGGATTAAGTGCAAACTGACAGTTACAGCCACCTTCAATTTCGAGGGCGCTGATGATATTGAGTGCGGCACTTCGCAGCATCTGATATTCTTTATCTGCAAGAGTCACAGTTGGTGCAATTACGATTGAGTCACCAGTATGAACACCAACAGGATCAAAGTTTTCCATAGAACAGACAGTAATTACGTTAGCATTGCTGTCCCGCATTACTTCAAACTCAACTTCTTTCCATCCGCTGATACATTTTTCTACAAGTATCTGATGAATTGGCGAACGATGAAGTCCGTTATGAGCAATTTCGTCCAGTTCGCGGTCGTTATTTACAATACCACCACCTGTTCCACCAAGGGTAAAGGCCGGACGGATAATTGCAGGAAAGCCGATTTCGTTATGAACAAAATCAGCAGCATCTTCGTAAGTAGTTACAACTTTTGAAGGAATACAAGGCTCTCCTATTGCTTCCATTGTATCTTTGAACATCTGGCGGTCTTCTGCCTTGTCGATTGTTTCAGGGCGTGCACCAAGCAGCTGAACATTATGGCTCGCAAGAAAGCCGGATTTTGCAAGCTCCATACTGAGGGTCAATCCCGTCTGACCGCCAAGTGTTGAAAGCAGGCTGTCTGGTTTTTCTTTTTCGATGATTCTTTCAAGAGTTCGCAGAGTAAGCGGTTCCATGTAAATCTCATCTGCCATTTCGTGGTCAGTCATTAAAGTTGCCGGATTTGAGTTTACAAGACAAACTTCAAGTCCAAGAGATTTCAGAGCCTTACATGCCTGATTTCCGGCATAGTCAAATTCCGCTGCCTGTCCAATTACAATCGGACCGGAACCAATAATCATTACTTTGTGAATATTTTTATTGAGAGGCACTTTATTTTTCCTCCATCATTTTTAAGAATCTGTCGAATAAAAAGTTTGTATCGTGCGGGCCACCGCAAGCTTCCGGATGGAACTGTACGCTGAAGGCTGGAATATCTGTATAATCTACACCTTCAACTGTTCCGTCGTTTACATTAAAGAAACTCATTTTTGCAAAGGACGGCAAAGAGGTGTTTTCTACTGCATAACCATGATTCTGACTTGTAATGTAAACACGATTTGTTGCTGTATCTTTTACCGGATGATTTCCACCGCGGTGTCCGTATTTTAATTTGCTGGTTTTTGCACCACGTGCAAGAGCGAGCATCTGATGTCCAAGACAGATTCCAAAGATTGGAATTTTTCCGTACTCGCACAATTTTCTAATTTCTTCTATAACACCAACATTGTCTGCAGGGTCTCCAGGGCCGTTACTGAGCATAACTCCATCGGGATTTTGTTTGATTACTTGTTCTGCAGTGGAATTATATGGAACGACTGTAACACGACAGCCACGTTTTTCGAGCTCGCGCTGAATATTTAATTTTGCGCCAAAGTCATAAAGGATGACGTGGGGGGCGTTGCGGGGGCTCTCCCCTGCAGAAGGGGGTGTGGCGAAGACCGCTTGCGGGCTGAGCCCAGGGGGAAGGCTTTCCCCCTCACTATGCTGGACACTTTCAACAGCTTTTTCTATTTTATAATTTTTGATTTCTTCAAGCAGTTTGTCGGAAACTTCCTGGCATTCTCCGCTAACAATCATGCCGTTCATTACGCCAGATTCGCGAAGTCGTTTTGTAAGGGCGCGGGTATCAATTCCACAGATTCCAACAACCCCCTGCTCTTTCAAAAAATCATTCAACGAACCAGCACAGCGGAAATTAGAAGGCGCCTCACACAGCTCACGAACTATATAACCGCGCACCCAGGATTTTTTACTTTCAAAATCCTCTGGCATTACACCATAGTTTCCAATTAATGGAAAAGTCTGTGTAACTATCTGCCCGTAATAACTTGGATCTGTAAGGGTTTCAATGTAGCCGGTCATTCCTGTAGTAAAAACTGTTTCACCGATTGTAGTGCCTACCGCTCCAATTGAAGTTCCTTCAAAAACCGTCCCGTCTGCGAGAATTAACCAAGCCTTCATTTTGACTCCTATGTCAGGCCTCTATGGCCAAAAAAAAAAGACGCTCATTCCATTTGAAGACAATAAGTCTATAAATCGAATGAACGTCTTTGTTCTTTAATGTTATACAGTGTTTACAAATTGTGGTCAATACGTTTTACTTCTTTTAGTAGTATTAATTAGTACTACTATTGACACTTTTTTTAGTTATTGGTAAAACAAAAAAAATTGTCATAGGAGGCTGCAAAAATGATATTCACAAAAATGCAGGGGTGTGGTAACGATTATGTTTATGTTGACTGCACCAACGGACTGCAAATAAAGGATGAAGCACTTGCTGCTCAAAAAGTTTCGGACCGTCATTTTGGAATTGGCAGCGATGGATTAATTTTAATTAAAAAGGGCCATCTTGCAGATTTTGAAATGGTTATGTACAACGCAGATGGAAGCCGCAGTCAGATGTGCGGAAACGGCATTCGCTGTGTTGCAAAATATGTATATGATAAAAAATTAACTAACGGTCGTGAGTTCACAATTGAATCTATGGGCGCTGTAAAACACATCACAATTACAAGTGGTGAACCAGGAGATAAAGTCTGCTATGCACGCGTAGATATGGGAAAACCAATTTTGCAGGCAGAAAAGATTCCAGTTCTAACCACAGGTTCGAAAGTAATTATGCATCCACTTAATGTTGCTGGCACAGAATATAAAATCACCTGTGTTTCTATGGGAAACCCTCACGCAGTTGTTTTCCTCGACAAAAAGCCTGCTGAATTCGACGTTTGCGGCATCGGGCCTTCTTTTGAACACAACGAGTTCTTCCCAGAACGAACAAATACCGAATTTGCTTACGTTGCAGACCGTCGTACAATTTTTATGCGAGTCTGGGAACGTGGAACCGGTGAAACTTTAGCCTGCGGAACCGGAACTTGTGCAACTGTAGTTGCCGCAATTCTAAACGGCCTTGTAGATGCAGGAGAAAAAATCACAGTACATCTGCTTGGTGGAGATCTGGAAATTGAATGGAGCGGCAATGAGGCCGACAGTGTATTCATGACCGGCCCTGCCACCACAGTATTCGAAGGAGAAATTGAAGGAGTATAAACTGCTATGAAAATCAACAAAAACTTTCTTGACTTAGAGGAGTCCTACCTCTTTTCAACCGTTAACAAAAAGACCCGTGAATTTGCTGCGGCTCATCCCGAAGCAGATATCATAAAACTTTCTATTGGTGATGTTACCCGCCCGCTCTGCCCTGCCGTAATCGATGCAATGCATAAAGCAGTTGATGAAATGGCAGATGAAAAGACCTTCCGCGGATATCCGCCAGAACAGGGCTACGATTTTGTTCGTCAGGCAATTCTGGAACACGATTATTTGAATCGAGGAATCGAATTGAAGCTTGATGAAATATTCCTTTCTGATGGCGCAAAGTCAGACTGCGGAAACATCGGTGATATCTTTGCAACTGATAATACGGTTGCAATCTGCGATCCTGTTTACCCGGTTTATATCGACACAAATATCATGAATGGTCGCAAAGATAAAATCATCATTCTGCCTTGTAGTGCTGAAACTAACTTCCTGCCGGAATTACCAGCTCTAGGTTCTGCAGTGCCAGATATTATTTATCTTTGTTTCCCAAATAATCCGACAGGAACAGTTGCTTCAAAAGAATATCTGAAAAAATGGGTTGATTACGCAAATGCTAATCACAGCCTGATTTTATATGATTCAGCTTACGAAGCATTTATTACCGACGGCAAATATCCAAAATCAATTTATGAGATTGAAGGAGCAAAGTCTTGTGCCATTGAACTTCGTTCCTTCTCAAAAACTGCAGGTTTCACAGGTCTTCGCTGTGGATACACTGTAGTTCCTCATGATCTTGTTTTTGATGGAACAGAATTAAATAAACTCTGGTTCCGCCGCCAGTCTACAAAGTTTAACGGCGTTTCTTACGTTACTCAGCGCGCCGCAGAAGCCGTTTATTCAGATCAAGGACAAAAGCAGATTCAGGATAATCTTTCATTCTATCGTGAAAATGCAAAGATTATTTTTGAAGGAGTAAAAGCTGCAGGATTCAAAGCCTTTGGTGGAGAATATTCACCTTATGTATGGCTCCAGATTCCTGAAGGCTTTACAAGCTGGTCTTTCTTTGATGAACTCCTGGAAAAATGCAATGTTGTAGGAACTCCAGGAAGCGGATTCGGAAAGATGGGCGAAGGTTATTTGCGACTAACAGGCTTTGGAAGCCGCGAACGAACCTTAGAAGCAGTAGAGAGAATTAAAAAAATTTTTTCTAAATAGTTGACAAAAATATTTAGAAATTGTATAAAACAAATAACAAACGACAATGAGGTCGCAGAACAGGGGTTTCTGCGACCTTTTTTGTTTTAAAATCATTCCGACTGCCGTTGGCATGTTCGGAGAAACTAACAATCGGCAAAGGCGCTGCGTTTTCATTTTGATGTACACAGAATGAAAGTGCGGCGTTTTTTTTGTCGGTTATATATAAGGATAATAAAATGGACGAAGTTACACAGATTTTTGGTGAAAACGTTTTTAATGAAACGGTTATGAAGGCTCGACTGCCAAAAGAAACTTTTAAGCAGTTGATGAAGACAATTGAAGGCGGCGAAAAACTCGACGCTTCTGTTGCTACTGTTGTTGCTAACGCAATGAAAGATTGGGCTGTCGAAAAAGGTGCAACTCATTATACACACTGGTTCCAGCCATTAACTGGAATTACTGCAGAAAAACATGATAGCTTTATCAGCCCTCTTGATGGCGGAAAAGTAATCATGGAGTTCAGCGGAAAAGAACTTGTTCAGGGTGAACCTGATGCTTCAAGCTTCCCAAGCGGTGGTATTCGTGCAACATTCGAAGCACGCGGTTATACAGCATGGGACCCAACAAGCTACGCATTTATTAAAGACGGAACACTTTGTATTCCAACTGCATTCTGTTCATACACAGGAGAAGCTCTTGATAAAAAGACTCCACTCCTCCGCTCTATGCAGGCAATCAGCAAGCAGGCTGTTCGTGTTTTGAAATTATTTGAAGGCAACGAAGCCGTAACCTCTGTAAAGACAACAGTTGGTCCAGAACAGGAATACTTCCTCGTAGACAAATCAGTTTATGACAAGCGCGAAGACTTGATTTACACAGGCCGCACATTGTTTGGTGCAAAAGCTCCAAAAGGCCAGGAACTCGAGGATCACTACTTTGGTATGATTAAACCTCGTGTACAGGAATTCATGAAGGATTTGAACAAAGAACTCTGGAAGCTTGGAATCCTCGCAAAAACAGAACATAACGAAGTTGCTCCAGCTCAGCATGAGTTGGCTCCAATCTTCTCAACAACAAACATTGCCTGCGACCACAACCAGCTTACAATGGAAATGATGAGAAAGATTGCTTCTAAACACGGAATGGTTTGTCTTCTTCACGAAAAACCATTTGCAGGTGTAAACGGAAGCGGTAAACATAACAACTGGTCAATTTCAACAAATACAGGTAAAAACCTTCTTGATCCAGGTGCTACACCAGATCAGAACGCACAGTTCCTTTTGTTCTTGTGTGCAATCATTAAGGCAGTTGATGAGTATCAGGATTTGCTCCGTATCTCTGTAGCAAGTGCCGGAAACGACCACCGTCTTGGAGCAAACGAAGCGCCTCCAGCAATCATCTCAATCTTCCTTGGTGATGAATTGAGCGAGATTCTTGAATGCATTGAACAGGGCAAACCATATGGTAAGCACGAAAAAGAAAAGATGCAGATTGGTGTTACAGTTCTTCCAGATTTCAACAAGGATACAACAGACCGTAACCGTACTTCACCATTCGCATTTACTGGAAACAAGTTCGAATTCCGTATGCTTGGTTCAAACGAATCAATTGCCTGCGCTAACGTATTCTTGAACACAGTAGTTGCAGAAGAGTTGTCTCAGTTTGCAGACATTCTTGAAAAATCAAAGGACTTCAAGGGCGACCTTCATGATTTGATTTTGAAAACAATCAAAGAGCACAAGAGAATCATTTTCAACGGAAACGGATATGATGATTCTTGGGTTAAAGAAGCTGAAAAACGCGGACTTTACAACCTCAAATCTACACCAGAAGCTCTTCCACACATTCTTGATGAAAAGAACGTTAAAGTATTCGAAAAGTTTGGTGTATACAGCAAGGTTGAACTCGAAAGCCGCTACGAAATTCACAACGAGAACTATTCAAAGATTATCAACATCGAAGCAGAAACAATGCTCGAAATGGCAAACAAGTTCATTCTTCCAGCCGCAAGCAAATATGCAACTTCACTTGCAGGAACAATCGGCTTGAAGAAAGCAAGTGGTGATGTAGACGCAACTTACGAAACAGAAACACTCAGCAAGGTTTCATCACTCACAAGCAGCATCTACAAAAAGACTGCAGCTCTCGAAAAAGCAGTACTCGATGCAAAAGAACTTGGCGCAAGCGGTGTTCCATCAGGCAAAATCTCACTCTTCTACCGCGAAAGCGTATTTGCCGCAATGGGCGAACTCCGCGCAGTAGTTGATGAACTCGAAGTAATCACACCAAAAGAATTGTGGCCATTCCCAAGCTACGGTGACTTGCTCTACAGCGTACGCTAAAAAAACGTCATTACTGACATTTTAAGTTTTGACCTAAGTCTCCTCTAGTTATATAATAGAAACTAGAGGAGATTTTTCTTATGAAAAAAACTATTAAATCAAAAATGTTTATTGGAGCAATGATGATTGGCTTTTCATTATTGCTAACTGGATGTCCACAACCTGCGAGTGGTGGTGGAGAAAATTATGATGAACCATTACCTGAAATTAATGATATTCTTTTCGGTGATCCTGATTGGGATATAACTTATAATAGTATATCAGGAGTGATTGATTATGATCCTGTATTAGCAAGATATCCACAGTATGGTGATGCTCTTGTAAATACACATGGCAAAATAATTAGAATAGCAACTCATATAGAAGAAGGAGGTAAATATTATTATTCTACCGATTCATCAATGACTATTAATGATATTACTGTTACAGAAGAATCTGCTCTTTCATTTGATTATAGATGCGATTTACTTAATTGGACAAATGGAACAGAAACATACGTCAATTATTTTGTGGTATACATTGATAATGAAGAATTACCTGTTTTTACACAAACTGGCTCAGGTCAAATGTGGCAAAACACTTCTTTGATCCTTTCACCTGGCTCTCATACAGTTAAGTTTTGTACTGTTCTTGATGAAAGTAAATACCGTGCAGAAGGTCTTTCAAATGCAGTATATTTAGATAATATCACACTTGCCCCAAATAAAATTGCTTCTGTAGATATCTATCCAAAAGGATTGCAGGAAACTTATGTAAATGGAGACACAATTCAGTTTACTGCAAAAGCTCTTCGTTCCGATGGCTCAGTAATTCCAGGAGAAACTGTAACATGGACAGCAACAGGCGGTTCAATTGACAGCAACGGTTTATTTACACCAGGAAGCTCAACAGGAAACGTTTCTGTTACAGCAACTATTAATGGAAAATCAGCTTCAAATACAACAGTAAAAGTTCATGGTTCAAGTTACCTCACAGATCCTGTAACAATTAATGGACATACATTTACTGGAAAAATAACAAAGATTGATAATACTGCATTTACTGATACTAATAATATAACATTTGTTTCCCCTACTCCTAGATACAGTAACTTCTATGCAGATGGTTTCTTTGTTTTGAAAGGAACTGCAACTGGCACAAATCCTGTTTTATTCATGAGAAAACGAGGTGACGGATATTTAATTAACAACGAATACAATCCAAAGTATCCTTATCAGTCAACAATTGTTTTACCATCAGGAGATTTTGAACAGAGAATCTGGTTACGATGGGGAGACGGAATTTACGATATTTGGATTGAAGAAGGTGAAGTTACATATAATGAAAGTTATGATGGTTATGAAGGAGCATGGGTTACCTGGCATCTTCCTCGTAACGCAGGAGAATCTACATACTTTTATGTAGTAAATCAATCTAACTTCAAATATTCTACAGAAGACTGTGCTTTCCTTATGCCTTCAGACAATTGTCAATGTGATGATTTCCTTATTACAAATGCATTTAATGCAGTAATGGCAGAATTACCAGATGATGCAACACTCGGTATGAAGCTCCAGGCATTATATGACTGGGAAGCTCGAAGAAGTCATTATGATTATGTAAGTTTTACAACCACCTCTACCACAAAACGAAAGCGTCAGGATGCTGTTCATGTTCTAAAATATGAAATGGCTGTATGTGAAGGTTATGCTGATCTTTACACAGCCTTTGCACGTCTTTTAGGAGTAAAGTCTGCATACCAATCTTCAGAAAACCTATGTCATGCATGGACAGAACTTTATTATAAAGGAAAGTGGAAAATGGTAGATATTACCTGGGATGATCCATCTGCGAATATGTCTACAGACAAAAATCCAACCGCAGAAAACTACTGGTATTTCTTAATCGATCCTGACGATGCTAGTCATGCGAAACGAGACAGCGAAGGCTATACTATCGAGCCATATCAATACGATAGAGTAACAGACTACAGTCGTTCTGCGAATTAATAAAAATATTTCTTACGAAATTTAAAAACTGTATTGACAACTTTTTTTAATTTCGGTATAAAGAAAAACATCTAAGGCAAAGAGGTCGTAGGAATAATCCTTCGACCTCTTTTCTTTTTTAACAAACATGGCAATGGCGCTGCGTATACTACGTTTCTAACTAACGTTAGTTATCCGCAGCGTTTATTTTTTACGGCGATGATGTCGGGCATTTGTGCACAATGTCTGAAATTGTCGCCGTTATTTTTTTAATGTGATTTTCGAACTTACACAGGAGGTATACAGATGAGTGAAGTTTGGAGTGTATGGTTTTTAATCGGCGCTGCACTTGTATTCTTTATGCAGTGCGGTTTTGCAATGGTTGAAACAGGTTTTACAAGAGCGAAGAATGCGGGAAACATCATTATGAAAAACCTGATGGATTTCTGTATCGGAACTCCTATGTTTATGCTTCTCGGCTTTGGTTTAATGATGAGCGAGAACTATTTCTTTGGTGTAATTGGTAAACCAAATATGCAGTTGTTTACAAACTTTGCTGAAGGCGACTGGTCAGCATTCGTTTTCAATCTTGTATTCTGTGCAACAGCTGCTACAATCGTATCTGGTTCTATGGCAGAACGAACTAAGTTCTCTGCTTACTGTATCTACTCTGCTGTAATTTCTGCAGTTGTTTACCCTATCGAAGCTGGTTGGGTTTGGAACTCACAGGGCTGGCTCGTTCAGCTTGGTTTCGTAGACTTCGCTGGTGGTGCTGCAATTCACTCAGTAGGAGGGACCGCTGCATTGATTGGTGCAATCTTCCTTGGTCCTCGTATTGGAAAGTATGATTACGATAAGGACGGAAAGGTAACAAAGGTACACGCTATTCCTGGTCACTCTTTGACACTCGGTGCTCTCGGAACTTTCATCCTCTGGTTCGGATGGTACGGCTTCAACGGAGCTGCTTGTACACAGCTTCTTGGAGTTGGAGGTCTTGCTGCAGTATTCACAACAACAACAATTGCCCCTGCAGTTGCTGCTGTTACTACAATGATTTTTACCTGGGTAAAGAACGGTAAGCCTGATGTTTCTATGACACTCAACGCTTCACTTGCTGGTCTTGTTGCTATTACTCCTACATGTGCCACAGTTGATGCACTTGGTGCAAGCATCATCGGTATCGTTTCAGGTATTATCGTTGTAGTAGTTGTTGAATTCCTTGATATGAAGCTCCACATTGATGACCCGGTTGGTGCTGTTGCAGTTCACCTTGCAAACGGTATCTGGGGTACATTAAGTGATGGTTTATTCAACGTTGAAAACGGTGTATTCTACGGTGGCGGTGTAAAGCACCTTGGAGTACAGTGTCTTGGTGAGTTCACAATTGTTGCATGGACAACAGTTTGTATGATTATCACATTCAGCCTTATCAAGAAACTCCATGGACTTCGTGCAAGCCGTGAAGAAGAAATCATCGGTCTTGATAAGCTCGAGCACGGAATTGATTCAAGCTACGCAGGATTCATCATGGCTCCACAGGTTCTTGGCGGAGACAGCCCTGCATCAGGAGAAAGCGTTCCTGTTGAAAAGGCAGTTCCAGTTGCAAAGGCAACAGCTCGTCCAGATGCAAAGTTCCATATGGTTACAATCATTACACGCCAGAGCAAGTTCGACGAGCTCAAGGCTGCAATGAACGACATCAACGTAACAGGTATGACAGTTACAAACGTACTTGGTTGCGGCCAGCAGCACGGAAACGTTCAGAAGTATCGTGGTGTTGAAATGGATATGACATTGCTTCCTAAGATTAAGGTTGATATCGTAGTAAGCGAAGTTCCAGTTGATCTTGTTGTAACAGCCGCTAAGGAAGTTCTTTACACAGGCCACATCGGCGACGGAAAGATTTTCGTATACGATGTTCAGAATGTTGTAAAGGTTCGTACCGGAGAGGAAGGATACGAAGCTTTGCAGGATTAGGCTAACTAACGTTATGTTGTTTTCTATTTACTCATAATATTTGCCCGGTGAAAGCCGGGCGTTTTTTATATATTCGGTTTCAGACCAGTTAGGAATGTTTGTTTAAAATAAATATAATAAGTTGTTATATTTAAAACAGATAAAAGGACATAAATGAGTTGAATTGGTAAAATAGTTAAAAGAAATTTCAAAAAACATAGGAGAAAAATGTTTATGAAAAAAATGAAATTGATTGCCGTAGCGGCAATGATGGTACTGGCGTCAGCTTTTACAGGCTGTAATAATTCAGTTGGAACAGAACCTGCAAATGAAACTCAAAAACAAAATGAGATGGCATTTGTTATACAGCTTCCAAAAGCAACCAAAGCAAGAGTTGCATATTATGAACAATCTGATGCAACCTCTTACAAAGTACAGCTTTTGAAATCTGGTACAGTTCTTAAGACTGAAACTGGCAATCCAGGCGACAAAATCAGACTTACAGTAGCAGAAGAAGGCTCTTACTCAATTAAGGTAACAGCCTATAAAGACACTACAATAATTGCAGAAGGTTTGTCATCAGTTTCAATCAGCCTTGCAGATGGCGATGTAAAGGTAAATGTAAAACTGATTCCAAATGCAAAAGAAGTTGGTATTGATGTTGAGATTGAATGGGGAAGTGGAGCAGAAACACCTGTTTTATCAGCTAACTTTGTAAAGGTAGAAGGTTCTACGGTTGTAGGAGGTACAAAGTTTGCTTATTCAGGAGACTTTGATAATAATGATTATTATAAAGGTGTATTCCGCGAAGGCCGTACAGTAACTATAGATAGTTTTTACATGTGCGACCATGAGGTAACTCAGGCAGAATATGTAAGTATAATGGGAACTAATCCTAGTTATTTTAACAATAATGCAGCAGATGGTGAAGTTCAGGAGAACCTGCCTGTAGAATATGTAAACTGGTATGACGCAATTGTATATTGTAATAAAAGAAGTATTGCAGAAAAGCTTACACCTTGCTATTCAATTAGTGGCAGTACGAATCCGGAAGACTGGGGTGTTGTTCCTTCAAGCAATGATTCAACATGGGATGCAGTAACCTGTAATTTCAAGGCAAATGGATATCGTTTACCAACAGAAGCAGAATGGGAATATGCTGCACTTGGGGGAAAAAATGGTGTAACAGCAGATGATCCAACAGATTACGCAGGAACAAACGACATATCAGAACTTGGTGAATATGCTTGGTATACATCAAATAGTGGAAATAAAACACATGAGGTGAGAAAGAAATTATCAAATGCTCTAGGCCTTTATGATATGTCTGGAAATGTATTGGAATGGTGCTGGGATTGGTATGATAATGAAAATACTCCAAGCATAATATCTTCAACACCTGCAACTGGCGTGTCGTCTGGTTCCGACCGCGTTTTTCGTGGTGGTAGCGGGGGCGATGATGCCGAGTACTGCTCTGTTGCGGGCCGGTACAACTTCGTCCCGAATGCCTTCTTCGTCGGTTTGGGCTTCCGCGTGGTTCGCTCCGCTCAGTAATCCCCTTAGCAAAAGGAAAGTTCGTTTGGAAAGCAAGGAAGCAGGCGGTAGCCAGCGACCGGCTTTTCCAAACGTGTAAGTCCGCGCGAGAGCGCGGATTTTTTTTTCTCTATCAATGAATTCATAATATTCTGGAGGTTCCCGCGTAGTTTTATTAATTAATTGATTGAATTATAAAACAGGCAACCAATCCTATACTCATAAAAGGAATAAAAGCAAAAGGCTTTTTACCGAACTTTTTATTTATAACGATTAAAGCAACTACATCTTCAATTATAAAACAAAAAGGAATTAACCGAGGAATCAAAAATAATCCCTGAAAAAATCCGAACCATACGTCAGCAGGGCCCAACTTGTTTTTTGTTATTTTTCTGACGGCAAAATAAAAAGTGCC
Source organism: uncultured Spirochaetaceae bacterium (assembly GCA_902789325.1). Taxonomy (GTDB): domain Bacteria; phylum Spirochaetota; class Spirochaetia; order Treponematales; family Treponemataceae; genus Treponema_D. The sequence goes on from CADANN010000001.1 coordinate 92,553, forward strand.
ACAAATCATACTCGAGATAATATAAATCCACATTCCTTCACGAGCAAAAATCAGATGACAGATTAAGGCCGCAAAAATTGATACCCATTGAAAATGAATGCTGACTTCCAGTTTTTTTATATCTTGGATTGAAAGAATCAAAGAAAACAACAATATAATAGAAAAAGACGTTATTGAATATAATGTAATGTTCATAAGAAAAGTATAAAATACTGTTCGTTAATGGTCAAATTTATGTTACACTACCCCTATGGACTACACAAAACATCCGCTTAAGATTTTCTTCTCGTATTACAAACCTCATGTGGGCCTCTTCATTGCCGATATGATCTGCGCATTTTTTATGGCCGCTATAGATGTTGCATTTCCAATGTTCACCCGTTATGCATTAAACACACTGATTCCCAATCATCAGCTTCGAACATTTTTAATTCTTGTAGTAATTCTTTTTGCAGGATTTTGTCTTCATAAAGCCTGCAACTGGTTTGTAGCCTACTGGGGACACGTTTTCGGAAACCGAGTTGAGCAGGATATGAGGCGAGATGTTTTTGATCACCTTGAAAAGTTACCCTTCAGTTTTTACGACACAAACCGAACCGGTAAAATCATGTCGCGTGCAACCACAGATCTTTTTGAAATCACAGAACTTGCACACCATGGTCCAGAAGATTTTTCAATCGCAATGCTGAATCTCATTGGTTCCTTTGTACTTCTTCTTACAATCAGATGGGAACTTGCGATAATTGTTTTTATCATGCTGCCTCTGATTTTCTTCATAGTATATACTTCGCGAAAAAATCTTACTCAGGCTTCTACAAAAGTAAAAGAAACAACTGCCGAAGTAAACGCAGGTCTTGAATCCAGCATTTCGGGAATCCGCGTAACAAAAGGCTTTTGCAACGAAGATTTTGAACGAGAACGCTTCGCCGTTTACAACAAACAGTACAGTGCCGCAAAACAGGGCCGCTTCCGCTATATGGCAAGTTTTTTCTCAAACATCGAATTCTGTAATAATCTTCTTTCACTTCTTACTATTGCAGTTGGTGGATATTTTATCATGCAGGGAAAAATGACACTCCCAGATTTAGTTGCCGCTAACTTATTTGTTGCAAGTTTTGTAGGACCAATTAAACGTTTAAACGGATTTGTAGAACAGTTTGCAACCGGTATGGCAGGCTTCAACAGATTTATTGAACTTATGAACACAGCGACTGAACCAGCCGATGCTCCGAATGCAGTAGAAATTCTTTCTGCCCGTGGAAACATCAGCTTTAAGAATGTTGATTTTTCTTATACTCCAGACTTCCCTATTTTGCAGAATGTAAATCTCGAAATTCATTCCGGAGAAAAATTTGCGCTCGTTGGTGCAAGTGGAGGTGGAAAAACAACAATCTGTAATCTTATTCCACGCTTTTATGAAATTACCGGTGGCTCAATCAGCCTCGATGGAATTGATATTCATCAGATAAAAAAACAATCCCTCCGTACTCAGATTGGCATTGTACAGCAGGATGTTTTCCTTTTTGCCGGAACTATCCGCGAAAATATTGCATACGGAAAACCGAACGCTACACAGGAAGAAATTGAGCTTGCAGCTCGTCGTGCCGAAATCCACGAAGACATCATGAAAATGCCTAACGGCTACGACTCCGTGGTGGGCGAGCGCGGTATTAAGCTCAGTGGCGGACAAAAACAGCGCGTCTCAATCGCCCGCTGCTTCCTCAAAAATCCCCCAATCTTAATACTCGACGAAGCGACATCCGCCTTAGACACCGCGACCGAGATCAAGATACAGCACGCATTCGATGAACTTTCCCGAGGTCGCACTACTCTTGTAATTGCACACCGTCTTTCCACCATCAAAAATGCCGACAAAATTGCCGTGGTAAATGACCACGGCATAGTAGAACTCGGCACACACGATGAGCTTATGGCAAAACACGGTGAATACTACAAGCTACAGAGCGCTCAGGTTACCGTGCAGTAAGCAGTAAAACTGTCATTCCGAACTTGTTTCGGAATCTAAATCAAGTTCAGCATGACTCAACCACACGGATTGCAAAAGTGTCATCGGCAATGCAAACTTCGCCGCGTGCAACAATTTTGCCTGAGCGGATAATCTGTGCAAACTCTCCGGCCCTCTGTTTCAAAATAACATAAGAGCCCTGATGCAGGCCTGCAACTTCTTCTTTTGAAAGGTAAGCGCTTCCAAGCTGAATCGAAATATAATCTTTTTCATCGTAGATGATTTCATTCAACTGAGGATTTTCAGCAATTCTCATTCCAAAAAGTTCATCAATTGCAACAGTTTTACCAGTGTGAATTACACGGTTCTCATAAACAAGATTTAGTCCTTCATTTTCCTTTTTATCCAGAATTAAAATCAAGCCCGGTTCAAGAGAAACATTTTCCGGACGGAATCTTCCAAGTTCAATAAAAACATTGTCCGGCTGCTGATGACTTTTTATATTTGAAAGATTCTGAAATCTTATTTTTCCACCAACAGTTCCTGCATTTCCGCCGTCACCAAAAAAGCCGCCCATAACCATTTCTTCAAGAAGAGTGTCACTAAACTGAAGATTTATCCAGCCTTCCTGACCGGCAACATTTCCCTTAAGAGCAAGCAGCAGCATCATGCAATTGTCTTCCTGCCGAGTCGTATTGGAATTTCCTGCAGCCACAGCTTTTCCCAGCTCAAACTTTTCGTCAGAAACCTTCCCGTCTGTGCGCCGACAGATTTCTTCCTTAAGCATTCCTGTTACAGTTTTTACAAAATAATTCTTAAAAACATCAATATCAAATTCAGTAATGGCCTCGTATTTCGTGCAATCCTGTTTGAGCAGTGCCTTTGCAATCAGAGCATCTGCTTCAATAGTAAAACCTGCATTCGAATAATCAAAATCATAGAAAAAACATTTCTGCGGAATCGAATGTAAAAACTCGGAATTAATCATCTGATCCACAAGTGACACAGAAAAATCACAGCGCTCATTCATCATGGCAGTAAATTCATGATTTATAAGACGGCAGATATCCTCGCCCAGAATCCAAAGCTCCCGCTGCATATAACGCGGATAACGGTCTGGCTGGCGGAAGTTATACTCCTTAATTTTCTTTCCGCTCACATCCTGACTCACAGGCAATTCGCCGTTCATAATCGACTCAACTTCAACTCCAAATACTTCGGCAAGTTTAGGAAGTACTGTCACATCCGGGCAACCTTCACCACGCTCCCACTTTGAAACAGCTTTGTCGGTTACATTACATTGTTCTGCAAGTTCCTTTTGAGTAAGTCCCTTTCGATTTCGTAATTCATAAATCAAAAATCCAGTTTTTTCTGCATTCATAATAATTCTCCTTAGCAGTTTCCCGCTTACATTCAAAATCGTAACACGGAAGCTGCAGTCTGTAACCCGACGTGTAGTTTAACAGAGTAGAATTCTAAGTAGAGTTCTACTGAAAAACAACTGATTTTACAGTCAATTCTTCAAATTTCTACACACAACTCTACTTAAGCATAACATGAATACTGTAACTTTCAATAAAAAAATCAGTTATTTAGATGATTTTAAGTGACATTATTATTTTTTTTATATTCTACAAAGGTCTAAATAAGATTTAATAACATAAGATTCAAAAACTATTGCAAATCAACGTTTAAAACGATAATATAGTAGAAACGACAAAGAGGTCGTAGATAAAATCCTTGAAAACAACAGGGGTTCTGTCTACGACCTCTTTTTTTTATTTGTGAAAAGGAGGAAAAGGACCGTCCAAAATCAATTTGGAAGATTCTAAAAAGTTGCTCCACGTATTCGCAACTTTTTTTAACGAATCTTCGATAGACCGCATGAACATTTTCGGGTTGAAACCTAAAATTGCTTCACAGCGGTTCAGCAATTTTTTTACGGTTTCTTCGATAAGAGTATGTGTGGTTTTGTAGGATGCTTTGATTTGAACTCAGGTAGCGCGCCTATTGCAGAAGGCTTGAAAGAAGAACTTCGTGCGCAGGTTCTGGAGATGTCTAAGAAAATTCGTCACCGTGGTCCAGACTGGAGCGGTGTTTATACCGGTAATAATGCTATTTTAAGCCATGAACGTCTTTCAATCGTAGACCCACTTTCAGGAAAACAGCCTTTGGTCAGCGATGATGAAAAAATCATTCTTGCCGCAAACGGTGAAATCTACAATCACAAGGAAATCCGAGCAAAGTTTGATGGTTCATATAAGTTCAGAACTGGAAGTGACTGCGAAGTTATTATTCCTCTTTATAAAAAATACCGCAAATCTGGCGATTTCACAAAGATGATTGAAGAGCTTTCGGGTATCTTCGCATTCGCACTTTATGACAGCGAACACGACACATATCTGATTGCCCGCGACGAAATCGGTGTTATTCCACTATATCAGGGCTGGGACAAAGCAGGCCGCTATTATGTTGCAAGCGAACTCAAAGCTCTCGAAGGCGACTGCCAGACAATTGAAGAATTCCCTAATGGAAGTTATTTATACAGCGGCCGTCATGCTGAACTTGTTTCAGCATCAACTGATGAGACCCCGAAACCAATCCGCTGGTATCACCGCAACTGGGAATCATATGAAAGCGTAAAATCAGCCCCAAAAGCAACCGACGAAAAAGGCGAAGTAATCAACCCAAGCGTAATCGAAAAAGTACGTAACGGACTCGAAACTGCAGTAAAAGCCCAGTTGATGTCAGACGTTCCTTACGGCGTACTTCTTTCCGGCGGTCTCGACTCATCAATCATCGCAGCAATCACACAAAAATACAGCAAAAAACGTATTGAAACAGACAGCAAGGAAGCAGCCTGGTGGCCACAGCTCCACTCATTCGCAGTTGGACTTGAAGGTTCTCCAGACCTTATCGCTGCTCAAAAGGCCGCAGACTATATCGGAACCGTTCACCATGAAGTACACTTTACAATTCAGGAAGCACTCGATGCTCTCCCTGATGTAATTTACCACATCGAAACTTACGACATCACAACAGTTCGTGCCTCTACCCCTATGTATCTGCTTGCGCGTGTAATCAAATCTATGGGAATCAAGATGGTTCTTTCGGGCGAAGGAAGTGACGAGCTCTTTGGTGGTTACCTTTACTTCCACAAGGCTCCAAATGCACAGGAGTTCCATGAAGAACTTGTACGTAAAATGAGTAAACTTCATCTTTACGACTGTCTCCGTGCAAACAAATCTCTTATGGCATGGGGTGTTGAAGGCCGCGTTCCATTCCTTGATAAAGACTTTATCGACATCGCAATGGGCCTCAACCCAAGTGATAAAATGAACATCAAATTACCAGATGGTAAACAGAGAATGGAAAAATGGATTCTCCGTAAAGCCTTTGAAGATCTTCTTCCAGAAAGCATTGCATGGCGCCAGAAGGAACAGTTCTCAGATGGTGTAGGCTATAACTGGATTGATACCCTCAAAAAGATGACAGAAGAAAAGGTAAGCGACGCAGAATTTGCACGCCGCGAAAACCGCTTCCCTGTAAATCCTCCAAAAACAAAAGAGGAATATTACTACCGCGAAATCTACAGCCGCCTCTTCCCAAGCGACAGTGCAGCACGTTGTGTTCCACACGAAGCCGGAGTTGCATGTTCAACAGCAAAAGCCCTCGAATGGGATGCAGCATGGAAGACTATGGATGAACCGAGCGGACGCGCAATTGCAGGAGTTCACGATAATGCCTACTAATGATTCTGCAAAATCAAAAGGAACAATCGTAGTTCTTGGTTCAGGCCCAATCCGAATCGGTCAGGGAATTGAGTTCGACTACGCGAGCGTTCAGTGTGTACGCGCCCTCAAAAAACTTGGGTATGAAGTTGCAATCATCAACAACAACCCGGAAACTGTAAGTACCGACTTTGATACTGCAGACCGTCTTTATTTTGAACCACTCACTCCACCAGATGTTATGAACGTAATCAACGATGAAAAACCTCTTGGTGTAGTAGTTGCATTTGGCGGTGGAACAGCAATTAAACTTGCAAAATATCTGGACAGTCAGGGAGTACGTATTCTCGGAACTTCTGCAGATGCAATCGACCTTGCCGAAGACCGTGAACGTTTTGAAGAACTCTGCGACCGCCTCAACATTAAGCGCCCTCGCGGACTTACAGTGTTTACAGAAGTAGAAGCCCTCGAATCTGCTGCAAAAATCACCTACCCTGTTCTCATGCGACCAAGCTACGTACTTGGCGGTCAGAACATGATTGTTGCCCGCAACAATGCAGATGTAAAAGAATACATGAAAATCATTCTGCGTCAGGGAATTGAAAATCCGGTTCTTATCGACAAATATATGGAAGGAACTGAGCTCGAAGTAGACTGTATCTGCGACGGCGAAAATGTTTTGATTCCTGGAATTATGGAACACGTTGAGCGCACTGGTATTCACTCAGGTGACTCAATTGCAGTTTATCCAGGTCAGTTCACTCCAGAAATTGAAGAAAAAATCGTTCGTCAGTCTACAGACCTTGCACTTGCACTTGGAACAAAAGGTCTTGTAAATATTCAGTATCTTATTTACGACAATGATCTTTATATTATCGAAGCAAATCCACGTTCAAGCCGTACCGTTCCTTACCTTAGTAAGGTTTCTGGTGTACCAATGATTGACCTTGCAACCCGCGCCATGCTCGGAGAAAAAGTTCGTGAACTTGGTTATGGAACAGGTCTTTACCGTAAACCAGATTATTGTGCCGTAAAAGTTCCAGTATTCAGTTTTGAAAAACTGATGGATGTGGATACACATCTTGGCCCGGAAATGAAATCAACTGGTGAAGTTCTTGGCATTGCCCCTACCCGCGAAGAAGCACTCTTTAAAGGAATGGTTGCTGCAGGATGGAAGATGATTAAAGAAGGCGGCATTCTGTTCTCAGTTCGTGAATCTGACCTTCCGGAACTTCCAGCCCTTGCAAAAAAGTTTTATGATCTTGGCTTTACTCTTTATGCAACAAGCGGAAATGCCTCAACAATTGAACGCAGTGGTATGCCCGTAACCCACGTTGCAAAAGTTCACGAAAATTACAATGACAATGTAATGACTCTTCTGGAAAGCGGAAAAGTTGTTTACGTAGTTTCTACATCTGCAAAAGGACGCGATCCTGTAGCCGAAAGCGTAAAGCTTCGCCGTCTTGCTGTAGAACGAGATATTGATTGTCTTACAGCCTTGGACACTGCTAACGCACTCGCAGACTGTCTTGCAAGTCCATACACATTAGATAACGTAAGCGTAGTTGATATCAATCACGATTTAAGAATTCATAACTAAGATGGGAGAAAAGATATGAGTAAATTTATTTTTGTAACAGGAGGTGTTGTATCCGGCCTTGGTAAAGGAATTACAGCAGCCTCACTCGGACGCCTTTTAAAATGCAGAGGCCTTAAAGTTGCATCACAGAAGCTTGACCCATATATGAACGTAGACCCGGGTACAATGAGCCCTTTCCAGCACGGAGAAGTTTTTGTTACAGATGATGGTGCAGAAACAGACCTTGACCTTGGACATTACGAACGTTTTATAGACGAAAACCTCACAAAATATTCTAACATGACAAGTGGGCGTGTTTACTGGAATGTTTTAAACAAGGAACGCCAGGGAGAATATCTTGGACAGACCGTTCAGATTATTCCTCATGTAACAAATGAAATTAAAGATTTTATTCTTAAAAATGCAGAAGTTTCTCAGGCTGATGTAAGTATTGTAGAAGTTGGTGGTACAATTGGTGATATTGAAAGCCAGCCTTTCCTTGAAGCAATCCGTCAGCTTGCAATTGAAGTTGGTCGCCGCAACTGTCTCTTTATTCACGTTTGTCTTGTACCTTATATCAGTGGTTCAGATGAATTTAAATCAAAGCCAACACAGCACTCTGTGAAGGAGCTCATGGCAGTTGGTATTCACCCGGATATTATCGTAGCCCGCTGCGATGAAGAAATCCCTCTTGATATCCGCAAGAAAATCAGCTTGTTCTGTAACGTTGGTGAAGACTGTGTAATCAACAATACAACCTGTAAGAGTCTTTATGAAGTACCACTCATGCTTCATGCTCAGAATATGGATGATGTTGTTTGCCGCGACCTTGGCATTGAAAATACAAGAAAAGATTATCCTGAACTTGCTGCATGGTCAAAGATGGTAGAAACCATTCATGCACGTCAGGGAGAAATTCAAATTGCACTTGTTGGTAAATACGTAAAACTTCACGACTCATATTTGAGTATTGTTGAATCCCTCAACCATGCAAGCTTCGTAGTTGGTAAAAACGTAAAAATCAAATGGGTAGATTCAGATACAGTAACTGACGCTACTGCTCCAGAAGTTTTCAAAGACTGTGCTGGAATCATTTTGCCAGGCGGATTCGGACACCGCGGAGTTGAAGGCATGGTTTGCTCATGCCGCTATGCCCGAACTCACAAAATGCCATATTTTGGAATCTGTCTTGGTATGCAGATTGCAGTAATTGAATTTGCAAGAAGTGTCCTTGGTTATGCAGATGCAAACAGCCGCGAGTTCGATGAACTTTGCGAACATCCAGTAATTGACCTTATGAAAAATCAGGAAGGTGTAATCAAGGGCGGTACAATGCGTCTTGGATCTTACCCTTGTAAGGTAGCTTCTGGAACTACACTCGAAAAAGCCTATGGTGCAAGCCTCATCAACGAACGCCATCGCCACCGCTATGAGTTCAATAATGATTACCGTACAAAGATGACAGAAGCCGGACTAACAATCAGCGGAACATCGCCAGATGATACCCTTGTTGAAGCAGTAGAAATTAAAGGCCAGTTCCATGTCGGCGTTCAGTTCCATCCAGAATTTAAGAGCCGACCAAACAATGCAGGGCCACTCTTTGTAGAATTCTTGCGCGCCTGCGAAAAGTAATATATAGTGAAATTAAAAGAGGTGATTATGTACACAAAAGAAGAAGTATTAGATTTTATTCAGGAAGAAGACGTTAAGTTCATTCGTCTTGCATTTTTTGACCTTACAGGAAAACAGAAAAATATTTCTATAATGCCAAGCGAACTGGAACGTGCCTTCGAACATGGAATTCCATTTGATGCTTCTGCTATCGAAGGTTTTGAAGGTCCTCAAAAATCTGAGTTATACCTCTTACCAGATCCTTCTACCCTCGCAATCATTCCATGGCGCCCTGCAACAGGAAAGGTTGTTAGAATGTTCTGTAATATTCTAACCCCTGATGGAACTCCATATTCAAAAGACAGCCGTACAATTTTGCAGAATGCCTGCCGCAAGCTCAAAGAAGAATGTGGTATTGAAATGATGGTTGGAACTGAAGTTGAATTCTATCTCTTTAAGTTAGATGAAAAAGGAGAACCAACCACTGAAACTTTTGATAAAGCAGGCTATATGGATATTGCCCCGGAAGACCACGGAGAAAATATCCGCCGAGAAATCTGTTTTACTCTTGAACAGATGGGAATCAGTCCTGAAGCCAGCCATCATGAAGAAGGTCCGGGACAGAATGAAATTGACTTCCACTATTCTGATGCACTTACAGCAGCTGACAATGTTGCAACCTTCAAATGGATTGTAAATACTAAGGCTTCAAGCAATGGCTTGTATGCAGACTTTTCTCCAAAACCAATTGCAGGTGAAGCTGGAAATGGAATGCACATAAATATTTCTTATCGCAAAGCACTTGGTGTAAATACAGATGATTCACAGAATTTATTGCCATATATTCTTGGTGGAATTCTAAAGTACATAGACGAAATGACTTACTTCCTGAACCCTGCAGATAATTCATATAATCGTTTAGGTTCAAGCAAGGCTCCTGAATATATTTCCTGGGGAAAAGAAAACCGCTCTACCCTGATTCGTCTGCCTTCAAGCCAGGGCACACAGAGACTTGAGCTTCGATCTCCAGATCCTCTCTGTAATCCTTATATTGCACTCACACTTTTGATAAATGCTGCAATTGAAGGAATCAAAAATAAGCTTGAACCACCTGCTGCAGTTGAAGAAAATCTTTTTGATGAAAGCATTACAAAACAGACAACGCTCAAAGCTCTTCCAAAATCTTTGGCAGAAGCAAAGCGCATTGCCGAAAACAGTGAGTTTATAAAATCAACATTAGGGCTGGTAATTGAACCAGTAGAAACTAACCGCTGAGGATTTTGATGGAAGCAGAAAGTCACAGCGTACTTTTAGTTTCACGCGATAATAAGATTATTACTCAAATCTCCGCATTTCTTGTACCACCGTTATTTGATCTAACGACAACTACAGACTTTAACGAAGCACGTCGACTCGCAACAGAACGAACCTTCAATATTATTATTGCAGATTCTGGAGACGGCTATGATACAGATTTTGCCATAAATATTGCAGACTCCTACTCTACCGTACTCCTGCTTGTTCCTAACGAGCATTTTGATGAAATATCTTATCGTGTAGAAGGCTATGGTATTCTTACAGCAACAAAGCCTTTTGAACCATTTTATTTTTATAATATGGTCAAAATTGCAATTGCAGTTCAATATAAGGTTCAGATTCTTTCAAGCCAGACAATAAAGCTTAAGAATAAGATGGAAGAAATCCGAATTGTAAATAGAGCAAAATTGCTTTTGATTGAACATCTTAAAATGACAGAAGCCGAAGCCCATCGCTACCTGGAAAAAGAAGCTATGGACCGCGGCCTCAAGCGAATTGCTCTTGCTCAGGAAGTTATTAAAACTTACGAGAATTAGAAAATAATTCCAGCTGCAAGAAGTGCTCCAGAAATCAAAATGAAAATAATGTCTCTTGCTTTTACAGGATAAGTCTTTGTACAACTCTTTCTTGTACGAAGATAAAATCCACGAAGTTCTGCAGCAGTTGCAGTAGATTCAATTTTTCTAACAGAAGAAATCAGCAGAGGAAAACACAAGGGCAGAATCATACCAAATTTCTTAAATGGATTTTTGATTTCAAAATCAACACCGCGTGCTTTCTGGGATTCAATTATTCCACTCATTTCAGAAGAAAAAACTGGAATAAAACGAATTGCACTTGTAAATGTAAATGCATACTTATAAGGAATATGCAAAACAGTAACAAGGGTATTTGAAAGATCATTCAAATTTGTAACTGAAATCAATATAGAAAGTGGTAGTGTTGCGCCCATAAGTCTCAAAACCAGAAGCAAACCTTTTTGAACTGCAACATCTGTAATTGCAAAACCGCCGATTGAAAATATAGCGTTCCCACTTCTTATCGCAAGCAATTGCAAAATAAAAAGAAAAACCGACATTTTAAACAATCCCTTTAAAATCCCAAGGGTTCTAAGTAGAAGTCCATTCTTCTCTTTTCCGCCGTTACCAATCACAGCAATAAGAATATTAAAAACAATTACTCCAAGTAAAAAGAAATAATTTGATGAACAGAAGGCTGATGCACAAATTAAAATTGAAGCAAAAATTTTTACAAGTGGATGCATTTTATGAAATACAGAATTTCCATGTAGATAATCTAAAAAGCCTTTCATTATTTGGCCTCCTTAATTTTTGCAATCATTTCTTCAACTGTAAATACATTCTTAAAATCTCCAGCACCTGCTTCATTCAAAAGCATTGCTGTCTGAGCAATCTGAGGAGGAAGAAGTCTTGCCTTATTCAGTAATTCTTTATTTCCAAGAACATCACGAGTTGCTCCCTGTGCAAGAATCTCGCCCCTGTTCATAACAATTACTTGTTTTGCAAAATCAAGAACAACTTCCATATCATGACATACCATAACAACTGTTGTTCCAGCTGCGTTTAAGGCACGGATTTTTTCCATTACTTCCATACACTCACGATAATCAAGACCAGTTGTTGGTTCATCAAGAATCAAAATCTCCGGATTAAGTGCAATAAGACAGGCAAGGCAAAGCCTCTGACGCTGACCTCGGCTCATATTAAATGGTTCTGTGTCACCGTTAAATCCAAATTCCTGAATTGTCTTTTCAACCCGTTCTTCTATTTCTTCTTTTGGAACCTTATTATTTTTCAAACTAAAAGCAATTTCTTCACTAACCGTTGCACAGCAAATCTGTCTGTCCGGATTCTGAAACAAAAAGCCTATATGTTTAGCTAAATCGCTTACTTTTCTATTTTTTGTATTTTCACCAAGCACAAAAACATCACCACTGCTTGGTTTTAATAATCCATTACTCAGTTTTGAAAAAGTTGATTTACCTGCACCATTAGAGCCGGTAATTGCAATAAAAGCCCCTTTTTCAATCTGAACATTTAAATCTTTTACATTTGCAGTTTCGTTATAAGAAAAAAATACGTTCTTAAACTCAAGTACAGTTTCACTCATTTTCTTATCCCCTTACCACAGATTTTTTACCAATACATTTTTCTACAAAAACTGCTGCCTCTTTTGCATCCAGACAGATTCTATCTTCTTTTGTAAAGGATGCCGGCACAAGTCCTTCATCTACCATTTTTCCAGTAAGGGTAAGAACTCGAGGACAGTTAATTCCTGCCTCTTCCATTTCTTTTTGATGTGTAAGGGTACTTCTGATTTCCCCGTAATGAACACAATTTCCTTTTTCCAGAACAATCAGCTTTTTAACATATTCACAAAGCAGCATGATTTTCTGTTCTGCAATTACAACTGTAATTCCCTTTTCTTCATTCAGTTTTTTAAGCAATGAAAAAATCTGAACTGATGAAGCCGGATCAAGTTCTCCTGTAGGTTCATCAAGAACCAAAATATCCGGTTCAATTGCAAGAATTGCTGCAATCACTACTTTTTGTTTTTGGCCGCCACTCAAAGAAGAAATTTCTCTGTGGCGAAGTTCAGTTATTCCCAAATCTTCAAGAGCAGAAGAAATACGACTTTCAATCTGATCCTGTGGAACACCAAAGTTTTCCAACCCGAACATAATTTCTTCTTCAACAAAAGAACTTACGAGCTGGCTCTCAATATCCTGAAATACAGAACCAACCTTAAGTGCAAGTGTACTTGTATTTGTATCAAAGGTATCTGTTCCATCAATTTTTACACTACCATAAAAGTCTCCACGATAGTGATGAGGAATAAGAGCATTCATGCAGTTACACAAAGTTGTTTTTCCAGCTCCTGATTCCCCGATGATTCCTACAAAATCACCTTTTTCAATTACAAGTGAAATATTTGTCAGGGCATTCTCCTTTGCACCTGCATACTTAAAAGTTAATTCCTGTATCTCGATCATTTTGATTTCCTATTACGAAATGTCATTCCCCGGCTTGACCGGGGAATCTCTTATGCAACCTGCTCTTCTTTTTCTTCAACAATTGGCTTTTTCAAAACTTTCATCAAAGGAACATAAAGTGCACCAACGATGATAGAGTTCAAAGTTGCTGTACCAAGAACGATAGGTACATAAGCAGCCATTGCAGATGGATCAGATTTGATTACAACAAACAGAAGGACAACGTAAAGTCCACCAGAAATTACAGTACTAACAAAAGTACTTACAACATCAAATGCAATTCTTGAACTCTTTTTCTTAGCTGGAATCAAAATCAAAAGTCCCATAGCCAAAGCACCAGCAAGCTCAGAAGCAAAGTTCAAATATGGAGTACCTGGGAAGAACTGACAGATTGCACCAGCAAGAAGTCCAATGATAATGCTGTAATATACCTTTGGTCTGATAAGAACAATTGCCATACAGTACATAGCAATAATAAAGTTTGGCTTCATTCCAAAAAAGTTAATAAATGTACCGGCAAAAAACTTAAGTACGGCACCCGCAGCAAGAAGAACAGCAGTAAGGAGTAAATCCTGAAGGCTGATTCCTTTTTTCTCTGATTCTTTCAATTCTCTTTTTTCCATTTTATTTCTCCTCGTAAGAAGTATTCACTCCTTTTGTTATGTTACTACAGATAGTAACATAAACCAATGTTTCTGTCAACAGAAACATTGGTAAAGAACCCATTTTTTTTCACAAAAAAATGGCAAGGGCGGTTGAAGCTGTCGCTTCATTAGGGCAAATCCGCCCTTGTGTCAATAGTAACATCTAAATTTAAATTACGATTTCTTTGATTTCTAGTATTGATTTAAAGCAAAATATTGTATATATTTATGTTCTATTATCGGAACCACCGAAAAAAGGAGGTGAATACAGTATGGCAACAATCATGGTTGATGATTCAGAGAACCTTGAAAAAGCAATCAAACGCTTTAAGCGCATGGTTGAAAAAGAAGGCATTATCCGCGAATACAAAAAGCGTGAATACTTCGAAAAACCGTCTGCTACCCTCCACCAGAAGAAGACAACTCTCGAGAGAAAGCTTCTTAACAAGAGACGTAAGACAGAAAAGAAGGACTATTAATCTAGTTCTTTCATAAAAAAAGCCCGGCTAATAACCGGGCTTTATCATTTTAAACCTTAAACAAATCAATCTGGCCGCCAATCTGTTCAACGGCCGAAGTAACGCTATCCGCAATCTCAGACAGCGAATTACTTGTTTCCTTGATATCTCCGGCACTCTGTGAAATCTTATCCATACTTTCACGAATTACACCAGTTGTATTACGTAACTGATCAATCTCTGAAAGAATAGACTTGTTTCCTTCTGCCATTTCATGCGAAGCAGCCCTAACCTCACTTGTATTATCATTCATAAGCTTAAGAGCATCACCAATCTGTTTTGAGCCTTCCTGCTGTTCTTCCATAGCTCCTTTGATCTGAAGAACAAGCTGCTGCGTCTGCGTAATAGAATTACTTACTTCCACAAACATATCTGTAGAAGCCTGCGATGCATTTACTACATCATTAATAGAACCTTCAATCTTCAAAAGCTCTTCACGAATAGTCTTAGACTGAGCACTCGATGTTTCTGAAAGTTTACGAATTTCATCTGCAACAACACTAAAGCCCTTACCAGCTTCGCCTGCATGAGCCGCCTCAATAGCCGCATTCATCGCAAGAAGGTTCGTCTGCCCCGCAATATCACTGATTGTTTTATTTGCTGTCTGCAATGCTTTAGACTGTTCTTCAATATTACGAATCCTTTCATTTACATCATTCTGCCTCTGAATACCTTCTTCTGTATTCTGAATCAGAGAATCAAAAGACTTAGCCATATATCCGACAGAGTTATTAACACTACTGATGTTTCCAATCATCTCTTCTACAGCAGCACTAGCTTCTACTACTCCACTCGACTGTGTCTCAATCATATTTTCAAGAGACTGTATATTCTGCGAAATCTCTTCTACCGCACTTACAGTTTGAGAAACACTGTCTGCCTGATTCTGAACCTGTGAGCCGATATCACTCAAATCTCCAATAATAGCTTCGATTGAACGTCCATTCTCTTCAATACGCTTCTGCAAACCAATATTTACGTCTCCAAGAATCTCTTTTGAATCCTTTACACCACCAATAATTGTGCGGAGTTTATCCATAAAGGCATTAAAGCCATCTCCAAGAGCACCTATTTCATTATTACTCTTTACAACAATCTGCTGTGTCAAATCAGCATCGCCACTTGCAATTTCGTGAATAGATTCGCGTACAACTTTAAGAGGTTTTACAGCGGCAATCATCATCAATGAACAAACTACAGAAATTATAACTCCAATAAGGGCTGTAATAATGATAATCATAGTCTTCATTTTATCGCCAACCGCTTCAATCTGCTTCTGTGGAATTGTCAAAATGGCAGACCATGGAGTGCCCTGAACAGGAACATAAGAAGCAAAGGTTAAAACACCATTAGGATCTTTATAATAGCCTTCGCCAGATTTACCTGCACAAGCCTGAGATGCAATAACATCAAGTCCAGAATAACCGGCTTTATCACTATATGAAAGGTCCATATATTTACTTACACCACGGATATGAGAAATAAGTACTCCATTTGAGCCGACAAGAATTGCCTTTCCATCACGCCCCATAGAAAGCTCACCAACCATCTTATCAATTTCATCAAGCTTTACAGCACCGGCAAAAACTCCAATAAGACTGCCACTCGCATTATAAGCCGGACGCGCAATATAATAGCAGACTGTACCATCAAGCTGGAAATCAATATCAGAAACATAAGTTTTCTTTTTATCATTCATAATAGAACGGAAAAATGGCTTGGAAATTACAGTCAGGATTTTTCCATCACTTGCGTAACCAACACCATCAGGGCTACAGAACATTACATAATTAAACAACGGATTTCTTATATTCTCATGCGACAAAAGCCAGCTGATTATTTCGTTTTTATTTCCTGCTTTAGTAACATCATTATCAGAATAAATTCGAAGGTCATTAACAAGAACTTCATTCCAATACTGGATTTTTCCGGCATCTTCGGCAATTACCTTTTCACTAAAATCTGAATAATCTCTTTGAGAAGATGATTTTACGCTCTTTACAATAAAAATACACAATAGTACAAAGAACACAGCCAGGATTGCAAGAATGTATAGTGAGAACTGCATTGCCAGATGACCATATTTTTTCTTATTCATTTCTTCCATAAACTATACTCCTCTAAAATCCTTATTTTGTAGTACTCTTATAGATTTTATTAATTGCAACCGCATGGAAGGCAACTCCCTTTACATTACTCTTAATCAGATTCGCATTACATTTCTGATATACTGGAGAAATAGCTGCATCTTCCATAATCATTATTTCAGCTTTTTTCAATGCAGACCAGCGTTCAGCAATTTTGGTACAGAGTTCACCATCAGTACAACTTGCAATAAGAGCGTTGTAAGTTGGATTAAAATAATTACCCATATTATTTGAGTTACCTGTTACCCACATTGCAAGATACGTCATTGGGTCTGCATAATCAGGACCCCAGTTATTAAGACCAAACTGGAAGTCCCCGGAAGACATAATTTTTCGACGTTCCTTCTTTTCTACAGCCCGTACAGTAATTGTCAGCCCATCTAATATTTCTTCAAGTTGTTTTTTCATTGATTCACAACAGATGATTTGAGTTTCTCCATTCGCAGTAAGAAGCTCAAGTTCTAGAGTTTTCTTTCCAAGTTCTTTTTTTGCCTTTTCAAAATACTGGCGAGCCAAAGCCGGATTATAAGAACAATATTCTGGAAACTCTACACCTGCTGGAGTAAAATCCTGTCCCGACTGAGAGAATGCAAATCCACGAGGTACCGCACCATAAGCAGCAGCAGAACCGTCTGCCATTGCCCTGGCTGCAATCTCCCGGTCAAAGCCGTTTGCAATTGCAAGTCGAAGGTTTTTATTAGCAAAATTCGGATCATCAAAATTAAAAGTAAGGAAGTAAAGGAAGCCGGAATCAACAGGTGTAAACTCTGGAGAATTCTGCATTTTAACTACAGCATCACCTGAAATCTCAACAAAGTCCAGCTGCCCGCTCTGATATTTACGTAAAGCTTCATCACTCTTCTCTATTACCTCATAATGAATTCCGCCAAGTTTAACTTTTGCAGCATCATAATATGCAGTATTTTTAATGAAGGAGATTGAAGTAGCACCCTGTTTATATTCTGTCAAAATGAAGGCACCATTTGCAAGACAGGTTTCCGGACTCGTTGCATACTTATTACCACATTTTTCAACAAACTCCTGATTTGCAGGATAGAAAGTACAGAAATATAGAAGCTGATCAAAATAAGAAACCGGAGTTTGCAATTCTACCTCAAAGGTATAATCATCTTTTGCACGGACACCCAGCTGATTCGGCTCCATCTGTCCAGCCTGAATTGCAGTTGCATTTTTAATCTGTGCAATATCGCTGATCATAAATGCATATTCAGATTCTGTTTTTGGATCTATAGCGCGCTGCCAGCCATAAACAAAATCATGAGCAGTAACCGGTTCCCCGTTAGACCAGAAAACATCGTCACGAAGTTTGAAAGTATAATGAAGACCATCAGCAGAAACCTGCATTTCTTTAGCACAGGCATTTTTTACAGAACCATCATCAGCCATCTGCATAAGGCCATCTATCATATTTCCAATTAATTCGAAAGAAGTTGCATAAACTGAGACTTGCTGATCAAGCGTATCAATAGTTGCATCCAAAGCAACATTCAAAATAGGACCAGAAACTTTTTTATCCGGCAAAGGCCCTTTTGTCTGTTGAACAGCAGCCGTTTTTCCACATCCCAAAAAAGACAGAGATAATACTACCCCAGCCATAAGCCCAAGCATACGCTTCATATGATTCTCCTGCATTATAAATAAAGAGTAAACATTTTGTGATTTATTTTTGTGACATGACTTTAAGTAGATTCTTAAATTATAACACGAGAATATATAGGTAGCAAATAATTTAAATTTATAAAAAAAGACCGCAAAAAGCGGTCTTTATAAAAAATTTGATAATCCTAAAACGACCCTTTCGGCTCGTTTTTTAACGGATTTTCGATTATAGGCTAGTTCTTAGCACGCTCGAGGAATGAACCATCACGTGTATCGATTACGATTCTGTCGTCTGTGTTGATGAACAATGGAACGCGAACTTCGATTCCTGTATCCAAAGTAGCAGGTTTCAAAGATTTTCCAGATGTATCACCTTTTACACCAGGTTCACAGTAAGTTACTGTACGTGTAACGCGAACTGGAAGATCAATACCTACTGGTTTTCCTTCGTAGAATGTAAGGTTTACTTCAAGATCATCTTCTGGAGTGATGTATCCAGCATAGTCACCAAGGTCTTCCTTAGCGAGTTCGAACTGCTCGTATGTATCCTGATCCATGAATACAAATGTGTCGCCGTCAATGTAAGAAAGCTTTGTTACGTGTGATTCAAGATCTACTTCATCAAACTTTTCACCAGCATCAATACCAAGATCCATAGTTGAGTTTGTAACAAGATTCTTTACGCGGAAGCTTGTAACCATTCCGGCACGACCAGAACGCTGTCCGAGCATCTTCTGTACGATAAGAGCATTGCCTTCATACATGAAAGCTGTTCCTACTTTTAACTGTGATGTCATTAACATAATATAAAACCTCTAAAAAAGAATTTACAATAATAGTTTCTATATTATAGCAAGTTTTTCAATGAATGTCATTAAGTTAGCACAAAGGTCACCGTTTTTTCTGAGCGATTGAGCAAAGTCACAGAAGCCGGGAACAAGGCGAGGAATGGATGAGAAAAATTGTATATACATATTCGGTGTCATTCCCCGGCTAGACCGGGGAATCTGTACATCACTGTCTTGTGCAGATTGTCCGGTCAAGCCGGACAATGACACTTCATTATAACCATTTATCTTTAACCACGCCTTTGATACGATTTCAAAATCCTCTTCATCAAAATGTGGCTTCATTCTCTCAAGTAAAGCCCTCACCTTTACCAGCTGATATTCATCACTCTGAGGATATGCATGCCAGATAAAAGGGATTCCAGAAAGGCAGGCACGCGACATAGATTCTTCACCACGGATTACGAGAGCAGAACAACCCTTCATCATCTGGTCCCATTCAGTCTGATTAAGATAAGGCAATTCTTCTATGAAGTTGGTTGCACCCCTTGAACTTGTCGAAGGGTTCGAAACAACCTTCGCAAACGACTGCATAAAACTTTTCTTACCACGTCCCTGTGCAACAAGAACTTTTCTACCGCTGTCTATGCAATAATCAGCTAGAGCCTCTGCAAGCTCTACCCAGTCATTCTCATATGTAAAAACAAGTACAGGCCCATCACTATTCCACTCAGGGAGATTAGTCCAGGCATCATCAATTACAAGCCCGCCGGTTTTCTCAGTAAAGCCAGGCATAAAGTTTACCTTCTGGACTTTTGCACTACGGGTAAGAGACTGCAGACAGTGAAAATCTTCAGCGTATTTTTCTGCGGTAAGATAATCAATCATAATGATTTGAACAGTACGCTGGAGTTTTTCTTCAAACAAAATACGTTCCATCCAGTCTGGACGGCCGCATTGAAAGCATTCAAGGATAACAGGCATCAAAGCCCCGTCATCAGCTGAAAAAGCTTCATGACAAAAATCCGAAGCATTCCAATTGTAAATATTAAGGCTTTCAACTTCCTGAAATGGAACATCACACTGTACGGAACTACATATCTTTTGAAAGCTCAAAAGGTCATCAACAACGAGATTAATCTGATTTTCTGGTTTGATTTTTTTAAGTTGTTTTGCAAGACGGTAAACTACACCTATATCTCCAAAGTTATCTACCACCTTGCAAAGAATGGTTATCTGCATGATTAATTGATTTTACTATATAATCCGCTTAATTCTTCACGCCACTGAGACTGCTGTTCGCGGCTTTCCCATTCAATTATTTTTTTGATTGTAAAATGACGCTGGTCACGGATATTCTCATAATGAAGAACTGCAAAACGTCCCTGACCTATATATGCAACTTTTTCGTTTTCACCCGTAGGTTCAGACTGCTTTACCTGATTCAATACACAGTCAAAATGGAGAGGTTCTCCGGTAGACTTGTCTGCAATAGCACTTGCAATATCTGTAATCGGCTGCCCGCATTTAGGACAGATAATTTCGCGTGCCTTAACATTCTGAATAGCAGAAATTCTCTGACGCTCAGCATCCTGATCTTCATACAGAGCCTTATTAAACTGGAAAGGTTTCTGTTTATTTTCACGTGACTGTTCAGATCTTTTTTGATTATTCCAATTATTCGAATGCTTTCTATTGCGACGTCTATCCATATTTTAATCCCGAAATTTCAATTCGTCAGGATCTTCAATCAGATGATTACTAATCACCTGTGCAATTCGTTGAATTGCATTATCAAGATATTCCGGACTTTGAATTTTCTTCCTTAACTCAAGTATTCTAGGAGGCAAATCGATTGTTTCGGTTCGCTCCAGAACAAGAGTAGCTGCCCCTGTTGATTTTCCACCAGAAATCATAGAATCTCCCTTTGACACCCACGTTTATTCTGAAAAAGCATTTTCAATATGATAAACCGGTTCTAGTCCCGGCATATCAATAACAATTACATCAAATCTGATATAGCTGTTACTATATTGTCGATGATTTAACAGAAAACGTTTAGATGTTTTTAAGATTCTTTGACGTTTCTGATTATTTAACTCTCTCTGAATCATATCTAAAGTGCCGTTTGGAAGTGTTTTCACCTCCACAAACACTAAGACATCACTCTTATATGCTATTATATCAATTTCTCCACGGTTTGTCCGCCAGTTACGCTCAATAATTTCAAATCCTTTTGAAACAAGATAAGCAGCAGCGCGATTCTCACCATCATTTCCGATTGATTTTGTATTCATTTTTAAGCTCCAGCAGACAAAGACATCTCTTCTTTCATAATTAAACTGAAAATCTGAGCAAGTATTTCCCAAGTTTCTTGAGGAACAAGACTACCAACATTTACATCTGATAAGAATTCTACTAAAGCTTTATTTTCTTCTATTTTAATATTGTTTTTTCCGGCTTCTTCAAGAATAAATTCTGCAAGGCGACCAGTTCCTTTTGCAGTTACAAAAGGAGCTTCTGCTCCCTCCGGATACTTTAATACTACCGCTTTTTTTATTCCATCTTCTTTTTTCACACAAGACCTCCAATGGAATAAAAATCCTGAATTTCACAAGCAGTGCCTTCTATCAAATCAGTAGGTACAAGTTCTATTGTTATTTGTTTTCCTAATGACGAAAAAACAGAATCCAGCTTATGTGCAATCTTTTCATTTTGCTCAGGAGAGGCATCACAATTCATCAAAATATTCTTACATAAACCTGATTTGTATTGCAGTGCAAATAAATATCTGTGCCCCGAACTATTCCATTTACATTCAAGTTTTAAAAGTTGTAATGAATCATTATCATTAAAAAGAAGCCCGATATTTCCATGTGCTATAGCTATCTGATTTTGAATCAGTTCATAAGGCAAAAACTGCCAGGATTTTTTTATAGAATTAAATTTATTTATCTGCTGATATTCTTTTTTCTTATGATTTTTCTGCCTATCTTGCTGAGATGAATCATCCGCCCAGCCAAGCTCTTCAATAAGGGCCAAAAGCTCCTGTTCTGAAAAATTCAAACCTTTTTTTGCAAGAATAATCATAAGTTCGACAGCACGTTTTTCTTTTCCATTTAATCTTAAGGCCAGGTTATGAAATTTATTCAGGAGTTCAGGCTCAAATTTCATTTCCAATTGCTTCATCTGTTGCAAAAGATGAAAACTAAGATTATCAGCAGGTAAACCAAGATTTTGCAAAAAGGACATAAGCTGAGAATCCTGTAAAACAGAAAGATTTACATCCGAAGCCATATTAGAAGTCAGATTTGATGAAACTGGTGAGAGAAGAATCTGACCGTTTTTAGTAGTAATTGTTGCAGGAAAAGAAGAACCAGCCTTAAGTTTTGTCTGAGAGCTTAAAGTAACTCTGGCACCAGCCACCGAGCCTTCATATTTTCCCCCACCCTTTTCCGAAATTATACGAACAAGCACCTGGCTTCCATCCCGCAAAGTCTTCTGCGGTAAGCCTAAACGAGAAAGTTGTCCTGTATAAACGGAAATCCCCCCATGTACCATGCAAAAAGTTTAACATAGCAATGGGGGGATGGTCTAGTCAATCCAAAGAAAGCACACTCATTGCCTTTTTCCATGGAGATGGAGCTTCAAGTAACTTCCCTGTAAGAGTTACAGTTTGTCCGTCAAGCTTACGAAGTTTTCTTTTTAATCCCCACTTTGTTACCTTAAGCTTAAAGGTAACAACCGAGCGGGAATCAGGATTTTCATTTAGTACAAATACATTCCCTTTTGCACTAAGAAGCCCGGTAATTGAAATTTTAGAACCTATATGCTCTTCGTTCAAAAAAGAATGATTTGAAACCTGAACGGTTGTACTAATCTTACCAGAACCACTCTTTTGTGCAAAAAAAGCAGTTCCAAAAAGAAGTGATATCAGAAAAAACGCAGCCAGTTTCTTCATAACTCAACTCCAGTTCTTACTATTCTGCAGGGAACCAAAGTTTGAGAAGTGCGTTCCAATGAGGACAGTCTTTAGCAAACTGCAAGTCGGTTTCATAGAATGATGGATATTTTTGCGCATCAATATCTTCTGTAATAGTTCCACCACATATTGATAAGCCATAGTAATTTTGATATAGAGAATTACCTATCCATGCATTTGACCAGTTAACAGTCGTATCATATGATGGTTTTGTATATCCATCACGCCAGCTGCAGGCGATTGCCTTAGATAATGGAGACATTACATCTTGAGCAATTGACATCCATGCCATTGCATTAATACTAGAATTACTTCCTAACCATGAACAAAGATTTGTATTATTTGCACAAAGTTTATAAATTGCATCCAATATTGCTCCAATATCATAAAGCCATGTATAAGAGCCCTGATAATAAATTGGATTTCCAGGTCTTACAAGATAATCACGCATAAGTTCAAGGAAGTTACCTTCCAGATGAACTGTTGAAGTATTCAAAATAATATCCATGTTGATATTTTTTCCTTGCAAAGAACACAAGCCTTCTGCAAGTTTATCAAGTTTTGTAAGTACACCATCTAATTCATCAAGTTTTACAAAAGTCAAACCACATGCACCTTTATATACAAGCGAAATACCTTTTTCATCAAGGTTTGCACCATTTGCTTTATATTCTGCAAGAATTTTCATCCAATCTGTTTTTGTTAATGCAAATGATTTTTTATATTGTTTTATAATACCCTCACCAATTTCATTAATTTTGGTATTTTTTTCCATAGAAGCAAGAAGAATATCATAATCAAGACCAAATCCTGGTACAGTATTTGGAGATGCAATAAAATATTCTGCATATGGACGATACTGATATGCTTCTTCTATTGTAGATCCAAGACAAACGTCTTCTATGATTAAATCAATCTTATTACCATTTTTCAAATCAACAGATTCAAGAACATCAGAAACATCTTTTGTCTTTAAGAAATTGTCTATACCACCAGTAGTATCATCCCAACACATAGCTCGTCGTCCATATTCTTTACCATCAGAGAAAATTGCACGAGGTCCACCTCCATGGTTAGAGAACTGAAGAATGGTTTTAGTACCAGTAAAATGAGCTTTTATCCATTCCAAATAATTCTGAAGAGTTACTTTTGAACTCATATCTACTTCACCAGCACTGAGCCAGTCAGCAGTGAAAGACCAGTCAATAGTGCTACTTGATAATCCTAAAAAGTCCATTGAATTCGAATTACTTGGAAAACGAGAATCGCTGCCAAGTTCGTAGATATGAGTTGTTGGAGTTCCCAATAATGTAGAAGCAGAAGTTTCAGTATCTCCAGCAAAACCATCCCACAATGCAATTACTTTAATATGATCTGTTGATGATAATTGAGAAAGTCCATATTCAACTTCATTCATATCAAGATAAATCGGATTATTAAGATTGTTATCGCCATCCATATACATGATAAAAAGGAATTCTGTTTCCTGTGGACCAGCTGTTAATTCTTTAGTTGTAGCTTTTGAAGTAATATTATCTTCAGTAACTGTGTAAAGATTAATTTCATATTCCTGTCCAGCTTCAAGATTTTCCAAGACTTTAGATGTATTTGTTCCACAATTTACAGATGTTAGAGTACCACCTTTTTTTCCATACTCAAGTTTATAAGTACAACCTTTAAATTCTTTCCAATTAAGATAAAATTTTGTATCTTCTGTAAGATAATTAGTAAAAGAAGTTGGTTTTGGTCTATACAAAGCCTTCAAAAGAATATTTTCTGAAATAGTTGTGTTAAAATCAAACTTTGTTCCATCATTTTTCAACCATGTAGAAGAATCAAATTCATAAAAATCTTTATACTCATTTGCTACAAATACATAAGGCTGATCGTCATAAGCACTTCCATTGTCATAAGTTGCAAGGTCTGTACCTTTGTCAAAATAGTGTATTTCAAACTGCTCCTTATCATAGTTTGTATCTCGCTTATCACCCAAATCAAAAGTTATAGAACACTTTGAACTTGCATCGCAGGAAACTTCTGTATAACCGAAGAACTCTCCAGCTTCCTTATCATTTGCTTTATACAATTCAACCTTATAATAATTCGTTGTACCTGCAACAAAAGATTTATCTTTAAAATCAACATAATCACTACTAGAAGAATAGAATTTTTTTTCTGTACCAATTAATTCATATTCCGCATCAGGAGCTATACGTCGATAAATCTTACAAATTGCATTATCACTTTTAAAGGCATTCCACTGTAATTTAATATATTGATTATTAAGTTCTGACGAAAGATTTTCAGGAGCCCCAACACGGTCAATTTCAAAAGTTCTTTCTACAGTTTTTTCTACTACCCCATTCTTATAACATTCAATAGTGAAAGCTATACTGTTTGAATAAGAAGTTCTTATAGTAGTTATAGGGAAATCAAAATGAATACTTTCATCTGCTTTTAAATCGGCAGTTGAATACTCCACAGTTTCAGAAGTCGATGAGCCTTTATATGTGATTTTATAAGAATCATAAAGTGTATAATCCCAATGTAAATCAAGATATGAATAACCACGATCTGATACTTTTATTCCAAGAATATCATTCAAATCTTCCGGAGTAACTGAAAGTTCAGAAGAAACATCTGAACCTAAGTTATTCCCATCTGCATCATATAGCTCTATCTTATAACTGTTTTTTTCATTTGAAGTATATTCATAATCTTCAAAACCTGAAAAAACTTTACTGTCTTTTACAGAACCTTCTGCAATCAGATTCCAGTCATCATCATTCTGAATTTTGCGATAAATTTTTATAAATTTGATTTTTGCTTCATCTCTTATCCAATCATACGAAAGTTTTACACATTTTGATGATTTATCATATTCAATTTTCAGATTATCAAGAGGTCCTTTATCGTTTGTTTTAAAGTTTATTACCTTAGTAACAGTTTCATAATCACGAGTTCTATAAGATAATTTTAAGTAATATTCAATTCCAGGTTTTAAATTTGAAATTTTATATGGAAGATAACTTTCATACCAAAATGAAGAACCTATAGTTTTGTTATCACTTGAAAAATCTTCTTTTGTACTTAGAACTACAGAATCAAAAGTACAACCATCTAACCAATTCCAGTTAATTTCACAATAAGTCATGCCAACGGTGTCAGTTCTAAAATTAAGCTCGGTAGGTTTTGGTTCCGGTTTTGGCGTTTCAGGTTCTGCGCCACCCACTGTTCCGGAACAGCCAGCTAATAAAAGGGTAAGTAATACTATACTAAATATACCCCACACTGCACGTTTGTCGTGGAAGTTAAATAGTGATTTCATAATGTATCTCCTTTTTTAAAATACTTTTGTGAAAAGTATAACATAAAGGTATGGAATAACAAGTTTATATTTAAAAAAAAACAGAACTTTCATAAGTTGAAAGTCCTGTCTTCATAAATTAAGGTTTGATTTCAACCAGCGGATGCTGGAAGAAAATTATTTTGCAGCGTTTGCCTTTTCAGCAGCAGCTTCCTTGCGCTCTTCCTTAATCTGAGCTTCTGTAGCAGCAGCAGCAGCTTCAGCGCGTGCGTTACGAGCAGCGATTTCTGCAGCAATCTTTCCACCAACCAAAGTCTTAACTTTAGCATCCTTACCAATCTTATCGCGGAGGTAGTAAAGCTTAGAGCGGCGTACCTTACCAGGGCGAACTACGTCAACCTTTACGATACGTGGGCTGTTATAAGGGAATACACGTTCTACACCTACACCGTAAGAAATCTTACGTACAGTGAAAGTCTGGCGTGCACCTTCGTTCTTCTTGCAGAGAACGATTCCTTCATAAACCTGGATACGCTCTGTTTTACCTTCGATAATTTTGAAGTAAACTTTTACAGTATCACCAACATTGAAGCCCTGAGCTCCAGGACGCTTCTGTGTTTCTTCAATAGTCTTAATAATGTCCATGACAATTCTCCTAGCTGTTACTTTTCTTAGAACGCTTCTTTTTCTGCTTCTTCAAAAAGACAGTTTCGCATATTTCCTCAATCATCTTTTCGGCTTCTTCAGTAAGCTGTCCTTTGGCACGCGCACTGGCAATTAAGTCAGGTCTGTTTGCCATAGTTTTCATCAACCGCTTCTTAAGCCGCCACTTTCGGATTTCCTCATGATTTCCACTCAGTAAAACCGAAGGAACCTTCATACCCTTCCATTCTTCCGGATGAGTATACTGTGGATACTCCAAAAGTCCGTCACAATAACTTTCTTCTACAAGTGATTCATGTTTAATAACACCGTCTACAAGTCTGTAAACTGTATCAATAACAACTGTTGCAGCAACTTCACCCGAAGACATTACATAATCTCCAATTGAAAGTTCCAGATCAACATACGAATCAATTATCCTCTGGTCAATACCTTCGTATCTTCCGCAGATAAATACAAGTTCGTCTTTGTGACTAAGTTCTTCAGCAACCTTCTGTGTAAGCTGTTTACCGCTTGGTGTAACATAAATAACATACTTCTTGCGGGCATTTACACTATCAAGTGCCTTTGAGAGCGGTTCTGGCATCATAAGCTGGCCAGCGCCACCTCCATACGTTCCGTCATCACAGGTATGGTGTTTATCAGTCGCAAAATCTCTGATGTTCACCAGATCGTAAGCAATAATTTCCTTTTCTACCGCTTTGGCCATGATTGAGTTTTCAAAAAAAGCCCTAACGATATCTGGAAATAAGGTCAGCACAGTAAATTTCATGGAATTACTCCAGAATCCAGAGGTGCATCAATTGCACCGTTTTGTTCTTAATATCAACCTTTCCAATAAACTCTTTATTGAAAGGAACAAGAACCTTTCGGTCACAACTCTCGGCGAGTGACACTTCAATTAAGTTACCCCCGCCGCCTTCCATTACGTCTGTGATTGTTCCTACAACAGCATATTTACTGCCAGGTGCAATCAACGTTGCCGGAGCGTCCTTTCCCTCATAAATAAGGGAACAATCTCGTAAATCCTCAATATACCACTCGTCTTTATTCAAAGGCTTGCAGTATTTTCGCGGTACCTGAATTCCCCAGTGGCGGTATTTCATTACAGCCTCATCAGAATCTATACCAGCAAACTTAACATAGGCAACTGCATGTCCCAGAGAAACCGATTCAACCTTTGTTTCTCTATGCTCATCGCCATGCACTAAAGTAACTTCCTTCAAATCGAGCAGATGCTCATATTCTCCAGAGGCACTCTCAACCTTACATTCACCCGAAAAACCGTGAGTTCCACGGATGAAGCCGACCACAAGTTGTGCTTTTTCCATCAGCAATATTCCCAATTAGTTATCAAGAATATCAAGACTGTAACGTTTACCGTCTTTTACTGCTGAAGCACTCAGAACTGTTCTCATGGCTTTAGCAATTCTACCGTATTTACCGATAACCTTGCCGATGTCACCATCTGCCACTCTGAGCTGGAGCACCATGCCTTTCTCGCCTTCAGTTTCATTTACAGATACAGCTGACGGATCATCGACCAATGATTTTGCGATGTATTCAATCAGGTCTTTTTCCATTTTCCTAGCCTCTCTGTAAACTATTCTGCCTTCTTAGCAGCCTGGCGATTCATCAGCTTCTTAACGATGTCTGTAGGCTGTGCACCAACACTGATCCAGTACTTTGCACGCTCCATATCGATAGAAACCTGATCCTTTTCCTGTGCGATTGGCATGAAAGTTCCAATTTCTTCGATACAAACGCCGTCACGTGGCTTCTGTGAGTCCTGAACGACTACACGGTAGCATGGACGCTTAGCTGCACCAAATCTCTTAAGTCTGATTTTGACCATTATATCCTCCATGGCACTGTTTCCAGCACCAAATTTTTACTGTAATTTTAATAACAAGGGCATAAAAATGCCTATTGTGTATATTGAGACACTATAATAACTGATTTAAAGCATTTGTTCAAGAGCTAAACCTTGACAGGAAAGCTTTAGTTCGCTCCATCTGCGGATTATTTATGACAGAATCCGGACTTCCCTCTTCCACAATAACACCGCCATCCATAAAAATTATGTAGCTTGAGATATCGCGGGCAAAGGCCATCTCGTGAGTTACAACAACCATTGTCATTTTTTCTGCAGCAAGCTCTTTAATTACTGCAAGAATTTCACCAGTAAGCTCAGGGTCAAGTGCAGATGTAGGTTCGTCAAACAAAAGCACTTCAGGTTTTAAGGCAAGCGCACGTGCAATAGAAACGCGCTGCTGCTGACCACCACTAAGTTCACAAGGATAATTGTTTATCTTTGATTCCAGTCCCATTCTTTTAAGCAAATCGATTGCAACAGCTTCTGCTTCATCTTTTGATTTACCTAAAACACGAATCTGAGCTGCAGTAACATTTTTTAAAACTGAATAATGTGGAAACAGATTAAAGTTCTGGAATACAAGTCCGCTTTTCAAAATGATTTCATGGCGGGCTTTTTTATCTGCATAAACTCCGTTTTCAACAAGAGTCTGGCCACAGATTTTAATAGTTCCGTCAGTTACAGTCTCCAGCTGCGATATACAGCGAAGCATTGTTGATTTTCCGGAACCACTAGGACCAATAATACTTAAAACTTCACCACGTTCTACAGAAAAAGAAATCCCCTTTAAGATTTCAAGGTTTTCGCGGAAAGTCTTTTTGATATTTTCAACTCTGATTATTTCTTCCATTCTCAGCCTCAGTTATAATAAGCAAGCTTCTTTTCTAATTTCTGGAAGCCGATTGAAACAATCCAGTTCATAATAAAATAGAAAACACCAGCCATAAAAAGAGGAACAAACGAGAACAAAGCGCCCTGTCTTTCCTTTGCAACCATCAAAAGCTCACTGACTCCAATAACAGAAACAAGAGCTGTATCCTTAACAAGAGTAATAACTTCATTTCCCATTGCAGGAACAATTCGTTTAATTACCTGTGGCAAAACAATTCTGAAAAAAGTCTGTGCCGGAGTATAACCGAGAACTTTAGCAGCCTCATACTGCCCTTTTGGAATAGACTCAATGCCTCCACGGTAGATTTCTGCAAAATAAGCCGCATAGTTAATAGAAAGTGCGACAATCGCAGCAACAAAGCGATTCCATCTGAAAGACACATCGTAGCCTTTCAATACAAGCCATCGCACAAAAAGCCCAGGTCCAAAATACACTACAAGCAGCTGTAGCATAAGAGGAGTACCACGAATTATCAGAAGAAATACATTTGTAGTTCCCGAAAGCAACTTATGTTTAGACATTCTTCCCATTGCAATAGGAAGTGCCAGAGGAATTGAAAAAAGGATTGTTAGAAAAAATACTTCAAGCGATGTAACTGAACCGTTAAGCATCGCTCGAAGCATCTTGATATATTTATCAGGCATTTATTTACTTTATTTGATTGAAGAAATATTGCGACCAAACCATTTCTGGCTGATTGCTGCAACAGTACCATCTGCCTGCATTTCTTTAAGAATTGTCCAAACTGCATCGCGCAATTCTGGTTCATTCTTTCTAAAGCCAACACCATAACCTTCGTTTGCAAGTGACTCATCAATTACTTTGAAAGGCTTTTTAGTCTGAGCAATAGAATAGTTTGCAACAACGCTGTCCATTACAACACCGTCTACACCACCAATGTCGAGGTCATTCAATGCTGTAATATTATCTTTGAACATAATCAATTTAGAAATTGAAGCAGCGAAATCAGCATTGTCATCAACAGCTTCCTGAGCACTTGAACCGCTCTGAATACCAACAGTCTTTCCCTTCATATCAGCAAGAGAATTAATTCCACTGTCTGCACGAACAACGAGAACCTGATCGTTGTTCAAATAAGCTTCTGTGAATGAAAGAGCATTTTTGCGTTCTTCTGTGATTGTAAAACCATTCCAGATACAGTCAATTTTACCAGTTTCAAGTTCCATTTCCTTTGCATCCCAGTCAATTGGCTGTGCGCGGAAATCTACACCCATACGCTTAGCAACTTCTTTTGCAAGATCAATATCATAACCTACAACTTCATTATTTTCACTGCGGAAACCAAGTGGTGGGAAAGAATCATCAAGACCGAGTACAAATACTCCACGAGTCTTAAGAGCAGAAACTGCGTCAGCTCCTTCCTTTTTCTGTGATTTTTTACAACCTGTCATAGCAAGCACTGCAGCTGCTAAAATTGCGGCACAAATAATTTTTTTCATAATAATCTCCTAAATTATAAAATCATCGATTGAATCTACTTCAGCCGATGTATTATCCTTAACAAATGCAGAAAGCTTTTCAATCTGTTTTTGAACTTCAGAAGGTGCTGGTCCACCAATTGTTTTTCTGATTTCAACACACTTTGCTGGTGTGATTAAATCAAAAATATCTTTTTCAAAAAGTGGGCTTGCAGCTTCATATTCACTGAAATCCAACTCTTCAAGTTTACAGTTCTTTTCAATTGCAATTCGAACAAGACCTGCAGAAACTCCATGAGCAGTACGGAACGGAAGTCCTTTGCGAACAAGATAATCTGCAATATCAGTAGCATTAAGATAGCCACCATCGCAGCCTGCAGCCATAACAGATTTATTCCATTCTGCAGTTCTTACCATTTCTGTAAAAATGCGAACACTAGAAATAACTGTATCATAAGCCTCAAAGAAGCTTGATTTATCTTCCTGCATATCGCGGTCATAAGCGAGTGGAAGCCCCTTCATCATTGTAAAGAGTGCAATCATATCACCATAAACACGACCAGTTTTTCCGCGAATCAATTCTGCAAAATCAGGATTCTTTTTCTGCGGCATGATTGAAGAACCAGTACTCCACTTTTCACTGAGTTCAACAAAACTGAATTCTGTAGTAGCCCAGTAAACAATTTCTTCACAGGCACGTGAAAGATGCATCTGCAAAATAGAAAGATCAGAAGCAACTTCAAGGTAATAATCGCGGTCTGAAACTGAATCCAGAGAATTATCTGTTACTCCGCCAAAACCAAGAAGTTCTGCTTCATAAGCACGGTCCAAAGGTAAGCCGCTTCCTGCAAGAGCACATGAACCAATTGGAGAAAGGTCTGCACGATTTCCAGCATCACGAAGACGTGTAAAATCACGACTGAACATCCAGGCCCAGGCACAAACATGATGAGCAAGAGTTACAGGCTGTGCATGCTGCATATGTGTAAAACCTGGAATTAAAGTATCTTTATTATCTGAAGCAATTTTTGTCAGTACGGAAATAAGATTTAAGATTTCACCACCAAGTTTTTTAATCTGATGACGAAGATAAAGTTTTTCATCCAACGCAATCTGATCATTGCGGCTGCGGCCTGTGTGAACCTTTTTTCCAGCCTCACCAATGCGGTCTGTAAGAGTTGCCTCTATAAATGAATGAATATCTTCTGCAGAAAGATCTACAGAAAGTTTTTCGTTTCTCAAATCTTCTTTAATTGATTCAAGTCCATTTACAATCTGATTTTTTTCATCTTCAGAAATTAAGCCCTGTTTACAGAGCATTTTTGCATGAGCCTTACTGCCTTCTATATCAACATAAGCCATGCGCATATCGTCATTTATTGATGTTTCGAATTTAACAGCATCTGCATCTGGACCTTCCTTAAAACGGCCATGCCAGAGAGCTGCATGATTATCATTAGTAATTGTACCGTGATTTGACATATTTTATATTATATAGAAAAGATATGCGTTTTTCAATGTAAATAAACTTTTTAAGTTTATATAAAAAAAGGTCGTCGGCAAAAAACCGGCGACCTTCTATATATTACCCAATTAAAATCGGGTAATTAATGGACTTTGAACTTAGTTGTTCATAGCCTCATCGATTGTAGCCTGAAGTTCGTTCTTCATAGACTCATATGTTTCCTGTACATCAGCACCACCACAGATGTTCCATGAAAGTGGAGCGTAGTTCAAGCCAGGAATAAGCCATGCGTTCCAAGACTTAGAGTTGTCCATCATGTACTGCAATGTTTCATCAACAGCGCGTGTATCGCGGAATGAACCATAGTAGTATTCCTTCCAAGCATCTGGATCATCATAACCAGGAACTGTGTCTGACCAGAAGTCATAGATCTTCATGATCTTGTTAACCTTATCCTGTGAGTAGCAGCTAGGA
The DNA here is from genome assembly GCA_902789325.1 of uncultured Spirochaetaceae bacterium. Classification (GTDB taxonomy): domain Bacteria; phylum Spirochaetota; class Spirochaetia; order Treponematales; family Treponemataceae; genus Treponema_D. The sequence goes on from CADANN010000001.1 coordinate 125,585, forward strand.
ATGATGAGCATGTTATCAGAGTTCAAAGTAAAGAGTTTTCCGTCACCCTTTGGTCCAACTGGAAGACATACCATACCCCAGTCATCTTTCATGTCAGCGAGCATACCATTTGGCTGAGCATCGTACTCTTCGTCGTTGTAGAATGCTGTAGCACCACTCAAGAAGTCTGCCTTGAAGTAGTCCCAGTTAGCACCTTCACCCTGTGGCTTGTTGTAGTTTACGAAGATGCGGCGGATGTACTCCCAAGCTTCCATTACGTTGTCACTCATATCGAGGTAGTATTTTCCGTTTGAATCAACGTTTACGATACGACCACCGTTAGAGTAGATTGTTGGCCAAGCGAATTCTCCGTTGAATCCAGAGAGAGCATACTGGTCAATAATACCATCGTTATCTGTATCTTTTGTCAAAGCAGCACACATTTCTTCGAATGTTTCCCATGTCCATTTTCCTTCTTTCTGAAGGTTGTATGGTTCATCTGGGTCAAAACCGTTTTCCTGAAGAACGCGTTTGTTGAAGAAGATACAGTGGCGTGGTTCTGGCTTACCAACAGCGAATGATTTTCCTGGCATTACAGAACAAACAGCCTTGTTCCACTTTTCTTTTGTCCAGTCGATATCTGGAGTCTTAGAAACATCTGCCCAAAGGTTAGCAGCAAGTCCTGAGAATGCTGAACGACCATCGATGATGAAGATACGAGCATCATCACCACCAGTGATACAGTAGTTAGCTACTTCAGCTGGATGTCCACCCCAACCTGCATTCAAGTTGTCCTGAATGAGAGTGAAGTTATAAGTTTCTTCGAGATACTTGCGGTATGCAAGCTGATCTTCTTCTGCTTTTGAAGAAGGTGTTGCGTCTGGATTTGACCACCAGTCGTAAATTGTTACAGCCATTCCGCCAAAGTCATAAGCTTTCTTTGTTGCTGGGTCTTTAGCTACTGGAAGTTTTGAATAGTCTCCATTTTCAGCTGCTTTGAGAGCTGCTGCAGATGGACCTTTAGATTTGTTACAACCTGCAAGTGCGAGAACACACATAGCAGACATTGCCAAAAGTGCAATTTTTTTCATAAAAATTATACTCCTTTTTTTTATAAATTTACGCCGTAAACGGCAAATTGCCTATTAGATAAATTATAACACGACTTATGCGAAATTACATAAGAAATTTTCCCTAGGTTTAAAAAAAATAATCCCCGAACAATTCGGGGATATAGTCGGCAGGCATAGCCTGCCTCTGAGCCGTTCTTTCGTTGAACCTAAACCGACCCGCTGTCGCAGCTCGGTTTTTAACGGTTCTTCGATTATAGGCTACATCTTAACACCAGTGCTTGCCAAACTTTCAACGAAGAGTCTCTGACAGAAGATGTAGAGAACGATCAAAGGAAGAATCGCAAGGAGCATACCTGTTGAAAGGATAGCATTTGAGTAACCGATTGGAGCTACTACAGATGCACCACCATTCATCTTTGTAAGGTAAATACCAAACTTATCTACAATACTTGTAAGCTGAATTGACAAAAGCTGAATCTTACCCAAGAAGAGGTTTGAATAGAAGCTGTCTGTCCACTGCCATACAAATGAGAAGAGGAAGCATGATGTAATAATTGGCTTTGCACCTGGAATCATGATTCTGAAGAAGGTCTTGAAAGGACCACAACCGTCTACATAAGCAGCCTCTTCCAATTCAAATGGGAATCCCATAAAGAACTGGCGGATCATAAAGATGTAAAGACCGTTTTTAAGTCCCATACAACCAAGACACATCATAATGTAAGGAATCATAGAACCACGAAGGTTTATTGTCTTTCCAAACAGGTTGAAGTATCGGAAGTGAAGGAACAATGATGTAGAAATTGTCTGTGGTGGAATTACGATTACAAGAATAACACAGAAGAACCAGAAACGCTTAAATGGGAAATTAAAGCGTGAGAAACCGTAACCAACAAGACTACATACACAAACCTGAATTACAGAAACAAGAATTGATACCCACATGGTGTTAAACATAGTTGTTTTGTAATTCAAAAGTGTTGCAGCAATTTTCCAGTTACTTACTGAGAAGTGCTTTGGAACAAGAATAATTGTTGTATCATACAAATCGCGTTCAGCCATAAAGCCCAATGCCATTTTATTGAGAAGGGGCTGAATGATCATAAAACACATTCCGAACAAAAGAATTCCGCGGAAAATCGAAATTGCATACTTCTTGATTGTTTCTGTAAGAAGTATACCATTTGATGCCTCGTTTCTTTCCCAGAATGAACGTTTATCTACAGCAGGTGTTGTAGAAGGCTTTTTAACATTCTTTTCTTTATTAGTCATAGTTGTATACCACCTTAGAAATAATCAATGAGCTTAATCCGATGAATAACATACAAACGATAAAGTAAATCCAAGCCATAGCAGAAGAGAAGCCATAGTTTAAGAGCTCTGTCATCTGTGTGTTAATCTTATCCATAATCTGGTTATCACTCTTCATGAAGAAGTCAATGATTGTATAGATCCAGCATACGAGCATAAGAGGGCTTACCATAGGAACTGTAATCTTCCACAAAGTTTCCCATGCTGTACAACCTTCCATATGAGCAGCCTCATACATACCTGGGCTGATTGTCTGCAAACCAGAAAGGAAGATAATAATCTGGATACCAGAAGCCATTGCAACGTCATAAATAGAGTCAATTATTTCAAATACCTTTTCAAATACTTTTGAACTAACTCCACCTACACCATTTGTACCAGAAACAAGAATATCTTCAAGAACCTGAGTAACTGAGTTTGCATTACCAGCCTCTTCAATCATATTCTGAATCTCAGCCATAAGAGCGTTGCTTGATTCAAGACCTACAAGTACACCAGAAGAAAGAATAACAGCAAGGAAGAAAATTGAACGAGCAAGTGTTCTTCCCTTGAATTTCTGATTCAAGAGCAAAGCAACAAAGAAACTGAATACGATTGTTGCAATTGACTGGAACAACATCTGTGTAATAGCTTCTACAAGGAATCTGTTGAATTCAGCATCTACAAGGAAAGCCTTCTTAAAGTTAGCAAAATTATTCCAATGAATTTCAAATCCCTGATTTGAAATAATTACATCTGACAAAGCCATTCTCAGAGACTGTCCGAGAGGCTTTATCATAAAGAATACAAATCCAAGAACGAAAGGCAGAATAAACAGATAACCGTATACTGCCCTCCTTCCCATTAATCCAACCTTTTTCTTCATATTAGTCCTCCACCTTCATAATTCTATATTCTCTTGCAGGAATGAATTTTCCTGAAGGTGTTATGTAATTAGCATAGCTGAAGTTTACATAAACTACATAACCGTTTTCGAAAACAGTCTTTGTAATGTTTTCATCAACAAGAACATGATCCTTTATTGGACTATTCATTACAGGAGCCATTTTTGAATTATATTCATTGTAAAGTTCAACAAACTTGTCTTTCCAAGAATCAAAGGTACTTGCATAGTATTCAGTATAATTTGTTTCCTGAAGTCTTTCTGAAGAAGAATTCATGAATGAGAACTGAAGTCCAGCGCCTGCTTCTGCAGATTCAAGAAGCAGCTGATCCTTTTCGTATGCAAGGTTGATTGGATTTCCGGCATAATTTACATATCCGTGAAGTACAATCTGATAGAATGGAACAAATGCATCGATGATTGCATATTTGTTACCATGCAATGGAATATTTGTAATGAAGTCTGCACTGCGTACAGCATAATCATTACCACCATTTATCATGATTCCAAGATCTTTTTCAGCAGCCTTTTCGAATTGAGCAATCTGTTTTGAAGCTTCAGTTGCACGTGTAGAAAGTCTTCTTTCATTAAAATCTGAAGAAAGAAGATTACCATTATCACGATATGAAACACCGCCAAGCTTATATTTAGAAGCTGTCTTAATAAGGCTTTCTGAACCTTTTTCGCGAAGCTTTGAGTTCAAAAGGAAGTATGAATCCTGTGCCTTATCACGTCCATACCACAATGGAGAGTATTCGTAAAGTTCACAAAGCTCATCACTTACAAAACGTGCAGCATCACGATACTTAAAGAATCCATTCCAGAGAGTTGAACGATAGGCTGTCTGTACTGAACCGTCAAGGTAAAGTTTAGCAGAAGCGTCTTCTGTTGCATTTACCATTTTCTTGAAGCCAGACTTTCCACCAAGAGAAGAAATAAACTTAACTTTAGTCATAAGCTTCTGACGAACACTACCGTTTACAAAACCTGAAAGCTTATAATTAACATTTTTCATTCCAAGCTCATCAATATCATTAATAATCTGAGCAGCATCGCTATAGCTTGTTAATGTGTATGGCTTAACTTTAGGCATACCAGCAACCTGCTGTACCTTTTCGATAGCACCAACAATTTCTACAGCAAGAGGAACATCTTTTGAATCTGTTTTCTTTGCACCTGCAAAAAGTTTATTTCTGTAAGCCTTAGCCATATCTACATAAGAACCGCTGTCAACAAAGATGAAAGACTGTTCAAGATATTCATCCTGTGGCAAACCAGCCTCATAAACAAACTGTGAACTCTGGCTACGAGAAGTAACTTCATACTGTTCACGATGAAGAAGTTTATAATCTGCACGAATGTAGTTATAGCTGCCAAGTTTTCCTGCAATTTCTGCAGTTACACCAGCGTATTCTGCACCTTTATTGATAACAGAAAGAACACTGCTGTCTGGATATGCAATACCAAATGCCGGGAATGCAGCACGAGTTTCTGTAATAACAGCTTTACGTTCTGTTGCATAATCCCATCCATAACAGTCTGCATAGTAACCATTCTGCTTAGTTTTTCCGTTATTGAAGTTGATGATACTTCCACTTCCCTCAGGAATAAGCATATATCCTTCTTCGCTAGGACCTGCTGCTCCAAAATATGGAAGAACAGAAACCTGAGTTACAGGATACTTAAGTCTGTATGAGATTTCTTTGAATGGAACTGTTACAGTCAATGCATTTCCATCAATCTTATAAGTTATTGAAATATTGAAAGCTGGAACTTCCTTGATATTTACTTCTTTATAAAGTTCCTTATTTTTAAGGTAATCTTCATAAGTAAAACCCTGCTTTCCGAAGATATCTTCCATCTGTACCTTTACGTGTGTCTGAATGTTTTCAAATACAAGGTAGAGATTTTCATCTTCCATTCCAGGATACTTATCGAGCATTGCTTCAAGATCTGCACCTTTGAAAGAACCTTTGTTGTATTTATGATATGCACGACCTACAGCAGCTGTCTGAGACTTAGTAAGTCCTTCTGTCCATTTATCAAAATCAGACTGATAAAGAATCAGAGGGAAAACATACTCGCGGTCCATCTGACCTACAGTATAGTTTACAGTGATTTCGTTACCTTTCTTTTCAATATTATAGAACTTTCGCAAAACACTGTTTGAATATGTATCATAAGTATCATCATTACCATTCTCTGTAGAATACTTAAGAAGTATTGTTGACATCATATTGTTCTTTTCCTTTGTAAGAGCAATCTTATCTGTTTTTGCTCCCTCAGGACTAGAATGCCATACTTTACCTGTGTTTTTCTGAAGAACAGTAAAGTTTGTAGTTGCAGGATCCATCTCAAACTTAATGTAATTATTTTCAAGTACATAAGATGATGGCTGCTTAGCTTCATCATATTCATAATAATCAAACTGAGGCTGAATAACTTTTCCAACCTGAACAAGACGAATTACTATGTATGTAAGGAAGCCCAATACCGCAAGTGTAAAAGCAAAGCCTATCCAGAATTTCTTTGTTGGTTTATGAAATTCGAAGGTCTTTGTTTTCATTGGCTTTGGACGGCCGATATATCCTTCTGGATATTTAGATTTTTTTTCTTTTGCCATAATTTTCCCCTTCCTATCAGTTCAATCGGAATATAACTTCTCTTCCAAGAGAAACGAAGTATGCTATACCCTGTGAAATCATACTGAAGAACAGGAGCATAATGAAAATGAAAACAAGCATTCCGAACGCTGTAAAAATAGTGAACAGAAGTGTTTTACCAAATCCATAAGCATGAATCATCATCATTGCCATGAACAGGAGAATTCCAACCCAGATAAATGATAGATTATTGAATACCCAGTAGAAAGAAGCTTCATCTCTTGTAACAACATTACTCAAAATAATGAGTGGAATCTGAATCAAAGGATATGGTGTCATTGCATAGGCAGTACCCATATAAATGTCACCTAAGTGTCCTTTACCATCAAACAAGGTTGTTACACCCCAGTTGCAGACACAGAAAATTGCAAGTGGAAGGAGGATTGTAGCAATCTCCATAAAAATGTTTACTTTGTTCCAGTTAACATTCAAAACAATAAAGTTTGTAAACTGCAATTTCCACAAATGTGTCAAAAGAGAAACAATAACTATAAAGTTTGCAGCTGCATAAGAGCCACGCTTTGCATGAATCAAATCCCAGAATCCATCAGCCGGATGGAAAATTACATACAAAGAATATTTAAGAGTATTAAGAAAGTGAACATAAGTTTCTTTCTGTCTTAATTTGTTTAATTTTCTTGTGATATAACTCATAGCGTATTAAGCTCCCATTTAATTTTCTTAACGATCTTAACTACGATTGAAAGAACGATGATTACAATTAACAAACCAACCATCCATCCAATATTATTCTCGATCCATTCCTTACGGTAATACTTGAACGCTTTAGAATAATCACGGCGATCTCTCTTTACCTTAAAGCATCTCATTGCCTCTTTATATTTCTTCTGACGCAAGTAAGATTTTCCAAGGCCGATATATGCAAGGTCATAGTTTCCGTTGTATTCAAGAACTTTAGCCCAAGATTCTGCAGATTCATCATACTCACCGCAAGCAAACTGTTCAGTAGCCTGATAGATAAGCTTACCATAATCTGTAGGAGCCATAACAGTAATAGATGCGTTTATACTATCGAGTACGAAAAGGTCTTTTTCAATATGTTCAATTGCAGCAGGTTTTCGGAAGAAACCATCAACGTTTCCGCGTCCACCAAATGCAAATAACAAATATCCCTGGTCATTGTATGCAAACACACGTCCACGGCTTTCATCAATTGCAAGGTATACGTTATTATCAAGAACTGTAATATCAGTAAACTTAGAAGGGTCACTAATACCAGCGGCATTACCCCATACTAAGTCTCCAATTGGAGGCTGATCTTCATTATTCTTTACAAGAATATCTTTTCCAAGTGCATTAAGACGGCGGATAGGTTTTGCTCTATCGCTTCTTAAATCCCACCAGTCAAAGGTCTTTGTAACAGCATAAATAAAGCCTTCATTGTCCATGTAACAGTTAGAATATTCAACTGGAACAAAGAGTACCATCTTTTCTTTCTGTGCCTGAGTAGCAAGCTTTTTCCAGATTAAATCTTTTACATCGTAAACTACTTCATTAGCACCAAAGAATCCCTGGAAAGTTCCATCATATTCATATTTAAGGAATCCTTTATTGATATTTCTTGCTGCTACGTAAGCACGACCTTTTGAGTCTGCTACAACTTTTTCTGGAAGGAAAGCTTTTCCAGCTTCATAAGTAGGATCATCAGGTTCTTTTAATGTAAAAATAACGTTGAAATTTTCGTCTACCTTAAGTACACGTCCATGGTTAGTATCTGCAATGAACATTGTACCATCGGTATTAACAAAAATATCACGAGGTCCATCAAAAGTTTCTTCTGAACCATCATTTGTATAAACTCTGTCAATTACACGTGTAAAAGCAAGAGTCTTTTTTGCAGTATATTCAAGTTCAACAATACGGTTATTATCTGTATCTACTACATACAGTTTATTTCCATAAGTAAAAAGTGAACTTGGATTTTTAAGAGGAGTCTGGAGATTCAAATCATCTGCATATACTACATGAGTAACACGGTATACGTCCGGTGATTTTTCAATATTATCCCAGAAGTCATAAATATATGTATCACCTTTTGCAAAAAGTCCTGCACATAATGTGAAGAGACCTGCAATCATTATAAATAGTTTTCGTCTCATCATAGCGCTAGTCCTTAAGTCCTGAAGTAGCCATTGTTTCCATAATCTGACTCTGAGAGAAGATAAAGAATACAATAGGTACAGACATTGTAAATACGATTACGGCGTTCTGCTGTCCAGTTCGGGCAATACCACCAAGGGCAACCTGATCCAAAGCATAGCGGAGCATTTTTTTGCTTTCGGTATAGATGTACTGTACCTGAGCATTGTTCCAAAGTCCCTGAATAGAGAAGATTGAGATTGTAAGCCAGGCAGGTTTTACGTTTGGCATTACAAGTTTCCAGAAAATCAACATTTCTGATGCACCGTCGATTTTAGCAGCTTCAATCAAAGACATTGGGAAGCCGTCCATAAACTGCTTCATAAGGAAGAGTCCAAGTGAACCACCAATTGCTGGAAGAATCAGTGACCAGTATGTATCTACCATATGGAGTTTACACATAATCAAATAGTTAGGAATACCTGTTACGTAACCGCTGAACATAAGTGCAACTACTGCAAGTCGGAAGAAAAGATTTCCACCAGGGAAGCGATATTTTGCAAGTACATAAGCAGCCATAGAAGCAAATACTACGTGTCCTACGGTACCAACAACAGTAATAAATACTGTATTCCAGATATAGCGCGAAAGAGGAACCCAACCCTGACTCATTGTAATAAGAAGGTCAGAGAAGTTATCAAGAGTTGGGTTACGAGGAAGAACTGTTGGAGGGTTCTTCAAAACCTCATCAAGAGGCTTAAGAGCATTACAAATTGCGAAGAACAATGGGAATACCATCATCAACGAACAGATTGCAAGGAAAATATAGATTCCAATATCTCCACCAACAGAGCGGTTTGGCTTACGTCGATGTTTGTAATGATGAATTGTCTGATCTTTGTACATATTCTTTGAACTCATTTTCATCACCCCCTATTAGTGTCCTACTCTGCTCAAAAGCTTCTGAATAACTTTGTTACAGAGAATCATTGTAAGGAACAATACTGTTGCGATTGCAGAAGCATATCCCATTTCAAAACGTGTGAAACCGTAGTCGAACAAGTGAGTTACGATTGTACGTGCATAGTATTCTGTAGAAGGATAACCAGCAAGCTGCATGGTAACATCACATACACCGAATGCAGAGGTAATTGACATAACGGCACCGAACAAGAGCATTGGCTTCATGTTAGGCAATGTAATGAACCAGAGTTCCTGCCAGCGGTTCTGGATACCATCGATATAACCAGCTTCATACTGAGCCTTATCAATACCTTTAAGACCAGCTACGAATGAAAGGAATCCGGCACCCATAGACATCCAGAGAATGATAGGAATAATAACTTTTAAACCAATTGCAGGATTTGTAAGGAACATGATAGGAGAATTTGTAAGTCCTAAATTGGCAAGTGCTCTGTTAATCCAACCGTTCTGGTCATCGTTGAACAAAATCTTGAATACCTGATATGCATTACCTGAAATAGATGGTGCATAGAAGAAGAATACTACAAGAGTTCTGATCCACTTTGGAAGCTCATTAATAAGCCAGGCAAAAATGAAGGCAAGAACATATCCTACAGGTCCTGTAATAATCGCAATAAGGAAAGTATTCTTTACGGCAATTGTAAATACTTCATCTTCAAGGAACAGATTCAAATAGTTACGAGCACCAATGAAATCTGGTTTTTCCAAAATATTATAGTTTGTGAAACTAAAATAAATTGAAGTAATCATAGGAAGTACATAGAAAGTAATAAACAAAACAGCATATGGAAGCAGGAACAAATACATTGTTTTATGCACCCTAATACTGCGAGCCGTGTCAGAAAGAGCAAGCTTTTTCTTAGCTATGTATTTATCTAACTTTTCACTCATTTTTTTTCTCCTAAAAACTAATCCTCGGCAACAGGAAGATTAAATTCCTGACGCTTACGGGTCAGCTCTTCGTTAATCTTACGTGTATAATCGATAAGAGTCTCGCGAGCATCATCTTTTGCATTAATTACACGACGTGTAGCATTTACAATGTGACGTGGTGTGTAGTAGCTACCTGGAACTTCTGGAACTCCAACTGTGTCTTCCATAGATTCATTAAGAACTTTAATCTGTCTTGAATTCCAAGAAAGCTGTTTAAGAGCTTCTTTGTTTGCTGTTGCATAACGAGCAGATGCACCAAGCAAAGCTTCCATTTCACGACCGAAACGAACCTGAACATCTTTAGAAACCCACCACTTCATGAATTCCCAGGAATCATTCATACGCTGTTCGTTCTTCATAACTGCATTCCATGTCTTTTCGTCGATACCAGGAATTACACCTTCAGCAAATGTCTTTCCGTTGTTATCACTATAAGCAAGTTCAGGAAGATTTGAAAGATCAAGGTCATCAAGATCAATTCCCTTCTTAATCATCATACAGCAGACACCACCAGAAACATTTGAACGGTTGATGTTACCCTTTTCATCCAGAGTGCCAGGAAGATATGTAAAGTCCCAGAGACCACGAATTTCAGGAGCACCAACTACAATTGAGTTGTATGTAGTATAGTTTGCAATTCCGATTGCCATTTCACCAGTACGGAAACGGCTCATGAAGTCATAAATAGTAGGAAGTCCATAACTGTTATAAAGACTTGTATATGTCTTGAAAGCAGCAATTCCAGGTTCACTATCAATAATAGACTTATCGCCTTCTTTATTGTAAACCTGACCACCTGCCTGATAAACCATAGAATAGAATGGTGTCATATCAGGAGTTCCGATAATTGGATAAGGAACACCTACAGAGATATTGTTACCCTGGAGGGTTGGAAGGATTTCAATCAAATCATCCCATGTATTTGGAACCTTAAGATTTAACTGTTCAAGAATATCTTTACGATAGAACATAAGGTTGAATGTCTGCTGCTCAGGAAGAGCAAAAACACCATTCTCATATTCATATGGCTTATAAGCACTTGGCATAAACCAAGAAAGAACTTCATCACAATCCTTAAATCTCTTAAGGTTTACGTTTGCATTACGCAATGCATAATCGACAGGATGAGACTGATATGTAGAAATAACAACATCAGGTCCGTTACCTGCAACTACGGCGTTAAGAAGTGATTCAACTTTAATAAGCTTTACGTTTACGTTAATTCCATAATTTGGAGTAAAGCTATCATCAATCATATTCTTAAGAACCTGGCTCTGATCACGACCTGTTACGATCCATACTTCAATAAGGTGATCTGAACCGTCTTTATAAACGCTACCCAAAGAAGCAGAGTCATAAAGATATGAGTTGATGAATGATGTAACTTCATGTGCTACATTCTTGAAGAAGTTTGAACGATCTGCCTTAATCTTGTCATTTGCACTCTGAACAAGGATATAGTCGATATCAAGCTTTGTTTCAGTCATCTGAAGCATAGAAGAAGCCAAAGTTGTTGTATTATCCTTAAAGTTTACAAAACCTTTTGTAATACGATCAGGATGTTTATAGAACTGCTCAAGCTGAAGAGCAAGAATTTCTGCTGGAGAAATCTGATTTGATTTTTCACCTGTGATTGCAACGAAGTCGTCTACAAGTTTATAAAGACGGCGGCTTTCGAGCATCATAGCTTCTACTTCATCAGGGAATACCTTATGAATTTCGTAATCGCGGTTCTGATCTGGCTGAGCACCTGTAAGAACAAGAATAGTTCTGTAAATCTGATTCAATCTGAATACAGAATCCTGAACTTCCTGCATTACTTTACCAATTTCACCAAGAGTTGCTTCGAGGCGGATTGTATGCTTACCTTTTGAGAGATAGAAATTATATGGCTTTTTGTTTTCATCTGAAAGAGTTGCAAACTGCCAGTCTGAGTCGTATTTAAAACCAACAGACTTAAGTGTATCAATAGGAATTACATCGTCGATATAAACTGAACGACATGCAACATAACCACGCTGGAAGAACTGACGTGCTTTAAGAGAAATTGTATACCAGCCGTTTTCAGGTATATCAAGTTCCCACTCAATCCACTGACCAGGGATTTTCCAAGAGTCACCACCAGTGTAGTTTAAAATAGTCTGTTTGGTGCTATATGGTTCTGTGATAGCAGAAGAACGGTCATAGCGGGCAAACAAAGAAGGGTCAGAACGAAGAACAGAGTCTTCTCCCTGTACCTTTATAGTAATATCTTTACCTGTAAAGTTTTCTGGTTTTGAAGGCTGCTTAGCAAGATACTGTTCGTATGTATCATATTTTACAATAGGTGTAAGTGTGATAGCAGAAATTGCCATTGGCTCACTTGTTGATTCCAATGTAATTTCGTTTTCACCTTTATTAAAATAGAATTTATAAGGATCTACTTCATATCCAAGATCACTCTTGAAATAAGCATCCTGATATTCAAAAACTTCTACCTGTGTTGGACGAATGCTGTTACCACGGTTATCGTATTTTACAGGACCACCGTCTTTCCAAAGTCTATAGAAAGCCAATGTATCTGCACCAGTAAACGGCAATTCACCATTAATATACAGAATACGATCCATATTTACATTTCGCGAAGGAACTGCAATGTATTCCATATTAATATTGTAGAAACCTGCCTCAGGTACTTCTACTTTCCATGTTACAGAAGAATCCTCTTCTGTAAATACAACATCCTTTCCCTTGTAGTTCTTTTCCACTCGGGCACCGTTCGACTTTGTTTCATCAAAATCCAGAACAGCAACATTAACTTTACTTTTTGGACTTTTTGCAGCTGAATGTTCGTTCAAATATTCAGCATATGTACGTGTAGTTGAAACAGTTCCAACATTTGTGGATAAATCATAATTATCATACTTGCTATGATAATCTTTCTCAGGAAAAAAGCTCGGTATTGCAAAAATGAGAATGATAACAGCTAAAGTTATCAGGACATTTCGCAACGTTTTGTTTATTTTTATTCCTATCATAATAGTCCTTATTGTATCACATCTGCAACTTTTTTCTATAGGAAATTATTCTTAGGTCATTAAATACTAGTATTTTAGTGAATGTTATTACAGAAAAATGGGCTAAAAAAAATCAGGTGCGCCAACGGGGATGATGTTGTCGCACCTGATTTTTTTAGCTCATTTGAAATATTAACCTTCCCTCCAATCAAAGTGGAAAAGATTATTTTTCGTCTTTGAAATAATTGTCGAAATCTTCGTCGGAATGCAGCTTGCTGTCTTTTTCTGATTCTGATTTTGAAGAAGTCTTTTTATCTTCTTCTGGATCTATGTTTGCGCTTTTGAGATTTTCTGTATCATCCTCTCCAAAGTCTTCATCATCATATGGCATTACGATAACTGCGATAAGATAGATGATAAGACCTGCGCCTTTCAGAATACAAAGAATAGCTGCAATAATACGAACAATTGTAGGGTCCATATTAAAGTATTCTGCAAGACCACCACAAACACCACCAATCATCTTGTTTTTTCTTGATTTATAAAGCTTCTTACCTTTCATTTTATTCACTCCTCTTCTATATATATGCTTATTCTTCTATTTTAATATTCACAGAGCCCATTCCGCAGTTTACAGAAAAATGATTTGCAAGCTTTTGATTATTATAAATCTGGCATACACCACTCTTCTTTTCATCATTAAAGCGGAAATCTCCAAGACCTACCTTAGCGTCATAAGAATAAGATTTTGGATCACCCTTAAGTTTGAGATTTATACTGCCCATTCCACAGTCAAGATTAACTGAACCAGTTACACTACCCTTAAACTCAAGGTTACCCATTCCACAACGCATATTGATTTTACCGCCAAAAATACCATCAAGCACCAGATTTCCGGCATCAACATTCATATTTCCAGACTGACAGGAAATAGAAAGCGGTCGAGAAACAAGTTTTCCAGCACCTACTGAAATACGAAACTTATCTACAGATGCATTTTTTGGAATAGTAACAAGGATACGTGGAACAATGCGGCTTCTGCGGTCATGACTCCAGAAATTAAGATTAAAACGTCGGTTATTACTAACAACAAGAGTTCCCTCTTTACTGAGGTAACAGTTTAGACACTCCTGCTGAAGTCCACGGGTTTCAATGCAATATTTATCACCTTCGATCAAAGCAACTTCAGCTGCACCAAAATCCATTGAAATATTTGTTACATCTCTTTTTGCAAATTCAAAATAAAGAGCATCTATACTGCGATCCCCGGAAGCGGATTCTCTGCTCTGAGCATTGTCATCAGATTCCCCTTCTCCGTTTTTTTTAGTATCTACAAGTGCATTTGCAAACTTTTCGATGATAGTTTTTGCAAGCTCTTCTGGACTTCCAAGTTCGCGCATAACCTTTTCATCATCATCTGCTTCATCAAAATAATCTGAATAATACTGTATAGCTTCAGCCTGCTCATCGCTGGAAAGCGACATAATACTACTTTTAAGCTCATTCAAATACTCATCTCTTGTCATTTATTCCTCCGACTTCTTTCCCATCAGGATTTCGTCAACACCATTTCTAAAAAGTACCCATTCACTGCGGTACTTATCCAGCAGAATCATACCATTCGAAGTTATCTTATAGTATCTTCTGTTCCTTCCCTGAAACTCCATATCATAAGTCTCAAGGTAACCGTCCTTCTGGAGTCTCCTAAGCACCGGATAAAGTGTGCTTTCAGAAACATCCATAATTTTACGGACATCCTGCGTAATCTTGTAGCCGTAAGTTCCTTCAAGACTGACAACAGCCAGAACCACAGCATCAAGCAAGGCAGAACCCGCGGTAAACACCATAGAATCCTCCTTCGCTTTTATAATATTATTTAGATATCTATATTATATAATATATAATATTATAACAACAGAAGTCAAGAAAAATGTTACTTTAAAATAAAAAAAAAGCAGACCGTTTTCACAGTCTGCTTAAATCTTTAGATATGAAGTTTTATATAATTACATTCCGTAGGTACTAATGAATACACCGGCCGCAATAGCTGTACCGATTACACCTGCTACGTTTGGTCCCATAGCGTGCATCAAAAGGAAGTTTGTTGGATCTTCTGACATACCTACTTTGTTTGCAACGCGGGCTGCCATTGGAACTGCTGATACACCAGCTGAACCAATGAGCGGATTAATCTTCTCTTTAAGGAAGAGATTCATAATCTTAGCCATGATAAGACCACCCATTGTAGCGATACAGAAAGCCAAAAGACCAAGAACGATAATACCAAGTGAGTTAGCGTGCATAATCTTTTCTGGAGTCATCTGAGAACCTACACCAAGAGAAAGAAGTATAGAAACAATGTTCATAAGTTCGTTCTCTACAGTTTTTGAAAGACGCTGTACAATTCCAACTTCCTTAATGAAGTTACCGAATGCGAGCATACCAATAAGAGGAGCTGCAGGTGGCAAAAGAAGAATTGTTACAACAAGCAAGAGCAATGGGAAGAGAGTCTTTTCTGTCTTTGAAACAGGACGAAGCTGACTCATCTTAATAGTACGTTCTTTCTTAGAAGTAAGAAGCTTCATGATAGGTGGCTGAATCATTGGAACGAGAGCCATGTAAGAATAGGCTGCAACTGCAATAACCGCCATCATTTCTGGAGCAAGCTTACCAGATACGTAGATAGAAGTAGGACCATCAGCACCACCGATAATAGCGATAGCACAAGCCTGCTTCATATTATAGTCGATACCAGGAATAAAGTTCATTGCAGCAACACCGAAAAGTGTAGCAAATACACCAAGCTGTGCAGCACCACCAAGCAATGCTGTCTTAGGGTTAGCGATAAGAGGACCAAAGTCTGTCATAGCACCAATTCCCATAAAGATAAGCATTGGGAAGAACTCGTTTCCAACACCTGCATTGTAGATGATATGAAGCATACCATCTGGGCCATCACCCATTCCTGCACCCGGAATATTTACAAGAATAGTTCCGAATCCGATTGGAATAAGAAGTAATGGTTCAAATCCCTTTACTACTGCAAGGTAAACAATAAGGAAGCCGATAGCAAGCATAATAAGTCTCTGCCAGCCCTTAACCGGATGAGCGGCAAGATCAGCAGCGGCCTGTGCAGCCTGCTCTTCCTTAGCAATTTCCATAGCTTCTTTTGAAGCCTTCTCTTCTGCAAGTTCTTCTGCAGTAGGAGTATGAATCATCTTATAGATACCTGTATTCTTTCCAACATTCTTAAAGAATGATGAAACAGAAATAGGCTTAATATTCTCAGAACCTTTAATGATTGTTGTAGATGCATAGCTCTTGCCAGAAGCTGAAGAACCACTGTTAGCAGAAGCCCCGCAACCTGCAAAAGAAAGTGCAACAGCAATCAAACAGATTACAGTTGTAATCTTAAGGTACTTGAATTTATCATTTTTTTTGTTCAATTCTGTTTCCATTACTGTACCTCGGCGAGTGTAGCACCCTGTGCAATCTGGCTGCCAGTTGCTGCGATAAAGTGAATCTTACCAGCGGCACCAGCCTTAATTTCCAATTCCATCTTCATTGATTCAATGATGATTACTGTTGTATCAGGAGTTACTGAAGCACCTTCACTAACTGCATAGCGGAGAAGTGTTCCGGCTACAGGAGCTGGCACAGGTTTACCACCGGCAGATGCTGCAGGTGCTGGAGCTGGCTGAGCAGGAGCAGCAGGCTGTGGAGCTGGAGCTACAGGAGCTGCGGCAACTGGTGCACCGCCTAAATTAGCCAGAGTCTGGCCCTGTGCAATCTGAGTGCCTGGCTGTACAACAAAGCTGATTTTTCCATCAGCTGGAGCCTTAACTTCGAGTTCCATCTTCATAGATTCAATAATGATTACTGTGTCACCCTTCTTAACCTGAGCACCTTCGCTAACTGCATAGCGGAGAAGAGTTCCGGCAACAGGAGATGGCACTGGCTGACCACCACTTACTGCGGCAGCTGGAGCAGCTGTGGCTGCTACTGGAGCAGCGCCTGCAGCTCCAAATGTTACATTGTAAGCCTGACCGTTTACATTTACGCTCATGCTGTCGCCAGCAGGGCCTGTTGTAACATTGTATGCTGTACCATTAACATTGATTGTGTATGAACCACCTTTGTTTTCTTTAGCAACAGCTGGAGCAGCTTCTTTCTTAGCAAATGTTGCAGCTGCATCAACTGGTCCCTTAGAGCGTTCAGCAAAGAACTTAGGAGCAACATTAGGGAACATAGCGTATGTGAGAACGTCTTCATCAGAACCGTCACCACCAGCCTTCTTAGACTCTTCAACCATCTTGTCCCATTCAGGTTCAATAAGATCTGCAGGACGACATGTAACAACTGCATCCATATGATTCTGCTCAAGAGCCTTCTTAACAAGTTCTGGATCTGCATCAGTTGGGAGTTTACCGAACTTACCAGTAATCAAGTTACGGAAGTCCTGAGTCATTACTTTATATGGTCCCATAAGAACGTTCATAACAGCCTGTGTACCAACAATCTGAGAGGTTGGAGTTACAAGTGGAACGTAACCAGCAGCCTTGTGAACCTTTGGAAGTTCAGCAAGTACAGCGTCCATCTTGTCGCCTGCGTTCTGCTGTTTGAGCTGTGATTCGAGGTTAGAAAGCATTCCACCTGGTACTTGAGAAAGAAGAATACGTGTATCAGCACCAAGGAAGGCAGATTCAAGAGATGAATAGTGCTTGCGAACTTCGCGGAAGTAAGCAGCAATCTCAAGAAGAAGTTTTGTATCAAGGCCAGTATCCATGTCTGTACCCTTGAGCATTTCTACTACAGTCTCTGTTGGAGAGTGAGATGTACCCATAGACATAGAAGAAATTGCTGTATCAAGCCAGTCTGCACCAGCTTCAGCAGCCTTCAAAAGTGTTGCAACAGAAAGACCTGTTGTAGCGTGTGAGTGGATTTCTACTGGAAGATCAACTTTTGCCTTGATTTTCTGTACGAGGTCATAAGCCTCATATGGCTTAAGAAGACCAGACATATCCTTAATACAGATAGAATCTGCACCAAAGTCTGCATAAGTCTTAGCAAGCTCTGCATATTTTTCGTTTGTGTGGAATGGAGTTACGGCATAAGAAATAGCCATCTGAACATCAACTCCAGATTTTTTAGCTGCCTTTGTAGCACATTCCATGTTACGTGGGTCGTTACAAGCATCGAAAATACGGAAACATCCGATACCATTCTTTGCAGCAGTTTCAACGAACTTCTCTACTACATCATCAGCATAGTGCTTGTAACCAAGAAGGTTCTGAGCACGAAGAAGCATCATGATTTTTGTATCAGGCATTGCAGCATGAAGCTTGCGGAGACGATCCCATGGATCTTCGTTGAGGAAGCGGATACAAGAGTCATAAGTTGCTCCACCCCATCCTTCAACATATTTATATCCAACTTTATTAAGCTTATCGCAGATTGGAAGCATATCTGCTGTTGTCATACGTGTAGCGTGAAGACTCTGATGAGCATCACGGATTGCAAGTTCTGTAATTCCTACTTTAGCCATATATTTATACCCCTATATTTACGATTTCAATGCCTTGTCATGCACGGCCGCCGCGATTGCAGCAATAATAGCACCATCATTTCCAGTATTTACTGGAGCCGAAGCCTTCGGTGTGTCTTTAGGCTCTTCTTTATCAAGTTTAAGTGCATGAACAACCCCCTTCAGGATTGTCATACAGATAATCAGGATAATGATAAAGCTGAATACAACACACATACCAAGCAGAGTCAGAAGTCCGCTCTGCCCAAGCATTTCAGTAATTGTCATATATTTATCCTCAAATTTCCGGCGTACCGGATAGTTTTCAAAAAAAATCGAAACATTCGCCCGATTTTAATACGTGAGATTATAATGAAACAAGACTAAAAGTTCAATTCACAGAAAAGGTTTTCTGTGGTAGAATAACAAAAAGTTTTGACGGAGTATATTAAAAATGACTATTATAAACTGGATTCTTATCAGCGTTCTGGCAATTGATTTTATTCTGCTGATTGTTTCTCATATACTTAAAAAAGTTGTAATGCAAAAGATTACTGAATGTCTGATTATGCCTGTTTTTGGTGCGTTCCTTGTTTTGCTTTTAAAGAACTACCTGCCGGATTCATTACATTTAATAAAGGTAACAATTGCAGCACTTTCACTGGCAACCGTTTCTACTATTTTTCTTTCATTTGACAAGTACAAGTTTTTACGCATTTTTGGACGTATTCTGATTCTTGCAAACGTTTTTTGCTGGATTACTTTATATAGATCAATTTTTTATATTCACAGTGTTCCACTATGGCTCATAATTCTTATGTCTTGTATTTATGTGGCAGGAACAATAGCAGCAATCATTCTTTCAGGAAAACAGGAAGTTCGTTTTTACATTCTTTTTGCCCTAAGCTTTGCGCTTTCTGCTTACCTGCATTTCTGCAGTCTGATTTTTCTCTGCTATGAAAAAACAGGCAACGCCATAATGCTTTTTGCAGGAACAACGATATTTGCAGCACTTACGGCATTTCACTTTATTAATCAGGCTAAGTTAAAAATAAAGCACGCCGGAATAATCCGATACAGCCTTCTGCTTGCATCGCAAGTACTCATAGCGTGCTCTAATCTTTTGATGATTCAATAGATTAATTATACAAGTCATCCCAGCCGTAGAGGGCACCGCGCTTTACTTTTCCACTCTTAAGAGCAGCATCAAGCTTTGCAAGTGCATCTACTGCGCCAACTGCAAAACCTTCGCGGCTTCTTGCAGTATGGGTAAGTTCAATAGTATCTGCAGTTCCATCAAAGAAAACCTTATGAGTTCCAGGAACATTACCGCAGCGTGTTGAACTTACGTGAAGCTGATTTGCAGCTGGACGCTCGTGGAAAGCATCAGTTACAATTTCAGTTTTATCTTTATAACCAAGCTGAACACGGCGAGCAATCTCAAGAGCAGTACCACTTGGGCTATCTGCCTTCTGATTATGGTGAAGTTCCCATGTAGCAACATCGTAATCTTTATATTCAGACATGATTTTTGCAGCTTCTTCTACAATTTTATAGAACATATTTACACCGATAGAAAAATTACCGGCAGTCATAACTGTTCCACCAACCTTAGCAGCAAGTTCGTTAATTTCTGCATGCTTATCATTCCAGCCTGTAGTTCCAACAACGAGAGGAAGTCCAAGTGGAAGCAAAGCTTTTACATTAGCAAGAACAGCAGTAGGATGAGTAAACTCAATGATTCCCTCTGCCCCACTTGATTTTACAGCGCGAACAATTGAATCAGTATCGCCGGCAGCAACCTTTACCTTAGCGTCATCGGCAATAACATCTATAGTAGTAACAACTTCATGACCGGCACGCTTAGCAGCCTGCTCAATCATATGTCCCATCTTTCCGTAACCAACGAGTGCAATCTTCATAGAGAGCTCCTTTTTAAATTATTTTCTGCTATTAACTAAAGTAAGCGTTGTGCAAAATCTGAACTGTCTTTTCAGCTTCATCATCATCAACAATCATGCTGATATTTACTTTGCTTGCACCCTGGCTGATCATCTGTACGTTGATTCCTTCATCAGCGAGAGCATCAAATCCGCTTGCAAGAATTGCGCTTGAATGAGCGGCATCACAAATAATTGTAACGATAGCCTTATCCTTACGAACAGAAACCTGACTAGCCTGTTCCAGATCTGCAACAAGGCCAGACAAATCTACCTTTGTATTTACAGTAAGAGAAACAGAAACTTCTGAAGTTGCAATAACATCAATACTGATATTCCATTTGAGGAAGTTATTGAAAACGTGTGCAAGGAAGCCTGCTGCCCCCAGCATTCTAGAACTAATAATATCAATCAAAGTAATGTGCTTTACAGTTGTAATTGCACAAACTGGAGGAACCTTACCAGAGTGTTTTTCTACGATAAGAGAACCAGGACTTGTAATATTATAAGAGTTCTTTACACGAACTGGAGTTCCAGTTTTACGAACTGGCAGCATAGAACGTGGATGCAAAACCTGTGAACCAAACATTGCAAGTTCTTGAGCTTCTTCATAAGTAACTTCAGGAACAGGCTTTGCTTCTTTTACAACACGTGGATCTGTAGTAAGAATACCGTCTACATCCTTCCAGGTCTGAACTTCTTCAGCTCGCATAGCAGCACCAATCATAGTTGCAGTAAGATCTGAACCACCACGACCAAGAGTTGTAATATTGCCTTTTACATCTTTTGCAATAAAACCAGTTACGATTGGGATGTGATTATCAATACCATTTTTATAATCATTCAAATGAGAAGGAATGTTTTTCCAAACCTCATCAAGGAGTTCTGCAGACATAAAGTTCGAATCAGAAACAATTCCAATATCCCAGGCATCATAAAACTTAGCAGGAATTCCCTGAGACTCCAGATATGCAGCCATCATACGAACAGACATTCTCTCACCAAAGCTTACAAGATAATCGCGAGAACGTTTACTGATTTCTTTAAGCATTGAAATACCGGTAAGCAGCTGTTTTAATTCAGTCAAAAGAGCCTGAATTGTCTCAATATTAATTCCAAGCTCAGCAGCTGTATCCTCGTGGAGTTTAGCAACTCCCGCAACATCAACTTCTCCGAGCACTGCTTTGTCTGCTGCTTCAAGAAGGTGATCTGTAGTGTCTCCCATTGCAGAAAGAACTACAGCAGGTCTTTTTTCCTGATATGCCTTTATAATAGAAGCAACATGTTTGATTCTCTCTGCATTAGCAACAGAAGAACCACCGAATTTCATTACTATCATAAAAATGTCCTTTATGTATTTCGATATAAAATTGATTATAGTGATTTACGGCATTGGTGGGAAGAACTTTTTTTGGGGGAAGGGCGGAGCCCCTACCCATAACATCTCTGCATAAAAAAAGGCCTTCCCCTAAGGAAAGACCTTTTACAGATAATCATAAAACTAAGGTTTACTAAAAGAGCTTAAACTCCATACCAAGTCCACCATAAAGTGTTCTGCGGGCAAACTCATAAGTTGGATATGAAGCATCACCTAACTGATATCCATTTACTTCGATTGGAACATCTTTCTTATTAAAGTCACAGATAAAGCGGCCAGAAAGAACAATACCAAGGTGTTTTGTAAAATAGAATTTAGCATCAGCACCAGCAATAATACCTACTGTAAAATCCTGTTTCTTTGCATCTTTGATATCGCCCAAAGAAGCCAAAGGAATTTCAAAGTTAGGACCAGCACCAAAACCAATTGTAAATCTCCACAAATCAAGGTTGAGCCAAACCATTGGAGAAAGGTCTAAGATATGCATGCTATACTTAACAGTATCTGCACCTTCTTTTACAAATGTCATAGAACTATTTACATAGTTTGCTTCTGCCTGAATTCCAAGACCGCCAAATAATGCAAAGTTAGCATAAGCCCCAAATCCAAAATCAAAAGTTTTGTCTTCTTTAGCAGATTGATAATTGTCAGCAAAAGAACCGCTGTCAAGGTTTCTACCAAGAATACCACGAGCTCCCACTTCAAAATCAAGCGCAAAAGTTGCGCTAAGCATTAAAACAGCTGTAAAAGCCATAGCAATAATTTTCTTCATACAAATAAATCTCCTATATGAATAGTATTATCTTGTTAAACAAAACAGTAACGCTTTTTTGCTACTATTTCTAGTACTTTTAGAAAATTATTTACAATGCTCTCACGAGCCGGTTCCGTCGTATTTTCGAGCCCCTAAGAGCCAGAATCTATAACTCAGGTAGAAAAACAACAGACCTATCAGCGGAGAAAGCCATGATAACAACGGTATTTCATTCGGACGTAATACAACAAGTGACGGATAGTAGGCAATAAAAGCAATTGGAATTACAAATGTGAATACGATTCTGAAAATCGAATTAAAGATGCTGGCAGGGTATTTTGCAAAATCCTTAAAACGGAACATAATTACCATAATATAACCCGAGTTCTGAATCCAGAAACAGGTAGCCGCAGCAAAGTTCATTATTGCAATCATAAAAAGAGAAGCTGCAAAAAGAAACAAAACAGTTTGCATTACAGTAGCTGCAGTTACAGGAATTGCAAGATGATTCCAGGCATATACCAGAGTTCCAACTCCAAAACACAACTGCCCTAGTCCCTTCACATCAAAAACTTCTGATATATAATAGAAGAAGATGTTTATCGGACGAAAGCAGTACTTTATAAAATCGCCTGTTTTTACTGCATAACGAAGATTCCAGTTGTTATCGAAAAAGCACTGAACCGGTGTCAGGGCCACAAGCGAAAAGCCGTAGAGAAAAAGCATTTCGTACATTGTCCATCCATTGATAGACGGAAAATTCTGAAAGAGAATGTAAAAGGTCACAAAACCAACCAGATTCGAAACAATCATTCCGATATTTGAAATTATAAAGTCGGCACGGTAACTCATTTTGCTCTTTAAATCCTGAATCAAAATCTTTCTATAAATATCAAGATAAAACTTTAGGCCTCGTCGTTTTGTAACTGTCTTTACAACAGAACCAGCTCCGGCCGCAGAAATCATTTTTTCCTTCATACCTAACCTCCGTTTACAGTAATTTTCTTTAGAGATACACTCCAGAAAGCGGCACCAATCGCGGACAGTGCAATACACCAGCTAAACTGAAGAATCAGAGAAAAGACCAGCCCTTCTCCCAGAGTGTAGCCCGTTTTTTGAAGAAGCACGTTCAACGGCGTATCATAAATACAGCGGAAAGGAAGATACTGTACAAGTTTACGCAACGTTTCCGGGAAAAAGGCCAGTGGAATCGAAGCACCAGAAAGCAGAAGAACAATACATTCCTTAACCATATTCAGTCCCCAGGTTGATTCCGTATATAAACAGATTGTTGCAACAATCATATCTATACTGAAATTGATGACCAGCGCCATAATCACCGAGAGCACAAAAAAAAGCAGATTTGGGCCAAGTGGTATACTACCTTTCGTTAGTATATTGATGACGATAAAGGTTGGCAAAAAAGTCAAAAAGAAAGACATGATATTTTCACCGATGTAAGACCAGAAGCTGTACCCGCGAAAACTCATAGGCTTGAGAAGTTTAAGCACAATTGCTCCCGACTGGATTTCCCGACTCATATCCCAGACAAGAAAGACCTCTAAAAAATTAAAGAGGGCTGTCGCAAGAACCAGATAAACCAGAGTATCATTCAAGGTCATTCCGTTTACTACATCACTTCCAGAACTGGCATAAATTGCCTTCCAGAGAAAATAAATCAGAACCAGATAAATCAGATTTCCAAAAAGTGTTACAAAAGTTCCAAGTCTGTAGTGAAGTTTTTCCATCATACCCAAACGTGTAAGAGCCAGATATTTTCTAAAATTCATAAAACGTCTCCTGATATGGATTGCTTCGTCGCTACGCTCCTCGCAATGACTAAAAGCAATTCATTTTATTACGCACTGCGCGACGCAGCCTGCTCATAGATTTTCTTAATCACCTCTTCCGTAGAAATATCTTCCACGCTGATATCCTTAATGTCGCCCTTTCGCTGATATTCTGCAATTACAGACATAACATCAGTTTTAGACTCATCAATAACAATTTCTTTCCAGCCGTCATCAGCCAGATTAAGCCGCAAGGTTCTGTATGAGCCGAAGTAATGCTTAAGGTGTTCAATGTCGTTATCATAAATCATACTGCCGTGGTCAATGATAACAATTCTCTTGCAAAGCGCATCAACATCACCCATATCATGAGTTGTTAGAATTACAGTTGTATTCTTTTCCTTATTCAATCCTTTGATAAGCTCTCGGATTTTTGCCTTCATGGCAACATCAAGGCCGATTGTCGGCTCATCAAGGAATACAATTTTTGGATTATGCAAAAAGGCCGCAAGAATATCACTAAGAGTTCTCTGACCAAGAGACATCTGGCGGATAGGCTTATGCAAAAGAGTTTCAATATCTGCAAGATCCCGATAAAGTTCAAGCATCTGCTTATAGTCTGCATTTGGTATCATATAAATATCTTTCAGCAACTTAAATGATTCAATAAGAGGAAGCGACCACCAGAGCTGACTTCTCTGACCGAATACAACTCCTATATTTTCTGCATTGCGGGTCCGATTTTTATAAGGAACAGTTCCATTCACAAGAATCTCGCCGTGTGTCGGCTCGAGAACACCGGTCATCATTTTGATGGTTGTAGATTTTCCTGCTCCGTTCGGACCAAGGTATCCTACAATTTCTCCGGCTTTTATATTGATGGAAATATTATCTACCGCGGTAACTGTTTTATAGTCATGGGAAAATAAATCTTTAAGACTGCCTTTGAGCCCCTCGTGACGGTTTAGTACCTTAAACTCCTTAGTCACATTCTTCATGATGATTGCATCTTCCATAAAATCCTCCGTTGATTGTACCCCGTCATTTGGATTGCTTCGCTCCGCTCGCAATGACGGTACTTCAACAAAGGAACCCAAAGCGGGGTGTCCAAACCGCTTCAGATTCCCTTGCTTTTACAAGATAGTTGGATTATACTTGGTATATTAGTGTAATAAAATTATTATTTTTACTTATTTTAATAACTATTTTACACATTAATTGTAATTTTGTTATATTTTAAGAGAGACAATATGCCGGAAGTAACACAAAAACCTGTTAGAGGAATTATCTTAAAACGCAGCGATGGTTCAGAAGTTGTAAATTATAATGTAGAAGGCTTTCCAGCTTACATTCACGAGGGGTATGTTTACCCCGGCTGTACTTGGGAACGGGTTCCCCACTATCATGATGATATTGAAATTCTTTCAGTTTATTCAGGCACAATGGCCTATTCCGTTGACGGCATAAATATCACTCTGAAAAGAGGCGATACACTTTTTGTAAATGCCGATAAAATTCACTACTCTATTTCAGGTCAAAATCGCAGTACGTTATACTACATTGCCGTAATGCACCCCAGCATTATATCTTCCACATTTGCAGTTGAGAGCAAGGCAATAAAACCAATCATCTCAGACCGTAGCGTTCCTTTTATTCATTTTAAGGCGGAAGATTTTGATGCTCCTGCAATTCAAAAGCTCATGAAAGTCCTCTGCAAGGAAGAAGAGACCGGCAATGAATTTATGATAACAAAATATTTTTTCGAGATCTGGGAAATCATCATGCACCGCTTCACAGATGCTTACCGCCTTCACGTTGGCCACATAGAAGACAGCGATTCTCACAACTCAAAACTAAAAGCCATGATGTTCTACATAGACCAGCACTACAATGAGCAGATTACCCTCAAAGAAATTGCCCAGGCCGGCGGCGTAAGTCAGAGCCTCTGCAATCAGATTTTTAATAAACTCACGGAAAAATCTCCGGTTGAATATCTTATGCACTACCGCTGCCGCAAAGTTACAGACCTGCTGCTGGCCGGAGATATGAGCATGAGTGAAATTGCAGAACTCACAGGCTTTTCCGGCGCAAGCTACATGGCAGAAACTTTTAAGAAATTCTACAAAATGTCACCAAGAGATTTTAAGAAGATGAGAGCTCAGAATAATG
>CADANN010000002.1 GCA_902789325.1 uncultured Spirochaetaceae bacterium
TACATCAATATCTTTAATTCGCTTGTTTTTCTCAGTGATTTTTGCAAGACCTTTATCTTCTTTCAAAATGAAGGTGTAGCCGATGAATGGCGACACTGACAAAACATTTCCGAAATTAACAGCCCTACCATCAATTGCATAACCTTGCGGAATGCAGTCAAAATCTGCCTGAAGACCTGCAAAAGCTTTTCCTGGTCCGATTCTGTGAGCAAATGCTGCCCGCGCAATGACTCCGACATTTACAAATGGTGAAATAAATTTTCTGTTATCAGTTGTAAGGGAATCTTTATAAGTCTGGTCGCCCAAAATACAAGAAATGTTAACTCCAGCGGAAATATCAAGACTGTCGATTACTTCTGTAGTTTTGTGGATTGCAAAACTATACTTTGCCATGAGTGGAATTTGAAGGACTGGATACTGAAGATGGATTACACCGTTTCCAAATTCAACGCCATCAGAAGTCAGATAATTAAGCTGAACATTTTTGAATCTGATTCCTCCAACCACAGAAAACTCTTGTGTCAAAACAAGATCTGCAGTTATTGCCCCACCGGCGGTTATGTAATCCGGGATATTTCCAAAATCATCCCAGACAAACTTATTTTCCTGAATCTGTTTTCCAAGGAGACAATTTGAGAGTCCGGCATCCAGCTCGAAGTTCACGTTATAACCAAATGCGAACAGAGAAGTACAGGATGCGAGTAAAATAATTACGATTGATGTATATATCTTTTTTGGTGTCTTCAATTGTTAGCTCCTGTTTTAATTTCCTTGTTGTTGATTTTGATTATTGTTGTCTTGGTTAGGTCTTGAAATAGGAATTGAATATTCGATACCATTTTTTGTTATTTGTATTGTAGCGACATGATCGAATATATTTGTGAAATAATCCCACCTTTTTTCTAATTGCACATTATTTTCAGCAAAAAATTTAACGTTATTGCTATAAAATAAAACATGAAAGGCTTCTCTTTTTTTAAGATTATTATCATAAGTAAACTCTATATAATAACTATTATTTTCAGTGTACGTTACTCCTTGACTCGGTCTTGCAGGATATAGATTTACAGGAACACTATGCTCTGGTAATTCAGTTCTATTCCATGAAATAGTTACTCTTTTAGGATTGTCTAAAAGACTCAATATTTCACTTACATCATTGTATGTAATATTTATATTCTCATTACCTTCACAAGATAAAGAGAATTCACCATCCGTTTGTTCAGAAATTGGATCTAAAGATGTATCAAAGAATTTTCGTATTCTTATAGGACTTATTGCTAATTGTTTTTTAATGTTATCGTCATCTGCCAGATATGTTTGAAAAATTATATTATTATTATCTACATTATTGTTATTATCTACACAAACTAATCCAGTAACGAAATCCTCAAATAATTCGATTTCGTAATTTCCAACTTGCCCATCTATATCTTCTATGGAACCAGGTATAGTAAGATAATATTTTTGGTTATCATCATTCTTACTAAGACTTACTTTTATTGGTTCATTAGTATTAAAATTAGTTTGGTCTGGAAGTTCAGAATTTTCAATTTTAAAATTATCATGAGAAAATCCTAACTCATCTTTGAAACTGAATTTTACATTCGTATACAAATCTTTACTTTTTAATAAATTGTCTCGATCATTATCATTTATAGTAATAGGTTCGAGAATTTTAATACCATTGATTTCGGCTTCAGCTTTTGATGCTCCGTCTTCATATTTTACCTTAAAACCATTTTCTTTATCATTTAATGAAAAATGTAAATAATTTAGTTTATCCCCTGTTACTTCTTGTTCTACACCGGTGAAATATGTCACAGATGCTTTAAAATAGTTATTAAGATTATAAGAATTATTTTTTGATTCTATTTTACTTCTTATAAAATAATACTTATTATCCGGATTCTCTTTTGTAAAATCAGGATTCCTTATAACTTTTAAACTTTTAATTGTATCCAAATTTTGTAATGAAGTATAATCTGCTACTACATAATCTCCTCTTGTAACATCGTCTTCAAAAGCTGCACTTTGTACGGTTTCATAATGAATTTTTACCATATTTTGAGATTTGACTAATTGGTAATTAATACTATTGTAATTTACAGCCGCAGTTTTGAATTCATTACCAGAAATTTCGTAAGTCTGACCATCTTTATAAATAATATTATATTTTGTAGTATCCCAGGTTAAAGATTCTGCAAAGTCATTAGAATCGAATGCTATCTTATTATTATCCTTTTTATTATCCATAGTAATTTTTTGAGGAAGCGGAGGGATAATAAATATTACAGGGGTATTTGACGCACCGTCAACATTTTCTTCAAAACACTCATACTTTCCCAAAATACTATTCTGACCATCATTAAATATTGCATAGACAGAACCATACCATTTTTCATCAGTTTTATATTTTTTATTTGTTTGCTCAAAATAAACAATTACTTTTTCATACTCTGAGAGAGTTAATTCAGGCTCATAACCACTTTCATACACCTTATGTATTTCAAACAATAATTGATATTGTTCATTAGTATAACTGTTTCCTTTGCGCAAATTAATAATTCTTTGATTTGGACTAATTCTTAATGCAATTGGTTTATTTTCATACACATTTACCCAAATAGATGGTTTATATATGAAATCATCTTTTTTAAAAAGTATTATTACTTCTTCTGATTTTGGTTTTGTAAAGACATCTGAAGAAATAGTAAAATATTCTGAAGTTTCTTCCCCATATTCATAAATTTCTGTGTTACCATCTGAAGTTGTTACTTTTATTGTTAATCCTTGTGGGTCAAAGGTTTGCCCAACAGAATATTTTGTTGTTGGATATTTCGTTATTTCTGCATTTATAATTTTGGGTTTTCCTACGTATATTTTTCCAGTACATGAATGTAGATCATCTTCCTTTTCTTTATAGAAACTAATATTTACTTCATATTCTACTACTGAATCCTCTGATGCAGCCAATTTACTATAGAAATCATCATATTTTCCATTTCTTATATTCTCATCAGCAAATTCAAAATTACAATATTCATTTGGAATTGTAACTTTTGTATTATCATTATCAGAATAAGTTGCTGTTACTGTCCAGGTTCCATATTTTTCATCGGAAGGTTTTGCTCCAAGTGGTAAATAATCCTTTTCTTCAGGATTATTTTTCCACTCTGCAACAACTTCTGTTATATAAGCATCTGTTACAAATATATCAAAATCACATTTAGCTTCAGCTTTATCTCCTGATTCATAATCAAAAAATGAAGATCTTGCTTTTATAGTAACTTTTTTATTTGCTTCACTTAAAACAGGATCTCCGCCTTCTAAGTAAAAACCTGTCGATTCTTTATCAATAACTTTACCTATAGAACCATCACTTAAGGTTTCTCTAAATACATATTGATTTATATCAAATGGTTCATTTACATTATATATTAGTTTTGGTGTAGAATCTGGATCTAAACACATTCCAGTTTGATATGCATTTAAAATCTTAATATTTATAGGTTCTGTTTGAACATCATCCAGATAAATTACAATTTTATAATCTCCCGGGTCTAACTCTTTAATATCTGGATTCCTAAATGAATTTTCGAAATTTATATCGTCAGCAGAGAATATTTTATATGTATAATGTTCTGGTTTAACTTCTACATATGCTGATACTCCATATTTTGCTTCAACTACCAAACCAGTTAAATCCAATGATTCATTATGTGTATATATTGTTTTAGTTGGATTACTAAAAATTATTAAATTTGAAACTGTATTTGGGAATACAAGAATGTCATATTTAACTGGTTCCAAATCTTTATACGTGATTGTAACTTCTTTTCCAGTTATGTTTGCCATTTCTGTGTAAAAACCTGAAATTGTGTAATTTGGAAAGTCTATTACATCAAAATTCCCTGATTCGTATTTAGCACTAACAATTATATCATCTGGATTGAATGCTTCATGTAATAAATAATTTCGTTTTTGTATATCTACAATAATTCCAACTATACAATCATTTTGAAATTTAATATTATAAGTATCTTTAAATCCTTCATATAATACTGTTATTGGAATATCTTCATCTATTACTATTTCTTCTTCAGTTTTTGGAAATCCATCAAAATCTACATAACGGGGGTCAATTTCTTTTATTGTATTATCTGAATAGTATCCATATATTTTCACACCATCAGAATTGAAGGCCTGTGATTTTAGGTATTCTAATTTTGCCATAGACGCATCAACTTTTATATTTTGAAGTGTACAGGTGCGCTTTATATCTTCCACTTCCATTTCACATGCAGTGAGGAAAATTAATAGGAAAATAGTGAATACAAAAGACAATTTTTTCATAAAAGACCTCCGTTTTTTTATTTTTTTTTACATTTCAAGTTTGCGTATTGCAGCGCTTTCTGTTTCCCATTCTATGCTGCTGGCTTTTTTTGCACGGATTTTAGCCCATTCTCTGGTTCCTTTTATCTGCTCTTCCATTGTCTGAGAAAGAGGAATCATTGAACGGATTGTATTTTCTACATAGGTCTGGTTGATGTCTTCGTTGTTGTCGAAAGCATCGTACAGGGCACTTACGATAATTTCTTCAATTTCGGAACCGCTAAAGCCGATGGCTGCGTCTGAAAGTTTTTCAAGATCAAAGTCTTCTGTTTTGCGGTGACGTTTTTCAAGATGGATTTTAAAGATTTCTTTGCGTTCTTCTCTTGAAGGAAGGTCTACAAAGAAGATTTCATCAAAACGTCCTTTACGTAAAAGTTCCGGCGGAAGCTGACTTACATTGTTACAGGTAGCTACAACAAAGACAGGAGTCTTTTTTTCCTGGAGCCAGGTAAGGAAGGTTCCGAATACACGTGCTGTTGTACCACCGTCTGTCTGACCGCTTGAGCCAAGTCCGCTGAAGCCTTTTTCCATTTCATCAAGCCAGAGAATTGAAGGGGCAATG
Organism: uncultured Spirochaetaceae bacterium; assembly: GCA_902789325.1. GTDB lineage: Bacteria > Spirochaetota > Spirochaetia > Treponematales > Treponemataceae > Treponema_D. The sequence continues at coordinate 4,958 of CADANN010000002.1, forward strand.
CTTTCTGCTGTCTGAATTGCACGGCGAACATTTTCTTCTGAGCTACCTACAAGACTTGAGAAAACTTTACCTACATCGAGTTTAAGAAGAGGAAGCTGCCACATGCTGCTGATTGCCTTTGCAGTAAGTGACTTACCACAACCTGGAATACCAAGCAAAAGAATTCCTCTTGGTTCCGGCAAACCAAAGTCGCGTGCTTCTGGAGTAAATGCTTTGCCTCGTTTGTTGAGCCATTTTTTAAGCTCATCAAGACCACCTACTCCTTTCATATTTTCATTTACGTGACAGTATTCAAGTACTCCTGATTTTCTGATTATCTGTTCCTTTTCTGAAAGAATAATCTTCATGTCAAAATCGCCGGTCTGTACAAGAGATTTTGCAAATACGTTTTCTGCTTCTTCTGCAGTAAGACCAAGAGCTGCCTCGGTTACCTTCTGGAACAAGGCAGGATTTTTTGAAATTTCAAGTTTATTGATGTCGCCGATGCTAGCTGCAATATTTTTTACAATTTCTGCAATTTCTTCTTTTCCCGGAAGGTTGTAGTCGATTACTGAAAATTCCTTTTCAAGTTCAACTGGTACCTTTAACACCGGAGAAACAAAGATTACATTCTTCATTGATGTTTTTAATGAATGTGCTACATCGCGAAGTTTTCTTACAACGACAGGTTCATTCAGATATGGATGATAATCTTTCATCACAAAAATTCCGTTTACATCGGCCTGCAAAATATATTCAAGAACCTTAATCGGATCTTTAAAATCGGAAAGCAATGAGCCATCCGGAGTTTCAAGACCATTGGTTATGCTCCATTTGAAAAGCTGTTTTTTACGGTTTTCGGTAATGCGAGCAAGCTCTTCATCTACGCGGCCTTCTTCAAATGACACTACGTAAATAAGCGGATATCTTGCTCTGATTAATGTTTCGATTGTAATTCCTGAATTGTTTTTCACTTTTATGCCTCTATAAATCCTGTTATTGTAATTTTTCCGTTTTCTTCTATTATAATCTCTGCGTCTTGTGAGTATTCTTCACGTTCTGTAAGATTATTTATGATAATTCCAGCCTTTAATTCCAAAAATCGCTGATTTCCAGAACCTGCCCATTTACAGGAAGACGGATAATCTTTCATATATGGGCCGTCAATTAAATAATCACAAAACATCAGAGTATCATGATGCTCGTAAAGTAACTTTTCGTATAAATAGCCTGAATAAACGAGAGTGTTTAAATTCTTTTCTTTTGCAAGCTCCAGAAGTTTTTTTAATTCACTACTCTGATCAAAAGGCTCTCCTCCGCTTACAGTTAGTCCATCAACTGCTTCACAATCTATCTGGGCAATAATCTGTTCTGGAGTTAATTCAATTCCACCGTTGAGTGAATGCGCAGCTTTATTAAAACAGTTTTCACAATGCAAACTGCAGCCTTGAACCCATACAACGGCTCTGTTTCCGGGACCATTTACTTTTGATTCCTTCAAAATCGAATTAATACGCATCAGCACATATTCCTTTTTAATGTGAAGCTTGTTGTATAACCGTTTACATTATTAAATTCATGTAAAACTGAATCGGTTATGTAATCGCCGCTAAACTCATCGCCTACATATTTGATGCTTACGGTCATTCCAGGAAGCAATTTGTAAGTTCCTTCTGCCTTGCCTCTGGCTGTCATAAATAAATAGGAATTTCTTTGAAGACTTCCCAATGCAACATTTTTTGCATCATCTTCATCGAGCATAGTTTCATCAATTATGTTATTTACCCATTTACCATTTCCGCCTTTTGAACAGGAAGTCCAGTCGTTTGAACCACCAACCTTCTTGGAAATATCTCCGATGTTCGCATTTCCGGCAAAGCCTTCGCACTTTAAGGCATCCCAGCCAACACTATTACAATCTGAGATTAATTCTGAAATATCTTTTACAGGGAAGAAGGATATTAAACTTTTTCCCCATTCAAAAATAACTTCATCACTTTTTACCTCAATTGAATCTTTTACGTAAATCTTACTTCCGTAAGCATATACATCTTTACCGTAGCGGGCTGCTGCTTTCATCAGAAAATCATAATCTGATATACCTTCAACACTCTTAAAGATTTGACTTGCTCCAAAAGAATCAATTTCTGCTGTAAGAGAATAATTTTCTATTATGTCTTTTATTGCATCACTGCAGGTTTTATTCTCATAAGATATGAAATGATTACCGTGCTTAAGTTTATATAAAGCATTGCAGCCACGAACTTCTACCATTTCGTGTCCGAACTCTTCGAAGCGACCTGCAAAAGCAGTTATTTCTCCGTCGAAAACTTCTTCTACATCATCTTTATAACCAAGATGAATTGAAATCTGGCTTTCAAGAGAAAAAGTTCCAAGTTCGAGTAACTTTTCTGCAGAGGTATCAAACAGCAGGGAAAATGTTCCCACACCATTTAATCTGTCATTTACAACTATCTTTTTAAGAGCCCCTTCATGTTTTGTATCAAGACGCTTTCCATCTACATATACAATCCATACCGGGGTTAATGTTTTGTTTTCATCAGACATTTTTTACTCCTGAATAAGGACTCATTAATACAATGGAGGTAATTCTACAATTGTTCCTGCAGAAATATTTTCTGGATCGTCAATATTATTGGCGTCTGCAATTACTCTCCATTTAGAGCTGTCGTTATATTCTCTTGCTGCTAATGAAGACAATGTTTCTCCTTCACGCAAAGCCATTCGTTTTGTATGGTCAGCAGATTCACGTCTTGTGTTTGAAAGCTGTGTGGCTGCAGTTGCATATTCCTTAAACACAACTTTACAGATTGCTCTAAGAGGAGTTCCGTCATTAGAGAAAAGAGTAAAGCGCTGAACAAGGTCTTCGAGTACACAGTCAAAGCTAAGGCTTCCCCAGCTGAAACGAAGAATTGGAGGTCTGTGCTCCTGAGCGTTTACAAGCATAAGCTCTTCGATTTTAGTTGTGTAATCGCGTACATCAGTTTTTTCTTCTGATGTATCAAAGAACAATTCCATAGAAAGTCTTTTGCGCTCACCCATTGTAAACTGTACTGGAGGCGAATCCATTCCGAATACATTAATTTCTGACCATGGAGTTTTCTTTTCAATCACATACTCTTTTGGATTAAAAAGGACTTCAATTTCATCATTTGTATCAACATTTGTGATAGTCGCTTTCTCTAATGCCATACCTTTCTCCTAAGAAAATCAGTTACCGTCTACTGACAGACCCTCGTGTGTAATTTCAATTCTTTCAACTGCATAGTCGCTGCCAAGATTGGTTTCCAGACGTGGACCAATCCAGCGGCACGGAAATGCTCTGAAAAAATTCCATCTTTTTAATTCATTGTTTTCTGTATCCTTCAGGATGATTGACCCATTTTTTCGTTCAATCTGTTTATCTTCCAGAACAGTTTCTTTATACCAGTTGAACAGAGCTTCATTATCCGTAATTCCCTTTTCGAGAATAAGGTTTGGATATCGTGTACGTCCATAGAACTTATGAGTGGTTGTGTTTAAGCCACCTTCTTCTATTTCGTAAACATAAGTCTCTGCTTCCAGTCCTTCACATTTCTGAAATCTGGCTGTTTCAATTCCATCGATTTCAACTGTGAATAAATAGGCAGAAATTTTTCCATCATCACTCATTTTCTTCCTCCTTCTAATCCTCTTGGATATATACACTTGCTCCGTCTTTTTCCGCTGTAATAGTTACCTGGAAAAATTCTGCAGGTTTGACAATTGCTATACCAACTTCAAAAGTCAGTATTCCATTATCAATATTTTCAATTGGATTTAATTCCTCATCACAACGTACATAAAACCCTTGTTCGGATGTACTGCCGGCTAAATAACCTTTCATCCATAAATCAAGCAGAAAGCCCGAAACCTGTCTTACAAGGCGTTTTCTCAGGTTCTTATCATTAATCTCGAAAACCGCCCACTGAGTTCCCTGCTTTATTGCAGCGCTGATTCGTGAGAAGGTTCTACGCACACTTATATAGCGCCACTCATATTCTGGAGCAAGGGTTTTTGCACCCCAGATTTTTACACCTGAACCCGGAAAGTATTTAAGTATATTAACATTCTTGTCGTACAATAATTCAGTTTCAGATTGAGTTATTCTCTTGGAAAGCCCAACTGCTCCCTGAACAATACAGTTTGCCGGCGCATGGAAGATTCCCCTTTCACTGTCTGTCATTCCAATGCATCCGCAGATTGCTCCTGATGGTGGCATTCTGATTGTTTTATACCCAGCGGCATCTAAAGGATCGATTACATTAATGTAGGGATAATAAATTGCAGCACTGTTTGTTTTTATACGGCCCGCGTATTCAATTGCCTGCTGAGTTGTAAAAGAATCCGGCATATCTAAAACTGCAAAACGATTTGGAAAACGTTCTGCCTGAGTTACCATTGCTTTTTGAACTGCTTCATAAGCTTTTATTCTTTCTTCCTGAGGTTTACCAGGCTGAGAAAGAATCCAATTTAAATCTGGAATAGCAATAAGAGAAATATCATCTCTGGATTCAAATGCGCCGAGTCCGGTAAACTCATTTATACCTTTGTAAAAGCCAATGAAATCTCCGGCAGTAAGATCTGCAACTCCGTCACATCCATTTTTTGCATACTCAGAAAAAACCGGTTTAATCATTCCAACAGCATCATTGTTTGTAACTTTAAAAGTTCTGGAACGCTCGTTTATATAAGTTTCAAAATATCTTTCATTGTTTTTATTCATTGAAAGATGCAGGTATGTCTCGTTCTTTTTATCTTTGTTAGAAATAATTGTTGAGAAAAATACCTTTCGCATTAGTACTTCCTGTTCATTTCCAACAAACTTTTTAAGACTTTTAAGAGGATGTATATAAATGCGGTTATTTTCTATTTTCTCAATCTGGCGGCAAACTGGATTTCCATTTTTTAAATTGAAGTCAAGAATATCTCCTTCTTCAAGGTTTTCAGAATTATCCAGTTCTACATATTCATAGTTTTCACCAATACCAATGATTTTTGAAGGAAGCTTTTCATATTCGTGCCAGAGTTTTACACAAATATAATTTCCCCAGGTACCAGGTGATAACGCCTTTAAGGTAACTGAACCTCTCTGGCATTCCAACTCAAGTTCAGCTTCCCTCACTGATTCGTTATGAGCAACACGGGTTACTATACATTCTTTTCCACCACATTTGAAAAAACTGTATACAGATAAAGGAAGAACTCCGGCTGTGTCAAAACCTCCATAGATTTTTAAATACTCATCAAAACTTGTAATAAGCTCAGGAGCACCCACCGGACCTTTTTCTGAAATTCCGGCAAATGCACACAGGCAGCGAGTATCTATTTGCAATGGATTGAGTGTATATTTCTGTTCAGAAACATATACTCCTGGCACAGTTAGCTTATTCATTTTTTTATTCTTTCTTACTCTTATTTTTTTTCTTTTTGATATCCGGCAAATACTTGCAGAACGGACAATAATCCCAGGAATCCTTCATTCTGTTTCCGCATACAGGGCAACGTCTTTTTGTGATTCCCATGGCATGTCGTTTTTTTATCTTGCTTAAAATCAGCAGAATAATTAAAACGATGATTAAAACAGCAACTACAACAATAATTGTAATCTGCAGCCATCTTGGAACAGGAAGTTTTACAGCCAGGAAGGTCTTTTGTCCCTTGCCTTCTGAATCTCGTTCAATAACTGAAACTTCAAGCAGGTGGTAATTATTATCTGGCTTTACGTTTTTAACTTTGTAGTTAATTACATAACACTTATTAATTATGTCGCGGATTGCTTTTACATTATCTGGAATTGCCTGAAGATTCTTGCTGTAAAAATATGAACCAGAAGTGAGTTCTGAAATCTGATTCAAGGCACTAAGACCTGCTGAGCTGATTACTTTTATACCAACAGAATAAACCGGAATAGACTTTTCATTGAGAACGGCATCAAGCTGATCTTTTGAGAAACGGCTGTTCTGGTCACGTCCATCAGAAATGATGATTACAATTTTTCGTCTGGTTGATTTTGTTTCAAGTTTTCTGACAATGTTCAACAATGAATCATAGATTCTTGGCTGAACATCTGAAACTTCGATTGCATTAATTAATGAAGTGTCAATTTCTTCTTTCTGGCAGTTTTCGAAAATCGGAACAGCATCATCGCCGATTGTATACAAAGAAAGAGTTTCTCCCTTCTGCATATAATCGATAAACTGAATTACAGCGGTTTTCTGGAAATCAAGAGGTTCTCCTTCCATAATACCGTTATTGGAAATGAGAATCGAATAATCTACAGGTTCTGTTTTCATGGAAAATGGATATACGTTCTGTTTTCCGTTTAATTCTTCACTGTCGATTCTGGTCATGAATAATCCAGGTGCCAGCCCTGTTACAATTTCATCATTGCTGTTTCTTACAGAAACAAAGGCTGTCATGTTTGGATACTGGTCTGAACAAACCTGATCAATTTTAATATTCAAGCTACCCTTTTCTGATTCCTGAGAAAACATAAGAAATGAGAAAAGTGAAATAATCAAAACTAATAATTTCTTTTTCATATTTATCATCCTATAACAACTTTATCTTAAACTGCTTTGCACCAAGACTCAGAATATCTCCATCAATCAGCAAAGTTTTTACACTGTCCACATTGTTTACCTTTACTGGACTTCCATTTCCCATATCAACTAACGAACATTCGTTATCAAAGATAGAAAGGTATGCATGCTGTCTTGCAAGCTCTGCATCGATAATGCGGATTTCACAATCTACAGCTGAACCAATAAATGATTTACCTTCATGAAGTGTATAACTTTTTTTCGGACTTCCATCTTCCTTAAGCTCAACAAGCCAGCCGGCAAGTGGCGCTATACAAACCGGACAAACCTTCCAGGAAGGGTCCATGATATGTCCTTCTTTACAATATTTATAATGCATCTATTCCCCCTACAATAACTGATATACCCAGATTGTTCCTGAATTGTCTCTTCCCTTCTCTCCAATGTCGAACATCACCTCAGGCGTATATTCTGTAATTTCACCTTCATTTATTTTGAGGTAGATATTTCGCCAACGGTTCTTTGTATCAACTCCGTCTACATTCATTGTGAAATTATTCTTTCCCTGTAAGGTAACAGTAACTGCATAATTTCCCTGGTAGATATCTGTTCGTCGGATGATGAGTGTCTTTCTTCCCTTAACAATATTCTTAAGGTGGAATTTCATTGCACCACCAACCCAGCGCTTAATTGTGTCATAAACCAAAGTTCCATCAGGATAGTAGAAAGAATCTTTTACTGTTGACGGATGTTTTGTATTAATAAAGGTCAGGCGATGTGCTTCAATAGATTCTGCTGAGGCCATATTGATTGTATCAACAAGCGTGTATTTCTCTTCTTCGAAGAGGAGAACTCTAGGCATCTTGTAACTGATAAACTGAATATCATTACTTGTAACTTCTTTCTCAATAATTGTATTCTTTAAGCCGTCAATTATTTTTTTGTGCTCGCCTAAAATCAAATCTATTTCTTCGTATTTGTTGCTGTATTTTTTCAACAGCTCGCCGAGTGTATACATTGCATTGCGGGCATTTTCGTATTCTTCTTTTGTAGTGAAATTATAATTTTCATCTTCGTGTTCGCGTTCATAATCTGCAAGTTCAAAAAGCACTTCGTGATCAATATCAAAAAGAGGAGTCAATAAATGAATTACATCATCAAAGAAAACTCCTGCTGTCTGAATAATCATTTTTGAAGTCATTGCAACTGTGTACATGCTCTTAAGCGAAGCCAAGGGGAAAATCTCATTACATGATTTTGAAACACTGCAGGTGTATTCAAACAAATCAATCATAAGTTTTTCCAGATACATTGAAACACCGCGCTCAGTTCTTACAGCCCATGGTACAAAACGATAATCAAGAGCGTTTGGTCCCGGATTTCTAAAGTCATCGCAATTTGCAATTTCGCTGATTCCTGTTCCTTCAGGATCTTCTAGTTTTACGCGTGCAAGTTCTACTGTGATATCAGGCTCTGTAATTTCCTGAACAAGATCAACCTTTGCAGTTTCAAGCTTATACTGATATCCCTGCAAATCTATATTTTCAGAGTTCTGAAAGAAATCTTGCAAAACTTCACTGTACTTAATTACAATGTGTATTGTGCATGGGTATGTATATTTTTTCGAATCGAAAACCAGTACCTGTGGTTCATATAAAAACAGCGGATTTCCCAAACCATCAAAACACAAGCCGCGGCCAACAATAAATGTAACAAGACCACCTTTTGTTTTTTCTGCCTGTACGTGTAAAGAGTCTAGAAAATTTGGAACAATTCCATAGCCGTGGAAAAGCTTGTTGTAGAGTTTTTCTTTCCCAAAATGATAATCTTCAATCTTGTTCCAGTATTCAGGTCCAACCTGAAGGCCCGGGAAAAAGTTTGCTCTTTTATAGTTTTCTAATTCATCCATTTTTTTACCTCTTAAAGCGTCATTGTTGTGCTGACCGTAGTTTTGTTATTAATTACAGTTCGTTTTCTAGGTTTTACTTTTTTCTTCTTGAAGCAGATATAACAATCTGTGTTTACAGGTTTTTCCTGCTGCAACAAAAGTGAAAGTCTTTTGATAAGATTTTCATCAAAATATTCTTTTTCAACCGGGAAGGAAACTGTGAATACACAGGAATCACCTTCTCTGTTAAAGATTCCGCTCGTTATGTTTGTATTTTCATAGATGTCGAGCCGAGAATACGGAACGTAGTTTTCAATAATTTCAGGTACAATTCCAGTAAGAATGTAAACATACACCTTAAGTCCAAGAATTGTTCCACGCAGTTTGAAAAGTGGAATTGCGTACTGAAGGAATAATCTTCTTTTTTCTTCTGTTCCTAAAAGCTCAACATTTATACCCAGCCAGTTTGCAAGCACCTGCAGAAAATCTGAAGGACAATGCATTGGTCGGAATAATTCGTTTATATTGTCTATCTTAATTGAAACATCATTCTGAAGATGCTGGAAAATCATAAGATAGCGGTTTAAAAAATCATTTTCCTGATAATTAGATGGCAAATATCTGATTGCATTTTTTGAAGTTGCAAACAGCATAATTTTACCGTTAGTGAGCTTGCAGTCTGTAACAATAAACCTTCTGTAGTCAGACTCCTGATATGTAATTTCTATATCAGTTTCGTTAAGCTGAGGATAGAGAGAGAAAAGTCTGTTTTTTGCGCTGAAAATATCAAGCCCTACGCAGGTTTGTCTGATTACGGCTGCATCCAATTAAGCCCACCTCCTTACTGTAAGGTGGATATTATTCTTGGTATCTTCATCTTCCTGAACAACTGAATAGCCTAAATCTTTTACTTTATCCATGATTGTTTCATAGGCATATTGGCGCGTAATTTTGTTTAAGATTTCGTCCTGTTTAAGACCAGTAAAAGTTTCAATTGCCCACCAGTCTGCAACAAACTCATAGTTATTTTCTTTCTTACGGATTCCAATACTGTATTTGCAGCCAGTTTTGATTTCGAAAATACAGTCTTCAATTTCTTCGCCCTTGCCATAGCCTTGGAGTGTAAGGCGTTCGTTTTCTTCCGCCTCAACATATTTCATATCAAGTGCTTCCAGAGCTTTTTTTAAACATTCGAGACTTTTTATTTTTGTATCTATTTTTGAAATATGTGACATTTTTTATTCCTCTTTTTCCTTTTGTCCAATTTGTACACGTATGAATGCGTTATTTGGAATTTTCTTAGTAACACTTTCTATACGGCAGGTAACAAATCCATTTGTAACAGCAACAATTTTGAAAGTACCAATGATTTCTCCAAAATCAGCAGCAGGAGAGATTTCTCCTGTTACACCTTTTTCAAGACCTGTTTTGATATCTCCAACTTTTGCAAGAATTTCGGATTGAACACCGTTCTCTAAAGTAATTTCGAGAACACGCATTACACCGTAAATCGGTTCATATAAAACCTTCTTTTTAAGCTGTACATTTTTTGGCAGCGGCGTAATCTCTGCAATAACAAGCGGATCTTCTGCCACAACTTCTTTTGAAGCACATCCAGAAAAAAGAAATATACCGAAGACAAAAAATGCAAGTATTATTTTTCTAAGAGTTTCCATACACGTTCTCCATCCTTTCCTCTGAATATCCAGTTTCTATCATCAAGAAACAGAAAAAAGCTTCTGTACAAGTTTCCATTTATATCAGTTGTTTTTGATTTATCTTTGACTGAAACAGAAGCATCTGGTTTGAGATAATCGCCAGTGTAAATAAAATGTTTACCTTTAGGCAAAACACATTTTTCCAGTCTATCCCAGCCAAGAAAAATATTATTTATGAATAAGCCCTGTCCCGGAGTTTTTATATCTGGAACAACGCCATACTGGTCAGCGCCAAAAATAGATTCAGCTAATGAATAAATTACATTGTGATAAGAGTCCCACAAGCCTGCCATTGAAAAATCCGGATTAAAGAATTTTACTTCTTTGATTATCCTGTCTGTTTTGGCATCGTGTAAGGTTATATGAAAAATATTAATCTGGTCTGTGAGCTGAACACGACCACTGATTACATAATCTGCAAATTCATAAGTGTTGTATTTTGTATTTACATATTGATTCAAATCGATTGCTGATACAGCCTGAACCATTTCGGTTGTATAAAGAAGATATGAAAACAATCGGCTGAACATATCGTCTTCCGGTTTAATTGTAATTCCATCCTGTTCAATAAAGCTTGAAGGAATATAGTCAAACTCTCCGGTAGACTGTCCGATATAAGTTCTGCTTTCGAGAACAAAAGGTTTTACAATGATTTTCTGTTTTTTACCGGTTTCAAATAATTTTGATTCTACGATTGAGTTATATTCAACTAACATTGCGCTTAGCGCTTCTGTCATAGTAGACAAATTAGGAATAGTTCTTACAACTGTAATCGGGAATCCGTTATCAGAGAATCTGTAAAAAGAAAGTATAAGTACGTAGCCATCGCTGGATTTTAAAATGAAAGGCTGACACACACCTGAAATAAGACATGGATAGCGCTCATCTGCTAATTCGTATATAAAGTCTTTTACATTACGAGCTTTATCAATTCCATATTTTTGAATCAGATATTTATCAAGAGAGACAGGTTTCATTTTATCTGTATTTACCATGGCTCTATAAATTTTATTCTGATATTCTTCTGCGATATAAGAAGGAATTACAGAAGTTGAATTTGTCTGGAGCATAATGAATCCAGGCACTAATTCAGAAAGAGCATCGTATCTTTCCTGAATTGGAATTTCAGGTTCACTGTTAATATAAGCCTGAATATCTTCTAAACCGGCAGCAAAAGATATGCTACAAATTAATAGAGAAAAGAAAAATGAAATTATTTTTTTTATCTTAAACATTTATACACACTCCAATGCCACCAGTTTTTTCTAGAAGATTAAGTACTATGACCAATCAGCGTTTTCGTAAACCAAAGAAATTGTTTCCTGAATTACTCCAGATTCCTGGCTTCCGAGATCAGACATAGTCCATCCACATGGAACGCAGTTGTAAAGGTTGCGTCTCTGAATTTCAGATACGCCGTCGCGATCCATAAATACGATTGAAACAGATTTCTGTTCCGGATTTCCTCTTTCAACAGTCTTCCACCACTCTTTGAGCACCTTGTCACGAGGGTCTGCGTTACGTACGAGCTTTACAGTGTCATACTTAACTTTTCCGACTACTTTACGAGGATTCTTATCCATACCGCCCATATCATCTGACACTTCGGCAGTAGCTCCAAGTCCTGAAATTGATACGAAGTTACCGTAATCAATTCCATCTACTTCAACTTTGAAGTAGGCTTTGGTGGTTGGTAAATAATCAGCCATCTTTTTCTCCTTTTGATTTTATTCATAAGAATAAAATCAACGTTTTTTATTCGTCTCCAAGAGTTTTCTGAGAAACTCTGAATACTACAAATTCAGCAGGCTTAGCAGGTGCCAAACCAATTTCAATTACTACATATCCGGCATCAATTGATTCAGGTGGGTTCAATTCGTCATCACAACGAACATAGAATGCTTCTTCTGGAGAATCTCCAAACAAAGCTCCGCTCTTCCAGATGTTCAAAAGGAATGCTGTAATATTTCGTGTAATCTTCTTCCACAAATCTCTTGTATTAGGTTCAAATACAACCCAGTTAGTACCATTCTGAAGAGCCTGCTCAACCATACAGAACAAACGTCTTACGTTTACATAGCGCCATTCTGGATTTGAACTGATTGTACGTGCACCCCATACGCGGATACCACGTCCTGGGAAATCGCGGATACAGTTAATACCCTTAGGGTTCAAAAGTTCCTGTTCTGCATCAGTGAGGTTATACTTCAAGCCGAGAGCTGTCTTAAACAATTCGTTAGCAGGAGCTTTATGACAACCACGTGTTCCATCAACACGACCATAAATACCGCAGACACCTCCAGAAGGTGGAGCAAAAATATTCTTGTCTGCAACCATGTCGTACATCTGTACCCAAGGGAAATAGTAAGCACCCATGATTGAATCGCGAGGCATTGGCATTGTATCGATACCAGCTTCAAGAGTTTCTGGTGAATCGAGAACTGCAAAGCGGAAGCGGTTCTTTTCACAGTGAGTAAGAATGGCATCCTGAGCAGCAGGATCTGTTACACCAGGTGCACAAACAATAGAAATATCCTGAATCTCATCGAAGAGTGGCAAACCAGATTTCTTTCCAACACCTTCATCTTTACCGATGATAAGTTTTGCAATGTTATCAGGATTCTTAACTTCGTAAGCTTCTTCTGCAGCAGGTTTATCACCTTCTTTTGCAGCAGCCTTGTCGCCTTCCTTAGCAGGTGCATCAGCTTTCTTAGCAACCTTTGCAGGTTCTGCAAGGTTGTTGATGTAACACTTTGTACCTCCGTTCTGGAAGAACTGATAAACTCCATGTGCAAGCCATCCACCAGCATGTAAGCCACCGAACAACTTGGTATACTGAGTCCAGTTTGTTACAAGTACTGCTTGATTAATAGGACCTTTCTCGGCAATTCCAAGAAAACCAACAATGTTAGTAGCTCCAGCTTCAATTGGCTTTGAGCCACTTTCAATTTCTTCGACATAAACACCAGGTGTCTGATAGTTTGGCATTTATTCCTCCTTTTTTATAATCACTTTTAAATGATTTATTATTTGTTATTAATTTGTTTAGCACCAAGCTCTTTCTTTTCAACACGTACAAAGCTTTCACCCTTGAGTGAATTCAGTTGTACCTCAACTCTATAATCAAGATAAAAGGAATCAGTAAATCCACAGGTAGAATCCCTTCTTACGATTGGTTCTAAAATGAATTTATTGATTTCATTACCATGCCAGTTATATTCACCACATTCGTAAACAGTGTGGTCTTTAAAGAACACTGCAACATAACCAAACAGCGAAAGCTTATCTTCAAGTTCCGGGGCAAAAATAGATACTCTTAAGCGCATTTCGTACATTGCAGGAACTTCGTATCTCTGTTCATCAACAATTATTCGCTGACCAGTTTTATCATTTGTTGTCTGGAAAATATCTGTAACGTTAAACTGAATTTGATTTTCTGCTTTATCTTTTGAGATTTCGTTAACAATAGAGAATGGAATATCTGATGCAGTCGATAAACTTTGTTTGAGAGCTTGAATTACGTATTTGAAAATATCCGACTGCATAACATCTACCTCTTTTCAATAATTACGTTTTTTAAGAATGGAAGCTCATCATCACGAAGCAGTATTTTTTCAACCACTACATCCGCATCTAAATCAAAAACTTCTACCGAATTGATGGAAAGAATCTCGTTAATTTTTTCCAGTTGCTTCATAACCATACCCATGGTTACTTCTTTTCCGAACTCCCAGCCAGAACCGTTATCACCTTCAAGACAATCAAAATTCCGTCTCAAACATTCTTCAATACGAGCCTTAGTTTTTCCTTCATCAAGGACATCGCTCTTAAAGGTTATTGTAAGTGTAATATTGAACTCTTTGTAAACCGGTGCCTGAACACATAAAGGAGTTCCTACAAGTTTTCTGTCATCAAGATATTCTTTTACTCTGCGTATTAATTCTCTTGAAGGAAGCAGTTTTACATCGTAGCCTACTCCTGCAGGACGAGCCGGAATAATTACCGTGCAAACTTCATTTTTTGCATTGCGCTTTTTAAGGCAGTATGATCGACCAACACTTGCCGAAGCTTCACGCGCCAGCCATTGAAAGTCTTCTGCAGTAACTGCACGCTGAAGACTCTTAAATGCGCCCGCTGCACGGCTCTTAAGGTTATCTACAGTTTCCATATCTGCGCCGCCTTCTGCCGGAAACGGATTTGTACAGCCAGAAATAAACGGAATACTTTGAATCAAGCCCTGTAATGTATTTCTTGCAACATTACCAACTGTTCCGCCTCCAGTGTGATATGACTTCATAAGAATATTAAACTTACCCTTAGGAGGATTAACACCTTTTACGCCATCACCAAAAAGGATTCTTCCGTTTGAATAATCAATTACATAGTGTCTTGAAAAAGCATTAGATGAATAAAAATTTTCTACCTCTGTATATCTAACCCAGACACCGTCATCCTTTTCAAAATAAGGTTCTGTACCACAATCTTTTTTAATAATTTCCAGTTCATTAGCTGAAGGGATTGATTTTTCATTTACATATAAAACAGAGCCTTTAAGAATGTCCTTATGGGCAACAAAGAGAGACTGTCCTGGAGCTCCTGTACCAGAACCTATTATTTCATTTTCATAAGTCTTTTCATTTTTTGCATAAACACAATTTAAAAGGATATCCTGAATAAAAGGTCTGTTTTCAAAACTGCCGGAAAGTAAAGTCACTCTGAGCCAGTAAAGTTTTTTTCCAAATTCTTCAACAGGGCTCATATCTTCCGGTATCACCATGTCTACAAAACCAGACTGATGGAATGAATCAGTATTATCGCTTACAGAAAGCGCAGTCCACTTTTCACCGTTGAAGTATTCCCACTGAAGGTTAATCATTCTTGGGGCAGCTGTATTAATAAGAGCATCATTACGGAAATCTTTAAATACATTCTGCTCAAGCTGATTTACAGTTTCATCCATTCGGAAATAAATTGAAGCATCGCCCACCGGTAAACAGTTACTTAAACCAATATACAAAGAAGGCAGCTGACTTTCGTTTACATCGAACAAAGTAATTTCTTTATCTTCCTTACCTTTTACAAAAGCTGGAATATTTTTCCATACAAAATTACTATAGGTATTGCATCTTTGTGGTGGAAGTTTAAGAGACTCATATTTGATTCGTATTTTTGCAATTTCTGGACTCTGAACTTTTGATGTAAAATGCCAGATCCAGTTGTCCTTATCATCTTTTACATATTCACCGCCAATGGCAAAATCTTTTGTAATAAGACGAACGCGAATCCAGTAATGTTCTTCGTTATTTACATTTACAACAGAAAGTTTTTCTGGAATTGTGAAAGATACTGTACCAGACTGTTTAAGGTCAAAAGTTCCGTCAATAAAATTATCATCAGAATTTAATTTAACCCAGTCATTGCCATTCCAGTACTCATACACAAAAGTGGCATTTTTATTTTCTTCCTGATTGATATAGGTTTCACTAAAAAAGTATGTAATCTCAGCCTTGGTATTTTTATTTCTGAAAATATCATCAGCGCAGATATAAAAGCATTCGTTATACAAAGGATTATCTGAGAACATATTGAACGAGGTATTCATATCAATAAGTTCATATTTAGCCTCGTAATTAGCAAGACATGCATCTGGCGAAAATCCCATTCCACCAAAAATAGTTTTTAACGAAATGCCTTTTGCAGAAAGCGCATTTTTATCTGATGGTATATCAGTAAGAATACCACGAATCCATAATCCTTCTTTTCCGTTTACTTCTACAGGCTGAATTGGAATACCACCGTTGAAATAAATTGTATTATCTTTTTCGTGAAGATTATTTACAGAAGATGAAGTTATAAGATTAGTCCACTTTTCTCCATCCCAGAATTCCCAGAACATATGTTTTACAAGTTCTGCATTTACAGAAGTTATTTCCTGAATTGGAGTAATTGAAAGCTGAATGTAATGTTCGTTTTCAAGATACTTAAAAGAATCAGACATTACATATAAAGCATGTTCAATTTCATTCTTAGAATCAAAAATATAGAAACCATTTAATTTTTCTGATTCAACATTTTCATTCCAGTTTTCTTTATATTTATTTACACAGCTTAAAAGTTTGGCATTACTAACACGAATATTTTTTTCAGTTTCAAAAACAATATCATCAGCATCACTAACAACAGCTGCAATTTGAGTTCCAGTTTTAATTTCGATATTTTTGGAAACTCCTTCAACAGGGAAAAATTGAATGATTGCTCTAGCACTTTGAGGAGTAACGAGAGAAAGCCCCATTAATTCAAGAAGAGAAAGATAAGTTTTATCCGGAACCTTATTCAATCTGTAAATAGTCATTTCCGTCATCCACGAAAATAACTCCAGTAAAGTAATACCAGGATCAGACGTATTATGATTAGTCCATTCAGGGCAATAGCGAGGAATTAATCTTAGAGCTTCATTAAAAATGTCATCGAACGTTCTATCGTCCAAATTGATTTTGGGAATCACTTTCGCCTCTCTCCAAATAAAATGGATAAACCATGTTAAAAAAAGTGTTTACCGAGCGTATTTCATAATCGATAGAAATATTAATCTTAACGGGATTATCCGGATCAGGTTCTCCCGTTACAGATTTAAGAATTACGCGTGGCTCCCATTTAACAATGGCTTCTTCAATGTAATGAATAGCAAGTGAAATTGTTCTTGAAGAATTTGGAAAGAAAATGATTTCGTTAATTTTACATCCGAAATCCGGATGCATTACTCTCTCTCCCGGAGTTGTGTTGAGAATAATCCTGATAGACTCTTCAATACTTTTTTCAAAACTGGAGGTTGCAATTTTACCATGGACATCTATTTCCACAGGAAACTTCCAACCTTTTCCAAGTATATTTCTATTCATACTTTTTTTCTTAATCAGTTTTTGTTTTTTTTGGTAACACCAATTTGTATTTTGAAAATTAGGTTAAACTGACAAGTGTAATAAGTCAACAAAAACCAGTTAAAAAAAATGTCATAATTGTCACAAATTTAAAATCAGCACAATTGTGACATTTATGACATCAATTGTGACAATTATGACATCGATTTGTGACAATTATGACGTGTTTTATGACCTCAGAATTTTGACATTTCGCCATTTCATTTTATAATCACAAATAAAACAAAAAAAGTTTTGGAGAAATTTTATGGCAAAAAAACAAGAGCTCGAAATTTCAATTACAGCAGAAGGTGAAGTTTCAATAAATGTAATTGGTACAAAAGGAAAAAAGTGCCTGGACCTTACAAAAGATTTTGAAGAAGCAATTGGAATTGTAACTGAAAGAGAAACAAAACCTTCATTTTATGAAAACGAAGAATCATCATCATACATTCATACAGGACTAAACGGAAATGAGTAACCAGATAACCTTTTACTTACCGCTTGGTCTGAATATAGATGGCACAATACACAAGCGCGGAAAAATGCATCTTACAACAACACTGGATGAGCTTAAAGTTCAGGAAGCCGAAGAGGTTGCAATGAACTCTCGCTACAGAGATATTCTTTTACTTGCGAGTGTAATAGATGAAATTGGTGATATTAAAGATGTAACAAAAGAAACAATCATGAATCTTTATGAAGCTGATTTCTTATTTCTTCAGCTTCTATATAAACAGGTAAACGGAGAAAGTTCTCTGATTACTACGCAATGCCCAAGCTGCGGTAAAGATTTTCAATTTGCACTTGCAGATCTTTACTCAGATGAAAGTCGTATTAAATAGAAAAAAAGGAAAGAGTTTATGGCAATCTATAATTATTCAAACAAAGATATAATTCAAATAGATTTTCAAACAGGCAGCTTTACTGATGCAAGCATTACAAACTCAGATTTAGACGGTCTTTCAAGCAGCTGTATTCACTGGAGCAAAACTGAAATACGAGATTCTAATTGTAATGACGCTCTGTTTATAGAAACAAATCTTTCTGATTGTACTTTTTCCCGTTCAAGTTTTATTAATTCTCAATTTTCAAAATGCAATCTTTTAAATAATAATCTTCAGGGACTAAGCCTCATAAAAGTTAAAATCTTAAATTCAAAATTAAAACGAACTGTATTCGAAGCCTGCACTATGCAGCGGGCACAATTCAAAAACACAATTATCGATTCATCTACTATTAAAGATATAGAAGGAATTTTTGCAAGTTTTTCAAATACTATTTTTATCAATTGTTATTTTGAATTAACTTACGGAAACGGCATGAATGGTTTTTCCTCTGCCCTCTTTGAAAACTGTATCTTCTATAATTGTACTTTTTCAGGATATCCGCTTAGAGGTGCAAAAATAGATCACTGTACCTTTATTGCCTGCGGTGGAGAAATTACAGATGAAATAGAAGCAGACAATTCTTATGGTCTGCCACGCATTCCTGTTCCCGCAACTATTCCGCTTACAGATTATAATGCCGCAAATAATTTAATAAACGAGGTTTCAAATGGCTAAAGCAGAACAAATACGCTCTTGTATAGCAAATATGGACAGTGAAGTTGTAAAAGACGCTCTTTCAATTATTCTTGCAAAAGAACCGCAGCAATCAAGCCTTGCTGCAAAAACTGAAATTGCTTCAAACTATAAGAACTTTGCCCAGGCAATTCTTGCCCTTAAAAAGCAGTATAAGTTTCCCGAATTAAATCTTTTTACTGTGGAAGCAGACCTTGTTTATGTAACTGCAGGCGATAGACGTGTGTTACTTACTGATAGAGAGGAATTACTTAAAAACTCAGTTCCTCCAAAGAGACCTGATGATCTGGATATTCCAACAGATGAATTGGAAAAACAAGAAAGTAATTCAAATGAAGATTCTGTTGAAAATGCATTTGAACCAATTAAAAATAATGAGAGTCGATTCTCTCACCTGGAGCTTTAGTTATGCAGCAGATAAGAACAGAGTTTAGATTTACATTACCAAAAGGTACAGGAATAAAAACTGAAAATGGACGCAAAGTAACCGGCATAATGCGGCTTGTAAAAGTCAGCGATATTGTTGGAATTGAACGAGACAGCACCGTACAAAAAAACTCAGGCGCTTTTTATATTGTTCTGTTAGCAAAAGTAATTACCTCTCTTGGTGCGGAACGAAATATAAACCGAAACACTATTGAAAAAATGCATCCTGTTGATTTTGCATTTCTTGTAGATTTCATGCATGAAATAAATCATCAGGTAATAAAAAAGATTCCACTGAAATGTCCAAACTGTAATACGGAATATTACGGGGAGTTTGAACAACTGGGGGAAGCATAAGCCGCCCCCAGAATGAAATATTTCAGGAGGCGGCAGACCTTGCATATTATTTCCACTGGCCGAGAACGGAAATAATGGCGATGACTGGAAAAGAAAGAAGTATCTGGCTGCAGCAGATAAAGCGAATACATGGTTATCAAAAGCAGCAGCGAGATAGCGAAGCGGCGGCTCAATTGAATTATCTTATGGAATATAATTCAGGTGAGATGATTTAAGTAAAAGTATAAGGAAAAAAAATGTTAGATAATCTTTTCTTCATGGCGAAAGTTTCAGATAACCAGGATGAAGATAAATTAGGAAGAATCCGTATTACGTACACAAATGAAAATGAAGTTGTATCCAGTTGGGTTCCATATTTGTCTTCACTAACAGGAGACGGTACCGGCGTTTCATGTCTTCCAGATGTTGATGATCAGGTTCTTGTAATTTCACTTGATATTCATAAAACAAAATTAGTAGCGCTCGGCGCAGTATGGAGCGAAGTTGCAGCTCCTCCAGAAACAGGTGAAAACAGCGATGCAGATTTGAACCAGGATGGAAAGAATTCTCTGAGCTTTATTAAAACAAAAGCAGAAAACATGATTATCCTGGATGATACAGATGGAAAAGAAAAACTCCAGATTATACAGAATAAAACCAACAGCAGAATTGAGTTTATAGCAGAAGATAAAAAGCTTTCAATTACAACTGATGAAGAAATTGATTTGGCAGCAACAAAAGATCTCTGCCTTAACGCGGAGAATATGACTTTTGAAGCAGAAAAAGAGTTCAATGTTTCTTGCGAAAATTATCAGGTAAAAGCAAGTAAGGAAATCAAGATAGAAGCAGACAAAGACATGACCTTAAAAGGTTCTGGAATAGCTCTGAATTAAAAATATGTCAGGTAAAAAAGTATGATAGATTTGAATAAGGAAATTGAAAAACTTCTCGAACGTCATCCCGATCCAAGAGACCCGGCAGGTGTTTCTGCATTCTATGAAAAGCAGTACCGTGCAAGTTGTCCCCCAACCTACGGAATTGTCGTAGACAACAAGGACCCGGACTGTCTCGGTCGTCTAAAGCTGACGCTTCCGTTAGTCGGGCCTAATGCTGTAACACCGTGGTATCAGGTGCTTGGTCACAACAGAAAGAATTCTGCCGGCTGGTGGGTACTTCCTGATATCGGAACCCAGGTAGTTGTCTGCTTTCCTTATGGAAACTATTCGCAGGGAATAATCCTTGGCTGCTTATACGACCAGAAGCACAAGCCGCCTGAGCATTCTACCGATGACCCGACAAAAAGTTATCTTATTCAAACTAAAAAGCACAGAATAGAAATTATTGATGAAGACGGCAAAGAAGAAATAAGGTTCGAAGCGGCCGAAGGACAAATGCGTGCAATCCTCGGTTCTAAAGGCATCGAGCTTGTAAACGAACTTGACGGCGGCATAGAAGTAAACTGCAAGAAACTGAACCTAAAAGGAAAGAACATTAACCTTAAGTGCGAAAAAGACTTTTCAATAAAAACAGATGGAAATGTATCTTTTAAGGAGAAAGGTAAGTTTACACTAACAAGCGACAAAGAAATAAAAGTTAAAGGTAAAAAAATAAAAATGAGCGGCTCAAAGGGAGTTGCCGCCGAAGGCAAACAGATTGCCGTAGAGGACGACAAAGTAATGGGTATGGATACCCATATCATGGTTGTCCCTGCCGGTAACTCAACTGCCAACGTACCACTCCCTCACCCTTTCATCGGAAAACTCAAAGACAAGCTTGCAAAAGACGTAACAATCAAAGACAAAAAATGTGCAATGAAAGACAGTGTTGCAAAACACGACGACAGTATGCACATGCAGCTGCCAGGTACAATCAAGTTCCAGAAGAATCCGAAGAAAGAAGGAAAAGTCACAGGCGGTACTTCTAGCAAAGTTAAGATTGAAGGAAAAGAAGCCGCCGTTATTGGAAGCCAGGTTTCAACCTGTAACGACATGGGCATGCAGAATAACTCTACAATCATTGCCATGGGCGCAAGCATTCCTATGCCGGCAATCATTAATCCAAAGAACACAGAAGAATGGAAACGCGAGCGTGACGAAGCCGAAAAGAAAGAACCAAAGTTCAGCAGCGTAAAATGGGCTAGCACCAGCGTTAAGGAAGGTGAAGAAGTCAAACTCACAGCAAGCGTACAGGACATCGACGACGGCAACATGGTGACATTGCAAGTGTTCCGCGAAGGCAAAGGCCCGGAAGACAGCCTGCCACTCGCAAAGTTCCCGCTGACAGTAAAGAGCGGAAGCGTTTCCGCAAAGTGGCTCTACCGCGCTGATCAGAGCGAGATGCCGCCAGACAGCGACCCTAAGTTTATTTTCAGTGCTCACTGTGCATGGTGTAATTTTGAAAAGAGTTCAAACTCACTCGAAGTAAAGCTTGTAAGACCTGAGATCAAGAAAGCTGAATGGCAGGACTCAGAAGGCAGCAGCACTAGCAAAGGGCTTGTTGGAGAAACACTGAAGCTTCATGCCGAAACAAAAGACATGGAAGGCGGCGTCACCTTCATGATTATGGATGATAAGAAACGCGTAGTCGCAACACTTGGGGCAGAGATACAAGGAGATAAAGCTGATGCAGAGTGGACCTACCACTGGGATGGAATTCCGCTTAAGGAAAAGCCAAAGTTTAAGTTTGAAGTCCGCGGGAACAGATGTAAGAAGGTGGAATCTGGGGATGTGGAGATTAGTGGAAAGATAGATGTTCAATTTGTTGATTATGATGAAAATGCAATCACAAATACAAAATATACGCTTTTCAGAAATGACGAAGAAGAAGATTCAGGTAATCTTGATAAAGGTGTTCTTGAAAAAGAAGATTTAATTCCTGCAAATTATAGTTTATTACTTGAATATGATGAAAATGAATTAGATGACTCAAAAGATGCTGTTGAAAAAAAAGAAGATTCATTAGTAACAATTCTTACAGAAGAAAAATATGGATATGAAAAAATTGAGATTTCATGTGAAAAACCAGTAAGAATTTATTTCACAAAAGATGATGATGAAGTTTCGGAGTAATATATGGATTTAGATTTTTTTGGTATTAAAAATGACAGCTTTATTTCTCACATACAAGCGTTACGAGGATATTATCCAATAAATCAGAAAGGCAGATGGCATAGTGGAATTCATATCACTTCTTTTAATAATGAAAAAAATGGCTTTTGTCCAATAAGAAATCCTTTGTCGGGTAAAATTTTAGCTTGTAATTTAAACTTCGATGGAAAGAAAAAAGATAATTATTTTTTGCTGAAAAATAATCTTTTAATTCCGACGAAAGATGGCAATGAGAAAATTGATTTTTATTCCTTAATTACACATCTATCAGATTATTCTTTTTTTGAAAAATTAAGAGAAAAAAATATTTTTATTGACTTAGAAGACGAAGAAAAAAATAGACTATTTGAGCAACCTGAATTACCATTTTGTTATAGAGCTGTTGTAAAAACAGATTTAGAAAATTGTAAATATTTTGAAATTCCTTCAATTGGATATCTTTCAGAATTTTCTGAAATATATGTTAATAGGAATGGAACAAAAATTGGAAAAAATGGAACTACATCTCTTTGTCTACCTGAAATGAATGTTAAATATTTATCCAATCCATCAAATTGTAAATTGTTCGAAAATTTTCAAACTGAATTATTTACTATTGATAAAAATTCTGAATTAGAATGTAAAGGAAATAATACTTACAATGTAAATTCATTGAATCTAACAAGAAATGATACTATTGAAAAAAAATATGGATTTGTAGAAGTCAATCCTAAAAATATTACAAATAATGGTTGGTGTAGTCGAAAAGATTGTAATAATGTTTATTATTCAATTTTAGAAAATCTTTTACCAGTTTTTTCAAAAATGTATTTGGTTAAAGAAAATTTAAGTTCAACAATTTCAGCTGTATTATCTTCTATTAATAACAGTATTTCTACAAAACAAAAACAACTTGAAGAACTAAGAAGAATGACAATAGAATCGTCCTATGTTAGAAGTGTTGAAAAAGACTTGGACCAATTAAGAGATGATTTTAAACAGATGTCATTAATTAAAAATGCTTATACGGATAAAGGTCTCTTAATAATTTATGGTCCGAGTGCTATCGAAAATAAGGTTACATCAAGAATAGGTATCAAGGTAACAATTGAAAAGAAAAATGCATCAGCTATATATATTGTTACCTCTCATTTATTTACATGTTATGATAAACAAACATATGAATTTAAAAATTTATTAAAAAAATATGAAATTCCGTTTTTTGATGCTTTTGAAAAATGTTATAGCTTGAAAGAAGAGAAAATTCCGAATCCATTATCATTACAAATGCAACAAAAAGTTCCAAATAAAACAATAGATTTACAAAGAGGTGTTATTTCAGACAGTTCTTTTGAATGCTATGAATGCAGACTGCATTTAGTTCAAGGATCAAAAACAAATTATTCATTAGAACTAAATATTCCAGATGAAAAACTTTTCTATAAGACAACTATAGGCTCTCTGAAAAATTCCGCTTGCGGATCAGAAAATAAGTCTTATGTATATGCTACAAAAGAATTAACAAAGACTTATAATGACAATTACTATACAAAATATTATCAACCATCAATAGATTGGGTTTCTAAGGAGTATGAGGTATTAAACTTTGAAGAAGTGATAAACGATTACAATATGAAAGAAGATGAAGATGACATATTATGTAAAATTTCATATGGATATGTACCTATTTGTAAAAGTAAATTAAATATTCAAATAAAAAGAAGAGTTAATAATTCAAAAGAAATTTCCACTAATGATGACATAATAGGAATGTCTTTAGATAAAAATACACTACTATCATATATGGGAAAAGAGGATTTTATTGATTGGAGTGTTTTTTTTACAGATAATATTCTTTCTTTAAAATCTGATTTATGGAAAGTTAATATAAAACAAACGGACAATGTTTTATGTGAAAAAAGAAAAGGAAGACAAAAGCTATACACAACCTTTTTACCTATAAATACAACTGTTGAATTAGAAGAAGGAACAGACGTAAATGGATATAAAAAAATTGAAAAACTTTCCTTTATTGTATATGCATATGCTAACAATGATATAAATTTAAAAAATAACATTTGTCAGGATACAATAAACAAAATATTTTTTTATGGCACTCAAATATGGATAAAAGATAAAAAATTAGAATTTTTCAAAAACTATGAATATAAGGGAAACACAATAAATACATTAACAAAATACAATGAACAAAATCCAGGTTGCAAAATAGCAAACAAAGGAGATGAAAATTATCTTAAATTAGAATCATTCTTAAATTTGTTTATTTTAGGGCAAGATGGAATTTTCGGAAAAAAATTTGATAATGTACAAGGTGATACATATAAAGAATGTATTCTAACTTATTCAGCCGATGATATATGTAATAAACTTGGAATAAAAGGTCCAATATATATTTTGGAAAAAAATTTACAATACTTGCCTAAGTCTACAACTTTAAGTAAAGGTGGGTTGTTTGATTTATATTCAGATGATAGTGATGAAACTATAAACTGTAATTTACCAATACCAATTTCGTTTGAATATAAGAAGGATAAAATTCCTTTAGAAAACTCAAAATATATTTTTGACTATGAAAATGAAAAGTATCAAATAAGTGATACTGATTTCTTAAATTATTCTCATAATTATATTGAAGAATATTTTGATAGTTTGATTAATCTTAATTTTAAGGATGATAAAAAAGAGCCCTTCGTATCTACTAAAAATTGTCCTGCCGATAATTTAGCATGTAAATTAAAAGAACTAAAAGAAGAGTTAATTGAAAAAGACTTTTTTAAGGATAAAAAATTATTATCACCGGATAGCAATCTTTTATATGAGCAGGATGTTTATAATACAATTATCAATGATTTTAATTCTAAAATTGTAGCATTACATCCTTTAGAAATGTCTGAAAATGATCATAAAAATATTCAAAACTTACTCATTAATCATTGGAAGGTTCCTGAGTGGAAAGAAGATTTAAATGATGTATACAAGGATTTAAGTAAGACATTTACGAAGAAAAATGAGTTTTCTTCTAACTCTAATCAATTTTATTTTGTATATCCTCCAGAATTTCTCAATAAAATGTCCGAATTAAAATTATTAGAATTCAATCCATATGCAGGAAAGACAATTAATACATCAATAACAACTCGTAGTGGTGTAATAAAAAATTATTCTGAAGATGTTAAGAGTAATCCTGGTTTTGCTCCATATATTGGTTCGAATAAAACTGATTTTGAAGGTTATGCTATACCTACAGGAACATTTAATGATGATTATTCAAAATATAACACAAACTATACAGAGTATTATCATGATGGTGTTGATTTTGGTGCAGCTGAAGGAACTGAAATAAAATCGCTTATATTTGGAGTTGTACGATGGTTTACTCAAAACGGAAATGGAAAAACAGGAAATAACGGTGGAACTGGTTATGGTAATATGCTTTTTATTGAGAATTCTGATCAAAGTAAGGTGTATGTTTTATGCCATGTTTTGCCAGAGTTGTGGAGTAAAGATACTGTAATTAATAAACAGATTTATCCAAACATGACTGTTGCGAAAGTTGGTAATATTGGAAACAGTTCTGGTCCTCATTTGCATTTGACTGTTGTTGATTGTAAATGGACAGATTTGTGTCAATCCGATGAAATAACATTTAACTATGAAAACTTTCGCAAATTTAATTATAAACGAATAGATCCTTTTGATAATGAGATATATTGGAAGTTACCAAAATAATTATGGAGATTTTTTATGAAAAGACTTATTTTATTTTTATTATTCCTTTTAAATATAGCATTTGCTTATAGTCAAGAATATTCTTGGAAAACAAATAAGAATGGGTATTATTATAAATATGACAAAAGTACAATTTATTATTATTCCCAAAGTAATCAGCCTTATGAAAAAGATATGAATGTTAACATATTCGCTTATAAATTTTTGCATGACGGCTCTGATAAGGTTATTGGTTTAGTCGATGAAACAGAAAATTTATTTATTGATTTTGATGATCTAAGTTTTACAAACTTTTCAACATATCTTCCAGAAAAATTGCTAAAAGGTGAATGGATTCATTCATATTATTTTGATGCATTAAAAGCTAAGGATCCTGAAATAATTTTACAGAATGAACCATGGTGGGATGAAAGAAAAGGCTGGAAACCTGATCCATATGGAGAATATCCTTTGTCATGGGGTGAAGAATTTCAATATAATTATGGTGCATATTATTTTACTAAATTTACATTTTCCAATGGACATGTATATTACTATATTGATAAAATCCAAAAAAAAGATGAATATTATTACATAACTTCAAAAAGAAGGGATTCAAAAGAATTCGATGAAAAAGATCGAAAAGAATATTCAATGTCTTCAGATTATAAAAAAATACAAAATTTTTCAGAAATTGATTTAATCATAAAACTAGATGGCGAATATATCGATGTTTATCTGAATTCGATTGATAATTATTTGGGAACCTATTGTTATGCAAATTCGGAAACAGTGCGTGAACTTTGGCATTTTGCTCGAATTACAGATAATTTTACTGTGAATTATAATAATGTTAGATATCCCCGCCACGCCGATGGTTCTTGTGACTACGACGGAAGCAAAAATATTAAAACTCAAACAGCAATATCTACATCTTCAAAAAATGGTAAAACAGACAAAACAATGACTGTCTCTGAAAACCTAAAACTCCGCTCAGGCGAAGCCACCTCTACACAAGTCCTAACAATAATGTCCGCTGGTACAAAAGTAAAAATCCTTGAACTAGGCAAAGCCGAAACAATCGATGGCATTTCCTCAAAGTTGAAGTTCAAGCAAATGCCAAAGACCGTGACGGTAAACCAATAAAAGCTGGCACAGTCGGCTGGTGTTACGGCGGATATCTTAAGTAATTTTATGGCCGGTTATAAATACTGGCTTTTTTTGTTTATAACTGCTTTGTCAGACAAATCAGTTATAAATATTCCTGATGAAAATTTTGATAAACAAAAAAATAGCATAAATATGTTTTCCAAAATGAAAAAAGTATTCAGTGAAAATTTATTTGCATTTTACAATCCTATTTGTTTTTTGGATAAATTAGATAAAGCTGGATTATTTGAGTTTAATCCATATTTGATTTTAAATACACTCAAAACTTCATATGATTCCTACTATAAAAATCAAAAACAACCCAGGATTTATGCCTTATAATATCACATACACTGAAGCCAATAGGTATTCAACAATGATTAGTCAGGTATTTAATACCCCAAATAATTCAGGAAGTTATTATCATGAAGGTGTTGATATTTCTGTAGAATGGAAAGAAGGAATTCCTATAAAATCATTAATTAATGGAGAAGTAGTTTATTCAAATGATCAAAGCGATTGGACATATGGAAGATTTATTGTTATAAAAGCAAATAATAAATATAAGGGTTACAATATTTTTTATTTACTTGGTCACCTTGATAGAAATAAAAAAATAGTTGAAAAAAACAACCCGTTTATCCAGGAATGACAGTTGGATATGTTGGTAATACAGGTCATTGTACTTCTGGAAGTGTTGATATGAAAGGCCCTGGATTTAAAAAAGAACGAGCAACAGGAATGGGACGACATTTACATTTGGAAGTTTTTGAAACGAAAAAGAATAATTTTGAAAATTCTTTTATAATAGATATATCCAAAACTGATCCCAAAAAGAAAGTAGCAGTTCTATACGAAAACGCACCTATTGTAAATCCTTTTAATTTTGAAGAACCATATATAAAAGGACTAATGGAGGTTTAATAATGAAAAAAAAAATTATATTAGTAATTATTTTTTTATTTTCTTTCACATTTTTCTTTGCAGAAACATTTGATATTATAATAAATAAAGATACTTATTATGTTGATGAAATTAATAATAATTTAGAAAGACTTAAAAAAGAAACATTTATCACTGTTAACTGTGATAATGCTGAAATTTCAAGATCCAATAATGATGAGGAGGGAACAGAGGCTTTATTGTACATAGATGAAAAAGGAATATATCTAAAAGATATTTTCGTAAATAATAATAGTGAGTGTTTACCAAAAGGCATTATAGGCACAACTTACACAATGAATTATTATCTAGAAGACATTTTTAATAAAGAAATTCCCGCTAAATTATTTGAACATGAGCCATATCTTATTGATTTTTGGAATAGAGAAATTCGAAATGATGGAGAATATTACAGAGACTTCTTTTTTCCATATTCACTTAAATTTTTTAATTATTTTTATATCGAAGATGAAGTTTTTTATTCTCCATATACTAGAAATCCCCTGTTTATTAAAAATATAGAAAAAACAGATAATGAATTTATTATTTATATCATTCCAATGACATATAGCAAAAATACTCTTCCAATTTATAATAATGTTATAGATTCAAAAAAAATTAATAAATTAATTTTTAAATTCGATGGTGATTATTTATTTATATATAAAAATAATAAATTAATTTTTAAACTAGTAAAGACAAATGAAGATACTTTATTTCAAATACGAAATTTTTATTTAAATAAACAATATGATATATCTAAAATAATGTGGCCAAAATACGCTGACGGCTCCTGTGATTACGACGGCAGTAAAACAACAGCGACAATTCAAACTGGGAAAGTAGCATCTTCAACAAACGTTACTCAAAACAAAACAATGACTGTCTCCGAAAACCTCAAACTCCGCTCAGGTGAAGCCACCTCTACACAAGTCCTAACAATAATGTCCGCTGGTACAAAAGTAAAAATCCTTGAACTAGGCAAAGCCGAAACAATCGATGGCATTTCCTCATAAAAGTTGAAGTTCAAGCAAATGCCAAAGACCGCGACGGTAAAACAATAAAAGCTAGCACTGTCGGCTGGTGTTACGGCGGATATCTTAAGTAATTTAATGGCCGGATAATTAATCCGGCTTTTTTATATCACTAATCCAATTTTTTTATTTAGTAATTTCTCCAATTTTGGTAGCTTTCAACTCAGCATTCCAAAGATTTTTGTTTGCCAGTTGAATTGGATAATTTCCATCGAAATCTGAAATTTTTAGATATATGGTATAACTACCTTCCGGTAGTTTTGCTGTATTCAAAATGAATGTTTTTTCTTTTCCATCAAATAAGAGATTTGGATCTTTCTTTTCATAAACAATCTTGCCATCCTTTTCAAACAGTATCGACATCATCTTTTTTCTATGATATGGCAAATTTGCAAAACCATTATTTTCAAAGGTCAGATTTATATCCAGTTCAGAAAGATTTTCAGGATATTCAAAAACGACATCTTTTACAATATAACGATATCCCATATGCTTTATCAAATAACTAAAGGCTGATTCATCGTTATAGTTAAATTTATTTAAACCACGGAACACAGATTCTTTATAACCAATATTCAAAACTGAAAGATGATTCGTAAACATCTCTTTCATAGAAGCACAATTGCCCTCTTTTAAATTATAATTTCCAATTAATTCACCGCCATATGGAGTGTGATCTGTAAAGGCTTTAATAAACTCTGTTTCCTGCTCACGATTTATTGTAAAAGTTCCTGTATCCATATCAGATCCAAGATAACCGTCATTATAAAGTCCAAGTCTGTAAAATTCTTTATTTGATGCAGCTGGAGTAAATAATTCCGGGACAGTTTCGCCATCAAAATTGAAATCACTGGTTCTTCGTTTTATATAATCATAAATAAATCTAGGCTGGCGAACTAAGAGCGGAAGGTCACAATTATTGGCTTCAAGTTCCTTTGTAAATTTTCGCATAATAAGTACAAGATATCCGTTTTCAATATATCCATCATTTTTATCTGGAGTTGAATCAAGCTCTAATTCAAAATCATAATTATACTTTTCGAACTCAGCTTTAGTTATATTTTTTGAATAAGTTGTAAAGTTCATTTCTCCCCAAGGACCAACCATTCCACACTGAATACCAGTTATTACCTGTTCATAGTCCTTAACAGCCGCACAGATATCTTCAATGTGTGTTAAAATCAAGCTGAAATCTTCAGGTTCAACATCACGAGACTCTCCATCTCCTTCAAAATCTGGATCATATCCAAATCTAATTAAAGCAGTTTTTCCTGCTACTCTAATCTGATTCAAAACATCTTTGATTTCATCAACCGGAAGATGAACCCTTTCACCATCCAGTATTTCAATTCCACCATTTCTTGTTGAAAAAGCACTTATATCAAATTCAATCAGCAGCTGATCAAATTTTGCAGTATAAAGCAGATCATTTTTTTCTGGATACACACCATCTGTACAAATTGGATTATGTTTTTCTAATCGACTTTTATAACCGTCTCCTATTGTTATTCCATCTTTTGTAACAATTGCCTTTACTACACTATAAAATCCCATATCTGGATTAAAGATAACTTCGCCAGAATCCTGAAATTCACAATTCGAATGAACTTTCCTGATTGCCACATCTCTTCTTTCAGACTCTTTCTTCTTTTGAAGTGAAGCACTACAAGCCAATAGCATTGATGAACACATTAAAAAAGTAAAAATTTTCTTAAGCATATATAACCTCGCTATTTTTTATAACTGCTGAAATAATGCAGTCATATTAAATAATAGGTGAAATCCCCTAAGGTTACAAAAGTTATAAGAAAATCCTATTAAAAAGAATCCCCTATTTATTCAAATCAAATGATAATTTATGCTAATAAAGATGATTTTTTGGAGGAATATATGAAAAACAAAATCTCAAGAAACATTTTTCTTCTTGCAGTAGTTTTTGCTACTTTTAGTTCTTTTGCCTTTGCTGCAGATTCAAAGGACTGGCTTGATCCGTCTGTTCCATCTTTCTGTAAAACTTATGAAAAGTATTTTGAACATGTAGGTTTTGCAGTTGAATACGGAAACTTTGGTGCTAACTGGGGGACTAAGCAGGAACTTTATTATGAGGATGTTCAGAAAGGCCTCGCAAAGCATGCTAACCAGATTACTATGGGAAATGAGTTTAAGCCTCAGTTTGTAATGGCCTGGTGGGGAAACACTCCTTCTACAAATGGAACTTTTACAGCTTCTAATGGCGTTACAATTAAAACTCCGGCTCTGAACGGACTTCAGCGTATTGATGACATTCTTGCTATCTGTAAGAAAAATGGTCTTAAAATGCGTGGTCACACACTCGGCTGGCATTCTCAGACTGAAGATGGATTCTTCTGCAAGGATTATGATAAATCAAAAAGTCTTGTAAGCCGTGACGAAATGGAAGCTCGCCTTGAATGGTATATTAAAACTGTTCTTGAACGCGTTGCTAACTGGGAAAAGAAAAACAATAACGGCCAACACATTATCTGGGCCTGGGACGTATTTAATGAAGCAACTCCTGATGGTGGTTCTAACTGGCTCCGCACTGATGGTTCTAAATGGTATTCAGTTTATAAAAACGGAGACTTCCTTGTTGATGCCTTCAAATATGCAAACAAATATGCTCCAAAAGATGTAAAACTTGTTTACAATGATTACGGCGGAATCTATGGAACTTCTACAAGCGACAAACATGAAAAACAGCTTCGTGTAGTTGATCTTATTCTTTCTCATAAAGATGATGCAGTTCTCCCTACTCGCCTTGATGCTATGGGACTTCAATCTCACCACAGCATAAAGAACTCAGCTGCTGCTGTAGAAAAAGAAATTACTGATTTTATTGCCAAAGGTCTTGATGTTCAGATTACTGAGCTTGATATCGGTACCTGGAACAACTACAACAAGGAAAAGGACCTTTTAGGCGTAAGCGGTAAACAGTTCAACAGTCTGGCCGATGCTTATAAAGCATACTTCCAGGTTTACATCAAAAACCGAAAGACTGATTCAAAGCATGGTGTTGAAAGTATTACCGTTTGGGGACTTAATGATGAAAACACCTGGCTCAATATGGAATATCAGAAGAAGTGGCTTGGTAACTGTACACAGTACCCACTTCTTTTTGTAAAGCCTGATGCAAAGAAATGGTCATACCAGACAAAACCAGCATTCTATGCTGTAATTGATGCAGCCAACTGATTATTTTAATTCTGCTTTACGGTAGTTCACATTCATTACAAGCCCTATGCAGGTCATAGCGGTAAGCAGTGATGAACCACCGTAAGACAAGAACAACAGCGGAATACCTGTAATAGGCATTATTCCCATAACCATTCCAACATTAATAAAGAAGTGGAACGAGAACATTCCAAGAATTCCTGAACAGATATATGAACCATAACGGTTTACACATTTTCGAATAATATAAAGTATTTTCAAAAGAATTATAAAATACAGAGAATAAACAAGCATACCGCCAAGGAAGCCAAACTCTTCAGATAGAATACTGAAAATAAAGTCTGTACTCTGCTGAGGCAAAAAGCGGTAATGACTCTGAGTTCCCATCAGATAGCCCTGACCAACAACACCACCAGCACCAATAGCAACTTTAGACTGAATGATATTCCAACCGGCTCCCAAAGGATCCTTATTTGGATTCATAAAGATAATAAGACGTTTAATCTGATATTCCTTAAGAACCTTACCAAGAATAAGTGAAAAAACAAGAGCCATTGCAATAATCGATGTAAAGTAAATAATCCAGTGAATATAGCGTGGACCATGCAAATATCTGCGGATTACATAACCTAAAAGCGTAATAATCAAAAAGGCGAATATCAAAATCATTCGCAGACGCATATTAGTTAAGATTGAAATTACAGCCAGAGGAGTTGCAGCAATTTCCGAGTTCCATACAGGAAGAATCGCAAAAAAGATTGTAAATACACCGAACAGTAAAACATAGCCAATGTATCTTATTGGAACCCCTGCAATAAAACACATTACAAAGTAAATTGGCAGATATACACTGGCAGTACCTAAGTCCGGCTGAAGAAGAATTAAGCCCATTGGAAGAAGCAGTACACCTGTTGCAAGGAAAAAGCGTCTAAGCTGATTTCCATTTGCAGTGTCATCAAGAATACGAGCAAGATACAAAATGTAAAATACTTTTCCAAATTCTGAAGGCTGAATTCCAAATTCACCAATACCAATCCAGCTCTTTGCACCATTTACGTAGCGGCCAAAAAGTCTGGTATAAATCAATAGTAAAAGAAGTCCTAAAAAGGCATATATCGACAAAGATTCAAGTCGTCTGTAATCATAAACAGTCACAACAATCATAATTACAAAACCAATTGATGCCCAGATAATCTGCTTTATATATTCGTTTGTAACCCGCACACCTTCTGAGTTTATGCTCGAAGAATAGATAAACATTACACCAAGAGCAACAAGGGTAAGGACAACAAGAATCAGAAGATAATCGAACATTGCAAAAAACTTATTTTTCATTCTCCCTCTCCTATTCCTGTCTACCGCGGCTCTTTGTCAGATATTCAAAGCCAAGTTCTTTTGTTGCTTCTGCACAATTCTGATGAGCAAATATTCCCTGAATAATAATGTTTGTAGCGTAAGGGGCCCACCATTCCCAGGTATTGCAGGCTTCTACAATTGTGGCAACACACACGCGGTCTTCCGGAGGTGCATCATAAGGAGCATAAGCAACAAGCCATGAGTGCCAGCTCTGATTTTCTTTTCTGCTGCTGTATGGTTCAACTTCGGCTGTACCAGTTTTACAGGCAATCTGAACAATCTTATTATGCATTGGATATTGCGGTGTACCGTCTGTAACTGTATAGCGCATTGCATCCTGAATCTGCTTCCATACTTCCTTATCGATTGTAGATTCCGTAAGAACTTGACGCTTTACTTCTTGGATTACTTCGCCGGTTACAGGGTCTCGAACTTCCTTCAAAAGATGAGGCTTATAAATAACACCTTCATTAGAAACCATGGCTACCATATTTGCAAGCTGAAGCGGAGTTGCTTCCATATAGCCCTGACCAATTGAGCAGGACATTGTATCTCCACCAAGCCATTTTTCGTGATACTTCTTTTCCTTCCATTCAGCAGTTGGAACAAGACCGGCAACCTGGCTTGGTAAATCAATCTGAGAACTCTTACCAAAACCAAACTCGCGGGCATAAGAAGCAATTTTTTCAATACCAAGATAGTCACGACCAACAGTCCAGTAATAAACGTCACAAGACTGAGCCATAGCGTTTTTCAAATCAAGCCAGCCGTGGCCAGGTTCATGAACGTGACAGTGGAAACGGCGGCCACCATAAATCATTACACCCTTACACTCAATTGCCTTGCTTGCAGGGAAAGCATTTTCCTGAAGCATTGCTGCAGACATAATGATTTTGAAAGTAGAAGCCGGTGGATAAGAAACCTGTACTGCTCGGTTCAAAAGAGGTTTTGTTGTATCATTTACAAGCTTTGCGTATTCCTTACCAGCATCATCAGAGCTGAAAATATTTGAATCATAATAAGGGTATGAAACCATTGCCAGAACTTCACCAGTTGCAGGCTTAAGTACAACAGAAGCGCCAACACGGTTTCCGAGAGCTTCTTCAACAAGCTTTTGAATATCGCTGTCGATAGTGAGCACAAGGCTCTTTCCCATTTCCGGCGGTTCAACAATAGGAGTATCAGAAATGATTCGGCCATGAACATCTACTGTAGACATTTCGCGGCCTTCTTTACCCTGAAGCAGCGAATCATACTGCTTTTCAATTCCGGTTTTACCAACGATACTTGTTTTTTTGTATCCCTGATTATAGAGAACCGTCATTTCGTCCTGGTTGATATCACCAACGTATCCAACAATATGAGACATTGATCCTGTATGCTGATAGTTGCGGGTTGGTTTAGAAACCCAGGAAACACCGGGAAGGTCAATTTTGTTCTCTGCTATATTAGAAATAACTGTAAAGGGCACGTTCGATTTTACCTGGAAGGTAGAATAAGAACGGCGCATATTTTTAGGAATCTTTTTATCAATATCTGATTTGTTGATTCCAAGATAATGAGCAAGCTTGAGAGTAACTGTGTCGTAGCGGTCCTTAGGAATTTCACCAGGAGTAACTTCAACCGCAAAAGAATCTGTATTGATTACAATTGGAAGTAAAGCATTGCGGTCAAAAATCTCACCACGCTGTGCAGAAATCACTGTAATCTGGCTCGAAATTCGCTGCGACTGTGAACGGTAATGCTCACCCTGTACAATCTGCATGGAAAACAGACGATAGGCATACAGAATAAAGAAAATCACAAGTATGATGAGAAGGATGAAGATTTTCGCGCCTTTGGTAAGCCTGTCCTCTGAATTAATCATTATCGATTGCATCCTTTATAGACTTAATTGCGAGCGATTTTCTAAAGAAACCTAAAAACTTGAAAATGAACGGAGAAAGCAGAACATTCTCTATGAATTCAAAAAGAAAATCATGTGAAATAATTCCGGCAATGTAAATATGAACATTCGGAAATAAAAGCCCAAGAAGTTCTACCATAAGAGTTTTGGCAATAGTTCCAATACCAACACAAAGCATTGGAAGAATGAAGCCAGAAATAATTACATTCTTTGCAAAAAAGCCATATACATAGCCGATTATTGTGCGGAACAAACAGTTAAAACCAAATGGAATTCCAGTAATAAAATCCAGAAGAAGACCAGAAATAAAACCAGTAGTTTCCCCTACTACTTTTCCGTTTAAAAGTGAAAAATAGATAGAACAGATTAAAACTAGGTCCGGAACAATATAAATAAAAGATATATTTGAGAGAATTGAAGATTCGATAATTACTGCACACAAAAGAATAAAAGTGCTTACTAAAATTGATTTTGTCATTCTATTCTCCCCTTAATCTGCCTTTCTGTCATTGAGTTCTTTTTGATTTACAACAACTACATTTTCAAGTCTTGCAAAATCGATAATAGGAATAAGCTCTATATTAAGCGAAGAGTTATAATCAAGTGTTGTAATTTTTGAAATTGTACCGATTGCAATATCGCGCATGTAATTATCGTTTTCGCCGGAAGTAACTACAATATCCCCATAGCTCAATTCGTCTACAACTGATTTTCGAATATACTGCATGAGCAATGGTTGCTCCTGACTTCCAAGTCCATTTACAAGACCGAGGTCGCGCGAGTTTTGAATACGTGCAGAAACAATATTATTGATATTATAAATCGGCATAATCTGGCTGGTAAAAGTTCCAACCTGAACAACCTTACCAACAAGGCCCTGATTACCATTCTGGAAAGCAATTACCGGCATATTCTTTCTGATGCCGTTTACACTTCCTTTGTCGATTGTAAGGTATGTAAAGGCATTGTCCAAATCGCGGGCAATAATTTGTGCCGGAATGTTTTTTTCATCAAGGGATACTGCAAAATCCAGCTGCTCTTTAAGTCGTGCATTTTCCTTTCGGATATCTGCATTTGAGCGCTGCATTTCTTCGTAGTTTTCCAGTTTGATTACAAGGTCGTTATAATCTTTTTTGAGTTTTCTAAGTTCACCTACGGCATTAAAAGTATTTACAATGCCGTCTGTAACAAAGTGTACGCCCTTGTCGAGGGAAGAAAATACAGAAAAACCAATCTGCTTAAAATTCAATACAAACCCGCCGGAACTGAAGGCAAGCATCAGTCCACCGGCGAGAAGATAAATTACGAGAAGGAATTCCGCAAATTTAATTTTGAAAGAAAAATTTGGCTTTCGCATAAGTACCCACCCGAGGAAAGCTCAAATTAGTCGTTCAGACTGTCGTAAATTGTGCGTTCAGAATACATATCCTTGAACAGGCCGAATGCTTTACCAGCACCAAGGGCAACACATTCAAGAGGTTTTTCTACGAGAATAACAGGTACACCAGTTTCCTTTGAAACAAGCTTTGGAAGCTCACGGAGCATTGAACCACCACCTGTCATAACGATACCGCGTTCAATAATATCTGAAGCAAGCTCTGGAGGTGTTTCTGAAAGTACAGACTTAATTTCTTCAACGATTTTTGTTACAGGTTCTTTGAGGGCTTCACGAACTTCTACGCTGTCAATTTCGAGGCGGCGTGGAAGACCTGTAATAGCGTCTGTACCTTTAAGCTCCATCTTTTCGATTGTCTTTTCTGGAGCGGCATTACCAATCTGAATCTTAAGACGTTCAGCAGCTGGCTGACCAATAATAAGGTTATGAACACTCTTTACGTGTTTTACGATTGCTTCATCGAACTTGTCTCCACCAACGCGGATTGAGTGAGTTACAACCATACCACCAAGTGAGATTACAGAGATTTCTGCAGTACCACCACCGATATCACAGATCATGTGTCCAGCTGGTTCAAAAATTGGGATATCTGCACCAATAGCAGCGGCGCGGCTTTCCTCGATTACTTCAACTTCCTTAGCTCCAGCCTTCATTGCAGCTTCAATTACAGCACGGCGTTCTACATCAGTTACACAAGAAGGAATACCAATCTTCATACGAACAGATTTGAACAACTGATGGCGTGGGATAATTTTAGAGATGAAGTATTTAATCATCTTTTCTGTAGAATCGATATCTGCAATTACACCGTCAGCAAGTGGACGGATAGCCATAATGTTTCCAGGAGTTTTATCAAGCATTCGCTTAGCTTCTGCACCTACGGCAACAATTCTTTTTGTACCCTTTTCAACAGCAATAACAGAAGGCTCGTCAATAACGATTCCTTTGTCACGTACATAAATCAAAGTATTACAGGTTCCTAAATCAATACCAATATCTGTTGAAAAACTATCAAAAAAACCCATCTATTTCCTCCCGGTTCCTTTTTTACTAATTAATTTTCTGACATTTTCTGCAGGGCTCCAGGGTGATTTACCTGAATCTTAAGGGCTTTACGCCACTCAGAACGGGCCTTCACAATATTACCCTGCTTCTCATATATTACACCAATTCCATAATGTGCGTCAGCAGAATTTTCGTTTTTTTTCAAAACATTATCAAATTCTGCCTGTGCAGCTTCATAATCTTCTTTATCTATATATATAGTTCCAAGAAGATTTTCACTTTTTATTATTATATCTTCATTATCGCTATTTTTAACGATTCTGAATAGATATTGTTCTGCAGCATTAAGTTCTTTTGCCTTATAATACTGTTCGGCAATAGCTAAAAGCAGTGTATCTGACTCACGTACAAGAAGAGCCTCTGTAAAGGCCGCAATGCTTTCCATTGTCATTCCAAGTGAAGCATAACTAAGGCCAAGATATTCAGCTATATCATCTGCTTCATATCCATTTTCTTTTGCAAGCAACAGATATTTTACTGCTAAATCTGCATAGTAATGAGTTGTAATTGTGTTCTTATAAAAATAGGCACGCCCCAGCATATACTGGAGCTGTGGAATAAGAGATTTGTCTGCCTCATAAAGGGCAATTCGAATATTATTTATACAGTCATCAAGATAAGACTGTGCCTGCTGTGTATCTGTCTGAGATTGTGCAAGAAAAAAGCATGCATAACTGTAGTATGTAAGGGCTGTATTATTATATGTATCATTCTGAAGAAAGGCCTTTGAAAGTTCGTAGACTTTCTGATAATCGTATTCTGACCAGGCTTCTTTTATTGTTTTTATTGAGATTCTACCAGACTGATATTTTTTGATTCCCCAAATTGTAGTTAAGGTAATTGCAGATAAAGCGATAACAACCAGCCCTGCGCGAATAGAATTGCGCAGAAAATGACTTTTCTTTTTAGCGTAGCTGCTGTTTTCAATATTGTAATTCGCTTTCACTTCCCCACCACTTTTACAATACTTTTTTATAATTATAAAAAAACAGATGGAACGGTAAGCCGGGTTCTGTTCTCCACTTTTCTGTAAAAACAAAAAAGCAGGCATAACCATCTATCCGCACTGAATGTTACCATTCAGCTCCAGCGATTTACCCGCAGTATTGCTCGGAATAACATAACTGCTGCTTAATCTTGCTCCGAATGAGGTTTACAAGCCAGCCCTGTTACCAGAACTGCGGTAGTCTCTTACACTGCCTTTTCACCCTTACCTGATCGTACGCAAGCGCAAAATCAGGCGGTACAATTTCTGTTGCACTATCTGTCACTCACTGGGCTATACAGAACTACAAGAAGTAGAACTATAGCTGCCAGTTTGTGCCCGGTTATTACCCGGCATTCTTTCCGAAGGAGCCCGGACTTTCTCTCATTACAAGCCGCTGTCATCAGCAGCCTGTACCACGGTTATATTCCATCTGTTATTAAAAACAAATTAGTTGACGAGGGGTTACTCTTCATCCTCGTTATCATCATCTTCGTCGTCTGAATCTTCATCGTCTTCGTCTTCAGCATCTTCTGAATCTTCATCATCGATTTCGTCTTCATCGTCGAATTCTGACTTGATTTCTTCGTCTTCGTCTTCTCTTTCTTCTGAATCTTCATCTTCGAAGTCTTCATCGAGACCTGCAAGGCTACCTGCAACACCCATGTCAAAGTAGTCTTCCTGCTGATCTTCGCTTACTTCTTCGTAATAAAGGATACGGCTGCAGTATGGACAGAAGTTGATATCTTCACCTTCGCGAACTTCGTTTGCAAAGTTTGCAGGAAGAATCATATGACAACCTGAACATACACCGTTGCGAACAGATACAATACCTTCTGAATTGCGCTGAATGATTCTCTGGAACTTGAAGAGGATTTCCTGTGCTTTAAGTTCAGCATTTTCTTCAGCTGAATAAATCATATTGATGTTCTTTGTAACTTTGTCTTCTTCTACCTTGAGCTTAGCAAGCTTTTCATCGTAAGAAGTAAGTTCTTTGTTCAAAGAATCGCGGCTTGAATTAAGTTCGCTTTCCTGGAATTTGATAAGTTCTTCAGAGTTCTTAAGTCTTTCGTTGAGTTCTGCAAGGTCTTTTTCTTCGTGCTGAAGATCTTTACGAACCTGCTCCTCAAGAAGTTTTGCCTCTGTAATCTGTTTTTCGAGGGCTTCGTATTCTCGATGAGTTGTAGAGTTAGCAACACCTTTTTCGCCTTCTTCACGAGACTTAACTGCTTCTTCGAGCTGAGCCTTAAGCTGTGTTACTTTTTCCTGAGTTGCATCATAATTAGATTTCTGCTCAATAAATTCTTTCTGAGTTTTAGCAAGCAGATCTTCCTGATTGCTGAGCTGTTTTGGAGCATCGCTCTTTTTTCCTTCCAGCTCGTATTTCTGTACGAGAATCTCCTGCAAAGATTTAAGATTCTCAAAAACTTCTGTTGTTACCATTATGGTTCCTCAATAAAAAATATCTAGTTATTTTATAACAAATTTTGTTAAGTTTCAATATAATCACGCAGACCGTTAGCGCGGCGTGGGTGACGAAGTCTTCTCAAAGCCTTTGCTTCAATCTGACGGATACGTTCACGTGTTACATCAAAGTAAAGACCAACCTCTTCCAAAGTAAGAGAATAACCGTCTTCAAGACCAAAGCGCATCTTAAGAACTTCCTGCTCACGTGGTGGCAGTGTGTTCAAAACAGTACGCAACTGTTCCTGAAGCAAAGTAAAGGCAGTCTGTGTTGCTGGATTCTCTACTTCCTTGTCTTCGATGAAGTCTCCCAAGATTGAGTCTTCTTCCTCACCGATTGGAGTTTCAAGAGAAATTGGCTCGCGGGCAACATTCTTAACCTGCTTTACACGTGCCAATGGCCAGCCAAGCTGTTGTGCAATCTCGTCATCTGTTGGTTCACGACCAAGCTTCTGCATAAGCTGACGACTTTCGCGAACAACCTTATTAATCTGTTCAATCATATGAACAGGAACACGGATTGTACGAGCCTGGTCAGAAATTGAACGTGTAATAGCCTGACGAATCCACCAGGTAGCGTATGTAGAAAACTTAAATCCCTTGCGGTATTCAAACTTTTCTACGGCTTTAATCAAACCAATGTTTCCTTCCTGAACAAGGTCAAAGAAGTGAAGACCACGGTTTGTATATTTCTTAGCGATAGAAACTACAAGGCGAAGGTTAGCGTTGATAAGGCGGTTCTTAGCCTTTTCCATCATCAAACGGCCGTATTCAATGTCTTTAGCCATCTTGAGAATCTGTTCAACATCGTTTTCGAATTCAAATTCGAGTTTATGGAGCTTTCTTTCAATCTTCTGAATCTGAGTGTAAATCTCGCGGATTTCATCAGCACTCATATTCAATTCCTGTTCAAGCTTTGTTGCCTGTGAACGGATTGAAATTTTACGACCAAGACTGCGAAGTTCTGAAGGGTTCGAGATACGAAGTTCCTTCATCTTCTTTTCCTGTTTCTGATGATAGTCTTCAATCTTTATTGTAGCATCACGATATTTCTGAGTGAACTTTTCAAGTTCTTCAGTCTGAATATCAACCTTCTGGAGTTCTGGAATAATTTTCTTACGGAGTTCAACAAGCTGTGGATTATCAAAAATTGCACTAGACTGCTCAGCTTCAAAAAGCTGCTTCTTAAGAGCCATATACTGCTTCATTTCTGGGAGGACAGGTTTAATGTGTTCACCATAGAAGCTCTTGAGACGGCGTTTATCTGCCATTTCTTCATTGATTTCTTTACGTGTTTTTCCAGGCTCGTGGATATCTATGCGGGTAAAAGCCTTCTGTGCAATTGCGAAAAATTCCGGAATCATAATTCCAGAGCTTTTGATTACATCTTTAATAATATTGTTACCCTGCTCCATTGTCTTAGAAAGTTCAACTTCCTGCTCAGCAGTAAGAAGATTTTCCTTACCAATTTCGCGGAG
Organism: uncultured Spirochaetaceae bacterium; assembly: GCA_902789325.1. Classification (GTDB taxonomy): domain Bacteria; phylum Spirochaetota; class Spirochaetia; order Treponematales; family Treponemataceae; genus Treponema_D. Next base: position 47,168 of record CADANN010000002.1, read on the forward strand.
GTAAAGACGAATCGGGTCATCTACGCTGGAATCTTTATCTGAATTAACGAGACGATTTTTTGATGCGGCGAGCTTCTTTTCTGCCTGTTCGATTTCGGCAGTTTCATCATCGCCACCAACGTCATCATCCTCGTCATCAAGCATGATTCCGTCATCATCTTCGTCGTCTACCAGTTCATCTTCCGGCACATCATCTACACCGACAATGTCTGTTTCAACAGGTTCTCTGTTAATATCTTTCAGTTGCTTGAGAACAGGTTCCATCAATTCGTCTGAATTAACAAATTCCTGTCCGAGATATTCAATTACATCATCCCATGTAATGAACCGTTTTGATTTTGCAAACTCAACCAGTTTAGCTATTGCAGGGTTGCTCATTACCAGAGCTTCGCTGCTTTTTTCGTCCATAGAAGTATTCACTACTTTTTCCCTAAGCATTGTACCTGCTTATCAAGTTCCAGTTTTTCGGCCAGAAGTGCATTTAATTGATTCTGATCATCTTGGGTTACTACAGTATATTCTCGGATTCGCTGCAATAATTTATTACGCTGGGCATCAAGTTTGTTTCTTTTTACCAAATTTACCGTGTCTTGGACTATGACACTTACTTTTTCACTCTGATAGACACCAGACGAAATAGATTCAGTTATAAGCCGAATCAGATTTTCATCATCACAACGACTAAGGATATCCCTTATAGTAAAGATTTTCTCAACAAAGCATTCTTCCAGTACCTTATATAACTTTCTGGCTGCCGGATTAGTAAAATCTTGTTCAGTGAGCTTTGTGCGAAGAACCTCGAATTGGTTCAAGTCGGCGGTAACAGCAATTAACCCTCTCAATTCAGCATCGAGCTTAACTTGTGTTCCTTGTTCTGTTTGATTATTATTTTGCCGGATATTCGCGCGTTCGCGGGCCTGACTACGATTATTAAAATCCCTTTTTACAGCCTCCGGTTTAAGATTGAATGCCTGGCTCAACTGTTCCAAGCATGATTCTTTTTGAATGTCAGACTGAAGCGCGTCCACATACTGAAAAAACTCCAGTGCAGCCTTTGTTTTACCCTCAGGAGTGTCCGTAGGGTATTTTTCACCTAGTCTAAATATCAAATAATCACTATCTAATATAGCGTTTTTAACCTGAGCAGTCAAGTTATCCGCACCGAATTTCAGCATAATTTCTGCAGGGTCTTTTCCGCCTTTTAATCTGATGATTTTTACTGTAAGGTCGTGTTCGCGGCAAAGCTTTATCGCCTTCCACGTAGCCTGCATGCCCGCGCCATCCGAATCAAAGGAAAGATAAACAGTACCACCCGCAACAAAGCCGGAAATCATTTTTATATGCTCTTCTGTGAGCGCTGTTCCAAGAGTCGCAACTGCATAATCCAGCCCACACTGATGATATGCAATTACATCCATATTTCCTTCGCAGAAGATAATTGATTTTTTTTCACGGATAGAATTCTTTGCAAAGCTGAAACCAAACAAAGTTTCGCGCTTTTTGAATTGAGGAAGGTCACCGGAATTAAGATACTTTCTCTGAGATTCATCTGCAGGAGGAATTACACGCCCGCCGAAAGCAACAACCTGCCCTCTGCGGTTAAAAATCGGAAACATCAGACGGTCCGAGAAAAATGAATATTCCGGGTATTTCTGACTAAAAAGTCCTGACTTAGCAAGAAATTCTGCACTGAAATTCTTACTTCTCAAAAACTGAAAAAGCCATCTGCGGTCAGCAGGCGCATAACCAAGTTTAAACTTTTCGATTGTTTCTTTTGTGAGTCCGCGTTTACTTACGTACTCAAGCGCTTTCTGCCCCTGAGGAGTTTCCATCAAAAAATAATGGAACATTGAAGCGGTACGTTCGTAAAGTTCAATATATTGTTCGGCTTCGTTAGTTTTCTGTTTATTTGGATCTGGTTTATAACCATCCTGATATTTGATTTGAATGCCAGCTTTTTTCGCAAGGGCTTCAAGAGTGTCTGGATAGGAAAGCTTTTCCATCTCCATTATAAAATTTACAACATTGCCGCCCTTATGACAGCCAAAGCAGTGATAAAACTTTTTGTCTGCATCGACATGAAACGAGGCTGTTTTTTCTCCATGAAAGGGACAGCAGCCCCACCAGTCGTTTGCACCGCGGCGCTCGAGCTTTGTATACTCACCTACAGTTGCAACAATATCTGTTGTATTGAGGATTGCTTCAATTGTTTCATTTGAAATAAAACCGCCAGCCACTTTTACCTGCCCTATTTTTTATTTGATTTTGTATAGAGATTGTGGCTCTGAACATGCTCATCAAAATTAGTTGTAAAAATATGTTTTCCAGCAGCAGGATCTACAATCTGGAAAAAGTAATAATTTGTTTTTGGAGTGTCTGCACTTGCACGAAGAGCTACCATGCCAGGATTTGAAATTGGTCCTGGAGGAAGACCTGCCCACTTATATGTGTTATATGGATTGTCGATTTTTGTATCTTCAATAAGGATTCGCTCCGGATGAGGACGACCTTCAATTTCTGTGAGAATATATTCAACAGTAGCACAAGAATAAAGCCCAATATTTCTGCGGAGACGGTTTTTGAAAACACTTGCTATAAGAGGAGCTTCAGATTCAATACGATATTCGCGTTCAACAATTGAAGCAAGAATTACAGCCTGATACAAATCTGCTGCATTCATAGCTGCTAAAGTTGGAATCTCCTGAATTTTTGCATAAAAGTTTTCTATCATGATTTTTGCAACAGATTCGGCTGTCATTCCTACAGTCAAAAAATATGTATCAGGGAAAAGAAAGCCTTCGCAAGATTCACCGGCAATGCCATTTTTTTCAGCAAAATCTGCGCTCTTACAAACTGCAATAAATTCTTTTGCTGAGCAGATACGATTTTCTTCTAGTTCAGCTGCAATTTTAGAAATTGTAAGTCCTTCAGGTAAAGAAACCTTAATATATTCCTGTTGTCCGGAAGCAAGAATACTCTGAATCTGAATAATATTCATAGAAGGACTGATATAATAAATGCCGCTTCTAAGTACAAAGGCTTCTTCATCAGAAGCTCTAAAAAGAACTTTCTTTAACGAAGGATAACGCGCAACATAATAAAAAAGCTTTGCATTTCGAATAAGACCTTTTTCTTTTAAAAGAGAAGCTGCACCAGAAACTGACATTCCGCTTGGAATTTCAATACGAACAGACTCTTCTTTTGTAGAACTTACCGGAGCTTTTATGTTTTTGATAAATGCAAAACCAGCCGCAGCCAGAAGAACAAGCAGAACAATAAAAGCAATAAAACCAATTAATCGTTTTTTCATGAGTAAAATCTTTTAACCTCTTCGAGAGACATACAGTTGTAAATGGAATCTTCGAGTGTTTTATACAACAACTCAAGGCCTTCTGGTAATTCTTCCTGTTTTTGTCTGAGGTATTTTGCAAGAACAAAAACCTCTTTTTTAGAAAACGAATAATCCAGAATAGTTATATCTTCATTATCGACTATCATAAGACTATCTCTTGTGATTCCTTAGCCAGATAAACTTCTATATCAGAATGATTTATATACTGAGCATACCAGCGGGCAGCTTCAAGTATTGAATTCAATTTTTTATCATCATAAGCAGGTTCATGATGGAAGAGATAAACCTTTTTGATTCCCCAGTAAACCGCAAAATCAATTGCATAACAGAAAGAAGAATGGCCCCAGTTTTCCTTGCGATAAACTTCTTCGACAGTGTATTGTGAATCAATTACAATTACATCTGCATTACGGAAAACACCTTCGCCGTCTGTTGAATTCTGATAATCTGTAGTCTTTAATTCAACGTCGGTTGCATAAACAAATTTCTTTCCGTCGTATTCAAAAGAAAATGCAAAAGCGTCTCCCGGATGGCGCATTTTATGTGAATTAACTTTTATGCCGTCAAGTTCAAACTCTTCATCAACATAAATACGATTAAAGCCGATATTTCTTGCCAGAGTTTTTCCTACAGAAGGAGGACTATAAGGTTCTCTTACCTGATCCCAGAAATAATCTTCTGCATGGTCAAAATGTGTATAAAATTCAAAACGACAGTTAGGATTATAAGCATGATCAAAAAAAGGAAAGCCCTGAATATGATCCCAGTGAAAATGAGATAAAAATACGTGATATTTATCCGGGCATTTTCTGGCCTTACCCATTGCCCTTAGGCCGGTTCCACCATCGAGAATAATATGTGTATCGTTATTTACAAGTTCAACACAGGCTGTATTACCGCCTGCTGTTCCGAAAATCCAGGATGGAAGTGATGCAACAAATTTTGCTCTGGTTTCCGCATTTTCCAGGTCTGAAGGTTTTGCGCGCTGAATAGCTGCCATGATTTTTGATTGAACCTGTTGCGGTGATATTGGTGTAGGAACAGAACCCCTTACACCCCAGAAATTGATTGTCACTTTTCCCCCTCTATATTTTTGTAATAAAAAATATCTTTATAAATTTACCCCATTAGAGAACTTTTGTCAAAAGATTATGAGTAAAAATAAGAAAAAAATTGGATGCTAAAGGCTGGTTAAATAAAAAAAGAGTTAGAAATCTAACTCTTGGAACGACTGGGGAGTAGAGGACTCGAACCTCTGGAGACGTTAGTCGAGGGATTTACAGTCCCTTGCAATTGCCGCTATGCGAACTCCCCATTTAAGCTGCCTGTAGGATTTGGACCCACGACCCCGAGATTACAAATCACGTGCTCTACCAGCTGAGCTAAGGCAGCAGATTTATTTGGTTTGTTACGTTCGTTGTTGTGTCGAACGTGAGTCTTATATTATAGATTTATTGAAAAAGTGTCAATATCAATCTTTATTATTTTTTAAAATTTCTTTAAAAAATGGCAGATATTTTTTCTGAATGACATTCTTCCAAAGATACTCGTGATGTACGCTGTATGCCCCACTCTTTACCATACGGGCAATCTGGCTTGGACGAAGCATCTTGAGCATGATTGCTTCTGTAAGCTTTGCTGTGAGAACTCCGGCTGTATTGCTTTCATAAAGGAATCCGGTGCGACCATCTTCAATTTTGTTTAAGCCGCCGGTTCTGTGAGCGATTGGAACAGTTCCGTAAACCTGTGCAATAAAGTCTTCGAGTCCGCAAGGTTCAAAAAAGCTTGGAAGAACAATAAAGTCGCTTACAGCAGTTGCAAGACGAACAACTGTCTGATTATAGCCGTTCATAAAGGTAACACGGCCAGGATATTTTTCTGTAAGGCGAACAATATCAATTTCGAGACGAGGTTCCCCCTGCCCTGCAAAAATAAATCTTACATCAGGGAAATTTTCAAGAATAGCAGGAACTGCGGCTGTAAGAATTGAAATACCCTTTTGAGTTGTAATGCGTCCGTGATATGCAATATAGATTTCTTTTGTATACTCTGTTGAACAGTCAAGCTTGCCGTACTTTTTAATTCCGCCAGCCTTAAAGTTATCTGTATTTACGATGTTCTGAACAAAGAATTTACGGCATTTGAGTTTTCCATCCAGATCATTTTTTTCCGGCTCAAATTCAAATGGCAGCTTTGAAGCATCTTTTGATACCGGATTATAGCGGTCAAAATCAAAACCGTTTGTAATTCCTTTGATTTCGATATTTCGGGCTGCAAAAATTGGAGCAAGACCTTCTGTCTCTTCTGCATTTGCAGGATTCAAAAGTTCCTTTGCATAATTTTCTGAAACTGTAGTAAGGTATGCACCAGAAACCGATGCTACAAGGAACGGCTCGACAGCGCGTCCGTTCATAGACTTTTCGAGTAAAGGTGTAGAAAGTCCTGTATACCAGGCAGCCTCACCAATACTTGTAAAGCTATGATGATAGAATGGACCTGCGTTATGAATTGTAACTACAGAATTAGTCTTTTTGAAGGCTTTTGAATTAGCAATAAATGCCGGAAGCATGGCAGTAGATGCATCCTGACAATGTAAGATTTCCGGAATGTCTGAACGTGAAATTAATGAACCGTAAGCACAGACAGCTTTCTGGAAAAGTACATCCAGATAAAGAGCATCTAAATGGCCGGTGCCTTTTTTATGAGATGGATTTATTTTTTCTTCATTTTCGGTATAGGTATAAATTGCTTCTTTTTCTGCAAACAAAGGATGATTGATAAGAACTACATCAAAGTTTGAAGTGCTCTTTGCAGTTGTGTAGGTTACTTTTTCGCGTCGACCGCAAAGTTCAATTTCTGCAGCGGTTTCTACCTCATTAAATTCAAAAAGTGAATCTAAACAGGTGCATTTATATACCGGGATAAAAAGAGTTGTTTTGTGCTTAAGGTCTGAAAATTCCTTGCACAAAGAAAAGGTTACGTTTTTTACGCCGCCGGCTTCTGCGATTCCGGCACATTCCATACTGACAATCCAAATCTTCATAACTCTATTATCCCCCTAAAAATGAAGGTTGTCTATAATTTTCTGTAAAGTACGAGTGGTCAAGGCACGCTTCGCTCAAGGCCTTGACTCACTCGTTTTGGGGTGCACTTTATATTTTCGCACCCCAATCCGGCCGTAACTTCTCCGCTCCGTTCAGGTAAACATTCTTACGTTCCGGGATATTTCCATCAGGTGAATCTACATAAGTTGTTAAAAGTGCGCGGACAACAAATTTCATTCCGCCGTCAATTTTTGCTTCCTGGCTGCAAAAAAGAGGAAACTTTGTTACATCCAGTCCGGCATCACCTTTACGGAGCGCTGTTGCCGGATTCAAAACTGTAATGTCATCTGTAATCGTAAACTGAAGAGAAACTATATCTTCTGCCTTTATATTATTGCGGGTAAATAGCTCGCAGCACATAAGGCACACATTTTCTGTAATGCTCTCTGCTGTATTTTCTACACAAACTGCTCCGCGTAAGGCTGTAAGGATTTTTGCCATTTTAAATTTCCTCCTGCAAAGGATCCGGCTGTGTACGCTGCATATCATGAGCGCTCAGTTCATCCGGCTGCATATTCTGAATTTTTTTATACATTTTGTAGTCTGGAAGTTTAGAATTCTGAATTGAAAAAACAGAAACATCAATTTCCGGGAAATCTTTGTAAATCTGAATTCCTCGCAATATTTCTTCTCGGCGAAGAGATTCCGCACGAAAATCAGGATTATCCTGTGCCTTGGTAAGAATAAAATTGGCAGCATGTTGTGCTAAGGTTCCCGCAGCCCCTTCGAGATACGCGGTCAGGTCAGAATCATCAGTTATCTTATTAAGCTTCATAAGCTCAACAACTGCCTCTGGCGAAACTGTAAGCGAAATATCAAAGGTAAAGCTGTAATTAAAAAGCCCTTCTGCACCATAAATTGCTGCATACGCTTCGCCAGAAGGCAAAGCCCCGCTTATAGTTTTAACTGATTCAACAGGCTTAATATGAAAGGTTTTTAGAGTTGCATTTGTAGGAAGCAAAAACTGCCAGTGCCAGGCAAACTCTCCGTTTTGAACAGGTTTATCATCAATTCCGTTAGTCTTAGAAACTACAATTCCAATTGTATCGGGCTTAACGCGAAATTGAGTCCAGCCAAAGTAAAAAATTACCCCGGAAAAGATTGCGAGAATAAAAACACATGCCAGAAATTTCTTCATAGACTTTTACCCAAATTATCAATATTATATTGATTTGTTACATACATGGCAAACAAAATAGATTTTAAATACTCTAAAAAATTATTATCAAACACCCTCACCTATAAGTTTTCCATGACGCTGAATTTTGCCATTACAGTTTTCTGTGTTATTCTTATTGCGCTTTATATTATTGGGAATTATCAGAATTTTCAGGACGAAAACCAGCAGTGGATTCTTTCGGTACTATCGTTTGCCGCAATTTTTAACAGCCTTTTTTCGGTGCTGCTGATGGTTGAAACTACCATTAAAATTTTTACAGAAAAACACAAAATCAAAAATCTTATAAATCTTGTTATGCTGATTGCATCTGGAATTTTCTGCATTTTCTGTACAGGAACCTCGAATATCATAGGCTATCTTTCAGGAGGAATAAAATGATGACTAAAAAAATGAAACTCCCAGACTTACTGAAGGATTTTGGCAAGGTATTTTCAAATGCAGGATTTAAGGCTTACCTTGTTGGTGGTGCTGTACGCGACATGATTATGAAGGTTCCGGCTCACGACTGGGATGTTGCAACAAATGCCACTCCTCAGGATGTGATTAAACTTTTTAAGTTTGTTGTACCAACTGGAATTGAACACGGTACCGTTACGGTTCATTACAAAGGCACAGAAATAGAAGTTACAACCTTCCGCACAGAAGCAGGCTATTCCGACGGCCGCCACCCGGATTCTGTAAATTACGCAGCCACAATCGAAGAAGACCTTGCCCGCCGCGATTTTACCATGAACGCGATTGCGGCTTCTCTTGAAGACGGAGTTATAGTAGATCCCTATGGCGGACAGGATGATATCAAAAAGAAGCTGATACGCACCGTTGGCGCTCCTCACGAACGCTTTATGGAAGACGGCTTACGCCCTGTACGTGCCTTAAGATTTGCCGCAAAACTTAATTTTAGTATAGAAAAAGATACATATTCAGAAATATTCAAGGAAGAAATTCAGAAAAAAGTTACCTCAATTTCAATTGAACGCTTTAGAGACGAGTTTGAAAAAATCATGAAAGCCCCGCTTCCATCAGTAGGCTTAAAAATGATGGAAGAAACTGGTATTCTCACACTCTTTATACCGGAATTCAGCGTATGTCGTGGCTGCGTACAGTCAGATTACAGAGCATTCCACAAGTTTGATGTATTAGACCATCTTTTTTATGCTTGTGACGGAGCTCCTGCCGACAAGCTGAATGTTCGTCTGGCTGCCCTTTTTCACGACATTGGAAAACCTGCCGCAAAAAAAATCATCAAAGAAACAGTATTGGATGGCGACAAAAACGATGGCAGCACAAAAGAAATTGAAACAATCACATTTTACAATCACGAATCCTTTAGTGAAAAGATTGCAGAAAAGATTCTTGTACGCCTGAGATTTCCTAACGAGACTGTACATAATGTCTGCCACCTGGTAAAAGAACACATGTTCCATTACGAACAAAGCTGGAGCGATTCAGCAGTTCGCCGTTTTATTGTACGAGTAAAGCCAGAGTGCCTGGAAGATCTCTACGACCTCCGCATTGCAGATATGTATGGAATGTATAATGAAAAGGTAGATGTCCGCTACAGTGCAAGCCTTGCCCTTTTGCAGGAGCTTGATGAGCGTGTACAAAAAGAACTGGAAAAGAAAACAGCACTTTCTCTTAAGTCGCTTGCGGTAAACGGACGCGATCTTATGGCAGAAGGAATTCCTTCTGGAAAAGAACTCGGCCGCATTTTAAATGAACTTTTAGATTGCGTTATTGAGGATCCGGAAATGAATAAAAGAGAGATTCTTTTGGAGACTGCTAAAAAAATCAGCCGAACTTCTTAATCAGTTCTTCGTGGCCGCGGCAACCAGTTTTACCGTAAATGCGCGAAAGGTAATTTTCTACACTGCGCAAGGTAAGATTTAGTTCTGCGGCAATTTTTTCGTTATCTTTGCGCTCAATAATCTTCTTGAAAATATTCTGTTCCTGGCGTGTAAGACTGTCCAGAAGATTTCTATAGGTAAAAAGAGAAGTTACAAGGCTCTGCTGAACATAACTTCCACCGTTTACGACATCAGTTACGGCACGCAGCAACTCACCTTCCATGCTGTCTTTAGAAACAAAACCGAGCGCACCATAATCGAGTGCAAGACTCAAAATACCAGGGTTTGTATACATAGAATGAACAACAACCTTTACAGTCGGATATTTTTCTTTTACTACTTTAAGAATATCAAGGCCACTGCACTCTCCAAGATTCAAATCAAGAATCAAAACATTAGGGAGATTTTCTGTCTGGGCAAGTTCAGCTAACTTTTCAATAGCTTCATCACGTTCAGAAGCAAAACCGCAGCAGTTGAAATTAGATTTTTCGCTAAAAAACTGTCTTATTCCGAGATTTGTAAGAGAATGATCTTCTACGACAAATATGCTTGTGTTTTTCATTTTTTTATCCTGATATTTTATATTAACAGAGTTTATTTGATTTGTAGAGAGTGACAACGCATAAATTTTCTGTGAATTTTTCACACTTTCTGTTTTATAAGAGTGATTTGAGTTCCTTCATCAGGATGCGAATCTATCTCAAGTTTCGCACCAATAAAGTCTGCACGCTCCCTCATTCCTACAAGGCCAAGATGACTTCCGTCTGTACCGCGGGCTTCTCCCAGCTCTGAAACTTCAAACCCAATACCATCATCACTAATAAAAATATAAATGCCTTCCAGCTCACCTTCGTTTGCATTTCGCAAAAGAATAGTAACCTCACTAGCCTGTGCATGCTTAAGGATATTTGTGAGAGCTTCCTGCACAATTCTGTAGATATTCAGATTATCTTCTTCACTCAAAAAACTGGTATCAATTTTCTCGGGCATTGTAAGGCGGAATTCTATATCAGAATGTTCCTTAAAATTTTGAGAAAGATTCATTACATTTGCAGTAATATCGTTTCGAATTACATCTGGAGGTGCAAGGTTATAACTCATACTTCGAACCTGAGATAGAGTTTTTTCCAGAAGAGATGATATTGACGGTCCAAGTTCGGGATCTTTTTTATCATGAATCTTTTCGGAAAGAGAACGGCAATAACGCAAATCCTGTGCGATAGTGTCGTGTAGCTCGCGGGCAATTCTTGCACGCTCTTCTTCCTGCCCCTTGATTGTAAAACGCAGATAACGGCTTGAGTTTTTAAGCCTTTTTTTGGATTTTAAATACTGAATGGCAAATAAGATAATCAGAATAATTGTAATAAAAAAGATAATGTCAAAAATTATAAAAAAAGTTGTATATTGATGAATTATTTCCTGTAATTTTTGAATTTCCTGCTGAGCATTCTGCATATTACAAGTCCTCCGGGGCACCTAAAAACTTTTCATAAAGCTTGTAAACTCCATAACCGGCAAAGGTTGTAACAAGACGATCAGTTATTGAAATAGGAATCTGACCTAAAATGCAGGAAGCAAAAAGCCCAAACTTTTGAGAAACAAAGCCTTCCGTAAACTGCTTAATAGGAGCCATAGAATCAGGAATTTCAAAATAAGAAAAGCGGATAAAATCTATAACCCCTCCAATAAAAACCGTTGCTAAAGAAGACAGAAGAGCAATCAGCAGAAGATACAGAATATTAATTTGAATACTTATCTGGAATTCCTGTTTCTTACGAGCAAAAGCCCAGGTTACAAGAACAATAGCAACACCGCATAAAGAAAAAAATATATTTGTAGGAGAAACAATTCCACGGACTAAATAATTAAACGCAGTATCTACAAAATTAAATAAAAAGCCAACAATAAGGCCAGGAACAAGACCAAGATAGAAAACGATGGCAACAGTAAAAATCGTGTCTAAAAATAAAGGAATATGAAGTACATCAAAGAAAAGCAGGCTGAATCCTAAATTTAAAATGATAGAAGCAATACAAAATAAAGCAATTTTACATCGACGTTTCATATTATTATTATAGTCTATTTTCCATAAATCTCCTATAATTATTTTATGAATCTGGAAGATTTGAACGAAGAACAGCGCCAAGCAGTTACCACAACAGAAGGCTATGTACGAGTAATAGCCGGAGCCGGAAGTGGAAAAACCCGCGCACTCACCTACCGTTTTGCCTACCTCGTAAATGAAATTGGAATTCTTCCTTCGCATATCTTGTGTGTGACCTTTACAAATAAAGCAGCCGCAGAAATGCGCAAACGAATCCGCGAGCTCACAGGCGACAACGACACAGGCTACGTTTCTACCTTCCATGGATTTTGTGTAAGTGTTCTTCAGGAAGATTCAAATGCAGTAAGCTATCCAAAAAGCTTTCTTGTTCTGGACAATTCCGACATCAACGCAATGCTCCAGATTATTTATGAAGAGCGCGGACTCACACTGCGGCAAATGACTTTTTCAAATGCCCGCGACATGATAGAAATCCGCAAGCTTTTCAAAGAGCCGCATTATTACGAAGACCTCATTACAATGTCGCTCGAACAAATCCATCAGAAATACCTCGCCGCGACTAAGCCTGACGACATAATTTTTTACGGCTATCTTTATCAGGAAAAAAAGTGCTTTGGATTGGATTACAATGACCTTCTCAAATTCGTGCTTTATATTTTCCAGACAAATGAAGCAATCCGCCAGAAGTGGCAGGAACGACTCGATTACATAATGATAGACGAGTTCCAGGACATAGACATGATTCAGTATGAAATGATGAAAGCCCTGTGTCCTTATCATAATAATCTCTTTGTAGTTGGAGATCCTGACCAGACAATTTATACCTGGCGCGGTGCAGATATCCGTTACCTGCTTGAGTTTGACAAAAAGTTTCCCGGCGTTCGTACAATTATGATGAACAGAAACTATAGAAGTACTTCCGAAATATTAGCCGCCGCTAACAGCCTGATTGGAAAGAATAAGGGAAGAATTAAAAAGGATTTAGTAAAGGGAGAAGTCTCTCCCTCGCGCCAGCCCGCTTCGCGGTCTTCTGCTACCCTCTCTCCTAAGGGCTCCGCCCCTAAAACCCCGGCCTCATTGCCAACCTACTACCACGCCGCGTCAGCAGAAGACGAAGCAGAGTATATCTATAAAAAAATCCGCGAACTTACCGCGCTTGGCTACGACTTAGGCGACATCGCAATTCTCTACCGCGCCCATTACATAAGCCGCGCAATAGAAGAAGTCTTCCAGCGCGAAAAACTCCCTTACACTTTAAATTCCGGTCTGCCATTTTTTGACCGCGCAGAAATTAAAGATGCACTCTCATACTTACGAATGGTAGCCTACAAAGACGACCTTTCATTTTTGCGAACTGTTAATCAGCCAAAAAGAAATGTCGGCGAAAGACGAATTAAAGCTCTCAAAGAATATGTTGAACAAAACGGCGGTTCCCTTTATGACGCACTCAAAGTTTTAGTATGTGATCCGCTGTTTGCAAATACAACTGCCCAAAATTACATTGACCTCATAGAACGTTTTGCTGCAACTTACCATGGCCGCCAGATTTCAGAAGTATTCAGCCATATCATGAATCAGAGCGGTTACGAACTTACCTTACGAACGGAAGGTAGTCAGGAGCGGCTCGACAATCTTGCAGAACTCAAGCAGTCCATTTACGAATACGAAACATCTTGCGGCGAAGAGTGCACCCTCGAAAATTATTTAGCACACGCCGCCCTCTACACAAATGCCGACATCGCAACAACCAAAAACGCCATCCGCCTTATGACCGTGCACACAGCAAAAGGCCTTGAGTTCCCTGTTGTTTTTATTGCGGGGCTCAACGAAAACACCTTTCCAAGCAAAAAGACCGATACCCTCGAAGCAATGGAAGAAGAACGCCGTCTAGCCTTTGTAGCAGTGACTCGTGCACAAAAGCTCTTATACCTGACCGAGGCTGAAGGCTTCTCCCAGGTTTCCGGAAGTCGCTATCCATCCCGTTTTATTTTTGACATTGAGCGGCCGCTGCTCAAATACGAGGTAGAACTTCCACAGCAGCTGATTGCTAAAACAAAACTTTACGTTCAGGAAAGCGAAACAAAACTGCAAAAAAAATCCGAGCTCGCAGGCCTCGCCAAAGGCGACACCGTTGAACACGGAATTCTCGGTCGCGGCATCGTCTTAGAAATTGACGAGACCGCCGGCACTTATACAGTTCAGTTTGAAAAAACAGCAACGCCTCGAAAGATGTCTTTCAAAGCACCGCTCCGCCGTGTTTAAGCATAGTACTGCGCCTGGGCGTTCCAGAGTTCGCTGTACAGGCCGCCGTTCGACATAAGCTTATCGTGGCTTCCCTGTTCTATAATTTTTCCTTCATCAAAGACAATTATGTTGTCGCAGAAACGGCAGCTGCTCATTCGGTGGCTGATGTAAATTGAAGTTTTACCTTCCACCATCTGATCAAACCGCTGATAGATTTCGTATTCTGCAACCGGGTCCAGAGCTGATGTCGGCTCATCCATAATTACAAAAGGTGCATCCTTATAAAGCGAACGGGCAATTGCAATTTTCTGTGCTTCGCCGCCGGAAATCTCAACACCATCTTCATCATCATACTGATAAAGCGGAGTATCCAGACCTTTTTCCATTTTGGAAAGACGTTCTCCAAAGCCTGCATCTTCAAGACATTTTTTTGCACGTTCACAATCATACTCATTACTACCCGAAACATTTTCACCAATCGGGAAACTGAACAGATTAAAATCCTGAAATACAATTGCAAAAAGCTTTGCGTATTCTTCGTTGTCGTAATAGCGGATATCTACACCATTAAGAAGAATCTGTCCTTCTGTTGGTTCATACAGGCGGCAGAGCAGTTTTATAAAGGTTGTCTTACCAGCACCGTTTTTTCCAACAACTGCATTTTTTGTTCCAAGTGTAATCTTTTGATTTACATGACGCAGTGCCCAGGTATCAGCATTTGCATACTTAAACGATACATCACGGAACTCAATTTCATAAACATTGTCATCTCGTTTTTCTGTTGGAATTGTTCCGTCGTAACGTTTATTCTGAATCTTCATATAATCATAGAAGAATGAAAGATACTGACTTTCCATTTTAAGACTGACAAAGTTAGCTGAAATGCCGGTAATACTTTCTACAAGTTTAGTATAACTTGAAACATACATAATACATTTACCTGTAGTGATTAATCCAAATACAGCTTTAAGACCAACATAGATATAACTTGCAAGCTGCATAAAGCACTGTGAAAATACCGGTACAATAGAAACCTTAACGTCTTTGTTTATCCAGGCATTACCTTCTGCTTCGAGTCTGTCGTTTGTTTCCTGAACTCTTTTAGTCATAAGCTTCTGCATTTTGTAAAGACGGATGTATTTACCAATTGAGTAATCAAAAATCAGATTAAACCAGTAAGTAAAATATCTGTTATAGGAAACATTCTTTTCGAAAAATTCCATCTGAAGCTGTGATGCTTTTTTGTTTGTCTTGTAAGACATAAACACATGCACCGCAAGTACAATTACCATAATGCTAAAGCTGTACCACTTATTTAAGAAAAATCCGACTCCACTCAAAGTGCCAGTCTCTGACACAGCACGAGGAATAAACAAAGGGATAATAAGTACAAGCGAATAAACGATGGTTGCAATCTTTTCGATTAAGCCTGCAAGGTTATCTATAAAGAGTCTGATATCTCCACCAGCTGTCATACCATCCTTTGCTTTTTTATACATATCAAGAGTTTCGTGCTTTTCAAGAATATCAAAATCAAGATCCATTGTTTTATCAACGAGCATCTTATTTATCTTTTGAGTAAGTTCATGTTTTTTTACCCAATTGACCAATTCAAGCCCCCAGCGAATAAGCACAAGCACCGAATCAAGACAAATCATTATGATTACATTTTTGAAAATTGATTCAAAGGAGTCGAGTCTGAAAAGTCCGTCCAGAATCAAACTTGAAAAATAAATCGAAACAAAAGGCTGACCAGCAGCAATCAGTTTTACAATAAAGACAAAGGTAATATAGCCGGGAACAATTTTGTGAGTAAGATTTAAAACCTTTGAAACTGTTCCGCGCATGTTTTCTTTAGTTTTCATTTGACGCCTCCTCTTTTGAAGTTTCTGCTTTGTAGTAATGACTCTGGATATCAAATATCTCGCGATACTTACCACCCTTTTTCATTAACTCGTCGTGACTGCCTTCTTCAACAATCTTACCGCCGTCAAGAAATAAAATGCGGTCACAGAATTTTGTACTTGCAAGTCTGTGCGAAATAAATACGGCAGTTTTTTTGTCTGCCATCTGGTTGTATTCTTCGTAAATGCGGCTTTCTGCAATCGGGTCAAGAGCACTTGTCGGTTCATCAAGAATGAGCACAGGGCCGTCCTTGTACATTGCCTTAGCAAGAAGAAGCTTCTGAGTTTCACCTCCAGAAAGCACAACTCCCTTTTCATCGAGTGTCTGTGTAATATATGTTTCTTCCTTTTTGCTAAGTGTATTTACCTTTACAAGAAGCCCTGCCTTTTCAAGACAGTCGTGCAGTTTTTTACGATCAACATCTTCAGGTTCGCAGCCACAGACATTTTCAGCAATAGAAAGAGCAATCGGCGAAGTATCCTGGAAAAGTACACTTATCATATCCTGATAATTTTCCAAACCGATATCGTTTATGTTCTTGCCGTCAATCAAAATCTGTCCGCTTGTTGGTGTGTACAGACCGCACAATAGTTTTACGATTGTTGTTTTACCAGCTCCGTTATTTCCTACTAACGCAATTTTTTCATCAGCCTTAATTTTGAAACTAACGTTAGTTAGTACTGGCTTTTCGCTACCCTCGTAAGTAAAGCTGACATTCTGGAACTCGATGGAAGGAGCATCACATTTTACGTCATTACCGGACTTAACCACAGTATCGTTATGCTCAAACACATCCTTCTGATTCATAAATTCATGATAATCATTAAACTGATGGCTCGCATCGCGCAGATTAGCAAAATGCAATGATACGTCATAAATATAAAATGAAAAGCCAGCTATAATGCCCAGATAAATTGTAAACGTAGCTGCATCAATCTGACCAGTAAGAACCTTGTGAATTAAAAGAGTATACGCTAGCCAGTCGCGGGTACAATTAAAAGCAGTATCAGAAATAGTCGGGTAATACCATCTAAGCTGATAGTTATAGCGGAACTTTTTGTAAATCCGTATCATCGAATCAAAATGATAATCAAAAAGTTTTTTCAGTCCAAAAATCCTGATGTCTTTACCAGCACTGATATTCATACTGTTTCTTTCGTAATAGTTCATCTTACGCCAGGGCTCAGAAAAACTTTCACGATGTGTGTCACCATACTTTACAGCGTGATTACGAATCAAAACATCAGCAACAAACATGCCTAAGGTAATCGAAAGAATCCTCCAGTCCAGCATAAAAATCACAGTACCGTAACTGAAAATTCCAAGAATGATAACAACAAACTCAAGAGTAAGCGTAGAAACCCGTTCTGCCCCTTCATAATTGCCGTTTACTCCCTGAACTCCCTTACCCATGATTTTCTGCTTAGGCTGAGGTTCAATGTTCAGGTAATCAGTGTTTATGGCCTTTTTTATAAAGTCCATCATAAAAACACTGACTCTGGTATAAGTATGCTTCATCTGCATTTTCTTTTCACAGAACATTTTTATTCCAGAAAAGACACACATAGATAAAACTGTAATGCCGATATAATTCAAAAATGTTTTTACACTGCCACTTGTAATTCCTTTAATAGCCATGGCTGGAATAAGAGTATTAATAAAAGGCAGCGAAACGGAAATCACGATATAAATCAGCACAAGAGGAATAGCTGTCGGATACCGTTTAAACATTGCCTTGTAGACAATAAACGCATTTTGAAAAATTGTATTGCGCTTTGGTTTTTCAGCGTTCTTCATAGAACCTCCATAATTTTAAGATGTGTGAAATATATCATGAAAAAAATCCCGACCGGGGGCTTGTACACGAAATGCAAAAATTGGTGCATGAATTGTTAAAGAGGCAGCATCACTTCTGTTGCGAAAATGCCTGGTTCATTTTTACGGTTTACGTAGCCGTCATACTTTTCTGCAAGCTTGTCTATACGACGAAGCCCAAAGCCGTGCTCGCCAAGCTTAGAGGTAACCAGCTCACACAAGCGGCGGCGTTTTTTCTCTTTAGTTGAATTAGTAACAGAAATGTATAGCTGGCTCTTAAAAAGCCCAATGTAAATACGGATAAATTTTTGTGCAGATTTGTCAGTAATTTTTTCACAGGCTTCAATCGCGTTATCCATAAGATTCCCTACGATTGCACAAAGGTGAACATCTGTAATAGTGAGATTCGAAGGAACTTTTGCAGTACAGTTCACATCAATATTATTTTTACGGGCAATAGAAACCTTGCTGCTTAAAATTGCGTCCAGACCAACGTTTCCTGTGCGGATTGCAATATCAATGCTATCCAGATCTTTTTCAAGGTTGTCTAAATAATCAGACAATTCCTCTTTTTTATCCATTGCGATCATGGCTTTTATAGACTGAATATGATTGTGATAATCATGCCGCCACGCCCGCATAGTCTGGTAGATATTCTGAACTTCGTCACGTTGCTTTTTAAGAACCGAGTCCTGAAATTTAGACAAGCGCTTTTCATATTTTGCTTTGAGAATAAGAATTGTGAGAATTACAGAAATGATTGCAGCACACAGGGCCACAAGAATCAACATTATTAAATTGTTCATTGTGTAATTATACACTACTTTTTAAAGAAGTCTATAAAGGCTTCGTTTAATTCTTTATACACCCCTCGCGCAACCGGCAGCGTCTCCCCGCCATCGAGAACACAGTCTGTGCGTGTAATTCGCGTAACGTGAGCAAGATTCACTAAAAGCCCTCGCCTCAAGCAGAAAAATCCTCTACCATCAAATGCAGCCGTAGTCTCCGCAAAGCCTGCCTTCCATTCACGTTCAAAATCCATACCCTTCAAGAATACGTAATGCCCGTGCGCTTCCACGTAAATTATTTTTTCAAAGCTGATTTTCTGGACATCTGCCCCCTGACCGAGCACAAAATAATCTTCCGCTTTTTTCTGACCTTCTTTGAATGCCGCATCCAAAAGACCATTCAACACTTCAGGCTTAACCGGCTTTAAAATATAGCGTACTGCCCCAACCTCGTAGCCTTCAATCGCATAGTCAGGAATGCCAGTCACAAAAATAATAACAGAGTCACAGCCACGGGCCCGAAGTTTTTTTGCCAGCTCCATTCCGTTAATGTTTTTCATCTGAATATCAAAAATCAATACATCATAGGGAGCCTTATCTTCACTTTCAAAAAGAAACTGTTCGGCAGAAATATAAGTATCAAGTTCAAGGGCACCGCCACACAAAGGCCCGGCAGCCCAATCCTTTACCAGAGAACTTTCATAATCTAAAACAACTTTTTCATCTTCGCAGATAGCTATGCGGAACATTTTTTATACCTATTTATTATTGTAATATAATTGCCTTTGAATTCAAACTATTTTTTTTCAGAGTATCAGAATATTTCAAGTATTTTTCTTTGTCTTTGGAATTATTCTTTCGTAAATCTGATTTGAAATAAAGAAAGTCAACCGCAGAACAATCACCTGTAAGTGGAATTATTTTTGAAAAAGCCTTATCAATTGATTCATAGGAATTCTGATTTCTTTGCAAAACAATCACATTATCATATTCATTCAATAACTTCTGATTATATGCTTTTGAATCATGATACTTAAAAGGAACAAGGAATATCAAAGTATTGCCAGAAAGTTTTTCTCCAGAATTGAGTTTTTTCATGGGATCCGTAATTTTTGTTTTTATCAATTCAGGTTTCAATCCAGCAAATAAAGCTGAATATTTTAACTCATCCCCTTGAAGAGCCATATTTTGAATATATACATTATAAACAGCACTGATATAATCTCCTGGTTCTTGATTTGATGGAATTAGATTCAGGAACCATTCACATTTATCTTCAAACTCATTTACAAATTCTGAGAGAGTTGAATATAAAGTATATTGACTGCTGTAATAAGTATTTGTATAACCGCTGTCAATCAATTGCTTATACAGGCTGGCCGCCCTTGCAATATCACGATTGTCACCTTTTCCATAAGCTGCAAATTCTGCAAGCTGTTCTATTGCATAAACACTACCTTTATTAACAGCCTTTTCATAAGCTTCTTTTGCATATATCAAGCTGATATGAGTTCCAATACCATCTCTGATATAATTTCCCAGTTCTTCAAAAATAAAAAACGAGGCATTTTTTTTCTTACTTGCATTGTTTATAATTTCAAAAGCTTTTTTCTGATCTTTCTTACAGCCAAGCCCATCACGATATGCCGCCGCATAATCGACTATTGCAATTTCATTTTCAAGGCCCCCTGTAATTGCTTTATCGAGCCAATAAAAATATTTATCATAATTCGTTTCTGTTACTTTTCCATTTTTATAAAATATCGCTGTTTTATAAGCAGAAGGAATATTTCCAGCGGTTGCAGCTCTTTCAAAATATTCAAATGATTCTTTTTCATTTTTCTGAACATACAATCCATACTGATAAAGCATTCCAAGAATATAAAGAGCATAGTCATTTTCTTTTTCAGCTGCTTTTATACATAAATCATAAGCTTTTTTATATCCTTCAGGAGTGCCCTGGGCATAGTATTCTGCTGCATATCTTGCCATTGCACCAGCACTTCCATTTTCAAAAGCAAGATTCAACCATTCTCTGTATTCTTTTGAATATTTTGAAAACTGTTCTGAGTTATAGTAAAATTGCGAAACTCTATATTGATTATCAGCGTTATCTGGTGCATTAAAAACAAGTCTGAATCCATTAGCACCTTTATTTTTTGTATAATTATCATAAGAAACTGGTTCAAGCGTTTGAATCTCACTTCTTGATGAAAAAACATTTCCGCCCATAAACACATAACCGCCAGTCGTTTCATCAAAACAAAGTTCACTTACATTACCAAGCATATCATAAAGTCCGTTTTCATTTGCCTTAGTCTGATTTATAACTTTTATAATTCCACCAGAATTTTTGTCATACCAGACTGCATCTGAAAAATCTTTTTCCGATATTTCATCTGAAAGATATTTTTTTCCACATGCTAAAAGCCATTCTTTTTTAGTAGGCAAACGGAAACCGAACTTTGAATAATCACAAATAATTTCATAACCATCTTCAGTTTCATAAATTGTATAACATTTTTCAAAATCATAAGCTTCACTTTTTTTGTTACAGTATTCAGCAATCATATTCAGAGGCATATCCGTAACAGCGGAAACAGTGTTACTGTCATAATTATTTTGCATCAAAGGAGCTGTTTCATCTTCTGACAAGTATTTTTTTAAATCATTTAAGTACACTTCATAATCTGTCATAAAAAATCCATCTGGCAATTCAGGCCCCGTAGAAATATATTTAACAAAAAGATAACCATTTCTATGTCTGCTGAATGTTACAGGAAGATTCGGCTGATTTTTACAGAAAAGGTTTCTATAGATTTCTACGGGATCAGATTTACCATAAGGAAAATAATTTTCTGCCTTTGTCCAGTAAAGCTTATTAAATTCAGCTTTGCTCATTAAAGGATAAACACAGGCATATTCTGATTCATCAGGATAATGTCTCAAAGCAAATGCAGCAGGATGAGTATCAAACCATTGGGGAGCAAAGCAAAAACTGAAATGCCTGCCACTCACATAGCCTGCTCCCCAGCAGGCATCCAGCAAAAGGTCACGTTCTGGCAATCTGACAAGATTCCACGCATGTCCTCCGCGCCCTACATTAGGGCCGCCATAACCGATTCCTGTAACCATAATGGAATCCAGGTCAGCAGCTTTTGCAAGCATCTGAAAAAGTTCTGCATACCCCTGACATACCCCCTTACGTTTCTTAAAAGCTTCACTACCACTATAGACGCTGTAACTTGTATCATAAGAAACATTGAAGGCAAGCCAATCAAAAATTGCGCGTGCTTTTTCAATATCAGTTTTAAGACCTTCGCAGATGATTTTGGCAACGGCTTCTGGAGAGTCTTCATTCTTAGCAAGAGATTTTATTCGCTCATCGAGCTCAGAATAATCGGGGCGATTAGCTGTAAACCATTTGTCGGTTGGATGTAAGGAAATCTGTTCAGGAGTGAGCTGCTGGGAAAACAGAAAAAAAGAAAGAATAAATATATGAAATAAAATGATTTTCTTTTTATTCATTTGCACGCCTCTGTTAATTCAGTTATTAATTACTTTTTAACAACCTTCAGATTCAAGAGGATTACCAAATTCCTTGCAGAATTCCTCATATAATAATTTTACAGTTTTATCAGATGAACAACTCCTTCGGCAATCGTGTTCAAAGGCACACTGACATAAGGTACGCTTAAAATTATCATCAAATAGATACTTTAATAAAACACCTTTTCTGCCCACAAAATCAATTTTATCCAAACATTCAGAAAATCTTTGAAGTTGTTCTCCATTACAGCGGACATAACATTCATAAAAATCATTATGGCAAGAATTGTAACTTTCTAGGCTGTTTGTATCTGCATTGTGTGCATAATCAGAGTGACAATACTCTATACAGCAAGGAAGAAAATCAATAAGTTCTTCATCTTTGTAAAATCTTTTTTTACTGTATTTTTCTTTTGAGTTTTCAAGATAGTCATCCCAATATACTTTTGTAATCTGATCACTAGAAGCATAGCATTCCTGCATATCTCGGATTTCGTCTCGGCCTCTTGCGATAAAAGAATACTCAATAAAGTCACAATCAAGTTTTTCTGAATTACTTATATATTCTGCAAGCTCATCACCAAAACGTTCACTAATTTTTTTCTGTAAGCATCTAATAATATCCAAATAGTTATAATTAAAATCATCAGACCATTTTTCATAAAAACTTTGAAGATTAACTGAGATAAGAAGCTGACACACATCGTCAGATTTTTTTGTCATTATGTGAGAAATAAAACGAGTTGAAGGAGCTTGGTCTGAAGCAATTTGTTTGTTCAGCTGATTAAAAAAAGTTTCAGAAATCTCCAGAACAATACGAAAACTTAATACAATAGGATTCGAAAGTCCTTCTTCAATATAATCATAGCGAAAAAGTATCCCCATAAAAAAACTCCTGATTTCCGACTATTGGCCGCCTGCTTTAAAATTGTAAATTGGTTTTATGATTTTTTCCACTTTTACAGTAGGCTTGATTTTTTCTAAAATCATCTCCATAGGCTTATAGGCCATTGGAGATTCATCAATAGTTGCTGCAGCAATACTAGAAGTAAAGATTCCCTGCATCTGCTTTTGATATTCTTCCAGAGAAAAAAGTTCTTTTGCCTCTCCGCGTTTATAAAGACGACCTGCACCATGAGGCGCAGAATAATTCCAGTCGGGATTTCCTTTGCCAGTACAGATTAAAGAACCATCTCTCATATTCATTGGAATTATAATACGCTCACCATCTTGAGCAGAAATTGCCCCTTTGCGGAGGATTTGATTTCTTATATCTATGTAATTGTGAAGAGTCGAAAACTCATCAAGAACATCTTGTTTTTTTATTCCAAGCCCATTTCTTATTTCATCAAGCATTGCCTTACGATTTAGATTTGCATAGTTCTGAGCAAGCTCCATATCATGAAGATAATCATTCAGTTGAGCCCCTTGTAATGATCCATCTTCACTTTGAGTCTGAGCTATGTTTTGATGATAATCACAAACAGTTTTTCCAAGATGGCGAGAACCAGAATGTATTACAAAGTATAAGTTTTCATTTTCATCAAGATCTATTTCGATAAAATGATTTCCACCACCAAGAGTTCCAAGGAAACGTTTTGAGTCAGCTTCATCAACTGAAGAAATAAAAGTGCTGGCATTAAAAGAGTTTGAAAAAGTATGGAATTTAGAACGCCCCTCACGCCCACTTGCAATCTGCTTATTAATTATTTCATCAAACTTTTCAAGAAATTCTTGCCTAGCGCTTTTTATCGAATCTCTTTTTACAACAAGCACATCAACACCACAGCCAATATCTGCCCCAACTAAAGATGGTACTGCCCTGTCCCTTATTGTCATAGTAGTGCCAACCGTACACCCACGCCCTGCATGCACATCAGGCATAATACGAACACAAAGCCCAGAAGACCAACTCTGATTCATCATCTGAAGAATTTGTGCATAGGCATCGGAATCTACTGAGTCTGTAAAAACTTTTGCTGTGTTGTATTGGCCGGGGATTTCGAGTTCAGCTTTTAAGGTTCTTATAATTTTTGTATTCGCACTAAAGGAATTTTCACAAAAAACAGCATTCTCGGGTAATTCAATCTGTTTTAAGGAAGTACAATTCCGAAAAGCATTTTCTCCAACTGACTTAACTCCATATGGAACTTTAACACTTTCAAGCATAGGACAATTTACAAAAGTCACAGCTGGAATTTCAGTTATATTTTCAAGCAATTCAACTGATTTGAGACTTTTGCATTCTGCAAGAATGCGAGATCCTATTTTTGTAACACTGTCAGGGATTTTTATAGCTATTAATGAATCACAATTTTCAAAAGCACTTTGTCCAATTTCTATTACACCGTTTGGAATAATAATTTCTTTAAGTGAATTGCATTCTTTAAAAGCATTTTCTCCTAATATTTTTATGCTATTTGACAGCCATATATCAGTTAGATTCTTGCATTTTGAAAAAGCAGAAGTTCCAATTTCAGTCACAGTATCAGGAATTACAAAAGAGCCTTTTTTTGCTTGTGGACAACGCAGAAGAACAGATTTGTCTTTATTATACAACACCCCATCAATTGTTGTAAGTTTTGGATTAGATTTAGAAACAAGTATTTCTTCAAGCGCAGGACTAAAAATCATACTTCCATCTATATCTGTTACAGAATCAGGAAGTACAATGGAACGAACCAGCCAATTATGAATACAATACAAACTATTCCAAGCAGCTTTTGATAAATCAAGATGAATATCCAACTGCTCAAAATCATTATAAAGAAATGCCGATTGTATTTTCTCTCTTATTTCATATGTAATTTCACCTGTTACTTGAATAATTATTTTTTTATCCGTCTGTTCAAGTTTTTCTAAAAAGTGAGGTAAATCTTCTGCAATAAGAGAATACATTTTAATTTGTGAGTTCATCCCTTTTCTTGTAATAATACTGAGCTGCAACTTCATCTACTTCAACGCCAATACCCTTTTCATAGATGAAACCTAATTCTCCCAAAGCTACAGATTTCTCTTCTGTAGTTCCATTCTGTGCCGCATAATAAAGATAAGATAAACCTAGGTCTGAATCTTGTTCAACAAGTTCTCCAGCAAGGAGCTCTAGACCACAAACGCACATACCATGGATATCTCCCTGCTGAGCAGCTTTCTCATACCATTCATAGCCTTTTTTCTTATCTTCAGTAGTACCAAAGCCCTGCCAATACATTGAACCGACCATAGATTGAGCTTCAACAATTCCGCCCTCAGCAGCCTTCAAAATATATTTAAATGATGCTTTTATATCTTGCTTTACATCGTCTGAATTATAATAAAGCATACCAAGCTGATAATCAGCCTGAGGAAATCCTAACTTACTGGCTTTCTTTAACTTCTCAATTCCTTTTTTAATATCTTTTGGAACACTCAAAGCATTTGTATAGCAAAGTCCAAGCATATAATAGCCTTTTGCATTCTTTTGTTTTGCTGCTTTTTCAAAATGAAAACTAGCCTTTTCCCAATCATTTTCAAAATACAAATAATAAACACCAATATCCACTAGAGCATCAGAAATACCTGCATCAGCTGCTTTTTGTGCCCAATAAATAGCTTTTTCATTATCAGGTTCAACGTCTAAATAACCGTATTGATAACATAGACTGACATCATAAATGGCATTTGGATCTCCGTTTTCTGCTTTCGACATGATTCTATCGAATTCTTCGTTGGCAAAAAGAGAAAATGCTGTCATAAAAATGATAATTAATAAAAATAGTTTTTTCATAATCAACTCCATAATTTTTTTATTATTTTTGTTATTCACCTTCTTGTTCTGTTTTAGTTTCAGAATCTGAATCCGTTTTAGTTTCCGAATCAAGATTTTCATTTTGCTTTTTACCATATCCAACAGTTTTTCTTGCAATCAGGAATGTTATTGTTGGTTGTATTAATGAAATCAGTGCAGTAGAAAAATCTCCCTTAAACAACATAGTAATTGTATTAATAACAGAAAGTGTTAAAATAGTTAGTAAAGCGCCTTTCTTTTTACTAAAAATAAGCCAAAGATATAATGCAGTTCCAATCAAGCCTACAATCAAATAAAAAACGGTTAGCCTTTGGTACTCTACTTTTTCTTTTGTAATCGGTTTGGTTGCATACTCAATAAACATAAGCCACTGACACGCAATCATCAAAACAAACCATAAAATAGCACCGATGTTCCATCTGTTTTTCTTCATTTTTTTTACAGTCTCCTAATTAATTGTTTATAATGTATTTATTTCATTTAATGCATAGATTTCATCTTCTATACATTTCATAAGCAATTCCTTTGAAACAGAAATAAAATCTTTAGATTTTACTTCCAATTCCTTAGTTATTGAATTTTTCCATTTTTGTTTCATATTTGCGATTCTTGAATCCGAAAATATTCTTTTTGAGATTAAAGCAGGTAGAGTTATCTTTTTTTCTATTATTTTTTCTAATTTATCAGAACCGAGCCATACACCAAAGAAAGCAAAAATAAAGCCAACAATCATAACGATCGGATTAGAACATAATACGACTAGCGAAAAACCAGCAATACCTGCAAGTAAACTATTGATAACAGTATATAAAGTTTCAAAAGTTGAGATAGGATTACCATTTATTTTTACCGAGAATTCCTTTTGAAAAATCTGATTATCAGAAAGACATATTTTATTTTCTTTAAACCATTCTGATACAAAAAATCTTAACTCTGCTTCTAAATCTTTTGAAAGTTCCTTTAATTCTTGAGTTGATATTTCTTCAATTTTTTTATCTATTCCAGTTAATTGGGCATTTAGATTGTCTTTTAACTCATTAATTATCCCACCAGTCTCTCGAAATTTTATAATTTCTGGAATTACATTTTGATCAAAAACTTCTATCACTACTTTATCAGCAAGTTTCACAAGATAATTATTAACTACTTCTTGAGTTTTATCTTTTAAACCTTGTTTACTTTTGTTCCCATTCCATAGAAGCGGCATTTCTTTTATAAGGACATCGCGGATTTCATTATTCTTTTCTTTCAATGCAGGAATCATGGAAAGCCCTTCTGAGACAGTTGCATATGGATTATTACTACAAATTATTTTTGCATTAGGAAAATATTTTTCAACAAGTTCAGGCACAAAAAACCATAAACTGCTGCCCCCCGCTAAAATAACATAATTAATTTCGTTAAAAGATTTAGATTCTAAATCTTTATTAAAACCACTTATTAATATTTTTTCAAACCAGTCAATTAAATTTACACTCTCATCTAATGAATAATCTAATTGCATTTCAGAGAAGAAGTTCTTAAGCGTATCTGAGATTGTATATTTTTGTGCATGTTCTAAAAAACTTTTTCTGGTCATATTATCTAAATGACCGTAATTTGAAATTGTTTTATGAACAACTGCATTTTTATCTATAGAAACTATTTCGGAAAATTTTTCTTTTATATTTCGGCAATCAACCATAAGTGTAAAAAGAGTTCTATTTTCTTTTTCTAAACTTTTCAGCATTTTTGGATTTTCTTCCAAAAACCATTGAAAGAACAAATCATCAAATAATCGACCACCTAATTTTGCATCTCCCCATGAACGTTGGATATACCCTCTATTCATAACAGAAAAGTCACAAGTTCCACCTCCAAAATCAATAACAAGGATTCCCTTTTGTGCATCTACAGCAGAAATAGTTCCGATTGCAACATGATACAGCAGTGCACCAACAGGCTCTTCTATCAGTCTTATATCACCATAACCGGCTTTTTTTGCAATATTTATAAAGTATTTGCAATAGTCATTATCTTCTTTATTTTTGTTTGCAGGTATTCCGCAAATAACTTGTTTTTCCAACGGAGAAATATTCAAATGTTTTTTTTCTGAATCCAATAAAATTGTATTCAGATATATTTCTGCAAGTTTTCTTGCTTTTTCAGAATATGGAAGTTCTGGTTTAAATTGAGTATATATTTTATATTGCTTCTTTTCTTCTAAAGTTGCATCTGAAAACTCCTCTATTGCAATGTCACCCACAACAGTAGATTTATTTTCACGCTCTAAAACAGCAGTAGATATACCAGTTTTATTTGTTGAAAAATGAATACCTTGCGGGATACATTTAGATGCAGAACAATTAGCCATGTATGTATTTACAGTTCCAAAATCTATTGCGAGAACATCTTTTTTGTTATTTACTTTTGTAAAATTCACTTTCTTATTTTCCTCGCAATTCCTTTTTTTATTACAACACTATTCTCTATTATTGCTTGTTCTTCAACACAAAATTCATCACCATCTTCTATAATTCCATACGGTTCATAATATAGTGACATTTTTTCACTCCACACAGAATTACTCGAATCAAAAGATGAAACACCATTTTTATTAAGATATTGAAAAATAAAAGATATTTCTCTTTCAATATCCTTGCTATCTTCTAAAGTTTTTATTTTATTTAATTCATCAATAATGAATAATTCAACAGAGCTTTTCTCTTTTGCAGATTCCATTGCAATGTTTTTTACAATTAATTTACAGATAAGCTTTACATGAAATAGCCAATTTTCAATATTTTTATGAAGTAAATCAGAATAATCCGCTTTGTTAAATATTTCTTTTCCTCGGAAAAAAAATAATAATCGAATTTTTACTTTTGAGCTTAAAGATATTTTTAAAGATAACAAAACAAAAATAAAGGTGCCTAACAGACTTCCTAAGCACAAACCTATAAACGAATCAACATTAAATAAAGTAAAAACTTGGTACCCACCAAAAGAACCTAAAATATTTCCAATTAATCCTAAAAATGAAATTCTAATTAATGGAATTGTATATCTAAAAGTTGGAATAGCTGCAAATAGTTTATATTGATTTTCAATGAAGATAATATTCATAAGCTCAATAACTTTTGTAATTTTATTTTCTGAAACTTCAATATTATTTTTTATCCATTCAACTGATAAAACTTCATGCTGTAAATAACTTTCCACATTACGAGTTGCAATAGAGATGACTTCTGAAGAGTGAATATTTTTATCTGAAATGTAATCCCAAAAGATTTTTTCAGCCTGATCAATAATTGTATTTTCTCTATTCATCTTTCTCACCCGTCAATAATGTAAATATTTCAGATTCATTCATATCAAATGGTTGAAATGGAATAAGAACATTACCTTCATCTGATATTATACCATACAATTTTATTTCATTGTTAGGTTTAACACCAAAGCCATCCTCATCCGCCAGATAAACACCATCTGGATAAAAATCCCATCGCCAAAGACTTTTTCCATTTCTAAATCCAATCACACAATAAAAATCATAATTAACTCTTTTTGAATGAATATTAAATGATTTTTCTATTTTTTCTTCGTAACACTTTTGTTCTATTTTTGAGTAGTCAAAACAGTTTTCAGACATCATTAAATAGTTATCATTATTTATTAGTTGATAAGCTTTTTTATTTTTTGAATTTATCAGAAATAGTTCTTTTGTTAATCGAGATTTTAGACCTATCATACTTTCATTCAAATCAACTGATTCAAATAAAAATCTTTCAATTTTTGTAAGTCGATAATAATTAAATTTATCCTTATTCATTATCATCACCTCGCTGTAAAAAAACGTACATCCTTGATATCTTGATTCTTTAATTCCCAGAAAGTTGCTTGTATAGGAGAATCAGTTAAATCTGTAAATATTTTTTCCCAAGATCCTTTCTTTATTTTATTTTGCGATATAGTTGATAATTTCTTATATTCTGCATATTTCTTATCCCATTCCGAATCATCAAAGATAGGTATATTATTTAACACACAATGCCATAAATCAAAATTACTCAAAAGGACTAAATTATCCGAAATTTCAAGTTCCAAACACACACACTTTGTGTCTCTGGGAGCATGAGCTGAATGTCGTAAATCCGGTTTATTTTTTTCAGATGAATATTTATACCATGCCCAAAATGGATAATTTGCCTTTTTAGGTTTCGACAGTCCATAACGGAGCATCTGTTCTACCATCCAGTTATAAGAATCTAGAAATTCTTTTGTATAATCATTTATAAAATCGCCTGTATTAAGAAGACTCTTGTGTAGAATTAAATTCTCATATAAGTGCAAAGGTTGTATAGTATAAAGTGTCATATAAAATTATTCCTCAAGAATCCGTTTTATTCCTTTATATATAGAATCCAATTGATTTACATATGCCAATCCAACACTTTTTTTCTGAAAGTTGTATATACACAATATAGCAGGTAAAATTGCAAACCATTTCATATTTGAGATTTCTTCTGAAGGATTGACTGCAAAATTAAAAATCCCAAATTGTATAATACAAGCAAAAAAATAAATTATTCCATTATGTATATTTTCAATATCATGAGGTAGTGATTGTGGTTCGAAAAAAATATGATCTGAAACTAGTTGTTTTATTTTGACTTTCTTATCTATAGAATATTTTTTTTCAATTGTAGGAAAGATAAATTTTTGAAACAATTCAACAAATGTCTGTTTTACAAATTCAACAGAATAAGTGGAGTCTTTTAGTGAAAGATTAATAATTTTTTTTAATCTATTTATCAGCTTGTTCCAAGCTTTCTCAAACTCTTCGTCCAATATATACTCCTAAAGTTATACAATTCGCTCTATAAGCATAGAATCAATAATGAGCTTTATACCTTTTTCATTAATTCTAATAGTTATAAACTCCTGTATTTTCGCTTTATTTTGATTGATAAGATATACAATAAATCTTTCTAAAATACTTGCATCAATCGAATTAATAATACGTTCTATACTAGAGTATTCAGAAATTAGAGCTGGCAATAAAGCGTTCAAAAATAAATTCATCTCATTTTCTGTATTATCAAAATGCACTGTTGGAAGAAATTTCTTTATAAAACTGTTATAATCAATTTCAACGATATCACACCCGAGTAATAAACTATCTGCATTCTCAGCTTCTTCTTTTTCTACAAAGATATTACTAATAGTTAAAATAAGATCTTGAGACTCTGCAAGAGAGTTTGCAAATTTTTCAATTTTGATATGACTCTTTGTAATAATTTTTATAGCCAGAAACCGTTTTAATGAGATCGGGATAGTTTCTAATATTTCAACAATTGATGATTCATCTGCTTTGAGTAAAGGTTCCAAAGTTTTTTTTATTATTTTATTTTTCAACTTTTTAGTATCAATATCAATTGAATTTGCTTTTAGAATCGGCAAACCTATTTTTATTAACGAATCGTAATCTATGTTTTTGATTTTGAAGTTTATTGATAACATATTATATACAGCTCCCTATTAAAGTATTAGATTATCAATCAATAAATCTAATAATTTTTCCATATGCAATTTCTGTATTTTTATCTTTAACTGAAAATTTTTGTTTATTTTTTAATACAAAAAAACGATTAAGTTCACAAATTACATTTGCTCTTGTTCCTGAATTAAGTATAGTAATACCATTTTGTAGAACTATTTTTCCCTCAATATCAATAGTATTAAAATGAAACAGAGAACAAAAATTATTAAAAATTCTAACACTTTGTCCAATTTCTGCTTCCGTTAAAACATAAATCTCTGCCTCAAATTTTTTATTAGGTTTTATCGAATCTGGAGTTATCAACACCTGTCCAATTTCAATATCATAACTACAAATACTTCTAAGAAATATTGTTACTTCATTACCTTCAAAAGCTTCTTGTACAGACTTATTAGAAATTTCAATATCAACTACAACTGATTTTTGTGTATTTCGTAATCCTGCAATTTCTATTGCATCATTTTTTTTAATTGCCCCTTGTTCTATAACACCAATAACGGCAATCCCCCGCCCTGAATATCGAAAAATATTTCTAATTGGCATTAGAAAGAAATCATTTGTATTTTGAGCAACAGTTTTATCTTCTATATCAATAACAACTCTTCTTTCAATTATGTATTGTATTTCTTTTATAACTTTTTTTAATTCATTTTTTAGACTCTCAGAAATATTATTAACTAAATCTTTTTTAAACTTATTGTCTTTTACTGATAATTCAATTTGAATCTTAATTTGTTCATTTCCAGACATTGAAGCTTTTTTTAAGTCTTCGTTTTTTATTCTTTTTCGTATCGCCGCTGGAAAATTTACAGTTAGCATTTTTCCAGTAAGAACTTCACTTGGTAATTTTAAATCAATTCCCAATGGAATTAAAATAATAGCAATTATAGCTCCAAAAATCTCAATAAGAATTTCTAAAGTTAGAACAATTGCTTGTAATACAAATGCAAACATAGAGCCAATAAGAGTTTCACCAGAAGCAAAAATACCATTAATTGAAGTTTCAATTATTTCGTTAGCAAATTCTGAAATACTTGATTCAACAGTAATTGGAATAGAAATAGCTGGCATAGAAAAGTATTCTTTACTGAAATAAAATTCAACATTATTTTTTTTAATCAAAAGTTGTAATTCTGCATTTAATTCATCAAAAACACTTGAATACCATATGTTTATTTTATTTTGTATATTTGTATTATTAAATTGATTCATAATAGAAGATGCATCACATTTTTTTATGAGCTTTTCTTTTACTTCTTTTAAGGTTCGAGTACTTCCATCTTTCCAATTTAGTAATTCTATATAAGTTTTATCTGATATATAATCAGAAATAACGGAAGATATAATTTCAGAAAAATCAGATAAATGATTCTCGATAACCTTAGGAGTATTTTCTTGAAGTAATTCATATGCTTGATTCTTAAATGAATTACTTTTTGCATTAGAAATAACACATAAGACTAACCCATTTGCAATTGCAATTCCTGGAGAATGATCGTATTGAACTTTAACTTCTTTACCAAAAACTTCTTCACAAGCATTAGGAATAAACGACATCAAAGATGCACTTCCTGAAAAAATTATTTCTTCAATATTGAATTTCATTTCATCAAGTTTTATTTTTTCTTCTGTCAAAAATTTCTTAAATAGTTCTTCCCAACTTATGTCATCAATAAATTGAAAAGTATTTTGTGGAGATAAATTATATTTTTGTATAACAGATTTTGTTTTTGTATTAAGAACTCGAGAAAAATCTTCAAGTGAAATAGCAATTCTACCATCTATATTATTATCTTCAATTTTAGCTGTAATAACTTTGTTGTTTTTTAAGGCATCAAATAACTTCTCTTTTGCTTTACGACAAGATATTAATAACTTCTTATTTGATAATTCATTTAATTCAAAAATATGTAATTTGTCTGGTACTTTTTTAGATATAATATTATGTAAAACATATTCTAGTAATGTATAATCGATAATTCTTGCACCTAAAAAATTATTACCAGAATTATAAATTGATAAGTTACTTGTTCCAGAAACAGCAGTTATATCTATTGTTGAAGATCCGATATCTATTAACAGTCTGTTTTTCATTTTTACAAAATCATGTAAATCATTTTGATAATGAAGAAATGCGGCCCTTGATTCCTTTTCCAATAAAAAAAGGCAATCTATTTCTTGATTATTAATACATATTTTATTTTGACCAAACTTTGTTTTAAGAAGAATTTCTTTATATTTCTTTATATCATTCGCAAGCCAATTAGTAGGATGTCCAATACAAAAAACGATTTTTTTTATTTGCTGAGCTTTTGTATTTTGATCAATATGATTTAAAATTACCTCTGAATAATAAAGATTACAATAATCAAGCATTATTGAAACAAAATCAGAAAACTCTTTATCTGATAAAGTTGATGGTTCTCTTTTAAAATTACAAAATAATTTATTAGAATCAATCAATTGATTAAATGATACCTGTCCTTCCTGATTTTTCCAGAATATGGACATTCTAGAATCAATATGATTAATTATATGTTTTTTATCTGTTAAATCAATTTTATCGAATTTAAGAAAACTAGAAACTGTTTCCCCATCACCTATATCAATGCCATATATAAGATCCATAAAAATTTCCTGATTAAATATTATCCTCTATAAGGTATTCAATTCTTTTTTGCGCATCTTCTAATACAGGCAAAATAGTTCGATTAATTGAACAAACAATACTCCTTTTCTTTTCATCTTTTAATAATTCATCTACAATTCCTTGAATATTCTTTTCATTATTTTTTTCTAGTCTTGATGAAATCTGTTTTATATATATTTTTTTACCTAATTTTCCCTGAGGAATATATTGATCAATTTCATGAAAAACATCTTCAAAAAATCCTCCTATATTTTCAGCCCAATTTTTGGCCTGTTTTAATAATTCACCCCCTCCAACTGCTATTATAGGAGTTGCAACTAAAGCCTGCGAAGCTAAAGCTATAGCAGCAACAATTATTAAACCATCAAATAAACATTTTACAATAGTAGTACTTATCATACCTATTATATTAGCAAGATCAATTCCAACATCTTTCATATCTAAATTAGGCAATTTACCATTAATATCAGTAATCATAATTGTTTGTGAACTATAATCAGTATTATTATTAAAGAGAATATTCAAATTTTTATTTAAAGTATCATTTATTTTTGATGAAAAATCATTTAAAGCATTTGAATAATCATAATTTTTTAGTAATAAAGTCTTAAAGTATTCTTCTGAAGTTCTATTATATAATAATTCAGATAACTCTTTTTTTGAACTCCAACCGGGAGCATCTCGCCAATCTATACAAGTTTTTAGAATAATTGATTCAACAGCAACATTGTAAACAATTTTCCCCAGTTTTTCTGCAAATGCTTTATAATTCTCTAAAATTATTTCTGGAACCTTATTCTTTAAAAAGGCATCACATCGATTTCTAAAATCTTCCGATTTTTCACGCGATGCCCCCATCATAGCTAATCCATCAGATACACATGATGCAGGATCAACATCAACTAAAATATTTCCCTCAGAAATGGTATTGAACACTTCTCTAGTAATATCTTTTATAAAAGACATTTTTGAAGCACTTCCTGTCAATATTATTTGTTCAACTTCTAATTCAACCAATAATTTATGTTTATTAATTAATAAAAAACTCCTAAATTCATCCTTCCAAGAATTATTACCAACAGATTGAATCAAATCTTCCGGTAATTTTAAGTATTTTCTTAATATATTTGCAATACTCTTATTTTCGATAGTTTCTAAAAGT
Organism: uncultured Spirochaetaceae bacterium; assembly: GCA_902789325.1. Taxonomy (GTDB): domain Bacteria; phylum Spirochaetota; class Spirochaetia; order Treponematales; family Treponemataceae; genus Treponema_D. Next base: position 82,155 of record CADANN010000002.1, read on the forward strand.
TGATAGTTTATCTTTTCATCAAAATCCTTAAACTCAATATAACTCTTTGATTTATTTGAATAACAATTTTCTTTTGCTTTTCTACACGCTAATAATAATTGCATAAATAAATCTTTATTTGAATTTAATAAATCATTTAAAAGAGCAAACTCATTTGAATTTGATTTCTTTTTTTCGAAAAAATCTTCAAGTATTAAATAATCTAAAATTCTTGCACCTAAAAAAGCATGTCCAGTATTGAACTGCTTTCCTTTTTTAGGATACGCCGTTATATCAACTGTTGATGAACCGACATCTATAACAACTCTTCCCTTATCAAAATAAGCTCCATCTGTGCCAGTTTGAGAAAAATACGATTCTTTTGCATTTAAAAATGCAGCTCTTGATTCGGAATCAAAAATAGGTTTTGCTATTGATAATGATTTTCCATTTGAAAAATTAAAATAATCCTTTCCTATGATTGTCTGCATAAATATTTTTTTATAAATAGCTATATCTAATTTTCCATAAGGATTTAATTCTATATTCTTCCATTTTGTTGGATGCCCTATTGCAAAAACAATTTTATCTTTATCTTCAGATTCAATATTTAATGCATCTTGTATAATCTCACTTTCAAATAATGCATTTGTAAATGTAATAATATGATCTTTCATCTCATTCAATTTTGGAGTTGAAAGTTCTTCTGGCCATTCTTTATTCCTTAAATCTAAAAATGGAGCATATACATCTTCATATGAAGAAACATCAAGCATATTTAATAAAGTAGATGGTTGTTTCTTAAAATTAGAATAAACCATTGATAAATCTTCTATTTCTGATATAGATTTTCCCAATAAAATTGAGCCCTCTTTATCAATGCCATACGCTGTAGGAATTGCCGTTCCTGCATTATTTTCTCCAGGCATTCTGACTTTTTTTAGTTTTATAAAATTCTTACCATCATTATTATCATATTCTGCAAATGATATTAAGGTTTCTCCATCGCCCAAATCAAAACCAACATATAAAGTTTTTTTGTTTACTTCATTTACTAACATTTTATTTCTCCTTCCTATATATTAAACCTTTTTCAACAACGATATTATCTGAAACCAATGCAGGAAATCTAACTTCATGCTCAACAGTTAATGTAGTTTTTAATACATCAAAAATATTTTTTTCATTTTCAATATCAGTCGTCCATATTACTTTTATAGAAAAATCATCATATAAATCATTTATATAATTAACTATTTTCTCATCTATTGAATTTTGTGGCTCAGGACCTATCATACCTAAAATTTTTTGTAAGTATTTGATAACTTGTTTTTTATTCTCTTCTATTTCTTTATTTTTTTCACGTATTTCTTCTTTTAATGAATTAATTATTTCTATCGTGTCATAATATTTCGTTTCATATTTATCTGTTTTATTTTCAACAGAAATACTTAATTCAGTAGATTCTTGTTTTTTTTGATTTACAGTTTCATATATGAAATTTAAAATATCGTTTTCAATATTTGTCTTTTTCTCCTCACTACATAAATAACCTCCAAAGAAGTGAAAAAGAGAAGTATTGATTTTACCCCATTTAGAAAAAAAAAATTTAATTATTGATGTATTTTCAAGCGATTTATATATATTTTTATCATATTCTTTTTCAATGATATCAAAAGCTTTTTTATACAAAACTATAACATCATCTTTTTTTAATCCTTGAGTATTTAATCTTTCCTGTATTTCTTCAAGTTTTTCTTCCATATTTATAAAAGTTCCTTATAAAATATTTTTACACATTGGACATATGTACAAATTAGAAGCTATTTCAGAATATCCACATTCTGGGCAAGTTTTCTTTTCAGAAATTACAGGCTCCCCTCGATTTCTTATTTTTCCATATTCTCCACTATCAATCCATTCAAGCAACTCTGCTGTTCGTAAAACAGTTAAAGGAGTTTTTACTGAATTTAAAATATAATGTGTACTTCGCCAAAAAGTATCAAAAAAACTGTTTTGTCTCTGTTTAAAATTTATCGCCTGTGTTATGAAAGATGTGATATTACAAGGTTCTTCATACAGCCTTATAAATCCTGCTAATTTTGCTAACACAGAAATTGCAGAATCTTTTGATTGGCAACAAAGTAAACCAGCTCTATCGGCAGACAGTATAGAAACTCTATACCAACTCAGCAGTTCCTTTTTAATAGGTAATGCAATAGTTCCAATTACATCACCCCAACCTTCTACTAATAAATCTGCTACTTTATGATATAATTCATGTCCAGCTTTAATATGACCTAAAGCTTGACCAAAAATAAAATACAATTCCTCTTCATTAAGAACTTCTATAGCCCCTTCCGAAATCAATACAATAGGTTCTGTAATTCCATCAACATTTGAATATATTTCTCGTTTTGGATCTAAATATAATTTTGGAATTTTTTCTATTTCCAATATTTTACAACATTCTAGAAATACTTTATAAACAGACGGATATTGATTTTCCCCCAATTCTATACAAGAACCAGCCTTTACGAATTTCATCATAGACTCTGATGTATTTTTCAAGATAGCTTCTAAAGTTACATTTAATAATTTTATTTTCTCTAAAGCATCCAAAGCTTTTTTATCTTCTGAATGTTGAAAATCTGAAGCTTTTAACCCCTTTAAGATGACTCTATCACTCATTTTATTTCCTCACCAATAAGAATTGTTCCTTTTGATAAAATTTGATTATATTGAACCGAATCTTTCCATTCGTAAATTTCGGCTGCACGAAGCATTGTGAGAGGATGATTCATTTCATACATAACATAAAAAGCTGTAGCTTTTAGTTTATTTACAAGAGCACCTTGCTGTTCTTTAAATTCTAATGCCTGTTTTATATATGCATCATAATTAAGATTTTCTTTATAATGCCTTACACAGCCACCAAGCTTGCCTAAAGCACAAATACTTGCCTCAGGATTTTGACAGCATAAAAGTCCTGCTCGATCAGCTGAATATTCAGACTTTCTATCCCAGGCAAGTAAAGTTTCTGCAATTGGAAAAGCTAATTTTGACACTTTTGCTTCAACTCCAGTTGTGATTATTCTCGCAAGTGTATGATAAAGACAATGTTCACTTTTTATATGACCAAGTTCGTGTCCGATAATGAAGCGCAGTTCATCTTCTGTTAGAGCCTCAAATGCTCCTTCATTAACACAAACAATGGGATTTTCAACACCTATTGTATATGCGTTTATCTCACGCCCTGCTTCAAGATAAAATTTAGGAATTTTTTTTAAGTCTAGTATTTTACAGCACTCAAGAAAAATATTATAAAGTTTAGGATATTGATTTTCAGAAATTTCTATATTTGACCCTTCAGTTATAAATAAAATTCGTTTTTCGCTAACGATTTCAACAAGTTTTTTTGTAATTTCTGGTAATATTGAGAGTTTAGATAATTTATCCAATGCTATTTTATCAGCGGGATGTTCATAATCTCTAGAATTAAGATCAAATATGACTTTTCTCATAAAATCTCTCCACTTGTTAAGTATAAATGGAGAATATTAATAAAGCAAGAAAAAAGCCTATAACTATATGTTATAAAAAAACACGACAACTTTTAATTGCCGTATCGTATAATGAATAATAATTTAAGTTGTACTGTTATATAATTCTAGATGCTTGCTTTTTTTGATGAGTTTTGAACTTTCGTCTTCTGTTTTTCATCTTCGCAGATAGCTATGCGGAACATTTTTATACCTGTATGTTATTGTAATATAATTTTTTTTATCACTCAACAATAACATATAGCATTGGAATTATTCCCCGGCAGTCTGTAACAATTGAAGCTGAAGACTCAGCACTTACAACTGAAGTAATAGTAGCATAAGTTTTTTCAATTGGAGTTCTTAACCAGGCTTCTCCTACCTTGGAATTATCTCTCATAATAGTATGATTTGCTTTTGCATAATCTGTCGCATAAAGCTTTTTTAGCATATTTGAATTACCTGCAGCAAGCAAAGAATATCTACTCAGACAGAAAGCTGTTATTTTATCTTCTGTATCTGGACATGTATAAGTACTGCCGAGTACATGAGTTTGACTACTACCATAATAATAAATACCAGACTCTACAGAATTATCAACAGGCTTTTTAAGAATTTTTTCCTGGGCTTCAGAAGTAAAAGCTTTTTGCAGGAAACCTTTATTTTTATAAGTTTGAGGTTGTGTGTCATCAGCTTCGTAACAACCATTAAGATAAGCTCTTAAAGTAGAATACTTATAATTACTTGGATATATAGTCTGTTCAGAAATTGTTCTATCCTGTTCATCAATATAATATGGTATATTGCCATTTAAAATAGTTTCTGTAGTAAAGATTTTTACATTTTCCTCTTCTTCAAAGAAAGTAACAACATCCCATTTTATTGGTTCAACCTTAAAGTATTTTGAACTATTATTCGAAAGCGGTTGAACATCAGTTCTATTACTATACACAACCCAAATCCGCTCTCCTGGCTCTGTATATGCATTTTCTATACATTTTTCATAGAAGTAACCATCTTTTCCAAGATACCAGCAATCATTATAAACAGGAGTCTCTGAATAATAAGAATCTTCCTGATGTTCTGCTATTGTCTGTGGAAAATCTCCAAATTTGTATTTCCATTCTTCAATTGCTATAGGTTTTTCTGTAATAGCATCCTTTGCAGCAACATAAAATGAATTATCCAATTGTACAAATTTAATAGAACTATTTTGTGTTGTATAATGTATTTTTATTTGTTTATGTACCCCCAAAATGGAACTATCAAAATCAACACCCCATTCATCTTGATCTATTGCTTGTTCTTCACCTGTAATCAAATTTCTTAAAACTACATAAATACCAGCCTTATCAAAAGCATCTCCTTCAAAATATAAAATCTTCTCCGGTGTACCTGTTACAAACAATCCATATTCATCTGAAGTTTTATTTAACAGGAACTTTTCTTCATGTCCAGCAAAATCATAACCGGTAATTTCAAAATCATATTCTGTAGCAAGCTCCAGCCCTGTAATTTCCTTTGTATTAAATTCACGGCTGACAATTATTGGCTCAGACCATTCTTCATCTTGATGTTTTTTATAGCGGATTTTTGTTTTTGCATAATCTATGCCAGATTTCCAGGCAATTTTGAGTTTTACTTCTGAATCAGATTCATCTGTAATGACAGGTTCTTCCATAGAAAAATCGTTATCTATTGCAAAATAATACAGTAACCAGTCATGTGTAGTATCTTCATTCGGATATTCGAGAACATTACCACTTTTATCGTAGAACAAACAATAAAACTGATAGATTCCATCTTCCAGATTCAACGAAGACAAATCAACTTCACCCTTAAAAATTGCTACATCCGAAGTTACAGTCTGATAATTTACATTTAATGGATTTTCATATAAAACTGGAGTAATCCATTGATAAGTCTGATCATCCATTACACGAATATCTTTGTAATCTGAATCAAATACTTTTGTTGCATATAATTCAAAATAAGGTCTTGGACCGGAACCGCCTTCACGTTCCTGAACCTGTATATCAAGTTTGAGTTTATTGTCTTTAATATATATGAGATTTCCCAGATTATTCCCGGTAGTATCCAGCTGAAAATATTCAATCAGTTCAAGTTGCTGATTATCAGAGGTCTTTGCAGAAAATAAATCATGACCATCAACTCTAACTGTAAGAGCAAGGGTATCAGTTTTATTATTTACCTGATACATCCATCTTTTACTGCCGGCCATTTCAACAGCCTTGCCATTTTCAATCGAGGCATAATTTTTTGTATAGAAAAAGCCTTTTTCAATTGTCACAAGAACCTGGGTAAAATCTTCAAGAATATCTTTATTCTTTACAGATATAACTAAAGAACGTGAATTTTCAAATACAGGAGCATCAAAACAATGATTCAGACTTTCACCAGTTTTTCCATTTTTTATAGAAATGTTCTTGAAGAAAACCTCACCGTCCTTTTTATAGCCGTAATGATTTTTGGAAGTCTCGCTCAGCGGAGGAAGAAAATCCTCATCTAGAATTCCAGTTTTTGATAGCGTATCAATTTCGGCTTCTGTATAATAAATTGAATCAGGATCCAAATCGCTGTCAAACAAAACCTGAATACGACAATCTTTTAAGGCGTTCAATGAAACCGGAGAATTAAAAATAATCTGAGGCCGCTCTGCAACAACCGGCATTAAACAAAGCTCCATTCCTTGAGCCGGCGCTTTTGTAAAATGACAATCAGTTTCTGTTAAATCAAGATGTTCAAGAGTCAGATATTCGCCGTTCTTAAATTCTTTTTTAGAAACACTATCAATTATTTTCCAGCAGATAAATTCATAATCAGAAGAAGGATCAAAACGTATATTAAATGAATCGGTAACTTTTTTGCTGACAACTCCACCCGCCGGAGATCTTATTACACCACTGCTTTCGGGGTAATCAATTTTGATTTTATATGATGTTGCATTATTATATGCAATTGCATCTTCAATTTGAGCTTTAACGTCTGCGCCTTCAAGAAAATTATCGCAGCTTGAAAGCAAAAGCAGACATAGACTTATTATAATAAAACGAAAAGGACTTTTCATACTTCCTATTTTGTACCAGGAAATGTGAAAAGTCCAGTTTTAAAAATTGGGGAGATTTTCTACTATATGAGCATATTCATAACAGTTCTAACTTCGTTAAGTGTCTGAATACCAATCTCGCGGGCCTTTGCTGCACCTTCGAGCAATACTTTGCGGATATAGTCTGGAGAAGCTTCAAGGCGTGCACGTTCCTGGCGCAATGGGCGGAGCTTTTCGTTCAAGGCTTCTGTAAGAGTTGCCTTGAGCATTCCACCGCCACCGTCACCAATGCGGGCAGCAATTGCAGTTGGTTCTTCACCGGTACAAAGACTGATAAGCATAAGAAGGTTTGCTACTTCAGGACGATTTACAGGATCATAAGTGATATTGCGGTCCTGGTCTGTCTTTGCCTTTTTGATGAGCTTTGCAGTTTCGTCTTCTGTTGCAGAAAGCATTACTGCGTTTCCACGGCTCTTAGACATCTTCTGGCTTCCGTCGAGACCGAGAATCATCGGAGTTTTAGAAAGCAAAGCCTGTGGCTCTGGGAATACAGGTTCCTTGCCCATATCTGTACAGAACTTTTTGTTGAAGCGGCTTGCGATTGTACGTGTCATTTCAAGATGTGGAAGCTGATCTTTTCCAACAGGTACAACGTTACCTTTACAGAAAAGAATATCACATGCCTGATGAACAGGATATGTATACATTCCGGCATTTACATTTTTAAGGCCGGCAGATTCAATTTCTTCTTTTACAGTCGGATTGCGGCTGAGTTCTGCGTTTGAAACCAAGGTCAGGAAAGGAATCATCAGCTGATTACACTCAGGTACATAGCTATGAGGATAAATAATTACATCCTGCTTTTCAGGATTGATTCCAGCAGCAAGATAGTCGATTACAAGCTGTTTTGTATTCTGGCTGATTTTATCAAATGCATCGTGATCAGTAAGAACCTGATAATCAGCAATAAGAATCATAGTAGGAACGCCAAGATTAGCAAGGCGCACACGATTCTGAAGCGAACCAAAATAGTGACCAATATGAAGCAAACCAGTAGGACGGTCACCAGTAAGCACACGATATTTTTTAGGATTTTTAATCAAGTCTTCTTCGATTTTACGGCTACGCTCAACAGCAGCCTCAAAACTCTTATTTATGTCAGTATACTGAATTTCTTCACTCATTTTTTATTCCTCTATTTTGTCATTCCGAACTTGTTTCGGAATCTATTATAGTTATTATATAGAGAAACACTGTATTTTTCAATAAAGACGTTATATAAAAAATCTGTCAGACTAAAGGCATTATAATATGTTCACAAAAAATACGGCGCGAGGAAGTGAGGCATAGGGCAAAAAGACTTTTTTTGGGGATGCCGCGATAGCGGCATTATAATAGTTTCTATACCCCAAAAAACGTCTAGCGGATTATTCCGCGGTTTTGACCTATGAATCACGACCGGAAGCCAGATTTCCTAATTTTTTATTATAATGTCTTTAGTCTGACAGATTTTTGAGAACTGACATTATATTTTAAATGACATTCTTTAACAAAATAACTATAATACAATCCGTGAATGCAATTGACGTGTTTCAGGACTGGCTCAACGACTACCTGAATTTTGAACATAACCCAAAAAAAGAAATCTTCTGGCTCGACACCATTGATTACCTCTGCAAACGCTTTGATAACCCACAGGATTATGCGCCTTGTATTCACGTTGCCGGCTCAAAAGGAAAAGGCTCTGTTTCTCGTCTTATTTCCTGTATTTTAGATGAAGCCGGATATAAAGTCGGACTTTACACTTCCCCACATATAACTGATTTCCGCGAACGCATCTGTACACCAACAGGATTTTTCCCGGAAGAGATTTACGAAAAAACAGTAAAAGAGCTCATGCCGAATATTGATTCCATCATTCCAGAGAATCTTCCAGCAGAACGTCCGCTTACCTGGTTTGAACTTGTTACTCTTTATGCCTTTCTCACATTCCGCAATGCAGAAGTAGACTGGTCTGTTTTTGAAGTAGGACTTGGCGGCCGTCTGGATGCAACAAACGTAATTCGTCCAAAGCTCTGCTGTATCACTCCAATTGAACTTGAACACACAGAGTTCCTTGGCGATACCCTCGAAAAAATTGCCGCAGAAAAGGCTGGAATCATAAAGAACTGCACACCTGTTGTTATTGCCCCTCAGCAGACAGAATCAGTAAAGATTGTGCTCCGCGAAAAAGCAATTACCCGCCACGCTCCTTATTATTTTGTAGACGACTACATCACAAGTTCATTCTATCATTTTAACGGTGCAAAAAAGCGCATGACAGTTCATTTTGAAAGCGAACTGTTTAACCGCCCTATAGAAACTCAGATGCAGCTGCTTGGTAAAATGCAGGCTCAGAATGCCGCTATGGCAATTGTAGCCGTTAAAAAGCTGATGCCAAATCTTGATGAAGGAATTATCGAACGCGGACTTGCAAAAGCAAAGCTTCCGGGGCGTTTTGAAATTATAGAAAAGGTTCCCGGCTATGCTGAACTTCCAGCATTAATTCTAGACGGAGCTCATACCCTCAACAGTATTCGCCTTACAATTGATACTTTGAACAAGCTTTACGGCGAGAAAAAAGTTTCTCTGCTTTTTGCTTGCGCAGCAGATAAAGATGTAAAAGATATTTCGAAACTTTTCAAATATCGCTTTGAACACGTTTACGTTACCCGCCCGGGAGAACGAAAACAGTCAGATTTGAATGCAGAAATCGAAGCCTTTACAAATGCCGAAGTTCAGTTTACCGCTGATGCAGATTATAAAATGATGATTAAAAAGGCCCTCGAAGAATCAGCAACCAACGGAAATATTCTGCTGGTTACCGGTTCCTTCTACCTTGTATCTGAAGTTAAAGAACTTCTCGGCGAACACGCTTGCTAAGTGCGGTCAAAACTTCATAAGAAATCGTATTTCCCAATCTAGCTAAATCTTCCGCAGTATTAAGCGCACCGCTTTCTTTTGGTCCGAAAATCACAGCTGTATCCCAAACTTTTACATCCGGATTATTTTTTCCAATTTCTACCATACACTGATCCATGCAGATTCGGCCACGAACAGGGTAATTTTTTCCATTAATTGTTACTTCAAGGCCAGGAGAAAAACGGCGCAATAAGCCATCAGCATAACCAATTGGCAAAACGGCAATGTCAGTATCTTTATCAGCTACCCAGGTGCGACCATAAGAAACAGACTTACCGGCCGGGAAATGTCTGATTGCAACAACCTTAGTTTCAAGGGCAAGAACAGGCTTTATATCAAAATGGCGGCCTGTTTTTTCAAGATATTCTTTTGTAATTTCATCAGGATAGTATCCGTAAGTGATGATACCAGGACGAACCATATCAAACTGCATGTCTTCATCATTCAAAAGAGCCGCACTTGCACCACATGAACAGATTCCAGGCTCAATTCCACACTCGCGAACATTATTCACAGCCTGCTTAAAAGCATCAAACTGACCACGTGTAAACTCAATATTTTCTTCTGCAAGACTGTCAGAAACCGCAAAATGAGTACACATTCCACCAAGCTTAAGCCCGCATTTTTCAATAAATTTAGCCTGTTCACCAGCTTCTTCCGGATAGCAGCCAATTCGGCCCATGCCAGTATCAACTGCAAGGTGAACCTTATAATCAGAATAACCTTCACGTTTTGCAGTATCACCAATCAATTTAATGTAATCTTCACCGAATACAAGCGGAGTAATTTTATATTCAAAAAGCGCCGGCATTTCTTCTGGAGTACAGAGACTCAAAAGCAAAATTCCGCACTTTATTCCATTATCACGGAGTTCAATTCCTTCTTCTACAGTGGCAACCGCAACAAAAGACGCTCCAACCTTTTCTGCAATCTGAGCAGTTAAAACAGCATTGTGGCCATATCCATCAGCCTTTACAGCAACGCACAATTTAACGTCTTTTTTTACATATTTTCTAATTTGATTTAGATTATATTCAAGATTATCTTTGTAGATGACAGCTTTAGTACAGCGTTCCATAATCCCCACCCATTTATTTCTAATAAATTATTATACCTTTTATAGTAAATTTTCGGCAATATGTTATTGTAAAAAAAGGCTTTTAATAATACAATTACAAAAATTCAAATCGAGAGAAAAATGACAAAATGAAAAAAACTACTTACATTATTACAAGCACATTTGCAGCAATTTTACTTGCATCCTGCGCTACTACTCAAGAAATCACTGCAGAATCAGCAACTGGTGAGGTTGCAGAGGCCGCAGAACCTAAGCAATTAATCGTTCAGGAATCACCTGAAGATATTTTTATAAAATCCCTTGAAGGAATCACAATTAAAAGCGTATCTTCTCCAAAAGAAGTATATAAAGGAAGAAGTTTTGCCGCTCCATTTGTATTTGAAGTAAAAAATGCAGATGGCGAACCTGTTGAAAATCTTTCAATTACCCTTTCATACCCTTCTTCAAAATCAGTTGATGAAGGAATTTCTTTTGAAAAAACTGAAATTCTTACAGATTCAGAAGGAAAAATCACATTTACAGCAGAACAAACTGCCTTTGCCGCAAAAACAAAGGTAACTGTATATCCAACTCCAATCAACGAAAGCGAAGAACTTCTTGAACGCCTTAAGCCGTTTACAGCAGAAGCAGACTGGAAGGTAAAATCAGATATAGTTTCTAAAGGTGCAGTTCTTTTTGTATGGGATTTCAACGAAAAAGACCGCCCTATCAATAACTTTTCAAATCTTCAGGCAGAGTTCAGAACCCGTGGAATCACAATGGTTGGAAACGGTCCTGTAAACGAAACTTCATATCTTGGTAAGCAGCAGTCACTTTACAAAGACACCTTCAAAATCATCGGCGGAAAAGCCTATGGCTATCTGATTTACGGTACAATCAAATTTGATCAGCCGGTAACAGCAAAAGAAGATGGTTCTGGATATTTTTGTGTTATGAAAGCTGATATCGAAGCTTATGATATGAAAAACGGAAACAAAGTTTATTCATTTACTACAAGCTATGAATCAAATGGCAAAAATTGGAACGAATGCGTTTCAAAAGGAAAAGATAAAATCGCAGAGTATATTGTAACCGATATTATATACGGTTTATAATACTTATAAGGATGGAAATATGATTTATACAGACACGAGAGATAGTAGCGTAAAAGCTGATTTCAAAACTGCAGTTATGGGCGGTATGAATCAGGCAACTGGTGGACTTTACATTCCTGTAGAGTTTCCAAAATTAGATTCTAGCCTGCTTAATAAAGATCCTGCCCCATCTTTCCGTGATGTTGCCTTTAATATGGCAAAGCCTTACGTAGAAGGCGAAATTCCAGATAACGACCTTGCTGCAATCATTGCAGATGCTTATCCTTTCCAGCCAAAGGTTGTTCCAGCTGATGCAATTTCTTATATCATGGAACTTTTCCACGGTCCAACTTGTGCTTTCAAAGACTTTGGTGCTCGTTTTATGGCCCGCACAATGTCTTACTTCAATCGTAATGAAGATACTCCACTCCACATTTTAGTTGCAACTTCTGGTGATACAGGTTCTGCTGTAGGATCTGCTTTCCACGGAGTTCCAGGACTTGATGTTACAATTCTTTATCCAGATGGAAAAATCTCTCCACTCCAGGAAAAACAGCTTTCTACCTTTACAGGAAACGTTCGTGCACTCAAGGTAAAAGGTACTTTTGATGACTGCCAGAAGCTTGTAAAAACTGCATTTACAGATACAGAACTTCGCGGAAAACTCCGCCTTTCTTCTGCAAACTCAATCAACATTGCACGACTTTTGCCACAGAGCTTCTACTATATGTACAGCGCTCTTACAGTTCGCAACCGCTCTGCAATGGATAACAAGATTCAGAATCCTGCAATCATTATGGTTGTTCCAAGCGGAAACTTTGGAAACCTCACATCAGGCTTGATTGCCCGCGAAATGGGTGCTCCAATTGCAGGTTTTGTTGCAGCAACTAACACAAACAAGACTATTCCAGACTGGATTGCAACTGGTGATTACAACGCTCGCCCTTCAGTTGAAACATACGCAAATGCTATGGACGTAGGTGCTCCAAGTAACTACGAACGCATTAAGGCTATGTACTCTCTTGATCAGGTTCGTGAGCTCTTTGCTTCATACTGGCTTGATAATGATGGAATTAAAAAGGCTATCCGCTCTTGCAACGATAAAACTGGCTACATTATTGATCCACACGGAGCAATCGGCTGGCAGGCTTGGGATGATATCCGCAGCGGCGCTATGGAAAAACTCATTGCAGGACAGAAGAATGACTGGAACAAGCCAGGTCTTACACCAAATGTTCCAACATGGGGTAACGAAGTTGTTAATAAGAACGCAGTCGGCGTAATTCTTGAAACAGCAAGCCCAGCTAAGTTTGGTCAGATTGTAACAGACGCAATCGGTAAGGAACCACCTATGCCAGATCGCCTCGAAGCAGTTTTGAGACTTCCAGACAACGCAATTCCAATGGAAAATGATTATAATCAGTTTAAGGACTGGTTGATTGCTAATCTGTAACAGTAATAAAAAAAAAGCGGTGATTAAATCACCGCTTTTTTTATACCTTATAGTCAACCAAATCAAAGGTTTCAAAAATTTCAAAATCAGATGGATTTGCTGTCCACAATTCAGTTACACCAGCTTCTGCAAATGCCGCAGCCATATGAGTATCTTGAATGCGTTTACGCCCCAGTTTGTACATATTTGTCCATAAAAGTGCTCTTTTAAGTGAATTTTCACTCGGATAAATTATTTTTATCCTTTCCTGATCAACCCAAAACCAGGTTCGTTCAATGGCCTGCTCCATCGAAAGTGGAGAATTAAATCTGCGACTATCTGTAATTACATGCTGAAACTCAAGAAATGTTTGATTAAATATTGCAAGAACCGAATGCTTTTCCTTCCGCCATTTTTCAAAAAGTTTTAAAGCTCCCTCATGACGTGGAGAATCAATGATTTCAAGATCAATTAAAAAAGTAGTATCAATTCCAATCAAAAGTCTCTCCCAAGCATTTCATCCTGATAATCCTTTGAAAGCCAATCCATAGATGCAGATTTTAAGCCACCTAAAGATACTGGAGACCATTCCTGCAGATTTCCTTTTGAAGCAGAATGATTTTGAATATATTCATCCATAGCTTCACGAACAAGCTCTGCAGTTTTTCTATTCTGCTTTGCCGCCATCTGCTGAAAAATGAGATATTTTAACTCATTAAGATAAACCGTTACCGGTTTCTTTTTTAATGAAACTGCCATACATTTAATATACATATGTTATATATGTATGTCAACTTTAAAATATATGAAAAAAAAATACCCGCCTGATTTTGCGGGTATAAACAAATTGATTTATTGATTATTTCTCAATCAAGCCTTTTTCAGCAAGTTTATCAAGAATTATGTTTTCAATTTCTTCCGGTGTTTTCTCGTTTACGTCAATAATGAGATCGCAGAAAGCGTAGTCGTTGTTGTCTATGCCGTAGAATTCCTTGTAGCGGCGGGTATCTTCGCTGTCGCGCATTGCGGTAAAGTCTTTTATCTGCTGAAGGTCGCCGCCTTCGCGGTTGTAAACACGGCGGGCACGGGTGTCGTCGCTGGCAAGAAGATATACTTTTAGGTCAGCTTCTTTGAGCATCCAGATTGCAAGGCGGCTTCCGAGAACACATGGTTCTGCAAGAGCAAGTTCAACCTGATGTTTATCTACGTATTTATCGTAAGAGTCATCAGTTTTTGCAGCTTCAATAACTTCCGGCAAGGTCATGCCTTTTTCTGCAGCAAGCTGGCGGAAAGTATAGTTAATAAGTTTAACCCCAAGAGTTTTTGCAAGCATACCGCTCACAGTTGTATTTCCACAGCCAGATTTTCCACTGATTGCGACTCTTAATTCTTTGTTTAATTTCATAAGTTCCTCCGTCACCCCGAACTTGTTTCGGGGTCTCATTTATAGATGCTGAAACAAGTTCAGCATGACATATCATTCTACGTTTTTCGACTGTTCGCGGATATTTTCCAAACTATCCTTAGCGGTAATAACCATGGCGCCGACTTCGGCGAACTGGTTCTTGCTGCCAATTGTATTGATTTCACGGTTCATTTCCTGGCAGATAAAGTCGAGTTTTTTACCTGGAGCCGGATTTTTTGCCAATTCGTCGCGCATTGCTGCAATATGGCTGTTCAAACGAACGATTTCCTCGTTGATTGTATATTTTACAAGCATTGCAGCAGTTTCTGTCATGATGCGGTTTTCGTCAGCCTTGTCTTCCAGAAGCTCGCGGAACTTTGTTGTAATCTGTTCCTTGAACATTGATTCCATTTTTGGCTGCCATTCTGTAAAGAATTTTGCACATTCTGAGAGTTTTTCCAGCTTTTGCAGGAGGTCGCGCTTCATATTTTCGCCTTCACGAAGGCGGTCTGCATTAAATTTTGTAAGAGCAGCATCAAAAACAGGATCAATCATTGCCTTGTATTTATCTACATCATACTTTTTATTTACGTTCAAAACGCCAGGCTGGCTGATAATTAAACCAAGCGATACATCATCTGCAAACCCGGTTGCTTCAGCAATTTTTTTGATTGCGTCCATATAAGCAACGGCGGCTGAAGTATCAGCGGTAACTTCCGTATCACTTTCCAATTCACGAATACGGATAAAAACATCAACCTTACCGCGCAAAACCTTCTCAGTAATCTTAGCACGGAAATAAGATTCCAGCGGATTCAAGTATGGCGGAAGATTAATTGTCAAATCCAGAAAACGAGAATTAACAGATTTTATTTCCACAGAAACAGTTGCCTGTTCAAGTGATTTTTCTTCGTAAGAATAACCAGTCATTGATGTCATTTTAGTATCTCCTTTCCAAGCTTCCAGTTATCGCCGGCCCCCATTGTAATGAATAAGTAACCATCCGGATATTCAGGACCAAGCGGCTTTTCGAGTTCAGCTTTTGCAAAATCAGCTGCATCAAGAATTTCTTCAAAATAACTTACATTCTGCTGACCTGTTGCCATAACAGCTTCATATAAAGTACGTCCAGTAATTGTAAAATCAGCCGGATTTTCGCGCGCAGAACTATAGATTTTATGAAGAATCACTTCATCAGCAGCAGTAAAACAGCGGGCAAACTCTGAAAGCAAAGCCTGTGTTCTCGAATATGTATGGCTCATAAAATCAACTATGATTTTGCGGCCTTTATAGAATTCACGGTAACCTTCGAGTGTTGTCTTTACAGCAGTTGGATGATGACCATAATCGTCAAGCACAATTACCTCGGCACCGTTTGAATTTTTAAAGCGACCTACTATTTCGCTGCGACGTTTTCCACCGCTAAAATTCAAGAGGCCACGCTTAATATTTTCGTAGTAATCCAGAGGATCCTTCCCCGCCGTAACAAGCAGCCGACACACCAGCGCAACCGCCGCAGCGGCATCCAGCACCTCGTGGCGGCCGGGCATAGCAAGAGCGAAGTCGTCCTTTGCGGCAAACAAACCGAGAGTAAAGCAGTTTCGCTCGTTAGCCACTGTACCGAAGGTTACAGAATAATCGTCCTGTACAGATCCCCGGGTCAAGCCCGAGGATGACACACCATACGGAATCATTACGATGTCCGGACGCAGCTCTCTTACAAGCCCTACTGTGTCGCATGCACCTTTATCATCTGCACAGTAAATAACTTCGCCGCCATTCGGCAGTTTGCAGATATAATCAATAAAGGCCTGGCGGATATCTTCGTAGGTCGGGTAATAATCTTCGTGGTCTGGTTCAACAGAAGTCAGAATAATTTTCTGAGGGCAAAAGCTCATAAAGTGGCGCTGGTACTCACAAGTTTCTGCGACGAAGATGGATCCCCGGGTCAAGCCCGAGGATGACACATTTTGCAAGCCCGAGGATGACACGTCATTCCCAATCATCGGCGAAGTATAAGTACAGGTACCGCCAAAGGAATTGATTACACTGCCCGCCAGCACCTGGCTCGGTAAATCAATTTCCTTCAAAATGGTTCCAACTAAACCAGTAGTAGAAGTTTTTCCGTGAACTCCGCAAACACCGCATGAATATGCACGCTCGCTGTACGCACCAAGTGCCTGAGTGTACAAGAGACATGGCACACCGCGACGCACCGCTTCAATCAAATCAGGATTTTTATCAAGCTTATAGGCAGAAGAATAAATTACATACTGAACATCATCAGTAATGTTAGCCGCACCAAACGGCAATGCGCTCAAGCCAAGATGTTCGAGCACTTCATCAGTATAAAATCGCTCGCTTACATCAGAACCGGTAATAACCGCCCCCTTGTGAAACAAAATCTCAACAAGAGCCGCCATTCCAGTTCCCTTAATTCCAACAAAATGTATGTGAACGCCGCGAAAATCTTCGGGCAAAGAAACAGATTCATTATTTTGCATAAAGTCTATTTTATCACATTTGCATTATAATGAACACCTTATCAACTATTTGTTTTCGATTCTGATAATATTCTTTTTAGACCAGTTTTTCATATCCGGATTAGCCTTGCTACGGGCACACACTCTGTAGCAAATTTTCGAAACTTCTTCCGGTAATCTGTCATCAATTAAATAATTTAATCCTGCAGGTACAGGTTCCGGTCTTTCATATATTAATCTATGTGATCCGTTATATGGAGTGTAATACTCACAACTAACTTCATAAAAATCTGCACCGGCAACTTTATCCCAACTAAAAGTCACCAGGCCATTTTCATAAACTGACTTGAGATTCAAAGGTCTCTCAAGCTCACCAGAAGGAACGCCAGGCATTTTTGTTGTAAAAGTGATTTTTGCAATGTCGCTGTTTGTATATTTATCCCATACGGTTCCAGAAGCGCGCGCCTTAATTTTTACTTCGTAAGTTTCATCCCAATCAAGATTTTCAACTTTAACTTTATGTTCATCAGGAAAATAAACAAAACCTTCTTCACCAGAACTGATATTTGTACCCTGCACTTCATAATCAATTGCATTAGAGACCTTATCCCAGGCAATAACAGCAGTATCATGAGTAAGTTCTACAATACGAAGGTTTTTTGGCGTATCGAGAGTAAGGTCATTAAAAACTAATGCACAGGATGAAGCAATCATCATGATAAAAACACTCAACGAAACAAACAAAACTTTTTTGAAACTCATATTAAACTTCATCATATATTTCCTTACTCAACAGTAATTTTTATATTTCCAGGATTCCAGATTTGCAGGAAATAGCTTTTTCCAGCTTCAAACTTATTTTCTGGAATTTCTGCATAAATCACGTCATCTCTTTCTTCCAGATACAGACTTGGAACAATAAAGTCTCCATTTTCATCACAAAGAGATATGCATTTTCCATTCAGATAACAATCTCCTAGTTTTATCAAACCTTTTTGCGGAGTTATAACAAACCAGAGAGTCCCCTTATCCGTATAAAAATGCTCAGTAATTCCATTTTCAAGCACATAGGCATTTTGCAGATTCGTATTAATTGCCTCAGGAACCATACATCCCTTTACAAGAGAAAAAACACTTGATTTACCACGAGCTCCAATTGCTTTAATCTTAAAACGATATTCAGATTCATTATAAAGATGCTCAATCTGACATTTATTTGAATCCACAGTCGCAATTAATTTGTATTCTCTGTATTTATCCTGAATGGAATTATTTCTATAGATTTCATATGCTTCAGCACCCTCACACGCTGTCCAGGAAAGTTCAAGAGAATTTGTTTTTCCAGGAATCTGAGAGACTACAAGATTTTTTGGATGCTCCAGAACAACAAGTGGATGAACCTGAGTTTTTATTGTTTTTGCCGTAGAAGTAGCCTCAAGCAAATCACCAAATACACGGCCAAAGAAAAGCCCTTTCCCCTTAAAATATCCTGCAGTTACGGTGTAAGTATATTCAACTCCAGGTTCGCAGGTTGAATCTGTATAAGAAGTCGTGTCTGTTGAAATATAACTGTAAATAACCTCATCTGTTACACCATCTCGGGTGAAGGTTCTGGTAATTCCATAGCCCTGAGCGTCATCACATTTGTTCCAGGAAATGATTATTTCTGTAGAAGGAGATGATTCTGATAATCGTATATTAATTGAAGGAGTTTCTACATCCGGATCAATCATACTCCATTTGCAGGAAGTAAAAAGCAAAGCCGGAAGCATTATGATTGATAAATACTGTTTTTTCATACCATATATTATAACAAATATGCTATGAAAATGTGTTACTTGAAGATAAAAAAATCCCCCGCACGCCAACGACGTCGGGGGACTAGATGTAAACAAAATATCAGAAGAACTCTGTATTTTCCAAGTTAAACCAGACTCAAATAAATCTGGTCGGCGAGGCCGAAGCCTGCATTTTTTGTCATTGCAGTTGCGTACTCATCATAGAGCATATCTTCGTAAGTCTGACGAGCAAAATCTGAATCGTTACTGCGATGAACTGTTTTTCTCATTTCTGAAAGCATCTGCTTTACAAAGTAATTTTCAAGCTCCATTGATTTCTGATAGAGCTCTGAAGTTTTATCGATTGTTTTTGGCTGAACATGAACGTTTGCCTGATTTGCAGCGGCACCAGTTGGGCGGGCAGCCTTGTCTGCATCTGAAGTAAAAGTTCCAGCAAAACCTGTTGTGTATTCACCATTGAGGCGGCCGCTTTCTGCAATCTGACTTGAAGAAATTGTTCCGCGACCTTCGTTCTGAGACTGAAAGCGCTCGAGGAGTTCAGAAAATTTTGCTTTATCTGCGTTTGTACGGGCACTCTGAAGAGCACCGTTTCCGCCAGTGATTCCGCTATATGTATTTGAAATTAATCCTACGTTCATGCCCCACCTCTTATTCACTTGTCATTCCCGCGCTTGACGCGGGAATCTAGCTTATCTCTTAAGATTTACCGCTGTACTCAACATCGTGTCTGATGTCTGAATAGCCTTACTGTTGAACTCATACGCACGCTGAGCAACAATCATTTGAACCATTTCGTTCACAACCGAAACGTTAGACATTTCGAGGAACTTGTGGCGAACATCACCAAAGCCATCGTAACCTGGGCGGCCGGCAATTGCCTCACCACTGGCAGCTGTAACCTTAAAGAGGTTGTCGCCGTCTGCCTGAAGACCTACAGCATTTGGGAATCTGTAAAGCTCAAGCTGACCAACTTCAACAGGATCATTTTCACCGTTGATTTTTACACTAACAAGACCGGTCTGAGTAACATTCAAAGTAGAAACGTCATATCCTTCCGGCAGAATAATTTCTGGAATTACGCGAAGTCCGTTATTTGTAACTAACTGACCTGCAGAATCAACCTTAAAAGAACCGTCGCGGGTATAAGCGTAACTTCCGTCATATTTCTGGACACGGAAGAAGCCTTCACCAACGATTGCAACATCAGTATCAACACCAGTATTCTGGAGAGAGCCCTGATTCATAATTCTCTGAGTAGCTCCAACCTTAACACCAGTACCCTGCTGAATTCCAACAGGAGTTACAGTATCTTCAGTTGCAGGAGTTCCTGCAAGTTTAATATTCTGATAAACAAGATCTTCAAACTCAACGCGCTGCTGTTTGTAACCAGTTGTGTTTACGTTTGAAAGGTTGTTTGAAATTGCATCTATATTTGACTGCTGACCGTTCATTCCGGTAGCTGCTGTCCAAAGTGATCTAACCATTTACTTACTTCTCCTACTGAAGCACTGCCACTTTCTGCCACAGTGTGCTCATCATCGAATCTTCAGACTGAATTGTTTTCTGATTTGCTTCATAAGCGCGGTTTACTTCAATCATCTGAACCATTTCGTTTACAACATTTACGTTGCTGGTTTCTGTGTAGCCCTGAAGGAAGCGAGGACGTTCATTACCTTCTGCAATGTGAGCAGGACCTGCAATATCATTTGTTGCATACATGCTCTCGCCCATCTTTTTTAGGTAGCGCTCGTTATCAAAGCGAACAACCTTAAAGCGGTCAATTTCTTGGCCATTTTCGCTGCGAGAGATGATTCCATCTTCATTTACAGTGAACTTGTCATCATCTACGTAGATAGGACCTTTTTCACCAAGAACCGGATATCCGTCTTTAGTCTCAAGAAGACCTTCTTTACCGATAAAGAAATCACCATTGCGGGTATAGCGTTCGCCTGCAGGAGTGTCTATTACATAAAAGCCCTTACCACTAAGAGCTGTGTCTGTCTTTGTATTTGTGATTTTGAAAGAGCCCTGGCTAAAATCAATGTAGTTCTCGTTAGTTTCAACGCCAAGACCAAGTTTACCGATTACAGGAGCTGCATCTGCAGAACCTTCGGTTGTGTGATAAACGCCATCAAGATTTTGACGACGAATAAGCAGTTCAGGAAAAGATTTGCTTGAAACTACATCGCGTTTATAGCCTGCAGTATCAACATTTGCAAGATTATTTGCAATTGCATCAAGTCTGTTCTGCTGCGCATTCATACCAGAAGCACCGGTATACCAGCCACGAATCATACTATTTTTATCCTCCGTTTTATTTTATTTACATCTATTTATATCTTCGGAGTTTGAAAAAAATTGTTTATAGAAAAAAAAAGCTACCATGACATTATTGGCAGAATTATATCCACAGTCATGATAGCTATTATAAATCAAAAATAATTAATCAGTTATTGATTTCACTATTAATGAGAGCAGCGAGAGCTGGATTCATCAAAGCATTTCCTGCATTTTCCATATTAAGAGAAGTAAATGGAGAAGCATTTGAAGCTGCCTTTGCAAAGTTTTCAGACTGTTCTCTCAAAGTCTCTTCTCTTGCCATAAATTTCTTTGTTTCTTCATAATTCAGTTCGTTAATCCACTCACGTTTTTTTGCCTCTTCTGTACGAGCAGAACGTTCCTGAGCATCATTTAAGATTTCCTGAGCATGCTTTTTAATCTCATTCACAGATGCATCATCAAGATCTTTAGATTTCAAAAGATCAATCAAATAAATATTCAGCAGATTATTATATGTTTCTACAGAACATGAATAGCACGCATAGAAGTTATACAAATTCTGAGTGTTTCCATATTCATCTTCCGTCTTTTCAAGCTGCCAGTAAGTTCCACGTTCACCAACACCTGACAATGTTACATTGTTTACCTTAGAACAAATAGTTCTGATTGCAGCTTTCTGTCCATCATTAAGATTTGTTCCAATCGTTGAATTAATTGTATTTGCCATTTCCTGCCCAAGTCTCTGTAAAACTTCTGTTTCTGCTTCTGTTTGAGCATTTGCAAGAACTCTATTCTGAGCAGAAGAAACAAACCACTTATGATTAGCATACTGATCTGAAAGACCATACATAGAAACATATTTTGTTCCGTTTCCATTTTTCATACTCAAAAGCCATTCAGGATTTACTTTTGCGCCAATTGTTCTATCCTGCCAATCAACAATTACAGTTTTTCTAGCCTGATAACTTGTATTATTTTCAGTTGCACTAGCACGAATATCTTTTGATACTGTGTTCCCTTCTGCTTTTGTAGAGGCACAACCTGTCATCATCATTGAAACAGATAATACAGCAAATCCAATTAAAGTTAAAGTTTTTTTCATTATTATCTCCTTATATTATTACCACTTACAGTAGCATTAAATTCATCACTGAAATTATTTTGCAGAATTTTACAAATTGAATCAATAGATTTTTGTTCTGCAACTTTTTTTGTATAAGCTTTTACAGTCCCTGACTCATATGAATATGTATACAAAGACTTAAAATTCTTATTTATTGAAATCATAATTGATGGATTATATACAAAAAGCTCATCATCATTAAATGCATCAAAACTGACATTGCCATTTATATAGTATAGGCAATTACTTTTATTTTTTGTAATAATAAATCCATTATTTCGCAGAATTTCAGAAAGACAAGAATAAAGTTGATTTCCATAATCATTACTACATTCAATAAATAAGGGACAAAGTTCTTTTTTTGACTGGATTAAACTAGACAATGAAGAAAAAACTGACATATCTTCTTTATAATTTTGACTAGTTAATTCTTCAGACAAAAACTGAGCATAAGTGTATTTATCTAAAAAATCCCAACCATTATTTAATGCTGAGTTTAGATTTTGTATTACATAAAAAACTTCAGTCTCTGCATTTGCCTTTTTATAGTAATTCATAAAATTATCTTTAGAAACACGAAGTTCTGGTTCAAATTTTGTCCATGCATTCTTTCGTTTGATATATGCAACACAATGCCAGTTTTTATCCTTTTTATTGTAATAAGGTTCAGTAAATTCAACTGATTGCAGAGTTACTGAACTTGTTAAAGACGTATCACGAATAGTTTCCTGAACAGTTGTATTTTTATATTTTTGATTTTCTGATGTCTGTATACTCTTATAATTTGACTCTCTGCGAGCATTTACCGTTGTTTCAAAATAATAAGAAAGATTTGCAACAGCCTCATTTTTTGCAATATCACTCTTCTTTCCAATTCCTTTTTGAGCAATATATTCTGACTCTGGATAAGATAGCTGATAATTCAATACCCATTCAGGAATAGTTTTTTTATCTTTTCCATAAATATAAAAAGTACCCAGACAAATTAAAAAGAAAAAACAAATCTCTGCTCTATGATTTCTTTTATTCATAATATTCATCTCCGCTCAACTCAACAAAGTTAGAACAAAAAGTCTTTTCACCATTGACTATGGCTTGTACAGCATATGAATAATTACTATTAATCCAAAAAGATTCATCAGATTTGTACCCATAAACACAATCTGAAGTTCTAGCAAATTCAATAACTTTATCATTATTTTTTCTGTAAATTACATATTCATCTGCATTTTCAAAAGAATTCCAATAAATTACACCATAATTTGAAATTGAACTACGTCTTACATATTTTACATTATGAACATAATCAGGAATTTGAGTCATACAACTAAGATTGAAAATCATTAATGCCACGAATAATCCAAACAAAAATATTTTTTTCTGCATATATACAATCCTTCTAATTGAAACATAAAGATAATCCGACAACTACATCATACGTAATATAAGGATTATTTTGCTTATTAAGAATCCAATTTAAGTTACCTTGTGTATAAATTGCTCTTCTTTTTGAAAAAGGAATTTCAAGTCCAACTGCAGAACGATTTATTAAGAACAAGCCGCCCGAACTACTGATGTATGAATCAGAAGATTCAAGTAAATTACTACAATCAGGTTTGAGGAATAAATAACATAGTCCTAAGGAAGACCAACAAAAAACTGTTGGAGGATAAGGCCCTATCATAATACGTTTGTTAAGCCCATATCCTGCAGTACCAGATATTATATGATCAGATTTAGAAATCTTTTTTAACTCAAAAGGCAAAGAAGTATAACTCAAATCAAATATAAAAAAAGTATAAGCAAATCCGAGACTATAGTTCAAATCTAGGCAGAAGGTATTTTCTGATGCATATCCTCCACCTATTCTTAAACCTGAAAAACCACCATTTCCTCGAATCTGATCAAAATGATTTTCCCTATAGCGCTGCGTTTCCGATTTTAATTCTTCACTCTCTTTCTTCTCATGTTTTTGAATATCATAAGCAGGAGCCCAATTTCGAACTAAATTCTCGACTTTAAGTTTTGGAATTTGAATTAATTTATTTTTTGAAGTTTCTTTTACACGCAATTCCAGAAATGTAAATTTATATGATGAAGGATATTCATCTGGAAGTGCTTCTACCTTATAATCAAGTTCATAATTTAAAATTGGTGAACCGCGCATAAGTAAACTGTTATAAGTATCGATTGTATCAAGATAGTTATTATAAACAGTCTCATTTGCCTTTGCTAAATTTGGAACAGTCTTTCCAGTAAGATTCTCATAATAGATAAAAACTTCATCTTCATCTAATAAAATGCCATCTGCATATAAAGAAATATGAGCAGGCCAACATGTGTTTTTTGCATCATAAGAACCATAACTTACCTGAAGTTCATTTCCGAAACTAGAAACACTTCTCTTTTTTTCGATTTCTTTCTGATTTTTTCGAATATCTTTTAAAAGTTCTGAATCTTGTTTTTCAACTTTAGCAATAACAGCAGACTGCTCTTTTTCAACACGCTGTTTTAATTCTTTTTTTCTAGATTCATATTTTTCCGTTCTTCTTTGCAAAGCAATTTCTTCTGGCTCACCGGCCCGTAAAGGTTCATTCTGTAAAGCTGTTTTATATTCTGCTAATTCATACTCTGCTTCTTCTGTTAATTCCTGAAGTCTCAAATCTACGTTATCACGAATTGAAACAAGAGCTTTCTTTTTGCTTTCAATTATGTTTATTTGTCCTAAAACACTTTGTTTATCTAATTTTTCTTTTCTAATTTTTGAAGCAGCTTCCTCTACTTCTTTTTCCAAAGCATTACGTTTTTCAAGTAAAGCTATTGATCTGAGATTTTCCTGTTCACGATCTTTTTGTTCTTGCGCTAAACGTTCCTGTAATTCCTTCTGATGTCTTAAAGCAGTCTGCTGTTTTTCTTCTGTCAAACTAAGTTCCGCTTCCAACTGCTGTCTCTTGGCAACAACATCTAAATCAGTACTTCCAATTGTATTTGAAAGCTGTTTATTTAATTCATCGAGACGTTTTTTATAGTTTATTTCAGATTGCTTTTCCAAATCCAGTTGCTGCTCTACAGAAAGGTTGTCTGTTCCATGTTGTAAAACAAACCTTTGAGTAGGTGTCAATTTGATATCAAGTTGATCACATAATTTCAAAATTAATTCATCAACAGCAGAATTATTTCCACTAAATAAATTTTCGACATCTTTTTTACCAGAACTATTTACAATAGCATTATTTATACCGGTTGTTAGATTCAAAATAGTTACACTTACAATGTACTGAGAGCCAGCTTTTCGAATTGTAGTAAAAAGTGCAAATTGAGCATTAGTAATTTTACCAGCCTCTATCATAGTTTGCTCATCATAAAAAGCTCCTTCAGATTTTCTTTGCAATTCTTTCAGTTTTCTTTCATTAGATTCATCGATTGTTAATGTATAATCAGTATAATTACGGAATTTTTCTCGCAATGAATCTCTGATCTGTCCAGGGAGCCAACTTTCATAATTATCACCGATATTTTCAAGACTTGGAGTAATTATCTGTATTGTTTTTCCATGTTGCTGAGAAGCAAGCAACGAACAGTTAAATACAAATATTAATAATGAAACAATAATTTTATTTTTTCGTAAAAACATAAAATCCTCAATTATTTATAATTATACTAGATATTACTGAATCTTACAAATTTACATCATTGTGAATAATAGAACTTCTACAAAGCATTACAATCCTCGAAACAAATATAATTTATTTTAATTGTCCATTTTTCATTTATAAAACTACATTTCTTGTTATATATTATCAAATACAATATAATTAAATTATGATTCCAGCAGAAATCATTGAACAGGCAAAAAAACATATTGAAGAATCTTCTCAAAAAAAAGATACTGATTATTTCTGTATCACAAGAGATATTTTTCAGGCGAGACTTGATTCGTATATTTTTAAATCACAAAAGTATATTGAATCAGCTTTGATTGGAGAAATCGGAAACAACACCTTTGACCATAACTGGAAATTCGCTGAAAATAAAATGAGAGGTGCCTACTTTAATCTCGCCTTTCAAGAAAAATATATTGTACTTGCTGATTTTGGACGTGGAATCAAAGAATCTCTTTCTTCGGTAATAAATCTTTCGTCAGATTTAGAAGCAGTCGAAACTGGTTTTACAAAACAGATATCCGGCAGATTACCCGAACAAAGAGGAAATGGCCTTAAATTTGTTGCAGAAACTGTAAAATCAAAAAAATGGAAATTATATTTCCAGACGGGAAATGGTTACTGCTCAATTGAGGACGGTAACATTTCATTTTCACAAGCAGATGATTATTATACAGGCTGTCTTGCTATTTTAGATTTTTCAGAGGAGCTTTCGTAATGGTTTTAAATATTAAAGATTTTGGTGAAATATTAATGTCTCGACCAGCAGGTAAAGAAGCCTTTTCTATGGCAAAAGCTTATATCATAGGAACTCCTGCTAAAGATGAAACAATTTCTTTAGATTTTAAGGATGTAAAGGTTCTGGCTCCATCCTGGGCTGATGAGTTCATTACAAATCTAAAATCTAACTTTTCTAATCCTATTGTTTGCCTGAATACTGAAAATGAATCTGTATCGCAATCTTTAAAATTTGTAAATCTTTAATACATATTCCCGTGTCAAGCACGGGAATGACACACAAATCCGTAATCCTCAACAAATAATTTGCAAATACTCAATTTCAGATTTATACTATTCTTATTAACTAATAGTTTATTGCATCATCAAAAGGAGTATATCTATGGCAAACACAGAACCAAGAGTTCTTTCCATCATTTTAGGAGGTGGTAAAGGAACCCGTCTTTATCCACTTACAAAAGAGCGTTCAAAACCAGCCGTTTCTTTCGGCGGAAAATACAGAATTGTTGATATTCCAATTTCAAACTGTATCAACTCAGGATATAAAAAGATTTACCTTTTGACTCAGTTCAACTCTGCGTCACTTCACCTTCACATTTCAAATTCTTATAATTTTGACCGTTTCTCAGGCGGATTCGTAGAAATTCTTGCTGCAGAGCAGACTCTTGAACATTCAGGCTGGTATGAAGGAACTGCTGATGCCGTTCGCAAGAACTTCATTCACTTTAAGACACAGAAACCAACTCACTATATCATTCTTTCAGGTGACCAGCTTTATAAAATGGATCTCCGCGCATTTATGGATGCCCACATTAAGTCCGGAGCTGAAATCACAATCGCTACAACTGCCGTAAACCGCCACGACGCTTCAGGTTTTGGTATTATGCAGATTGATGACCAGAATCATGTAAAAGCTTTTATGGAAAAGCCAAAGCCAGATCTGAACATTGACGACTGGAAGATTCCTGCAGAAGCACGCGGAAGCCTTCCTCCAGAGAAGGAATATCTTGCTTCTATGGGTATTTATATCTTCAATGCTGACACAATGGAAGAAATGCTTGGTGGCGAAAACGAAAAATATACAGACTTTGGTAAGGAAATCCTGCCACTTGCCATTGGTAAAAAGAAGATCAGCTCTTATGTATTTGATGGCTACTGGGAAGACATCGGTACTATCCGAAGCTTCTATGATGCAAACATTGCCCTCTGTGAGCCTTACCCAACCTTTGACTTCTTTGGTGAAACTCAGCCAATTTATACCCACATGCGTAACCTGCCACCTTCAAAAATCAACAAGGCAGACATTAACGCATCGCTTATTTCTGAAGGATGTATCATAACTGATGCAAAATTCAACAAATCTGTTGTCGGTGTACGCTCAATTATCAATGAAGGAACCGAATTTGACGGCGTAATTATGATGGGTGCCGACTATTACGACACAGAAGAAGAAAAAGAAACAAACAAAAAAGCCGGAAAACCAAGCACAGGAATCGGTAAAAACTGTAAGATTGCTAACACAATCATCGATAAGAATGCTAAAATCGGCGATAACTGTAAAATTGGTGTAAGCGGCAAGAAATACGAGGATGGCGACCACGGCAGCTTCTACAGTGCAGATGGAATTATCGTTATCCGTAAGGGTGCCGTTATTTCTTCTGGTACAGAGATCTAAAGATCATGCCTGATATGTATGACAAGCTGGGCGAAATGCTCAACGAAGTTTTAGAATCAGGCAAAATTCCTCATAGCGAAAAGCAAAATATAAATGACCAGGATACTGAAAGCGAAAATGCTGCAGATTCTGGTCATTTTTTATTTAAAAATGATGAAAAACCTGTCGAAAATGATAAGAAATCAGCTAAAATAGCTCGAAAAAAGGTAATTCCAACCGGTGAAGTTATAAAATTGCATAAATATACATATAATATGCAATTTCCACCGCATATACAAAAAGCACTAGGTACACTAGATATAGCGTACCCGTTTAGGCAAAAAGATATACCAAAGCAGTATCACAAACTGCTCAAACAGAATCATCCAGACATGCAAAACACTATACATAAATCTCAAGATGTACAAAATAATAGACAGATAACTATTGATGAGATAGTTGAATCATATAAAATTCTCTGTGATTTCTTTGGAATTAAGTAGAATTACGGTATGATATTTTAGACAGTGGATATAGTATATTATTTTATACAGTTACCCTTGTATAATAATTTATACACTACTTTTATTGTCATTCCCGTGCTTGACACGGGAATCTATACAACACTGTCCTGTACAGATTGTCGGGTCAAGCCCGACAATGACACTCTTTTAGACTTAGTCTATATTAAGCTCTTCCAGTTTTCTGTGCAACGTTTTTCTTCCAATTCCCAGGATATCTGCCGTTCTCGACTTATTGCCTTTGTTCGCAGCGAGATTTTCCTGGATGATAATCTTCTCTGCTTCGTCCATTGTGATGCCGATTGGAATTGAAATTACTTTTTCCTCGCTCTGGCTTCTGAGAGAACGGGGCAAATCTTCCATTTTGATTTCGTCGCCGGTGCACATAACCACCGCACTCTCAACTGCATTTTTTAGCTCACGGATATTTCCCGGCCAGCTGTATTTTATCATTGCAGACTTCGAAGCTTTGTCAAAGCCCTTGATGTTCTTTTTGTTTTCAATATTGAACTCTCGCAAAAAGGCGTGCATCAAAAGCGGAATGTCATCCATGCGCTCACGCAGAGACGGCATTTCAATTCGTACAACGTTCAAACGGTAGAACAAATCTTCACGGAACTTACCGGCCTTTACTTCTTCTTCGAGATTTCGATTGGTAGCAGCAACAACGCGAACATCAACCTCAATTGACTTTTCTCCGCCTACCCGTTCAAACTTATGCTCCTGCAAAACACGAAGCAGCTTTACCTGGGTGGCAAGATTCACTTCGCCAATTTCATCAAGAAAAATTGTTCCGCCATCGGCAAGTTCAAAACGTCCCTTGTGAATATTTTCAGCTCCGGTGAAAGCTCCCTTCTCGTAACCAAAAAGTTCACTCTCAATTAAGGTCTCACTCAGGGCTGCACAGTGCACAACAACAAACGGCCCCTTAGCCCGCTCCGACTGATCATGTACGGCATGGGCAACAAGCTCTTTACCAACACCACTTTCACCAGTAATCAAAACGCTGGCTCTGGTTGGAGCTGCCTTTGAAATCATCTGACGAACCCGGCCAAGGGAATCGCTCTTACCAATCATCTCGTCAGGTGACTGACTCTTCAGCAGCTTAGCCTGTAGCTGGCGATTTTCTTCTGCAAGAATTTTTCCCTGCAAGGCATTTTTTACAATTTTATTTAAGTGGTCAAGATCGAGAGGTTTGGTCAAAAAATCAAAAGCGCCGGCCTTCAAAGCAGCAGTGGCATCATCAATACTTCCGTGACCAGTCAGAACAATAATCGGAACACCAGGATGCTCAGAGGTAACGTGTTTTACAACCTCGCTTCCGCTGATTCCGTCCATTCTTAAATCGGTAATTACAAGATCAATGCCGCCTTCAGCAATCAGCTTTAAACCTTCTTCACCACTGGCAGCCTGCTTAACCTCGTAGCCTTCCAGTTCAAAATTATCTGCAAGTCCGTTACGAATATTCTCTTCATCATCAATTGTAAGAATTGTCATGACTGCCTCCATCACTTGCTAAAAGTTTTGTATCTTTCTGCGGAATCGGGAAGGTAATTGTAAACGCAGTTCCCTCACCTTCTTTTGAGTCAACAATAATTTCGCCCGAAAATTCTTTTATGATTTTATAAACCATAGTCATGCCAAGTCCGGTTCCGTTTGCCTTTGTGGTATAGTATGGTTCAAAAATTTTCGAGAGACTTTCTTCGGACATTCCGCAGCCGTTATCTGCAATTGTAATTATGAATTTATTTTCACGGACAATATTAGAGATGCAGAACTTAGCTCCGCTTTCAAAACCGTTTTCTCCATCACTCTTGTATTTTGATTTTAAAGCGGCAAGAGAGTTCTGAGAAATATTCATAATAACATCGCGGAAAAGTTTTTCATCAAGCAAGATTCGGATTCCACTTTCGGAAGGTCTGAAAACAACTTCAATTCCTTCGCGGTTAAACTCAGGCTTAAAGAAAGAAACGAGTCCGTCAATCAGTTTATCCGGTTCCTTAAGTTCCAGCTGAGCCTTAACAGGACGCACGGCCAGTAAAAAGTCCATAACCAGTTTATTAAGATGATCAATTTCTTCGTTTACAACATCAATATGATCTTCAACAAACTTTTTGGCAGGAAGTTTATCTTCATTTTCCCGAGCCTTAGCAAGTGCTTTTTGGATAAGTTGAATATGAATGCTGATAGCACCAAGCGGATTTTTTATTTCGTGCGCCATGCCCGCAGCAAGATTTGTAAGGTTAGCAAGATTTTCCATGCGATGCAGCAGGATATCCTGATTTTTCTTTTCGGTGATATCGCGTACAAGAATCATCTTGCCGTTGAGCTCACCCTCATTAATAAGAGGGGCAATAGTTACAGTAAGAAAACGCACAGTGCCACCACTTGTCACCGTTGAAAATTCTTCAGAACTGTTAGTTACATTTTTTTCAATACAGCGTCGCAAAAAGGCTGCAATATCTTCATCTTCAATATATTCCCAGATTGGCTTTTCACTGCCAAGAATATCTTCCAGGCGTTCGCTGAAAGGAAGCCAGCTTTCCGCAATTGTATTGGAACGCAAAAGTCTAAAATTATCATCCGTAATCAAAAGACCAGTTGAAAGCGATTCAAAAACAGAATAAAGGCTTTCATTTTCGTCAACTACATCTTCCAGAAGCGAAAGCACCTGCTCTTTAGAAAGCTTTTCGGCCTTCTGCTTTACACGTTTTACATAGCCGCGCAAAAGACACCTCCAAAGCTTTTATTCAAAGCAAACATATCGCGCAAAAGAATCTCGAGGGCACTAGCAGGTGACTGGTTGTAAAGAGTAATATTATCACTGCAGTTTCTTAAAAGCTGCATAGCCTGAGCAGCAGCCTCACTACCTGCCTGAGAGTTCAGCATAGGCCGCATAAAGAACGCAATATTTGCAAGGAAAAGACGAAGCTCAATTCTCGGGTAGAATTTTTCGCACTTTTTCACAATTTCATCTATATTACAGATTTCTCCACGGGCAATGGAATTATAAAACTCTCGTGCTTGAGTTTTGATTTCAGACGGAGTAACTGGAAGATAAGTCAATAGATAATCATTCAGGCTGCCGGTAAAATCATCATTATGGAACACCCGCTGAATAACTTCACGCTGCTGCTCGCCGGTACGGTCTGTAAAATTATAAGTTCTTACACGCGAAAGAATAGTCTGCATAATTGCATTTCGCTTAGAAGTCAAAAGAATAAAAACAACATCCTCTGGCGGCTCTTCAAGAATCTTAAGTAAGGCGTTCCTAACACTTGTCTGCATGCGGTCTGCATTTTCAATAATCACAGTTTTGCGGCCCTCTTCTGATTTTATATGAGCCCAGCCTTCCATATTACGTACCTGGTTGATAGGAATTGAATCATAAAGAAAATCATCTTCGAGTTTAGTACAAAGCTTTTGAATCTCTTCGCAAAGTTTTTTTACAGTTCCGTTATCAGGAAGCTCGCGAGGAAAATCCAGCTGTTCAAGATTTTCGTTTATTTCTTCTATTATACTACCAATTTTATTTAGGTTAGAATCTCCTTCCCAGAGAATTCCGTTAAAACGCAAAGTAAGCTTACGAACACTACGCAAAAACAAATAGCGGGCCGCATCAATAAACTTAGCATTAATAAAATGAGCCTCAGTAAAAGTTTTAGCCGCAGCAGAAATTTCGAGCGAACAGTCACGTGGTCCAAGCAGCATCAAGTTAGAACAAACTAACGCCTTATGCTGTAAACAAGAAGGACATTCGCAAATCCATTTTCCCTGAGGTTTTTCATGACACGAAAGAATACGAGCAGTTTCCAGAGCAGCAGTAAGTTTTCCACTTGCTTCCGGACCTGCAAAAAGAATTGCACCAGGCAAACGGTTATGACGTATATCAGCAGCAAGAAGTTTTCCAGCTTCCTGATTTACAAGATTTTCATACATGATTTCCGATCTCCTCTTTGGTTGAATGGAAAAGACTGTTTACAATGTTATAATAAAAACTTCCATCAAGAATCGTCATAGAATTAAAAAACGGTTGAGCAGTAAGAAGGAAGATGATAAGGCAAACAACAGCGCCACCTTCGACCAGACCAAAAATGAATCCTAAAGTACGATCCAGACTCTTTAAAACACTCCACTCAAAAACTTTTGCAACAATCATCTGAATGATTTTTATAACAAGGAATACAACAACAAAAATCAAGAGAAACGAAATAATTTTTGCCGCAAACTCAACTTTGATATCTTTTAAAAGCCCGTTCGCAATATCCTTGTAAAAAAGATAGGCCAGAATGATTCCTGCCACAAAGGCAATCTTTCCAAATACATTGTCTATAAAGCCTTTGATTACACCACCAATAGCAAAAAGTATAATAATTCCGCTGAATACCCAGTCTATAACTCCAAAGTTCATTTTTCACTCTCCCCTTTTTCACCATTAATTTTTTCAAAAAGAATACCCGCAATTTTCTTTACAGGAGGCTCACCACCAGTAAGAAGCTTAAGAGCTTCTCCATAGGCATCCCGTTTAGTCGCATCTAACATATTTGTAAGCGCCGCTTTAAGATGTTCAGAATCAGCTTCGGCTCCAACAAGCACTTCTGCAGCACCCTTAGCTTTAAAGAATTCAGCATTATCAACCTGGTCACCGCGAGTACCGCTTCCACACAATGGAACCAGCACCATAGGCTTAAGTAAAACTGCTGCTTCCCAAATAGAGTTTGCACCGGCACGGCTCAAAATTACATCGGCCGCAGCAACAACATCCGGCATTTCTTTGTAGATAAAATTATACGGCTTGTATGAATCCCCATATTTTGCAACCAGCTCATTTGAGCGGTTATCATCAGCATTCAAAAGCCCGGTCTGATGAACAACTGTAAAATGCTGGCACAAAAAATCAATATTTTCAAAAACAAGTTCGTTGATCTGTTTTGCACCAGAGCTGCCACCAAGAACCAGAAGCACAGGCTTCTCACTTTTGATTCCCAGAAACTCTCGGCCCTTTGCAGCATCAGTTTTATAAAAAACAGGACGCACAGGGTTACCGGTTACTACAACCCGCTCCTGATCGCCAGCACCTAATCTCTTTTTAGTATCATCATATGAAACAAACATGCAGTCTGCAGATTTAAAATTTAATCTGTTAGCAAGCCCTAACGTAAAATCACATTCATGAGTATAAACCGGAATATGAAGAAGATGCGCTGCAAGGCATGGAGGCACACTTACAAATCCACCCTTAGAAAAAAGCACCGCAGGCTTTTCTCTGTGCAAAATATGCCAGGCACTAAAAAATCCGCCTGCAATCCGGAATAAATCAGAAAAGTTTTTCAAAGAAAAATAACGGCGAAGCTTACCGGAAGGAATGCCATAAAACTTCCAGGCAGTAGGCTTTGAATCCGGCCCAACGGCAGTTTCTACGATCTTTTTGTCCATGCCTTTGGAACAGCCAATCCAACCGATTTTTATAT
This sequence comes from uncultured Spirochaetaceae bacterium, assembly GCA_902789325.1. Classification (GTDB taxonomy): domain Bacteria; phylum Spirochaetota; class Spirochaetia; order Treponematales; family Treponemataceae; genus Treponema_D. The sequence goes on from CADANN010000002.1 coordinate 116,423, forward strand.
CAAGATTATTTGAAGACGCAATAGTTTTAAGTTCATCGGCAACAGCAAGCCCCGGGTAAATATGTCCGGCAGTTCCGCCACCAGTAAAAAACACAAGATTTTTATTTAATTTCATAGTGTGTCATTTTAACACAGATTTACAAGTTTTTAAATAGAATAACCATGGTTATTTTTTCTTTTACAATATCAGTTTTATAACTTATAATAGTATTAATGGCAGAGACAGTTTATACCTCAAAAAATTACGACCTCTCTTGTGCGGCTGAATGCATCAAAAATCAAAAGCCATACGAACATGTGCTTAGCGGCCCTTCACAAAAAAGCCGCGAGTTTATAAAAAACGTAGCCTTAGAATATCTGCGCACAATCGGTAAAGAAAAATTCTATAACCTGCTTTGTCTTTGCATAGAAGAAGTAATTTCCAATTCCGTAAAAGCAAACATTAAGCGAGCCTACTTTCTTTCAAATAATCTGGACATATCCAACCCAAAAGATTACGAAAAAGGAATGAAAAATTTTAAAGAAGCCGGAATGGGAAAAGTAAAAGACCCAAATCTCGTAAAAAAAGTAAACAATCTTGGACTATATGTAAAAATGATATTCAAAATTCAGGATAACACTTTTTACATTACAACCCATAACAATTCCGTAATATCAAAAGAAGAGCTCGAACGAATCAACAAAAAACTAACGCTTTCAAAAACTCAGACACCAGAACAAATGTTTATGAATTCAATAGACCCAACAGAAGGAGCAGGCCTTGGCATCATAATGATAAAAAGAATCCTGAGCCAGATCAGCTCCGCACCAGACTGCTTTTCAATCAGGGCAACAAATACAGAAACCATCACAGAATTAAAAATTTCACGAGATTAAAAATGAAAAATCTCATTAAAAAGCACCTCGCCTTACCACTTATTTTTTTGATTACCACCTCACTTTTTGCAATCAACAATTATTCTTTTAGTATTACACCCCACGCAGGAGTCACTTTTTCTCAGGTAGATGAAATTCTATACGACAGCAACGGAGAACAATGCAGCCTTCTGGAATGGGAACAAAAGCCCGTTGTAGACACAGGTTTTTCTTTAGATTTTCAATTAAATAGATTTTTAATTTCCACAGATTTTGAAGCTTCCTTTTTAGCAGGAGATTCAAAAATGACAGACACAGACTGGAGCAATGGCAAAAAATACAGCGTAACCGTCCACCCGCTGGAAGCCTCAAAAAACTTTGATACCAGCATTATGTTTGCATATAAAATCAATTCACAAAAGTGCCAGTGGCTTACCCTCCAGCCAGAGCTTCAACTTGAATATAAGTACATAGATTTTGATGCAGGAAACGGCAAAGGCGTTCGTTATGACCGCAACATAAAAGTGTACGGCGTAGACCTTACAAGACATTCATTTTTTGTTTTTACAGGATTTAAGGGAATTGCAGAGCTAGGAAACAGATTCAATATAGCAGCAGAATTCCTTTTTGCGCCATATACATATCAATATGAAAAAGATTTTCACGAAGGAGTAAAAAATCCGTTTACGTCGATAGAGATTCAGAAGGGATATTTTTCAAAATTCAGGACGGGACTATCAGCTGGAATTAAGCTGAATGAAAAACTGGCAGTAAATTTGTTCTCCCAAGTCCTGTTTGGCACAAAAGACAAGGGAGACTTTTATTCAAATTACTACACAGAAAAAATCACAAAATTCGAAGACCAGCAAAGCGGCACAAACATTTTTGCTTTTAAGTGCGGAATCAGTACAAGTTATTTATTTTTCTGAATCAAGAATCAGGTCTTTTCTTTCAAAGAACCAGATGCAGACAACAGTCATTACAATAAAGATAGAAGAAAAAACTGCTTCAGGAGTTACATTTGAATTTGAATGAAAATGAAAAACAGAGTCAAGCAGACTTAAGCCAAAAACAATAGAAAATAAGCCAATAATACTTTTATGTTTCATAAACCTCTCCTATTTTTTATTACATAATAGTAATTTATCAGTATGTAAATTTAAGCATAAAAAAACTTTATTTGCAATTGATTTTGTTGGGTTGCGATGAGATTTTGGGGATATAACAGAAAATTATTGGATTTTTATATAAATCAAATCATCACTGATTAATGATAGTATCATGTTGTAATAATATTTCATTGTCAAATTTTTCTTGACAATAGTACAAACTATCCTTACAGAAAATCCACACATGGATTATTCTTAATATACTCCTTATAAGTCGGAGCTGTTAACCATCTTCCGGCAGCAAGCATTTCTTGCCATAGTTTTTCGCAATCTTCTTCAGTGATAAACTTCTTTTTACATGCTAATTGCAATATATCTCCGGTTTTTATTTGTTTTATATTATTCGCAACACAATAATCATGAATATCTATAGTATTATTACTAGCAATAATTCCATTACGAAATTTTGCGAGGACCATACAAGATGCTTCGCCAGCTCCTATAATTTTCTTAGATCTATCACTAGTATCTATTAATTTATAATACTCTTCTTCTTCAGGAGTATCCATTTCTATTGATATAGACTTTATAGCGCCATGTGTTTGTAAGATTTCAAATCTGGAACGTAGATAAGGAACTTTAATAACTTCTTTTTCAACCTGTTCAGAAACAAAAATTCTGCCAGGAAATAAAAGAGGCAATATGGCTCTATTATCTACCCACAAGAAACATGCTAAATTATCTGTATCAAAAAAAATTGGCTCCTGTTTAGGCAAGTTCATTCTCCTTGCTTATTTTTTCAAGATTTCCATATACAAGATCTGTACGATACGCTTGAATAAGTAACTCTTCAAATTTACCTTGAGAAATTAATCCTTTTTCAAAAATATTATTTGCATTTCTTATATATGCTCCTAAGGTCTTTTTAACTCCCTTTTCTTCAAAAGGATAATATAATTGTTTTGTAAAACCCAGCTTTTGGGCTTCTAAAGAGATAGATGAAATATCAAATTCCTTTAATTGCTCCTCATTAATAAGGTTGTCTATTTTTAATCTCCAAAGTAAGGCAGTATGACTTATCCCAAAAAATTGTTCTAATCTGATTATATTTTCTAATGTTGGCTTATCTGCACACAAATCATGAAATTTTTTTGTCAAAGAATGATAAGGTGCCAATAAAAAAGACGCAAATGTATCGGCCTTCCTTTCATTTTCATCCTTAGGATCTAATTTCATAGAACACAGTTGTATCAAAGCTGAATTGTCATCAAAATAATAGTGGTATAATTCATGGCATAAAGTAAACCTCTGCCTTCCATAAGGCATATTAGAATTTATAGCAATACATTGAACACCATCCGAACTCATAAACATACCACTAATATTATTTCCAAAAGGATATAAAACTAATGTCAATTCTGATATTTCTTCAGTTACTACAGAAAAAATATCAATTGGAGCATCTGTATCAATACCAAGCTTTCTTCTACAGTCATATGCTTTCGAATCTAAATCAAGTCTGTTAATAGCCACAGTATTACTCCTTTAAAAGTTGATTCATTAATTTTAAATTAATTAAGATTTGATTCATTTCTGCCATGTCAGACAAATCTTTTTCATCAATTTCATTCGCTCTAAAAGATATACGTACAGGAGATGAAATTGCTTCAGCAGTACGCAACGAGGCAATATCAAAACCATACAAAAGTGCAAGTTTTTCTGCTTGAACAACAGAAAGCTTTCTTTCACCTGCTTCAATTTTAGATAATGTTGTCTGATCAATACCTAAAAAAGAAGCAATTTGCGATTGTGAGTATTTTGAAGTTTCTCTCAGTATTTTCAACTTCTCTACAATTGTCATATATATACCTCTTATATATATAATAATAAGTATTTGTCATATTTTCAAGATATCATTTTGTTATTTTTATGACAGTGTTAGCGCCGGGTGAAATCAACCAAATGGTTATTTTCAGCAATGATTTTTTCTGAGTCTTGTTTTGTAAACATTTTTCTATTTTCCCTCTAACACCGCTTTTCCATCTTCAAGGAATTTATCAAAATCACTCTTATAAATTGAATCCTGGATTACTCGATATTTTTCAAATTCACTTTCTGCAAAAGCTTTTGCAATTTCGTGTGTTACTTTTCCTTTATCCTGCAAGATTTCTGCATCGTTGAATTTTAAGAACGCATCAAGTTTTTCTGCCCAATCTGCCATTGTCATTGGAATATGGCGGCGAGCCTGGCGATTTGCATAGTCCAGATACATTTCTACAATTTCATTCAGTTCTTCAAGTTCTTGTTTATAGAGATAGTTTTTTGCAATGGAAACATCTGCTTTTACAATTTTACCATTTGAGTTATTTTCTGATAAAACTTGCGCTCGCTTGCACGGATTTCCTGAATCTCAGAAACAAGATGATCAAAATAAGCTTCATCAAAAATCTGTCCATTTTCAAGCCGTTGCTTATCCAAAACATAACCTTGTTTCGCAAATGTTTCCAGAACGCGAGTTGCCCATTGTCTGAATTCAACAGCAGCCTGGGAATTTACCTTGTAGCCGACAGCAATAACGGCTTTTAGGCCGTAAAATTTATAATTGTAAGTTTTTCCGTCATCGGCAGTTTGTGCAAAATTTGCACAAACTGAACTTTTCTCAACTTCGCCATCTTCAAAAACAGATTTAAGATGCTTTGTAATAACACTCCGATCAACTCCAAATAATTTTGCAATTGAAGCCTGCGTTAACCATACATCATTGTCCTGCACACGAACTTCAATACTTTCTTCACCGGACTGTCGTGTAAATGTAAGAAAGTCTATTGTACTATTGCGTATTTGTAGAGTTTTTGAATCTGCCATTTTATTTCCTTTTTCAACTTTGCTTTGAATTTGTGGCGCTTTTGAATAAATACTAGTTATCCTATAAGTAATACTATACCTTTATGTAATTATTTTCAATATTTAAAATGACTGTAATACAAAAAAAGCCATTACGATTTACTACGCAGGCTTATAGCAGCTTTTGTTTTTCCGTAAACACCAATAGGCGCAATCGGCATATCTTCTGTATAAGGAGACGAACCAGAACCATCAAAAACATAATCGGCGGTGTCTTCCGCTACCCTCTCTACGGGACAAAACAACGAGGTCTTTGTCCCGTAACGCTGCCCGCAGTGATGACAAATCATTGCAAAACAGGCTGCCTGTGTAGTCCCGATTTCAGAGTAATCATGAACATGCACAAAGCCCCAGTCCAATAGAACAGTTACAGAAAGTTTCTTTCCAGCAGAGCCGTGGGGAACTTCTTTGAAATCATGCTTCGTTAAACTTAGTTGTTGTCCATTGTCATTTTTCATAGCTCCTTTTTCGAGTAGTTTTGGTTCTTACTCATTTTGGAGCATTTCTATGAATTATGGCAATGGCTTTTTTTATTTGTCTGAAATTGGCGATTTTCGATTGGCCCAAAATGGTTGATTTCACCCGGCGCTAACACCCAAATTAATATGCAGAATACATAGTAGTTATTTAACTTATAGTCGTCTGGCCTGAACAGAAGTAGTAGAATTGCCAGTATGATCTACAAATAAAATCTATATCTATAGACTTCTCATAAAACAACTCCCCCCTATCTAAGTACTTTACAAGCGCAAAAAAGTTTTTTGCAGAGCATTTCTAACACTTTAAAATAAAAACCCTCCATCATATTATGATAGAGGGATACTATGAAAATTATGACAATACAATTATTGATTATTATTATGTTTCTGGTTCAACAATTTTTATATTAGCACCTTTTGCAGCCGCATTTACATTTATTACAGGTAAAACTATTGTAGAGAAACCTGCAGAAGATAAAGTAAATGAGATTGCTGCACGAATATATGGAAACAGAATTGTAGGACATTGATATTTTACAATCTTTTCTTCAACATCCTTTGTAAATTTCCCAAGGGAAGTAAAAAAGCCTGTAATAATAAATAACCCATGGGCAATTTCTTTTCCATCAGTTTGATTTTTTATTGTAAGTTTTACCTGCAAACCTGTAACATACGAATCCTTTTCATTTCCATGGAACTTTAGTGCATCACGAAAAGCAAATTCAAATACAGGTTCACAATTAGAATGATCTCTTTGCGCTAATACCCCAAGTTCTTGAGTTACCGAGAAATCAATTCTATCCATTTTGAATGAAATAAACTGTATGCCCGAAGTTACGCTGCTTCTGTCATCATCTGCCATTCAAAATCCTCCACTTCCTCTGTTCTCTTAAAAACATCTTCTTCAGTATATGTAGATGAAGTACAAATTTCAGTTGGTATTGAATATGAAGTAGCCACAAATGAATCAGCAGTCATAAATGTTGAACTTGTAGCACATTTCATATCCAAATCAATTTTAGAAATTTCTTTTCTAAAAGAATCCGAGTTTTCCATCATAAATTCAAAAAGTTCATTGTCTGTCATTCCATCTACAAGACCACAAACTTTGTCCAGAATTTCCAATGATTCTTTTGGTGTCATACTCTTACTCTCTTTGTTGCAACTTCAGGTGTTCTTATACAATAAATATCGACAGCTCTTGAAGAAAGTTTACTGTTTGCTAAAAACAGCGATTCTTCGGTGTCGTATACTCTTGTACCTCTTACGACTTTGTATGCATCCATGTAGAAACTGCACATTTCAAACAGTACGTTAAGTTTTACACCTGTCTGCATATCCATTTTTGGATATTTCTTTATATATCTGTTCCTTACAGCACTTCCTATTCTTTCGTACAAATGCTGAATTCTTGAACAGACGGCCGGGTCATTTAAATCAAGCATAGCATCAGTTATTATTTCAGCACAAACAATAACTTCTTTTTGCTTTTCCCTGAGCCACCATTCTGCACGGCTCTGTTGTTCCCAGAAATACATTCCATTTCCGAGAAAGTCCGTGTCTTCACTTATTATAAGATAGCTGTAATCGGAAAGAAATTTTTCGCAACGAGTTTTGTCATTTGCATGAAAACCATTCAACTTTCCTATTACTCCTCTCTAATAAGTATAACTCCTTTTTAAGGTAAATACCAATAAAATATACACTTTTCCGGATCTTTCTTCAACATCATAAGAAATATCACTTTAAAAAAGTCGACTCAATATTTTTAACTATCTACGTTCAATATTTATTTATCAATTTACGGAAATAAATTACTTAAGTGTTCGGATTAGGCGAAAAAAACACAAGGCTTTTTTCGCCTGCCCCGAACAGCTAATCATAAATTAATTGCCTTTATTACATTGTTTTATTATTTTATAAATAAGGGGGAATCATAAAATGCCAAAAAGAGTTTCAGTTACAAAGGAATCTTCATCTGGAAGGAATCAAAAATTTCATGATAATTACAATAATAAAAATATGAACAGACAAGAATTTGTAAAGGAAATAAAAAATGGATCTTACAAAAATTATCATGTTAGGAAGATAAATGGCTTAGAAACACCTGTAAGTAATCCTGACAGAAGCACATCTAATAACTTGGGATAATTGACTAACAGCCATATAACAAAAAAATAAAACTATACCTCTCAAATATGAATTATATTTTCAAGCTAACTATTGTATAAAGAAAATCACTCAGTTTGAATCATGAATCTAGAACTTCACAGAAATGTTCTAGATTCAAACTTATCAACAAATATAATCTTTCATTTCAGATGTGTCAGACTTTTCTGAGAATAGAAGATATCCAATCACATTTACTGTGAATATCAACAAGATTGAATACCCCAAGTAAAATAGCTTGCAACTATTTTTACAGAATTCACCAGAAATTATTATTTTATAAAAAGTATATACAGCAAGAATAGACCATGCAATTTCTACGAGAAGCGTAAATCTTGATGTAAGTTTTTGTGAAGAGATATTCTTTTGGAATGAATCTTCACCATTATTAATATATGCAGAATAAACTCTCCACTGTTTTAAGTTATTTTGTTTGGCAAGGTTAGCAAGTTCATCCTCGTATTTTTGGACTATTTTTATCCATGAAAGCATCCAATGATAATGACCCTTTACTGTTTGATGCCAACAAATTGAAGTAAGTAAACCAACAAAAACAATAACAAGAGACAACAAGGTCAACACTTCGCAAGTTTTTCCAATAGTATTATAATAACCGACAAATAAAGCACCATTGAAAATTGCATAATAATTTGACCATGTATTATAATTGCTATAATGTGAATTTCTGCCTTCTATTGCTTTTTCATAAAAGGAAAAACAATTATCAAAATCTTTACAATGCCTAGAAAATATCATTTGTTATACTCCATCATTAGAAAATCGTTTTAATAACTTTTTCAACGCCATTTATTAAGTCATTTACCTGTTCAATTGTTGGCTCTATATTTTTATTATGATCACACAAATTTCTTATATCTGCCAATAATTGAATGAAGCGCCATGTGGGAATATCGATAACTGAAGATGTTTTTAAGTTTTCATTATAATCAGCTATAGTCGGTGCCTTTTTTGGGATATTTAAATTATGAGCATTACAGACATTTCCAAGGTGTTTTTCTAATACAACACCAGCGATTGCCCCTGCTGCTCTTACAAAATTATGTTTTAATAGTTCTTTAGCCGATTCTAATTCATTATCAAATAAATCTGCTTGAATTAACTGTTTTATATCAAAAAGTGAACTTTCAAATCGATTTTTTATAGATTTCAGAATTTCTAATTGCTGTGTGAATACAGGAATTGCCGCAGAAAGTCCAACAACAGGTTCCTTTAAGTAACTTCTAGTTATTACAATTCTCTGTAAATAATCTTCAATAGTATAATTTTCATAAGCAATAGATTTTCTTGTTTTCGGTTTTTCATAGTATCTCACAAAGTCATTTAATCTATCAGGTAGTAATTGTTTAATTAAAACTTTGCTCTCTGAATACCAGGTTTGATATGAACTGTGGAAATCTGGTAAATTTTTAATAAAATCAGAAGACTTTTCTTTTAAAGTCTTCTTTGCTTCTTTTTCAAATTTTTCAGGAAAGCATTCATATTGCATTGCATTTAACAAGTCTATTCCCAAATTTACAAGTTTTTCAAAATCGTTTTTATATTTATTTATATTAGATTCCACTTATTTCTCCCAACAAAATTATACAAAGATATCTCCTATATGACAACAATCCTCCCTTGTGATATAATATTTGTTATCTTAAAATATGGCAGTTGTTATCTTTAATATAACAATTGTTATATAAAAAACATACATTTGAATTTTAGGAATATAATATGAAAAAAATCTACATAATCGGTACCGTAGGTGTTCCAGCTTGCTACGGTGGATTCGAATCGCTTGTTGAGAATTTACTGAATTATACACCAGAAGATGTTGAATATACTGTTTTCTGTTCTGCAAAAACATATAAAGAACAACCAGCTACATATAAAGGAGCAAAATTAATATATATTGATCGCAATGCAAACGGCAAAGATTCTATTCTTTATGATTACGAATCAATGAAAATTGCGGTACGAGATAAAGCTGACATTATGCTTATTCTTGGAGTTTCAGGTTGTATTTTTCTGCCTCAGATACGTAGAAAGTTCAAAGGAAAAATCATTACAAATATTGATGGGCTTGAATGGCGACGTGATAAATGGAAGTTTTATGCAAAATGTTTACTGAAATTTAGCGAACGACAAGCTGTATATTATTCAGATGTTGTAATCGGCGATAACAAAGGAATAACAGATTATGTAAACGAAGAATATAAGAATGTTATTTCTAACAAAAGGCTTGAACTTATTGCATATGGTGGAGACCAGGTATCGAAAATTACAGATGATTCTCTATATGAAAAATACCCATTCTGTAAAGAACCTTATGCATGTACTGTCTGCCGCATTGAACCGGAAAACAATGTTCATATAATTTTGGAAGCATTTAGTAAACTGCAAAACAACTCAGATACATTTGTTACTCAGCTTGTAATGGTAGGAAACTGGCAAAAATCTGAATATGGAAAAACAATAAAAGAACAGTATTCAAAGTTTTCAAATATTCATTTATTAGAACCAATTTATGAACCACACGAAATAAACTGGATTCGTTCAAATGCAGCTCTCTATGTTCACGGTCATTCTGCTGGTGGCACAAACCCAAGTCTTGTAGAAGCTATGAATTTCGGTCTACCAATTTTAGCATTTGATTGCGTATATAACAGAGCAACAACAGAAGAAAAATGCTTATATTGGAATTCTGCAGACGATATAATTTTTATAATACAAAAAACTCCAGACTTCTCTTCATTTGCAAACAATATGAAAGAAGCTGGAGTTCGATTGTATACATGGGAAAATATTGCAAAGCAATATAATTCTTTATATTAATTTATACAATTCTATTTTTATCAAATAAAGAAGACTTTAGGAAAACTTTTAAGCTATCTTGCCATAAAGGCAAAGTTATTCCTAAAGTTTTTTGTATTTTATCTTTGCACAAAACAGAATAAGCCGGGCGCTTAGCGGGAGTTGGATATTCTGAAGTTGCACACGGATTTACCACACAATCCCTGTTAGTAATCAAACCAGCTTCAATTCCCTGCTTTTTAATCTCATTAGTAAAATCCCACCAGGTGATTTCGCCAAGGTCAGTACAGTGGTATGTTCCATAAGGCACATCATCTTTATTGATAATCTTGATAATAACACCAGCCAGGTCCCCGGCAAAAGTCGGGCTCCCCTTCTGGTCATTTACAACTTTTACAGCATCGTGAGTGTTCATAGCCTTAATCATTGTGTAAACAAAGTTCTTACCAGCCCAGCCATAAAGCCAAGCAGTGCGGATAATATAATATTCTTTAAGATTCTGTCTTACAGCAGCTTCACCATCAGCCTTTGTTTTACCATATACACCAATCGGCGCAATCGACATATCTTCTGTATAAGGAGATGAACCAGAACCATCAAAAACATAATCGGTAGAAATATGAATCATTTTTGCATGAATCTGATTCGAAAGATTTGCAATATTTCTCGGGCCGTCTTCATTCAGTTTTTTAGCAAAGTCAGCGTCCGATTCCGCCTTATCAACAGCAGTATATGCAGAACAGTTAATGATATATGAAATCTCTTTTCCCTTTGCAAAGTCAGCAAGAGCCTGTGGATTTGTGATATCAACATCAATATCCGTTCCAACAAAGTCAATTTTATTTTCAGTAAGCTGTCGGGCAATTTCAGTTCCCAACATTCCTTTACAACCAATTAACCAGATCATTTTATGCTCCTATCCACTTTCCGTTAATATCAAAATAATCTTTAGCAGAATCAAAGGCAGGATGCTTTCCGTCTTTTTCAGAAAGAAGCGGATTTACTTCCGGTGCTACAGCCTTCCAGTCGATTGCGATTGCATGATCATTCCACATGAGACCGCCCTCGCCTTTTGGATCATAAAAGTCTGTACATTTATATGTAAAGATTGCTTCATCAGAAAGAACGTAGAACCCATGGGCAAAACCTTCAGGAATATAAAACATATTCTGTTTTTCACTGTCGAGGATTACTCCATAGTATTTTCCAAAGCTCGCAGAATCTTTTCGGAGATCTACTGCTACATCGTAAACTTTCCCCTGAAGAGCACGCACAAGTTTTCCCTGTGGATGCTGTGTCTGGAAATGAAGTCCACGAAGTACACCCTTTGATGACTTAGACTGATTATCCTGCACAAAATTCATAGTGAGACCGGCTTCAAAAAAGTCTCGTTCGCTATAAGTTTCCAGAAAGTATCCTCGGGAATCACCAAAAATCTTTGGTTGAATTTCGTAGAGTCCTTTTATTTCTGAACCATCTGTTAATTTACATTTATTGAATTCAAATGCCATTTTATCTCCCCTGTTCTGTATAATTCATAGAAATCCAGTTCTTGTAATCACCGCTCAAGATGTGATTAATCCAGTCGCTGTTCTTGAGGTACCATTTTACAGTTTCCTGAAGGCCCTCTTCGAAAGTCATCTTTCTTTCCCAACCGAGCTTTGTCTTGATTTTTGTACAGTCGATTGCATAGCGCTTGTCGTGACCAGGGCGGTCTTTTACATAAGTGATTGTTTTTTCAACATCTTCAACCTTTTTGCCGGTTTCTGCTGCAGTAAGTTCAATTACCTTGTGAAGCAGCTTGATATTCTGCCATTCGTTTTCGCCGCCGATGTTGTATTTTTCACCGGTTACACCCTTGTTTACAATCAGCCATACAGCGCGGTTGTGGTCTTCTACATAAATCCAGTCGCGGATATTGTCGCCCTTTCCATAAACAGGAAGATTCTTTCCATCGCGGATGTTAGAAATCATCAATGGAAGAAGCTTCTCCGGGAACTGGTATGGACCATAGTTATTTGTACAGTTAGAAAGTGTAATTGGAAGACCGTATGTGTGGAAGTAAGCCATTACAACATGGTCAGAAGAAGCTTTTGATGAAGAATAAGGACTGCGTGGATCATAAGGAGTATCCTCGCGGAAATAGCCTGTTTCTCCAAGAGAACCGTATACTTCGTCAGTTGAAATATGATGAAAGAGTACGTCATCACGGATTGTGCCGTCTTCTTTCTTCCAGTAATTGCGGGCAACATCAAGCAATGTGAAGGTTCCCATTACGTTTGTTTTCATGAAAGCTTCCGGACCGAGAATTGAACGGTCTACGTGGCTTTCTGCCGCAAAGTGAATTACAGTATCAATATCATACTGCTTGAAAATGCGCTCAATGTTTTCACGGTCACAGATATCAACTTTTTCAAAGAAATAGCGTTTTCCACCAAACTTTTCTTCGATGTCTTTCAAAGATTCAAGATTTCCTGCG
>CADANN010000003.1 GCA_902789325.1 uncultured Spirochaetaceae bacterium
TTCCTTATTAAAGACCGCGTTTTTGTATCAAAACTTGATTGCGGTCCAAAGTTTCCACTTACTGATGTAGGTCTTCCTGAATTCAGAAAATATAAAAGGGGAGACACCATCGTTTTGAGAAATCCTCATTATACAATGGATAGAAAATCGGAAGTAAAAACTGTAACTTCTCAGCTTATTTATATGCTCAGCCTTACAACAATCAATCTGAACAAGGATGCTGACGGAGAATTAAAGGCTGATCCTCTTGTAAAACGAATCACTGGACTTCCTGGGGAACAGCTTGTAATGCAGGATGGAACCCTTTATCACAGAACTCAGGCTAGTGATGTCTTTGAACCTGTAGCATTGGATTCAAAATATGCTACCTGGAATCTTAATGCAGTAAATCCAAAATTAAAAAGATATATTCAGCATTTTCCTTTTGATGCAGCTGAATATCAGAAAATGCTTGATTTTGAAGAGACTCGCCGTAATTATGATTTGGATGCAGCTGAGTTCCAGGCATATGAACTTGCCCGTCAGTTCAGAAATATTTCTGTAGTAAATAAAGATGCTGGTACATTTTCTAAACCGGAACTTTATGAAGGTCAGTTATTCCGCTCTAAAAATGAATTGTTTAAGCGTATGTATATGCAGCAGGGCGGTGCAGACTGGTTTGAAAACTTTATGACTTCCTGGGTAGCTTCAAAAAATGAAGTTCGTGATGTTTATGCTGAGTCAAATTACCGCTTAAATGTAATGGCAAAAATCATCTTTGGAAAAATGATGGTTGAATATGCAAGATTCTATACTGATGGTCTTGATGAAAGAATTTGGGATTCACAAGCATCAATAAAAGATTTGATGGAAGAAATTGAACTTCATTACTGGTATGTTCAGAATCTTCTTGATTCACGCAATATGCCTGTATTCCCTGCAAATGACAGTGATGGAAATCCACAGTATATTCCTTCAAACTGCTATTTTATGATGGGAGATAACCGTTTTAATTCTCTTGATTTAAGACATTCTTATGATTATTCAGAAAAAGCATTGGCAAAAGCCGATCCACTTTCAATTACATACTATTCTCTGATGTCTCCACAGTATATCAATAAGAAGTATATTGTCGGTAAGCCAGTGTTTAGATTTTGGCCAGCTAATCGTTTGGGTAAGGTGTAGGAAAGAAAAGAATCTTGCCTCGATAATTTAATTTGCCGTAAGCAAAAACACCCCCAAAAAAATTCTGCACAAGCGAGAGTAGCGAGCGCGGCATCGGGCAGCGAAGCTTCGAGCAAGCCTTTTTTGGGGGTGTTTATTGCTGAGAGGCAAATTAGAGATTTCTACCTGCCACAACAGTTCTTATATTTCTTACCACTTCCACATGGGCAAGGATCATTTCGTCCTACTTTAGGCATTGTACGGCGAACTGTTACGTTGTCGCCCTGTGAGCGCTGGTTCATTGCACTGTTTACAGCCTGGCGGCGTGCCTGATCTCCATTGAAATTAGAGTGTGCACTGCGTTCTGCTGTGTTCTGTGCCATCTGAGCTGCAGTGTTACCTGCCTCTGAGTGCTGTGCGTTCATGCCCTGCTGCTGAGCTTCGAGCATTCGGCGACGCTGTTCAGCTGCTTCTGGAGAAAGCTGTACGCGTACACGGAATACACGTGACATTACTGAGTTACGGATTGTATCGAGCATTTCATCAAAGATATTAAAGCCGTCAATCTTATATTCAGTAAGAGGGTTTTTAGAACCATAAGAACGGAGGGCAACTGCTTCACGAAGTCCTTCGAGAGTTTCAAGCTGATCGAGCCACTTCTTATCAATCATCTGAATGTACTGGTAACGGATAAACATATTAAAGTTTTCTTTACCAGCAAGAGTTTCTTTTTCAGTGATATCATTCTGAAGAGCTGCAAGAACTGCTTCTCTTGTATATCCGTCTGAAGGGAGCTGAACTGCAAAAGTATTTCTGATTTTTTCCTGAAGTTCAGAAAGAGGCTGTGTGCTGTTTTTATTATGCTTTGCTTCGTCTTCATAGATTTCAAAGAGATTTTCAACTTCTTCGCGGGCATTGTTCATTACGCGCTCAGAAAGATTGTCATCTCCAAGGATTGTATCTCGCTGTTCGTAGATAACTGTTCGCTGTTCGTTTAAAACATCATCATAATCAAGAAGGTGCTTACGAATTTCAAAGTTGCGGTCTTCAACCTTCTGTTGAGCCTTTTCAATTCCCTTGTTGAGCCAAGGGTGATCAATTGGTTCTCCCGGCTGCATACCGATTCGGCTCATCATAGCCTTCATACGTTCGCCGCCAAAGAGACGCATTAAATCATCATCCATTGAAATATAGAACTTAGAACGTCCAGGGTCACCCTGACGTCCAGAACGTCCGCGTAACTGATTATCGATACGTCGTGATTCATGTCGTTCTGTACCGATTACATAAAGACCACCAAGGGCTTTTACTTCCTCGTAATCCTTTTTCCAGTTTTCCTTTTCAATTTCAAGGGCTGCCTTGTACTGTTCTTCTGTAGCATTTGTTCCTGCACGTTTCTGTGCACGGAATTCAGGGTTACCACCAAGCTTAATATCAGTACCACGACCAGCCATGTTAGTAGCAATTGTTACGGCACCTTTTGCACCGGCTTCTGCAATAATCATAGCTTCGCGGGCATGGTTCTTGGCATTCAATACTTCATGGCGGATTCCCTTACGGGTAAGAAGGGCAGAAAGGTGTTCAGATTTTTCAACAGAAACTGTACCAACAAGAACCGGCTGTCCTTTATCGTGTGCAGCTTTAATTTCGTTTGCAATTGCTTCCCATTTGTCTGCTTCATTGAGGTAAACCTCATCATTTTCGTCTTTACGGGCAACAGGAAGGTTTGTAGGAATTGCAACTACATCAAGATTGTAGATTTTATTGAATTCAACTGCTTCTGTTGCGGCTGTACCAGTCATACCAGAAAGCTTATCGTACATACGGAAGAAGTTCTGGAAAGTAACTGTAGCCATTGTTCGGTTGCGCTGAGCAATGCGGATGTGTTCCTTAGCTTCAATAGCCTGATGAAGACCATCTGAATAGCGGCGGCCTTCGAGAACACGGCCGGTAAACTCATCAATAATTTCAACTTTTCCATCGCGGATAAGGTAATCAACATCATTATGGAAAAGAAGGTGTGCGCGCAGGGCCTGGGTAAAGTAGTGTGTGTATTCAAAGTTCTCTTCATCTTCGAGAGAACCTGTAATCAGATTATGCTTATGGAGAATGTCGTTGATGTGGAGCATACCCTTGTCTGTGAAAGATACACGCTTTGATTTTTCATCAATTGTGTAGTCTCCTTCAATTGCGGCACGTTCTTCTGGAGTCATAAAGGTTTCATCCGGATATTCACCAGTTTTTGGATCCTTTGCAACTTCCTTGAGTTCTCCAACATATTTATCTACTTCATGATATTTATAGGTATCATCTTCACCGGCACCAGAAATAATAAGAGGAGTGCGGGCTTCATCAATCAAGATAGAGTCAATTTCGTCGACGATACAGTAGTTAAAACCGCGCTGAACCTTATCTTTAAGGTCTACCTTCATGTTATCGCGGAGGTAGTCAAAACCAAACTCGTTGTTTGTACCATAAGTTACGTCGCAGGCATAATTTGCTTTACGAGTTTCATTGTCCATACTTGAAAGAATAGAACCAACTGTTAGACCAAGATATGCAAAAATAGGGCGGCGGGAATTAGCATCGCGTTCTGCAAGGTAATCGTTTACAGTTACTACGTGAACACCTTTCCCTGTAAGAGCATTAAGGTAGGCTGGAGCTACGGCAACAAGGGTTTTACCTTCACCAGTCTTCATTTCAGTGATTTTTCCCTGATGAAGATTAATAGAACCCATAATCTGAACATCGAATGGACGTTCACCAATTACACGCCATGAAGCTTCGCGGCAGAGTGCAAAGGCTTCTGGGAGAATATCATCCAAAGTTTCACCTGCTGCAAGGCGTTCCTTAAATTTCTGTGTCTGTTGTGGGAATTCTTCTGGTTTAAGTGATTTTGCCCATTCTTCTTTTGCGTTTACAGCGGCCAGAATAGGCTGAAGGGCTTTTACATCGCGGTCATTCTGAGTACCGAAAATTGCGGTAAGAACTTTATCAATAAACATATTTTTTCCTTAAATTCAAAATTTTAGATATATTATTATAACCTATAATTATTAAATTTACTATAATATTCTTCGCGTCGGCAACAAAAATAATCTACTTTCAAAAAATCCTATTTGTTTATATAATGACATTTATGAGAAAAACTTTGCTTGCAGCTGGACTTTTTATATCAGGCATCATATTTACTTCCTGCCTTGGTAATGAAACTGTTCAGTCTATCAGCGAAACAGAATTATTTTCACTTCCTTACGGCAACTTTGAAGAGCAGCTGAGCGTTTCAGACTTAAATGATGTTGGTAACGTTCGCTTTGGTGTTGCAATGCAGGATGGTTTCTTTTATATCGTAAATGGTGAATCAAAAAAGATTCTTGAGCTTAATTCATATGGTGATCTTCTTTCGCTTTTTTATAATGAAGATTCACAGACTGCACGGCTTCTTGAAAATTCTAAACGTCCTGATATAAGCATTCATCATGAAATATCTTATCCATTTGATTATCCGGGAATGGTTGCGGTAGATTCAAATAAAAATGTTTACACAGTATGTTCTATTCCATGGGACAGGCAGGAAAAAAGTGATGACAGTACAACACTTTACAGTCATACAGTTTTGCGTTTTGCCCGCGATGGTTCTTCTGTAGATTATATTGGTCAGCAGGGACCTGGCGGAACTCCATTTCCTTTTATCAAAAATATTTATACAACTTCTAAAGATGAGCTTGTAGTTGTAGCTTCTTCTTCTTCAGGTCTTTTAGTTTACTGGTTTGCAAGCGATGGCTTTTTGAAATATATGATTCCGGTTACAACCCGTGATGCACCTGCCGGGGAAGATAAAGAAAATCAGACAGATTCCTTTCTTACAATTCAGAATGTAGTACCGGATCCCGTTTCTTATAAACTTTATGTACAAATCGATTATTATTCAACTTATATTGATGAAGACTCAAAAGTTCAGTCGGGAATAAACTATATTCAAACATTATTGTATCCTCTGAATATTGAAAGCGGAACTTATGAAGAACCGGTTTCTGTTCCACCGTATGAAGAATCGGTTGTTTCTGATTATAGTAAGCTCACTTATCGTATTCCATATGATTTTCTGGGGGTCACAAAAAATGGCTGGAAGTTCTTTATTGTAAAAACTGAAGACGGCTTTAATATCGAAATGATTCAGAGTGAAAGTCAGAAGATTTTGCGACGCCATTTTAAGGCAGTTCATTCAAACATTGTTTACGATACTATGTGTCTTTCTCAGGATGGTATTCTGACAGCTCTTTACCTGGAAAAGGAAAAGGCACGCGTCGTTTGGTACAGAACTGATAATCTGATTGATGCGATTTTGAAGAATTAAATGTTTGAAGATGTTGAAGAAATCGTGCCTGATAACGAGGCCGATAAAAAACTGAAATTTTATTATAACCGCGAAGAACGTATTGCAAAGGCTCCAAAACTTGTTCAGGATTATTATAACGGTAAGTTGAAACCTGTACGTGGCTTCCGGATTTTTTTTACACCTCAGAACCGTTACATTTTTTTTGCGCTGATTTTTTTTGTGGGCGCCTCTTGGATTTACACCGGATTAAATAAAACTCGTGCGGGTACTACTTTGAAGGGAGTTAATTTCGAACTGACTGCTTTTTCGTATGAAGAAGAGGTGTATGTTTCACTTCAAATGAAGCGCAGTAAGAACGCAAAGAACAATATGCCCCTTCCTGTGGAGGCTGAGTTTTTTGCAATTGACCCGAATAATCAGGTGGGGGACAAACGCCAAGGGCAGCTCGTTTATGATGAAGGCGAAAAGTATATTCGTACAAAGTTTACGGATTATGATATAATAAGAGTAGATGTTATTTTGAACGCGGGGGGCACCGAAAAGGAGCTTTCTGCGGAGGTTAAGAGGTAGTTTATGAGCCGGTCGATTGCCTGCATAGATTATAGAAACGGAAAGATATTTATAGCAAAACGCCAGATGGTTGGTGATATGGGCGGACGCTGGGAATTTCCAGGCGGTAAAATAGAAGAAGGTGAAGATTTAGAAACTGCCGTAATCCGTGAAATGCAGGAAGAATTTGGAGTTACCGTAAGTGTAGGACAGAAAATCACAAGCGGCACCTTTACCCATCGTAACAAGCCTTGTACTTTAGATGTGTTGTCAATTCACTTCCCGCATGATGGAATGAAAGAGCGTTTTATTTTAACTGAGCATACTGATTACAGATGGGCTGATCTTGCTGAAATACCTGCACTGAACTTTGTAGATTCAGATCTTGCTGTTTATGATGATGTAAAAAAATGGTGTGAAAATGAAAAATAAAGTTTGTTTATGTGCATTTTTGATAATTCTTGTTTCGTTTTTTATTTCCTGTACAAAAAAATCTGAAGAAAAAATCATATTTGATAATAGCCAGCCACTGGCTCTTGCTCCTGATGTAGAATGGGCTGTTGTAGTAGAACCTTATGCAGTTTTTAAGGAAACTGATGAATGGGGAGCCGCAAGTTCGGGGCACTGCCGTAAGGGAGAAATTCTTCAGGTAAAAGGAAAGTCTGTAGATGCTGCAAAAGACACCTGGTACTTTTTTGAAGGCGGATGGCTTCCTCAAAGTTGTGTTTCAATTTTCAGTAACAGATATAAAGCGGAGACAGTTTCAAAAGGGCTTTTAAGCAGCGAGAAATAAACGGGTATAAAATGACACAAAGCAAAATCAATATAATTGCAGAAATCGGAACATCTCATGAAGGCTCTATCGAAAAAGCTCGTGCTTTAGTTGATGCAGCTGCAGATTCCGGGGCTGACATAATTAAGTTTCAATGGGTTTATGCAGATGAGATTTTGCATCCAAAAACAGGTTTTGTAAAACTTCCTACAGGAAACATTCCTCTTTACGAGCGTTTTAAGCAGCTTGAATGTTCGGTTTCATTTTATAAAGAAATGATTAATTATGTTCATTCAAAAGGCTGCAAATTCTGCTGTTCTCCGTTTGGACTTCGCAGTTTGAAAGAGCTTTTGGATTTGAAACCTGATTATGTAAAAATTGCAAGTCCTGAATTAAATCATTATAAAATGCTGGAGCAGCTTCGCGACTGGCGTGATGTTCAAAAATCTCGTGGTGAGGCTATGGTTCCGGTTGTGCTTTCAAGTGGTGTTTCAACTTTAGCTGATATTGATAAGGCAGTTAGAATTGTAGGGCGGGAAGGTGTCTCTCTGCTGCATTGCATTACAAGCTATCCGGCTCCTGAAGAAGAATATAATTTACGGGTAATTACAAATCTAAAAAATATTTTAGGAATTGAAGCAGGTGTAAGTGACCATAGTCTCGACCCAACTTTAGTTCCTGTTTTAAGCCTTTTGTGCGGCGGAACTGTAATAGAAAAACACATTACTTTGAGCCGTAAAACTGCGGGGCTTGATGATCCTGTAGCCCTTGAACCAGAACAGTTTGCCCTTATGGTGCATGTAGTTCATCAGACAGAAGTAACTCTCCGCCATTACGGGCAGACAGTTGGTTTTGAACGTGCATTAGATCAGCTTAGCGAGCAGTTTGGTCGTGAAAAAGTTGAAGCTGCTCTTGGGGATGGAGTAAAAAAACTTGCCCCTGCAGAAGCAGCAAACTACGGCCGTACAAACAGAAGCCTGCATTTTATGCGTGCCATGAAAAAAGGTGAAATTGTGGGTGAGGGGGATATTGCAATTTTGCGTACAGAAAAAATCCTGAGTCCTGGCATTTCCCCAGAATTTTATGATCTAATGATTGGAAAAATGCTTGCCCGCGACGTAGAAGACGGGGCCGGAGTTCAGTTCACAGATTTTATTCAATAATGTCTGCAATGCGTTTCATCGCACACAGAGTTAAATCCTTATCAATATAATCGAATGCATTAGTGATTGGTGAGAGCATGCTGTTTAATCCGCCGGTTGCAATTACTTTTATGTCCTCAAGTTTACAGCCTGTTTCTTTTACCAGGTCTTCCTTCATCTGTTTTAGAAGCCCTTCTACAAGCCCTTTGTATCCAAGAACAATTCCGCTCTGTACTGAAACTACTGTATTTTTACCAAGACTTGTCGGTGGAATATCCAATGGAATAGCAGGAATCTGTGCAGCATTTGCAAAAAGTGAATTAAAGGCTGTGCGGATACCAGGTGCAATTGCAACTCCGGCAATATTTGCGTTTGCATCAATCGCTGTAAACGAAAGAGCCGTACCAAAATCAGTTACTATACAAGGACATTTATAACGGCTCCAGGCTTCAAAAGCATCGCAGTAAAGGTCTGTTCCAATTTCATGAACAGCACTTTCTGGTACTTTGATAGGAAGTTTTGCGTAAATATCCGGGCCTATTATGATTGGTTTCTTTCCTGAAAAATGCTGGGAAACAATAACAAAAGGTCCTATAAGGGCTGGAACTACAGTGCTTAATACAACCTTATTGATTTTTGAAAAGTCAATTTCGGCATCGCGGAAAAGCGGTCGAAGAAGTGAAAAGTATTCATCGCCGGTACGTTTAAGGTCAGTGCTGATACGCCAGGTGTAAAGAAGTTTTGCGCCATCAAAAAGAGCTGTTTTAATATTTGTGTTACCAATGTCAAATATTAAGGTCATTTTACTGAGAGTTCTCCGTCCTTAAACTGTGCGAACTTTGTGTAGCCCTGTTTTTCCAGCATATCGAACATTGGACCCATTTTCTTTGCCTTGTGCAAAACGGCAACTGAATAATCTGCACGGAGTTTTTCAGCTGCTTCGAGAACAGTCTGGAATTCTGTCTGCTCATCATAAAGAAGGGCACATTTTTCTTTTGCTCCAGGAATCTTATAGCCTTGTTCAAGCAAAATACCGCAAATGCGTTCAAAACCAATGCTAAAGCCAACGGCTGGTACCTGCTGGCCGATAAATTTACCAATCAGGTTATCATAGCGTCCGCCACCACCAACTGCACCGCTGAAGGCTGGGCTTGCAATTTCAAAAACAACGCCTGTGTAATATCCCTGACCGCGAACAAGACTTGGAGCATATTTGATTTTATATTTTCCGCCTGAAACCTTTTCTACAGTAGAAATAATATATTTAAGATCATCTGCAATAGAAGCATCTGCACATTTTGCAGCGACATCATCTACGGAAATCTCTGCACCGCTTGCAGATGCAATAAAATCAACAA
This sequence comes from uncultured Spirochaetaceae bacterium, assembly GCA_902789325.1. Lineage (GTDB taxonomy): Bacteria > Spirochaetota > Spirochaetia > Treponematales > Treponemataceae > Treponema_D. The sequence goes on from CADANN010000003.1 coordinate 9,304, forward strand.
GTGCTTTTACTGCATCGGATGGCATCTGCTTTTCTGTAAGTTCTGCCTGTACTCCTTCGGCTCCAATTTTATCCATTTTATCAAAAGTGATACAAACTGAATCAAGAGTTTCTGGTGCAAAGCCCATATTCTGAAGCATTGCGCGGAGAATACGGCGGTCATTTATATTGATACAGAAATCATTAAAACCAATATTCATAAGAGCGCGGGCTGTAACATCAATCAGTTCAACCTCTGCGTTGCATGATGAATCGCCAAGAATATCGATATCACACTGAACGAATTCGCGGCTGCGGCCTTTCTGAGGACGCTCTGCACGGAATACGCGGTCTGTCTGAATTACCTTAAAAGGAAACTGAAGTTCATTGCGGTTTGCAGCAAAAAAGCGGGTAAGTGGCAATGTCAAATCATAGCGCAAGCCCATATCAGAAAGATTTTTTTCATCAACTGGATTTGCGGCAAGGGCTGAATCAAGCTTATCACCACGCTTAAGCACCTTAAAAATCAGATTGAGGTTATCTCCGCCATCAGATTTATCAAGATTTTCAGCATCTTCGAGCATTGGTGTAGAAATACGCTCAAAACCAGATGCGCGGTAAGTTTCCAGAATCTTTCCCTGTACATAATCACGCAGCTTCTGTTCTGCCGGTAAAATATCTTTCATGCCTTTAAGTGCGTTTGTTTTCATTTTCAATCCTCGGTTTCTCTATTTTATAATGATAATAATGAAAATAAGATTTTAAGACAATTAGTGATATTATTTAAAAGAAAAGTGGCTGCCTGGAATCTAAGCAGCCATTATAAAATCAGGCGTTGGTATTATGCTTTTACTGTAATTTGTTCTTGAAGCTCCAGAACCTTTTCAAGTGGTAACTTCACGTATTTTGCAATGATTTCTGGAGCAATGTTTTCTTTTAGAAGTTCTATTGCAGACTCTATTGCTTGTTGCTGCATGCCTTCCTGAATCCCCTTTTCTTTTCCAGCTTCAAAATCATATGTTCTCTGTCGTTCCCATGTCATAAACTGAATCCTCCACTGCATATTACGTTTGGCATCTTTTACATAACTGTCCAACGTAGATGTGTATGTACTTGCAGCCTTATTTGAAATCAGAAAATCAAAGAAAGCTCGTAATTCTTCATCTTCAACAATTTTAGCACATCTTGGTGCAATAAAAAAGTGTTTATATGAACGGTCATTGAGTTTTGTGATTCCATCTTCCTGACAGATATTTTCAAAAGTATTGATAGGAAGTTCATTGTCAAAAACATCTTCAAGACAAATAAAAATAACATGTGAATCTTTTAGTTTGTTATATTTTGCTCCAGGTTCAAGAGTATCCAAATCCATAAGGGCTGAATAATATCTTGCGCGTTCTGGAAGTTCGTGTGTATTTATAACCTGAAGTTCAATATCATACATACGTTTTGTTTCCTGAACATAAACATCAAGCCTTATGCTTTTTGAATCATGATCAATTTCTATGATTTCTTCATTAGACATTTTCATGCGTTTAATTTTGATATTCAAAAGCATTTCCAATAGATGTTTACAAGCATCCGGATGATGTCTCATAACTTTATAGAAAATAAAGTTATTGGCAAGCGTTGCTTTTTTCCATTCTTTAAGCAGAACGGCATCACTTTTGATTGATTTAGACATAAGTGTCCTCCAAGTTTTTATTTACAGAACAGATATATGTACCAGGTTTATATAAATTGCCCTGCAATAAAAAAATGGGGGAAAAACACAAAAAAGAAGAATTGTAGTTTTACCCATAAATAATATAGACAAAGATGTGCGAAAAAAGGAAATGGAGGGTGAAAAAAGTTATACAAAAAAAATATTTACGATTTTATACTGGATATGTATAATAATTGTTAGGTTGATGGCGCACTGCGCCACTTATCGTTGATAAGAAAATCTTCCGGCAAATTTTCACAAATATAATTCGGAGAAAAAAATGTTCAAAAAATCTCTTCTAAATTTATTTATTCTATTTTTCATAATTACATTATTTGGGTGTTCTAATCCAACGTCACCTGAAAATCCAACGTCACCTGAAAATCCAACTGATAATTCATATCAATTATTGGAATTTACTGCGGTGCAATCCGAGACTTCGACAAATGCAGTCACGCTAACTTGGCGTGATAGTGTTGAAGTTTACAAATACTATATCTACTACAATAAGACAAATGATTCTTCAACTGCAACTAAGGCATCTGGAAATGGATATGCAAGCGATGAATATGATTCTTCTTTCCAGAAAACAGGATTTTATAAAGGTACAAAGGATGTACCACTCTCGGAATCGGGAACTTATTATTTTTGGATAAAGGCCGTTACCAAAGAAAATTTAGAAAGTGAATTCAGCGAAAGTGTGAGCTGCAGTTTTACATACAGTTCACTGACTGCCCCGATTGATATAAGTGCAGTGCAATCTGAAACCTCTTACAACAATATTACCGTGATCTGGAGAGATTCGAAAGAAGCGTACAAATATTACATTTACTACAACACAACAAACGATTCTTCAAGCGCAACGAAAGTATCTGGAAATGGATATGTAAGCGATGAATACGATTCGTCATACAAGAAAACCGGATTCTACAAAGGCTCTAAGAATGTTGCACTTTCGGAATCTGGAAGTTATTACTTTTGGGTTAAAGCCGTTGACGGCACGAATCACGAAAGCGAATTCAGCGAAGTGTCTTCAGCCGTGGCTTTTACATATTCTGCCTTGAATGCTCCGATTGATGTAACGGTCACCAATTCTTCTGTTGAAGGCAAAGTTACTGTAACTTGGAGAGATTCAAAAGAAGCCTATAAGTATTACATTTACTACAACACAACAAACGATTCTTCAACCGCAACGAAAGCATCTGGAAATGGATATGTAAGCGATGAATACGATTCGTTATACAAGAAAACTGGATTCTACAAAGGCTCTAAGGATGTTGCACTTTCGGAATCTGGAATTTATTATTTCTGGGTGAAAGCTCTTGACGGAACGAACCACGAAAGCAATTTCAGTGATTCTGCAACATTTACGCTTAACTAATTTTATAAACATAGAAAAATCCAGCCAAGTCAAGCTTGTCTGGATTTTTCTTCAAACGGATGTTTTTTTCATAAAAGTATGCTATACTAAAATAGATGGAGGTAAGAAATATGTCTTATGATACAATGGTAGAACAGATAAAAGCAGTTCCACAAGAATGTCTTGAAGAAATAGAAAATTACATCCAGTTTGTTTTATATCGATATACTTTGACTTCAAAAACAGAAAAAACTAAAGATTTATCTCAATACTTTGGTTCCGTGAGGTTTAAGAAAGATGGTCTTTCTATTCAAAAGGAAATTAGAAATGAATGGAATTGACTTCTTAGCCGATACAAATGCATTAATTTATCTTTTAAACGGGAAGTCATGCATGAGACCATTTTTACAGAATAAACTTGCATTTTCAGTTATTTCAGAAATGGAATTACTGTGATTTTCCGGTATAACATCTGATGAAGAAAGCAACATAAAGTCACTTTTGTTTGATTGTAAAGAAATAACTATTACAAATGAGATAAAAGAAAAAACAATAGAAATTCGTAAAAAGTATAAAACAAAACTTCCAGATGCAATTGTGGCCGCATCTGCAATTGCAAATAGTTTGCCACTTATTACCGCAGACAAAGGATTTTATCAAATAGAAGAATTAAATTTGAAATTGATTGTTCCTATTATGTAAATAAAACCTAACAAGAAGTTCAAAGCCGACAAACCGGTCAAGCCGGTTTGCGGTTTAACTCATTGTTATGATTACATACTATTAGAGTGGTTGGAAGAAGAAAGAATATGAATAAATTAATAGTACAGTATTATCCTGAAAAAACTCAAATTATTTTTTTTTGATTTAGAGTTTTATGTTCCAGAAAGTGATAGAGAAGGTCGTTTAGGATTAAAAGCAAATCCATATAAAAATAATCATTTTTTTATTGGGGGAACCTTTCTTCGGTACTTTCCTCTTCTTAATCATGAAAAAAATAATATAAAGAAAGAATTTTGGATTTGGAACTATAATAATTCAGAAAAAGAAATGCTAAAAAATATTTTAAAATTTGTAGAAGAGTCTTGGAATATAATAAAAAGAAAAGATAATCAGGCAGAATTATTTTTTTCTGGAATAGGAATAAGTCGTGTTGATATACAATATTTATTTGCAAGATGCCATAAATATAATTTAAGGTCAGATGAAGTTTTATTCGATTTATTTTATAAATCAAGATTTTTAGATTTTGAAACAATTGTGATTCCATATTTTAAGAATAAAGACAATATGATGAAAACAAAATCGACAAAAGAAATTTTATCAAAATTCAAAATAGAAAGAGAGAGAGGTCCTTCTGCAAATATTTGGGAACAATATGAAAAAAAGGATTTTGATGCAATCCGAGAAAGAAATGTTTATGAAGTTTCGGATTTACCTGTAATGTATAAAAAAATCTTAAATTTGATTCATTTTGCTGGAATTATAAATAAATACTCAAATGAAGTATTTGAAAAAAAAATTAAATGCATTAATAAATATTGAAGAATACGATTTTTTTAAGCAATGTTATATCAAAAATTCTGATGACTGGTATTATTTAAGTACCGAATTAAACGATGCGCAAAAGGATAGACTTTATGCAATTCAGTTAAAATTAAATAAAGCATAACAAAGTTTTGTAGCCTACAGGCAGTCAAGCTTGCTGTAGTACAACCAATTAGTATACAAACACCAGGGGCGTTGCGGGCCCTCCCGCAGAGAGGGTAGCGGAAAAGACCGGAGCGAACAAAGTGAGTGAGGACTTTGGAGCGCAGGGAGAGACATCTCCCTCCTTGATACAAATAAAAATCAATTGACAAAATTTGACTTTTCTTCTATATTGTAAATGTCAGTTTAATAGAATTATTAAAAAGACTCGTGGGACCCACGGGTCTTTTTTGTTGCCAGAAGCCGGTTTTTGTGAGCCGGTGGATTAAATAAGGATTTATGGAATACACATCTTATAAAAGCATTAAGTATTATGATGAGTGTGCGGCTCTTGTAGAAGGAATGGGCTACAAACTTGTTGAGCTTAAAATTGTTCCTTCAAAGACTACAACTAAAATTTCTGCAATGATTGCTTCGACTGAGCCGGATGGAAATATCGGAGTAAATGATTGTGCTAAGGTTCACCGAGTTCTTTTAACTCGCCTTGAAGCTCTTCTTGGTACAGAAGATACTATGATGGAGCTTACAAGCCCAGGTATTGAACACAATATTAAAAATGCTGCTGAGTTTGCAGTGTTTACGGGGCGTGCGGTTCGAGTTTGGGATAAAACTGTGAACGACTGGGTAGGCGGAAAGATTCTTTCTGCTGATGATAAACAGGTTACTTTGGAAACTGAAGGCGGAGAGTCAAAATCAGTTTCTTATGAAAATATTGCGAAAGCAAAATTCAACTATAACTAAGTATTTTATGAAGCGGACTGCCGGTTGCCTTTTGGCGGAAGGGCGGTTCTGCGAGGAGATTTAAGATGTCAGAAATGGCAGAAGCAATCCGAGCGTTGATTTCGGAAAAAGGTTATTCAGAGGATTCAGTAAAACAGACTATCGAAAAAGCTCTGAAGGCAGCTTACAAACGTACTTATGGTGATGACGAAAACGCTATCGTTAAATTCAACGATGATATGTCGGATGTTTCTATTTACTCACGCAAGGTTGTTGTAGACGGTGTTTATGACCCTGTAAAAGAAATTGAACTTGAAGATGCAAGAAAACTTGCTGGTGATGAGGTTGAAGAGGGTGATGAAATTGATATTCTCGAAGACCCTAAAACTTTTGACCGTTCTGCTGTAACTGTTGGAAAACAGACTGCTCATCAGGGCTTGAACGAAACATATAAAACATCTTTGATGAATGAATATAAAGACAAGATTGGCGAAATGATTATTGGTTATCATCAGCGTGAACGCAATGGTAACATCTTTGTTGACCTTGGAAACGCTGGCCGCATTGAAGGTTTCTTGCCAACTAAAAATCAGTCTAAGCTTGAAGTTTATGAAAAGGGCGACAGAATTAAGGCTCTTATCGTAGATGTAAAACCTACAAATACTGGTATTCAGCTTGTTCTTTCAAGAAGTGATACAAAGCTTGTAAGCTCTATTCTTGAAAAAGAAGTTCCAGAAATTGCTGATGGTACTGTAGAAATCAACAGAATCGTTCGCGATGCAGGATATAGAACAAAGATTGCTGTTTCTTCTGCACGTGAAGAAGTTGATCCTGTTGGAGCTTGTGTAGGTCTTCGTGGTGTTCGTATTCAGAATGTTATCCGCGAACTTATGAACGAAAAAATCGATGTTCTTAAGTGGGATGCTGATCCTGCAATTTTCATCAAAAATGCACTTTCACCTGCACAGGTTGAACGCGTAATCATTACTGACGCTGATAAAAAACAGGCTCTTGCAATTGTAGAAGATTCACAGTTCTCTCTTGCAATCGGACGTCAGGGACAGAATGTTCGCCTTGCTAACCGCTTGTGTGACTGGAATATCGACGTTAAGACAATCGAACAGGCTGAAGAACTTGATCTTTCTTCATTCAATACTGTTCAGAATGCTCGTAACCTGTTCAACGATGAAGCTGCTGAAGAGATTTCAAAGATTTCTGAGCTCCCAGGAGTTGATACTGAAGTTGCAGAACTTCTTAAGGCTGCTGGAATTGAAGAGTTCCAGGACTTTGTTGAAGCTTACGATAACGGAACAATCAATGTAGAAGGAGTTTCAAAAGAAGCTCTTGATAAGATTAACGAACTGATTAGTGAAAACGTAGAGTTCGTAGAGGAAGAAGAACCTGAGACAGAGGCAGAAGAAACTGCTGCAGAACCTCAGGCTGAAGAAACTGAGGCTGCTGCAGAAGAGGAAGAAGAATATTTCTGTCCTGAATGTGGAGCAAAGATTACTCTTGATATGACACACTGTCCAAAGTGTGGCGTTGAGTTTGAGTTTGAAGAGGAATAAGGAAGGTAAAAGATAATAATGGCTGAAGAAAACGAAAAAAAGCCCGGATTTGTAGTGCACAAAAAACAGCAGGATTCTGCTCCTGCATCAGCTCCTGAAAAGAAAAAGGTAGTTGTTGTTAAGAAAAAGGCACCTGCAGCTCCTCAAACAAATACACAGCCTCAGAATCAGGCTAATTCAAATGGACAGGCTCAGGCACAGAAGCATGTTGTGGTTAAAAAAGCTGAAACCGCAGCACCTGCAACTCATAAGCCGGAAGGTAAGCCTGCTGGAAATGCAAATGCCAGCGCTAAGCCGGAAGGTAATAAGCCTCGTACTTTTGAGTTAAACTCTGCACGTCCAAACGTAAAGGCTGGAAATCTTTCTGACAGACCTCGTCAGGGCGGATTCAACCGCGACAGAAATGGTCAGGGCGGACAAGGCGGCTACCGTGGTGGACAGGGTGGTGGCTATAACCGCGACCGTAACGGTGGACAGGGCGGTGGATTCAGCGGCTCTCAGGCTCGCCAGAATTACCAGAACCGCGACCGCGACAATAATGGTCAGGGCGGACGCGGTGGATTTAACCGTGGAGGTCAGGGTGGCCAGGGCGGATTTAATCGTGGTGGACAGGGAGGCCAGGGTGGCTTCAACCGCGGTGGAAACGGCCAGGGCGGACAGGGAGGCTTTAGACCTCGTACAGGTGGAATGGGCGGTGGAGCTCCAGTTCCTCCAGTTGATCAGTCTCGCCAGCCAGCTAAAAAAGCATTTAAAGGCAAAAAACAGATATATAATCGCAAGGACGAAGAGCAGTATGATGACAACCTCTTTGGACAGAAGAAGAAGGTTGAAACTCCTGCAAGCGTAGTTCCAAAAGAAATTGAAATTATGGAAACAGTTTCTGTTTCTGACCTTGCACGCAAAATGAATCTTAAGGCAAGTGAAGTAATCGGAAAGCTCATGGGAATGGGTATGATGGTTACTATCACTCAGTCAATCGATTCTGATACAGCTACATTGCTTGCTGCAGAATACGGTTGTGAGGTTCACCTCGTAAGCCTTTATGATGAAACTGTAATTGAAAGCGAAAAGGATGATGGAGTTGAACTTCTTCCACGTCCTCCAATCGTAACTGTAATGGGACACGTAGACCATGGTAAGACAAAGACTTTGGATGCTATCCGCCATTCTCATGTTGCAGAAGGCGAAGCTGGTGGTATTACTCAGTCTATCGGTGCTTACTCAGTTACAACACCTAAGGGAAAAATTACATTCCTTGATACACCAGGTCACGAAGCATTTACTATGATGCGTGCACGTGGTGCTCAGGTAACAGATATCGTAGTTCTTGTAGTAGCTGCTGATGATGGTGTAATGCCTCAGACTATGGAAGCTATTGCTCACGCTAAGGATGCTAAGGTACCTATCATCGTTGCTGTAAACAAGGTTGATAAGCCTGAAGCTAATCCAGACCGTGTTAAGACTCAGCTTTCTGAGCAGGGACTTACTCCGGAAGAATGGGGTGGAGATACACAGTATGTACATATCTCTGCTCTTAAGAAAGAAGGTATTGATGATCTTCTTGATGCAATTCTTCTTCAGGCAGAAATGCTTGAGCTTAAGGCTAACTATGAATGCCGTGCAGAAGGTAAGATTCTTGAATCTCGCGTAGACCAGGGTCGTGGTGTTGTATCAACTGTTGTTGTACAGCGTGGTACTCTCAAACAGGGAGATCCATTTGTTGCTGGTATTTATTCTGGTCGCGTTCGTGCAATGTTTGATGACAGAGGACGCCGCATTCAGGAAGCTGGTCCTTCAACTCCTGTTGAAGTTCTTGGTATGGATGAAATGCCAAATGCTGGTGATCCATTCCAGGTAACAGAAAGCGAAAAGGACGCAAAGGCAATTTCTGCAAAACGTCAGGAGCTTAAACGCTTTGAAGCTGCTAAGGCAGTTAAGAAGACAACTCTTGAATCTCTTTATAGTGATATTGCCGACAGCGAAGTTAAAGAACTTAAGGTTATCATTAAAGCAGACCTTCAGGGATCTGCAGAAGCTCTTAAGTCTTCTTTGGAAAAGCTTTCCACACGCGAAATCCGCCTTTCAGTTATTCACTCAAGTGCGGGTGCTATCAACGAATCAGATGTTACTCTTGCTGCGGCTGACTCAAATGCAATCATCATTGGTTTCAATGTACGTCCTACTCCAAAGGCAAAAACTCTTGCTGAGCAGGAACAGGTTGAAATCAGAAAATACAATATCATCTATAAGTGTGTTGAAGAAATTCAGCAGGCTATGGAAGGTATGCTCCAGCCGGATACAAAAGAAGAAGTTATCGGTCAGGTGGAAGTTCGCAATACATTCAAGGTACCAAAGGTTGGCGTAATTGCCGGATGTTCTGTATCAGAAGGTATTGTTCGCCGCTCTGCAAGCGTAAACCTTGTTCGCGACGGTATCGTAATCTTTACTGGAAAGATTTCTTCTCTCAAGCGCTTTAAGGACGATGCTAAGGAAGTTAGCGTAGGCTATGAATGTGGTATCGGACTTGAAAACTGGCAGGATATTCAGGTTGGTGATAAGCTCGAAGTATTCGAAATTATCGAAGTTGCAAAGAAGCTTGGAAAGACTATTGCTGAAGAAGAAGCAGAAGCTGCTAAACGCAATGTAACTGCAGCTGGTTCAGAAGGAGCAAAATAATGGGACAGTATCGTATTCAAAGGCTGAATGACCAGCTCCGCGATGAGATTTCCCAGTTGATTCTGCGCGGGGAGGTAAAAGATCCTCGCGTAAACACCTTCTTAAGTGTAAATCGCGTGGAAGTAACCAACGATTTAAGCTATGCAAAGGTTTACGTTTCTTCTTTCCTTCCAGATGGACAGGTAAAGAAAGGCGTAGACGGACTTCAGGCAGCAGCTGGTTTTATTCAGCGTGAGATTGCTAAAAAACTGAGAATCCGTCAGTTTCCAAAGCTTCAGTTCCAGGTTGATGAAGGAATGAAGGCAGGATTTGCGATGGTTCAGAAACTCAATGAACTAGAGCGTGAAGAAAAAGAGATAGAAGAAGCAAAGAAATCTTCTGAAGAATAAATCTAGTTAATAACAAAGCGGTGGCGGATTCGTCCACCGCTTTCTTTTTCTATAAGACCTCGGAATGTGCCTGTCTGTGAAAAAACTGCGTAACTTGCAGCTGGCGTAAGGTCATGAAGATTAGTTGTAAATAAAGCAGAGCGTAATGGTTTTCCATTGCAGTAGTCTTTTTCTGACTGTTCATCTTTTAATGTTATAGAATCAAAGCCGCATAGTGAGGCGGTGTCGCGGTCAAGGTCACGAAGTTTTTCTTTTATTTCTTCTTTTAATTTTGTGTCATCAGGATAGATGGCTTTTTCTGAAATTGCAGCAGTTGCTGAGGAAATTGCTGAGTCGATTGAAAACTCTCCGAGTTCTCCAAAACCCGCTGCATCTTTAATATCAAAATTACCAACCCGAGTTCTAAACAAGCCTAAAAGATGGCCGGCACTACCTGCCTCTTTAGCAATATCTCGTGCAAGGCAGCGGATATAAGTTCCCTTAGAAACTGTAAAGTCAATTTTACAATATTCGACAAGTCCTTTTTCATTCAATTTAGTGTCTTTGAGTTCTGCTTCAAAAACTGTAATTGGGCGTGGTGGAATTTCTACAGTTCTGCCTTCTCTTGCAAGGTCACTGGCACGCTTGCCATTTACATGAACTGCACTAAATGCTGGAGGAGCCTGAAGAATGTTTCCTTTAAATTTTTGAAGGGCTAGTGTAAGGGACTCTAAAGTTGGAAGCGGGGCAGTGCGGATAACTTCGCCAGTATATTCGAGGGTATCAGTTTCTTCTCCAAACTTGATTACCGCTTCATAAGATTTATTAAATTCGGTTATGTTTCCTGCAAGCTTTGTGAGGCGGCCTGTGCAAACCACAAGCAGCCCCTGTGCAAAGCTGTCTAAAGTTCCTGTGTGGCCAACTTTTGTTGTTCCTAATGCTTTTTTTACACTATGAAGTGAAGCAAAAGAAGTAAGTCCTGGCTTTTTAGCAAGAAGAACAATACCATCTGGTGAAGAAAGATTAGCCACACAAAACTCCTGTATTTTAATGATTAGCGCAAACCAGAAGCATCAGCTTCAGTTGCCTTTTTCCAGAACTGACTGCGTCCAAAAGGTCCTACTTCTCCGCGCATTTCGAGAGTATCACCCTTGTACTTTTTTCCATCAGCTTTGTGGAAAGTAATACGACATTTATAGCGTTTTCCGTCGCCCGGGTCAATAATGTAACCGTTAGCCCATTTTCCATCTCCCTGGCTTGTAAGATCCCAGATCCAGGTAGTTCCAACAGTTGTAAGAGTACCTACATCGGCACCTTTCATAAAGTTATCGTAAGACTTTCCTTTACCGCCAGTAGCCTTTTCATCTTGTGGATGATCTGCTACAGAAAGAATCTTACCATAAAGTTTTCCGCCGTCCTGCCAGATTTTCCATCCGGCTGTATCCTGGTTAGTTTTTTCATCAACACTAACCCAAAATCCCTCCGCAGGGTCAGCAGCAAAACACATAGCACCAACAAAAAGAAATGCTGCTAAGATTGCAATAAGTTTTTTCATGATTATAATCCTCCGAGAAAATAAGATTTTAAATTATAACATGAGTAATCCAAAAAATAAATTGAAATTTTAAGTTTTATATGTTGACACAAAATAGTAAAAATGATATAAATATTATATTACTTATGGGCAGTTAGCTCAGCTGGTACGAGCGTCTGGTTTACACCCAGAATGTCGGGAGTTCGATCCTCTCACTGCCCACTAAAGACACTTCATTTGAAGTGTCTTTTTTTTTGTATAAAAGTATATATATGTTAATGACGATGATTATAAAGTATGCTATTATAAATAGCATTTAAAAAGCTTTCCAACAGGAGACAGTATTGAAAAAATCGCTTTGCTATAAGTTTTTAATTTTCTCACTTTTCATTTTTTCAACTGCATTGATTTCCTGTAAAAATACATCAGAAACAAAGCTTGTTTATACAGAAAGCGATACAATCAAAAAATCTGTAAAAGAAAAAGAAAAGGATATCACCTGGACTCAGGAAATTGAACCAAAACGTCTTACAGAAAAAATTACACGATCCTCTATGAAATTAGGATCAGATGTAGCATATACAAAAGATCTTTTTAAGATTTCAAATACAAATAAGGCGCCTGTTTATCCAGAACTTTCTGATTTTGGAAGCCTTGATACACGAAATCTCAAATCATCTGTAAAAGATAAACTTAATAATTTTTGTAAAAGCCTTTCAACAGAAAATCATTCAGGTGCTGATTCATATTTCAGCAGAAAATATATTTTCAATTATGTATTTTTTGTAAATGAGCTTGAATCAGAATGGAAAAATAATTTCGGAAAAGAATATCCGAGAGAAGTGAAAGAAGAAAAAACAGAAGAATCTGGAATTTTTACAAAATGGACTTTTGGCGAACCATTTATAGGTTCTGAAATTATGCAGATTCCTGTGCGTTTTTACGCAACCTGTGGTATTATAGATATAACGGTATATTTGAATTCCAGTGGAAATAATGAGATTTACCAGATTACTATAGACAGGTGGAAAAAAGTATGATGGAGCATGACAGACTAACAGGAATTGAGAGGGAACTTGTTCTTCAATATCTGATTGATGGCAACGTACCTGTTACACTTACTCCAGTTGAAGAACCAATTACTTCTGATGCTGACGATATTGAAGGGGAGATAAAATCTCTTACTTCTCAAATCTTTCCGGTTGCCATAAAAGGCGAACACATAAAGGTAAAAAAAGATGGAGAAATCCTTCTTGAAAATCCTGTCCAGTCTGTTGCAAACTTTGCAAATAAAAATGTAAAAGTTGAGTTCTATTTTAATCGAGTCGGTCTTTATTTTATATCACCTGTAAAAGAAACAAAAAAAGGTCTTTCACTTTCAATTCCAGATCAAATTGAACGTATTGCAGATATAGAAGAAGATTCAGATTATGATTTTTCTTCTGTAATTTATTTTGATTGTAAATCACGCAGAGATTTAAATTTAAAATGTGTACCAGAAGAAGGTGTTGAGCTTTTTGTACGCCCTGTCTGGAAAATCATACCTCTTGAATATCAGAAAAAAGCAAAAGAGTTACTTGAACAGTTTGTTGAACAAGCCAAACAGGAAAAAAATGCAGGTAATGGAATTCAACTTATTCCTGTTTGTAAATATCTTGCAGAACCTCACAGTCTAAAAATGGAAGCAATGGAAAACAGGGTGAAACCTTTTTCAATTCTGTTTGTAGATCATGAAAGACTTGTTGTTGGAATGGAAACTCAAAACTGTACATTCTTTGCAAACGAAGAATATGGTATCAAGCTTTCCTTCTCTATTAAACGAGGGCCAATTCTTACGCGAGATATTTATGTAACAGGAATCATAAATAAAATATACAGAAGTGCAGACGGCTTGTATTCCTGTGTAGATTTCCGTTATACAACAATTCAGGAAGAAGATTTGCGCTTTTTATACGAGAAAGCAACAAGTACTCTGTTTAATTAATTGTATTTGATTCTTCTGTTTGTTGAGGCGGAGATTGTCTCGGATCGTTTCCAATTAAAATTGCTAGTCCCTTAAGATACTCAATATTTTCGCAGACAATCTTTATAATTACCATAAGTGGAACTGCAAGCAGCATTCCTGTAAAGCCCCAGATATATCCCCATAAAGAAAGACTTATCAGAATGATTACAGGTGAAATACCAAGATTCTTTCCTTCAATGCGAGGTTCAAGAATGTTTCCAAGCACCATATTTACCGTCAGCATAAAAAGGAAAATGAATAAAGTTTTTCCCCAGTTTGGATAGAATTGAATCAGTGAAAAAATTGTTGTCAGGCCAACAGAAATTATAGAACCAAAAATTGGAATGAAGTTCATTATAAAAGCAAGGAAGCCCCATACAATAGGGAAGTCCAATCCTATAATCAATGATGTAATTCCACACAATACACCGGTTGCAAGCGAGATGAAAAATTTAATTGAAATATAGCGCATTGTCTGGTTTATAATCTGATTTGAGATTCTTGTGATTTTTGCGCGGTTATCCTTAAAAGCATAATGCATCTTTCTTTTTGTGAGTCTCATTTCAAGCAGAATGAAGGCCGTCATAAGCGCAATAAGGAAAAGAGTTTTTGAAAAGGATATTACGCCAGAAGAAAGGGAAACTGCCAGCTTTTGAGTATATTCACGTACCTTTAAGGAAGTCCACAGATTCTGAAAAAGGCTTTTTGTATTATCAATTTCTATTCCAAGATTATCGGCTATCAACTGATAGATTGACATAAAGCGGGTTTCATATTTTGGAAATTCTGAAATGATACCGGTAAGTGAAGTTACCAATATTGATGTTATTCCAAGAAGGATGATAAAAAACAGAATAACGATTATTAATGAAGAAATTACCCATGGAATACCTGTTTTTACGTTCAGCTTTTTAATGATTGGTAAAAATACAAAAGAAAGCATGAAGGAAAGAACAACAGGTATTAAAACATTAGACATAGTTTTGCACAGAAAACCTGCAAGCACAACAGCTAGAAATAGAACAAGATAAAAGATTCTGTTTGAAGTAGTTTTCTGATTCAGGTTTTCTGTGTCGTCCATTTGGGGCTCCTTTGTGAGACCCCGAACCAAGTTCGGGGTGACAGTTTATTTTTTAGGCAAAATTTTATCGAATCCGCAGTATGGAACAAGTACTTCTGGAATTGTTACAGAGCCGTCTGCATTCTGATAGTTTTCGAGAATTGCAAGCATTGCGCGGCCAACAGCAATTGCAGTTCCGTTCAATGTGTGAACGTACTTATTCTTTCCATCGTCGTCCTTATATTTAATGTTGAGGCGGCGAGCCTGATAATCTGTACAGTTAGAAGTAGAAGTTACTTCTCCGTATTCACCACCGTTGCGGCCAGGCATCCATGCTTCAAGGTCCCACTTGCGGTAGGCTGGAGCACCGAGGTCTCCTGTACAGGTATCTACAACGTGGAATGGAAGTCCAAGACCTGTAAAGATTTCCTCTTCAATCTGACGAAGCTTTTCGTGAATCTCATCAGACTGTTCTGGAGTAGCGTAAGCAAACATTTCTACCTTGTCGAACTGGTGAACGCGGTAGAGTCCCTTTGAGAACTGACCTGCAGCACCTGCTTCGCGGCGGAAACAGTGTGAAAGACCGCCGTAGAAACGTGGAAGGCTTGCCTTGTCGAGGATTTCATCCTGATGATAACCACCAAGAGTGATTTCTGCAGTAGCAACGAGACAGGTTCCTTCTTCTTCGATTGAGTAAACGTTAGATTCGTTTCCACGTGGATTGAATCCGATTCCCTTAAGAACTTCTTCCTTTGCAACATCAGGTGTAATGAACATCTGGAAGTTGTGCTTGCGGAGAGTGTTCAAAGCATACATAATCAAAGCTTGTTCAAGGAATACTGCTTCGTTTTTAAGATAGTAGAACTTTGGACCAGATACTTTAGTACCGCGGTCAAAGTCGATGATATCGAGTGACTCACCAAGCTGAACATGATCTTTTGGTTCAAAATCAAACTTGCGTGGAGTTCCAACCTTTTTTACTTCAAGGTTTTCTGTGTCGAGTTTTCCAACTGGCGCATCTGGGTGAACCATGTTTGGAATCTGACGTGCTGCTTCTTCAAGAGCTGCTTCAGTTTCTTTTGTTTCAGCTTCTACAGAAGTGATTTCATCTTTAATTGCCTTTCCTGCTGCAATAAGTTCATTGCGCTTTTCAGGATCAAGCTTCTGTTTCATTGCTTGAGCATTTTCATTACGCTTCTGCTGAAGTCCCTGGAGTTTTGTTACAAGGGCAGTGCGCTTGTCAAAAAGTTCTACTACCTTGTCTGCGTCTGCAGTCATGTTACGGTTAATGATATTCTGTTTTACCGCATCAAGATTGTCTTTAATAAACTTGTAATCCAACATATTTTTAGTCCTCGTTTTATTTTATTAGTTAGTTAATTCGTATTTAATTGTCACATTAGATGTGATTGTTACATTACCTTCAACAATTGGAGTTGGAGTGCTGCCTGCTTCCATAGAAACAGCCTTGAACATCATATCATTGCTGCGACTTGCACTTGTATAATCCTCACGGATTTCAAGAACGCCGTTTACCTTACATCCGCTGGCTCCTGCTAACAGAGAAGCTGCATCCTGTGCATTTTTAATTGCGAGTGTGCGAGCTTCACGTAAAGCTGTTGCTTTATCAGATACAAGATATTCAAAAGAAGTGATTCCATTTGCGCCAGTATTGTTCTTTACTGCGGCATCAATAACTTTTCCTGTAAGCTCAGTATTTCTGATAATTACAGCGATTGTATTGCGAACAGTATATTCACCGGCATAAGAATGAGAATTGTCCTGTGAAATCGAATAATCAAAAGTTGAAATATCTGATTCAGGAATACCAGCTTCTTTTATTGCATTGATTGTGTTTGTTGTATTAATAGCATTTCTTTCTGCTACCTGTGGGCAGTTCCAGCCTGTGTTTCGTACAATAAACTTCATTGATACCATATCAGGTTTTACGGAAATGCTTCCCGAACCCGAAACCGTAATTGAGCGGACAGGAGCAACTTCCTTTTCTGGACGACCTAATACACAGGATGACAAGAGGGCTGTGCCCATTCCGATAATAAGAATAGATTTAAATGCTTTGTTCATAGAATCTATCTAACCTCCAAATAGAATCTTTTTAAATATATTATACGCTTATTTGCGCTGTCCCAGTATTTGCTTGCAGGATAGTTTTTAGTAAGCGTTGAATATGCATCAATTGCACCTTTTATATCACGGACTTCAGATTTCTCTTCAAGAATCTGGCCTTTAAGATAAAGAGCTTCGTCACGATTATCAGTTGATAATTCAAAGAACTGGTTGAGCTTTGAAAGTGCTGCTTTATATTCTTTTTCATTATATAGTAACTGAGCTTCTTTTAACAGAGTTTGAGAATTTGGAGTTTGAACTGTTGTTTCTGATTGTTCTTTAGTTGAAACTGCTGGTACAGATTTTTTTGTTTCAACAGGAACTGGTTTTGCAGGTTCTGTTTTCTTTACAGAAGTCGCTGCAGTATCTGTTTTCACAGTTTCTGATTTTTCAACCTGCTTCTTTTCACCTTCTGGTTTTACTGTTTCAGTTTCTGTTTCTTCTGATTGTTCTTCAATTTGTTTTACAGGTTTTTCAATCTTCTTTACCGGTAACTTATATTCAGGAGCTTCAATATGAGTTTTATTTGAACCATTTTCCGGCAGAATAATTACTTCAATATAATCATCAAGATATTGTCCTGTAAGAGGATCGTTACGATAGAAGTGAATTATTTTTGTTCCGGCAGCACGAGCCTGTAAAGTGAATTTTGTATCTTTTGTTCCAAGCTTGCGTCCAAAGTAAGCAATATCTTTTGAATTATCTGTCAGTCCCATATAAATCCAACCGCTGCCAGGGTAGGTAACATCAAGATATTCAAACTTTTTGAGAGTAACAGAACGTGAAGGTATGATTTCTTTTTCGGTTTCATTATTCTGCTCATCAGAATCTGAATCATCATCAGTGATATCAATACCACCAGAAATGCCGTCTGTATCTGGATTTGTTACGATTACAACATCGTTTGCAGAGATGTCTTCTGTTTCTTCAGAAGAAGTTCTGTCTTCTGGATTTTCAGATTCTGAGGCTTCTTCTGTTGCAGGCTCAGTTGTTTCTTCATTTTCATTTGCAATAACAGTAATCTCTGGTGGCTCTTCATTTTGAACTGGTTCGGATTCTTCAGATGTTGATTCTTCAACAACTTCATCTTCTGGTTCAAGAGTTACAATTTCAGGCTCTTCAATTGCTTCTGGTTCTGGAAAATCTTTTGAAGTCAATTCTTCAGGTTGAGAAATTTCCTCAGTTTCGCTTGATGAGTCAGTATCAGTTGTTTCAGCCTGTGTATCAGTATCAGAGTTCTCTTCTGCAGATTCCTCGTTTACGTCTGTTTCAGCTGCAATTTGAGGAGCCATTTCTGTCTGAGGTTCTGCTTCCGGAGCCTGCTTAGATGCACAAGCTGTAAAACATAGCGTAATTGCACATGCGGATGCTATGAGTATTCTTTTCATGGAGCAGCTCCTGTTATTTCATTTATTAAATTATCATTTGCTTTTGAAAGCGAATCAATTTCTTTTTGTGAAGGAATAGTAAACCATTCCTGAGCTTCTTCCTCGCTCCATTTGTCTTTTGGAGTTCGGGAAGCTGTATAATCCTTTGGAAGTTCCGGGCCATCTGGGATAACCAGAGGTTCTGTAAGTTCAAGTACAGTACCTGGAACTGGGGCAGGTTCTTTTTTCTTTCCGGCTAAAGCAATCAAAAGAATTATGCATAAAAGAAGAAGTGCAACCAGCCCCGCAATAATATACGAAAGCATTTTATTGTCTTCGTAAAACTCACGGATTTTTTCAGTGAGTGGAGAGAGCTTTTCTTTTATGTTTTCCCAAATTCCTTTGATATCCATATTCTATTGCTTGTCGCGTTTAGGTGGACGAGGTGGCAGAACAACACCTTCTTCATCCGGAACATCTTCATCAACAAAGTTGTCCTGATTATGATCAATTACAGCTCCGCGTTTAATGTCTTCATCAAGACGAAGAGCGATAATCTTACTTACACCAGACTCTTCCATTGTAATACCAAGCATTGTAGAGGCACCCATTACAGTTTTCTTGTTATGGGTAATAACAATGTACTGGCTGACACTTGCAAAACTTTCAAGCGCAGTTACAAAAGAAGAAACGTTCTTATCATCGAGTGCGGCGTCAATCTCATCCAAAAGACAGAATGGACTAGGGCGAACCTGATATGTTGCAAAGAGGAGGGCAACCGCAGTCATTGTCTTTTCACCACCGGAAAGCAGGGCAATATTTTCAAGTTTCTTTCCAGGTGGCTGAGCGTAAATATCAATACCTGAACTCAAAATATTTGCAGGGTCTGCAAGCTTAAGCTCAGCACGTCCACCGTTGAAAAGGCGGCGGAACATATTGTGGAAGTTTTTCTTAATCTGATTATAAGTCTCAAGGAACATTTCAGCAGATTTAGATTTGATTTCTTCGCTGACACGTGTGAGGTTTTCAAGAGACTTCTGTGTGTCTTCGTAGTTTGTGCGCTGGCGTTCGTAACGTTCTTTAACTTCGTTGAACTCTTCCGGAGCCATGAGGTTTACGCTTCCAAGAGAAGAGAAGGCTTTTTTAGCGTCTGCCAGTTTTTCACGGAGTTCTGTAGCAGGAGTTGTAATCTTGTACATTCGCTCTTCGAATTCCATAAGGTCACGTGAATACTGATCCTGGAAGTTCTGCTTAACGTTTCGAATGTCGTTGTCAGCAGAGTTCAATGAAAGAGAAAGACGTTCGTATTGTTCCTGATATTTATTCTGTTCTTCGCGTT
Source organism: uncultured Spirochaetaceae bacterium (assembly GCA_902789325.1). GTDB lineage: Bacteria > Spirochaetota > Spirochaetia > Treponematales > Treponemataceae > Treponema_D. Next base: position 28,821 of record CADANN010000003.1, read on the forward strand.
TTTTGTCGAGCGTGTCGCTCTTACCAGAAACACTCTTGTTAGCCTTGGCTATCTCTTCGTCGAGCTTGTTCATTTCGTCGGCAAGCTTTTTACCGCGGTATTCAATTTCAGCAAGTTCATCCTGATAAGTCTGAATCTGCTCGTTAATTTCTTCTGCGCGTTTTGTTTCTGCGTAAAGTTCATCTTCTGTATCGCGCAAGGTTGCCTGTTCACTTGTGAGCTGGCGGTTCAAAACGTTTATCTGATTCTGACTTGCAGAAATCTGTTCCTGCATCTGAATCTCATTGAGTTTGAGTTTCTGCAATGTATCGCGATACTCGTTGATTTTTTTAGTGAGCTCAGAGTTCTTAGAATGAAGGTCTTTTATCTGATTGTTGATATCATCAACCTTTGCGCGGTTCTGATTGATTTTGTCATCAATACCGCGCTTCTTTGTCATGATACCTTCTGGTGAAAGGAACTCTGTGATGAAGGCTGGAGATGCATCCTGATATTTTTTGAGCGATGCTTCAAGGGCTTCCATCTGGCGGCCAGCTTCTTCAAAAGCTTCAACTGCTTCAGAAATTGTTTTTGCGGCTTCATCTGCATTAAGTTTTTTTGCAGCCTGGTCAGAGAAAATATTTTTACGACCATCAAGATAAATCTTAAGCTTTGCAAAGTTCTGCTCGAGTTCTTCTTTTGCAAGGCGGAGTGCACCTTCACTAAAGCCTGCATCTTTGAGCTTTGCATCCAGCATGGAAACAATGTCTTCTGTAATTGCAGCAAGTTCTTTCTGAAGTTCTACACGCTCTTCTTCAAGGTCTCCTATCTGCTGACGGAGAGAATCTGCCTTACGGTCATTGTCTGTAATCTGGCTGCTGCTGGTTTCAATATTTTTATTGAAGGATTCGATATTTGCTTTGATATCATTAAGCTGTTTATTTTTCTCATGAAGAGTTGCGTTGTTTTCGTCAATTTCTTCCTGAACAGTATCAATGCGTTCCTGGATTGCTGCACGGCGTCCTTCAAGGGCATTGAGTTTTTCCTTCATCAAAAGGGCCTGCTGGTTTTGCTGTTTGATAAGTTCAAGTTTACCGTTCTTTTCCTGACCGATTGCAAGAAGGTTAGCCTGCTTGCTGTAAAGGTCATCCTGCATGGCCTTTACCTTGTCCATGTTTTCAGAAATCGTATTATTGATTTCTTCGATTTCCTGGCGAACCTTATCGCGCTTTTCCTGAACACGTTTGAGTTCTTCTTCATGACGCGCCTTATCAGTTACAAAGTTCTTAAGGCGGAGAAGGGTAAGATCAAGTTCGTAGCTGTAAATCTCTTCTTTGAATTTTCGGTATTTAATTGTTTTTTCAGACTGAACTTTGAGCGTATCATACTGACGTTTTATTTCGCCCATAGCAATTTCAATCTGAGTCATATTCTGGCGGGTTCTTTCAAGTTCGCGTTCAGCTTCGGCAACCTCTGCCTTAGAACGGCTGATACCTGCAGCTTCCTCAAAAAGATAGCGGCGGTCTTCTGGTTTGCTAGAAAGAATCTGGTCAATTTTTCCCTGCTCCATAACAGAGTAGGCTGCCTTACCAACACCAGTGTCCATAAAGAGACGTCGAATTTCTGTAGGTCCAGCCGGACGCTTGTTAATAAAATATTCAGCATCGCCAGAACGATAAAGACGGCGTGTAATTGCAATTTCTTCGTCATCAATAGGGAGAAGTCCCTTGTCATTAGCGATAGTGAGAGTAACCTCTGCAGTATTGAGAGCAGGACGACGTTCAGTACCGTTAAAAATAACGTCTTCCATTTTTTCTGCACGGAGATTTTTAGAATTGCGTTCTGCAAGTACCCATTTGATTGCATCTACAACATTACTCTTTCCACAACCATTAGGTCCGAGCAGGGCAGTAATACCCTCTGCAAAATCAATGTGAGTTTTATCCGCAAAAGATTTAAATCCATGTATATCAAGACTTTTTAAAAACACGTATCACTCCAAATATAGTCTTATAATTATACCGAATTTCGCATTTCATTTAAAGAGAATTTATATAGTAGTTTTTTAATTGTTTTTGAACCTAAAGAATGGTTGCCAGTGTCTGATTGACCGTTTCTTCCCAGTTAAAATCTTTAGCCCAGACAATGCCGTCGGTTACCATATTGTTGCGAAGCTCTTCGTCTTCAGTTACTTTCTGCATGTTTGTTGCGATGTTGTCGATATCATCTGAGTTGAAGTAGAGTGGAGCAGTACCACCGATTTCTTTAAGAGCACCTTTTGCGCTGCACAAAACAGGGATTCCGCAGGCCATTGCTTCAAGAATTGGAAGGCCTACACCCTCATTTACTGACGGGAAGAGACAGGCTTCGGCTCCTCCATAAAGACGTGCAAAGTTTTCATGAGGGAAAAATCCTGTTAAGAAAATATCACTTGCATATGGTGAATCAAACGCTACCTTGTGGATTTCTTCTGCATAAGGGCCATCATTGCCTGCTAGGACGAGACGGTGTGGAGCACCGGTATTTTTCTTAAAAAGTTCAAAGGCCTTTATCAATTCAATGTGTTTTTTCTCTGGGCTTGAAAGAGTAGAGCCGTAAACAAAATATGGGCGTTTGATTGCGAAAGGTTTAATATCTACAATTTCATCTTCGAAAATATCTGCCATAGGGAAGAAAAGCTTGTGGTCAATTCCGTTATGAATGACAGTGATTTTATCTGCTGAAACACCAAGCTTTACTAAATCATCTTTTATAAAATTAGAGGCAGCAATCAGTTTGTGTGCATGAAGAATGCCTTTTTTTAGCTGATGGCGTGATTTTCTGTCCATTTCAGAAATATCAGAAGACATAATGCTGTTGATTACTGCAATTGCTGTATGTCCATGAAATTTTCGAGGCAGCATTTTATTTGCACTAGGATAAATTACAGCGTCATAGCCATGCTTTTTGATAAAACGGTTTGCGTGATATTTATACCAGCGGCGAAGTGCCTTTGGAGTTTCCAGCAGCTTAATAGCAGAATAAGGAATATCAGTACCAGAAGTGTAAGTGTAGCGGTCTTCTTCAGTACCGAAAAGCTCGATTTCAAAATCAGCATCTTTTGGAAGATTTGAAATGAAATATAAAATATAAGAACCAAAGCCCGACTTTCCGTGGTCTCCGCCAAGTGTATCTATAGCAATTTTGATTTTCTTGTTTTCTTTCGACATTTTTTAATCCTGGTCTGAATCATCGTCCACAACAGGACTTACAACTTTCCCGCCGCGAACTTCCTTTGGATATACAGTTATGCCAAGCTTTTTTTCAAGCTGGGCAAAGTGACGCATTTCCCATTCGTCTCCGATTACAACATTAATTCCAGATTTTCCTGCACGGGCTGTACGTCCGCTTCTGTGAATAAAGAAATCTTCATCACTAGGAAAGTCCATTTGAATTATATGAGAGATTTCTGGAATATCCAAGCCCCGAGCCGCAAGGTCGCTTGTAATAAGGATTTTTTCTTTTCCGCTGCGGAATCGGTCAATTGCGGCTTTGCGTTTTTGTTTGTCAGTCTTTGCGTGAAGGGCAGCACACTGTACTTTTTTGTAAGTGAGTTTGTTGTAAATATTTTCTACCTGATCTGCGCGAGATGTAAAAATGAGAGCCTTAGTTGGATTTTCTGCAGCAAGAAATTTACGCAAAGTTTCAATCTTGTCTCGTGCTTCTGCATAAATTGCCCAGTGTGTAATTCGTTTTCGAAGTACATCTTCTGGAGGCATAACCACATTTTTCGCATCAGCAAAAAAGATTTTTGTCTGCTTACTGATTGTTGCTGTACAAGCAACAATTTGAGTTCCGGCCGGTAAGAGGTTACGGAAATTAGATGTATCTTCAAGTGATTCTTTTTTTACAAGTCGGTCTGTCTCATCAAAAACCGCAGCCATAAGGCCTTCAACCTTAAGTTTTTTAAGATGAATTAGTTCAACCAGGCGGGCAGCAGTTCCTATGATAATTTCAGGTTTTTCTTTAAGAGTTTCAATCTGTCGTTTTAGTGGAGCACCGCCAATCATAAGGGCAGATTTGTGTGTTGTAACAGATTTACAGGCACTGTTGATTTGAGAAGCAAGTTCAAAAGTAGGAGCTACAACAATTATGCGGACACGCTGATGGTCATCAATTGATTCCAGCTTGTTGATAAGTGGTAGCAGGTAAGCAAAGGTTTTTCCGGTTCCTGTTTCTGATTCAAAAAGTACGTTTTCACCTTCAAGAATACGAGGAATTACTTCTGCCTGAACCGGAGTAGGAGAAGTAATTCCAAGAGTTGTGAGGCTTTGTCTTAAGTTTTCTGAAAGGTTAGAAAAAACGTCTGCCATTGCCTATGCGCTTTCGATTTGAGCAGTATCTGTCTTTATGAGACTTTCAATATCCTTTTCTTTACCCTGAACAATTTTCTTTGTAACAGTAAAGGTTTTCTTTCCCTTGATATCTGGAATCTTGAACATTACGTCCATAAGCATTTTTTCTACGATTGTACGAAGTCCTCGAGCCCCTGTCTTCTGGCGGATTGCTTCGTCTGCAATTTCTTCGATAGCGTCTTTTTCAAACTCAAGTTTTACATCATCAATGTTGAATGATGCCTGGAACTGCTTTGTGATAGCATTCTTAGGTTCTGTGAGGACGCTTACAAGGTCATCACGTGTGAGCTCTTTGAGGGCGCAGGTAATTGGCATACGACCGATAAGTTCTGGAATCAAACCGAATTTTACAAGGTCATCTGGAGTAACCTGATTCAAAAGCTTCATCTTGTCTTCGTCTGACATCTGGCCAACTTCAGAACCAAAGCCCATTGCGTGAGAAGAAACACGCTGCTCAATAATCTTATCAAGACCAACAAATGCTCCACCAAGAATAAAGAGGATATTTGTTGTATCAATCTGAAGCATTTCCTGGTTAGGATGCTTGCGCCCGCCCTGAGGAGGAACGCTGGCAACTGTACCTTCAATAATCTTCAAAAGTGCCTGCTGAACACCTTCGCCACTTACATCGCGGGTAATAGAAGTGTTTTCGCTCTTACGTGCAATCTTATCAATTTCATCAATAAAGATAATTCCGCGTTCTGCAGCTTCAATATTGCCATCTGCAGCATTAATAAGCTTAAGCAATACGTTCTCAACGTCTTCACCAACGTAACCTGCTTCTGTCAAAGTTGTAGCATCAGCAATTGCAAATGGAACCTTAAGACGCTGAGCAAGTGTGCGGGCAAGAAGAGTTTTTCCGCTACCAGTTGGTCCAATCAAAAGAACGTTAGATTTTTCGATTTTTACAGCATCTTCAGCGGCCTGTGCTGCAGCAGAAACTGACATTCTCTTATAGTGGTTGTAAACGGCAACAGAAAGAGTCTTTTTAGCTTCTTCCTGTCCAACAACGTAGCTGTCGAGATATTCCTTAAACTCACGTGGAGTAGGTACGTCCTTAAGTTCAATAGGAGTTACATCTGCTTCCTGCTGATCCAAAATTCCCTGACAGATTGCAACACATTTATCGCAGATAAAAGTATTTCCGCTTGGACCTGTAATCAGTTTGCGGTCTTTACTTGCTGTGCTTCCGCAGAAAAAGCAGAAAACATCGTTATTATTTCCAAATCGTTTCATATAAAAAAATCTCCATTGTCATCCTGAACTTGTTTCAGGATCTTACTTACGAGAAGGCATAACCTGATCGATTACGCCGTATTCTGCCGCTTCCTGAGCCGACATAAAGAAGTCGCGTTCAATGTCTTCGGCAATTTTATCTGTGCTCTTGCCAGTATCTTTAGCAAGATATTCAATAGAAAGTTTCTTTAATCTGATGATTTCTTTTGCGAGAATGCTGATGTCACTTTCCTGTCCTTCAACACCACCACGTGGCTGATGAATCATAACGCGGCTTGAAGGAAGTGCGTAGCGCTTACCTTTTGTTCCGCCTGCAAGAAGAATTGCTGCCATACTAGCTGCCTGACCCATACAGATTGTCTGAATGTCGCATTTTACATATTTCATTGTATCATAAATAGCAAGGCCAGCTGTAACTGCTCCACCAGGAGAGTTGATGTAAATGCTAATATCTTTTTCAGGATTTTCTGATTCGAGGAAGAGAATCTGAGCTACAACAAGGTCTGCCATTGCGTCGTTGATTTCTCCGTCAATAAATACAATTCTATCTTTTAAAAGTCTTGAGAAAATATCGTAAGTGCGTTCTCCGTTTCCTGTTTTTTCAACAACGTAAGGAACCAGTGTGTTCATCTGTTCGTTCATAAAATCCCCTTTAGTACAACAAGTGTATCATTATAAATATACTGAATTTTTGGAAAATAGGGTAGTAGAAATAATAAATTTCTCACATAGTTCACAGAGAACACAGAGATTATTAATAAATATAAAAAAGGCTCTGTGGTCTCTGTGGCTCTGTGAGAGACATAAAAAAACGGTGGTTGTAATGAAAACCACCGTTTTGTAAAGATTATCCGGTCAAGCCGGATAATGACATTTACTGTGCATTAGCGAAGAGGTCTTTGAAAGACATCTTGTCGCCCTTAGAAACTTTTACTTCCTTGTAGATTTCGTCGTAAAGCTTGTTTTCTTTAGCGTCATCGATAAGGTATTCTTTAGCGCGTGGATCTTCGTAGTGCTTCTTAACTTCTTCTACAGTCATTCCGCCTTCTTCAGCAATCTTAGCATACTGTGCTTCGATTTCTTCTGGAGTTACGCTGATGTTGCGTTCACGGATAAGAGCGTCAACGATGATGCGAGACTTAAGCATTTTTTCGCTGTCGCCAGTCCACTGCTCAAGCATAGCTTCCTTTGTCTGACCAGAAGCTGCGATCATCTTGTCGAGCTGTTCTGGAGTTGTCTGGAACTGCTGAGCCATCATTCTCCAGCGGCCATCAAGTTCTGCCTGAAGCATAGAAGCTGGAATATCGAACTGGTTCTTTTCAACAAGCTGCTCGAGGAGAGAATTGTTCTTCATTTCCTTTACGCGGCGGCTTGCAGCGAGTTCCATATTCTTTTTGATATCTGCTTTCATGTCTGCAAGAGTCTTGTACTTTTCGTTGCAGTCCTGAGCAAAGTCATCATCAAGAGCTGGAAGGTCACGAAGTTTTACAGCCTTAATTGTTACGCGGATTTTCTTTGTTTTTCCAGCGAGTTCTGGATCAGCATCATCCTTCTTGTATTTCTTTGTGATGTCTTTTGATTCATCTTTCTTCATACCGATGATTTCGTCATCGATTTTGTAGATGTTTTCGCCGCTTCCAACTGTGAATACGAAGTCAGAGCGTTCTGTACCGGCAATAACGTTTCCGTCATCATCGAGTTCAGAATAGTTGATTGTTACGATGTCATCTTTTGCAACAGTTGCATCTTTCTTTTCGATAACCATTGCGTTTCTTTCCTGCATAGACTTGAGCTCTTCTGCCAAATCATCATCAGAAATTGTAACTTGTGGCTCTTTTACATTTACGCCAGCAAAATCTTTTACAGATACCTTTGGGAATACATCGTAGTGTACTGTATATGTAAGATCCTTTGAAATGTCGAGATCTGGAGTTTTGTCCATAACTGGCTGTGAGTAAGGAAGAGGGCGCATATCTGTTTCTTCCTTGAAGATTTCGTCGAATGACTGATCAATAAGAGTTCCGATTGTGTCGGCTTTGATAGAATCTCCGTATTTGCGTTCCAAAACATTTGCAGGTACATGACCCTTACGGAAACCAGGAATCTGAGCGTGCTTTACGTAGTTTGAAAGTGTTGATTTGTAAGCGCTCTCTACTTCTGCTTTTTCAATTGTTACAGTAAGCTCAACTGCCGATTTTTCAAGACTCTTGAATTCTTTCTTAAGTTTCATCGTGACTCCTTATATTTTCCGGCTTATTGTAATTGTGATTTTTGCCGGATAAAAAAATAGAGACACAATATTTTGCGTCTCTATTGTAAGATTTAAGCGGAAAACGGGAGTCGGACCCGCGACATCCACCTTGGCAAGGTGGCGCTCTACCACTGAGCTATTTCCGCATTAATTTGTATTACAGGCAAACGCCTTTAATCGAGCGGAAAACGGGAGTCGGACCCGCGACATCCACCTTGGCAAGGTGGCGCTCTACCACTGAGCTATTTCCGCAAAAATCTGTTTGTAGTCTAAAAAGTGCGGGGGGAGAGACTTGAACTCTCACGCCGAAGCACCAGATCCTAAGTCTGGCGTGTCTGCCAATTCCACCACTCCCGCGAGTGATTTAACTCATTCAAGTCTTGCGACTACGGTGATTTATATTATAGAAATTGCGCATTTGTGTCAAGGCAATCTTGAATAATAATAGCGAAATTATATAATTAAATTTATGAAAAAAACAATTTCTTTGTTTGCTATATTAACTGCGGCAATAACTCTTAATTCATGCTGGATTGCACCTGTATATCAGGATTATGAGACAGTAGGGAAGGTTTGTTATTTTAAGGATTATGAAACCATGCGTGCTGTTACTGTTGCAAAAATTAATAAGTCATTTACTGACTGGCATTGGAGTACAAAGGAATTTGATAAAAAAATAGATCAGTATAAAAATAATATAAATAAAAATGATGAAGATTTTGAATATCTTACTACAAATAACTATGAATGGTGCGTTAGAAATGATACTTCAGGTAGTAAGGTTATTTTGAAAGATAATAAAACAAAAATCAGTTCTGAATACTATTGGATTACTAATAAAGATGGTGAAAGTGTAGTGTTCTACAAGAATTAAAGTAAAAGTTCGAATCCTTTCAGACGCAAATCACTGAAATCTATAAAAAAAACTCCTGTAATATTGTAATTACAGGAGTTCTTATGTTATCTCTTTATTTATGCGTCTGAGAGGATTCGAACCTCCTACCTACGGATTCGAAGTCCGTTGCTCTATCCAGATGAGCTACAGGCGCAGAGTTTTCTGGCAAATTGCCGTAAACAAAAAAGGTGCAGGAAGTTGATTTCCTACACCCAGGGTGCCTAGTCGGGATCGAACCGACGACAACCAGATCCACAATCTGGCGCTCTACCGCTGAACTATAGGCACCGTATTAAAAAAAAGCTCCTTGTTTTTGCAAGAAGCTTTAATGAGCCATGCAGGGATCGAACCTGCGACCCACAGATTAAGAGTCTGTTGCTCTACCAGCTGAGCTAATGGCCCGAAGTCGTGACTGACTTAGTGATAATGAATATATATGAAACCACATTTTTAATCAAGTGCTTAACACGATTTTTTTAACATTTTTTTCACTTTTTTTTGATTTTTTTAATTATTTTTAATTTTCTGCGGTATAAACCTTCATCGTGCCAGTTTTACCCCTTATTTCTGCATCTGCAAGGAATTTAAGTTTATCAGATTCTTTTTCAAGTCTGCTTGCAGAAGCGTCTGAAATCAATAAATCAGTTTTATAAGTTTTACAAAGGGATTCAAGCCTGCTAGCTGTATTTACAGTATCTCCAATTACTGTATATTCCATGCGGTTTGCAGCGCCAATAGTTCCTGCAAAAACGGGGCCTGTATGAATGCCGATTCCAAAACGAACTGCTGGTAAACCTTCCTTCAAAAAATCTTTATTAACTTCTATAAGAGCTTTTCTCATATCAATGGCTGCTTCAAATGCATCTTTAGCGCTATTATCAGATTTTACCGGTGCACCAAAAATTGCCATTATGGCATCACCAATATATTTATTGATAATTCCGTGGTGGCGGGTTATGCACTGGCCGAGGGCTGTAAAATATTTATTCAAAAGACTTACAACTTCTACGGCTTCCATCTTTTCGCTCATTGCCGTAAAGCTTCGTATATCACAGAATAGAACAGTAACTTCACGTGTTTCTCCGCCAAGTCCCGACAATCCATCTGATTCTTTTTCTTTCATAAGATAGTCACGAACTTCTGGATCTACGATTTTTCCAAAAGTGTCACGCATGAATTCTTTTTCTGCAAGGGAATCAGCCATATCGTTAAAACTGTCTGCAAGAATTCCAAGCTCATCTGAAGTAACTATGCCAACGCGGCTTTTATAATCTCCGTCTTTGATTCTTTTAGAAGCCTGTGTCAGCTTGTTCAGTGGATTTATAATCAGCCTTGAAAGTGAAAGCGTGATTACAAAAGCAATAATAAGCAGAAGAATAGATACAAATACAATTCCCCAGTTTAACATAAGATTGTTATTAATATGGATGGCAATGTAACTTGTGAGCAGCATTACAACTGGAAAAACTGAAGTTACCATAAAACAAAAAAGCATAAGGTGCTTTAAAGATGGTCTGAAAGAAAATCCGCTGCGGCTTATATGTCCTTCCGGGAAAACTTTAGGCAGCAAAATAACTCGGTTTAGAATTTCAATTGCAAGATAGGAGAGAGTCCAGGCTGTCATTCCGGAAAAGAGAGCAAAGGCCCAGCTGGAAATCAATATTCCTTTTACATGAATTGCAAACTGTGCTCTTGCATGAATTACAAAAGGGATTTCTATAAAATAGTAAAGGTTCCAGCCGATTACCGATGAAAGCGAAAAGACAGAAGGAATTTCTGCAACGTTTTTTACAATCTTTTCATCGCTCTTAAAGATTTTTTTTGAATATATGATACAGACAATTGTAGGTACAAGGAAAGCAAAGAAAGTTGCGATGTTTGCAAAATGATTTCCTTTTAAGTATGATTCCCATTTTTGAGTGTTTTCAGCATCAAGAATGGGAATTGAAATCATTTTAGGTACCATTACAGCAATGGCGTTCGAAAGAACAACAATAAGGCCATAAAATCGAATCATCTTTGCAATGAACTTTTTATTTACTTCCATTCTTCTATTATAGCATAGAATTTTCAGCCTTCAAGAAAATTGGTTTTTATTAAAAAAAATCTAAACAAAAATTTTCAAACTCCGATATTCAAAGAGAACGACCATAATTTATTAATGGGTATTAATCAGGAGTTTTGAGATGGACGAATTAATTAAAGAGTACGCTACAGTTCTTGCAGAAGAGGAAAATCTTCTTGACCGCCTTGCAGATAAGCAGCAGAGACTTCGTAAGGCAATTACAGAAAAGGACTGGGAAAGTCTTGTTGGTCATATTAATGAAGTAAACTTGATTTCCGACAGCTTCCAGAAATTTGATGTTCGTCGTGATGAAATCCAGAATCAGCTTAAAACAGATGAAATTAAGCCATATTTCGAACGTCTTGGTCGGCTCCGCACAAAACTTCTTAAATGTAAGGTAGAAAATCAGGTTATTTCTAACTATGTAAATGTAACCCGTGAGTTTATTGCAGAAGTGGTAGAGAAGGCTTTGCCACAGACACGCAATAAAAATTATACAAAGTACGGCACTGTTACTCAGCCAAAACCAGCAAGTGTACTGGTAGATGTGAGGGGGTAAGTTATGGGATCAACTTTCTCTGGAATTGAATTAGGAAAACGCAGCATAATGGCAAATCAGGATGCCATCACTACTGCAGGTCATAACATTTCAAATGCAAATACAGAAGGCTATAGCCGCCAGCGTGTTCAGATTAAGGAATTTGATCCGCTTTATAAGCCGGATTTGGAAAGACTTGAGCGCCCGGGCCTTATTGGTCAGGGAGTTGATGTTCAGTCAATTAATCGTATCCGCGATGAACTTCTTGATGAAAGAATTGTTGCTCAGGCAAATCAGGAATCTTACTGGGATACCCGCTCAAAATACTACACCATGATTGAACAGATTTATAACGAGCCGGATGATATTTCAGTCCGTTCAAATATGGATAAGTTCTGGGAAGCATGGCAGGAGCTTTCAATTAATCCGGAAAGCAAGGCTGCACGTCAGGCTGTTGTTACAAGAGCAGAAACTCTTACTGATTCAATCAAGCAACGCTGGGAAGCTTTGGATGGTGTAGGTAATCTTATTGATGGCGATATTGAAGCTACCGTAAAACAGGTAAACTCTTACGCAAGACAGATTGCAGACTGTAATGCAGAAATTGTCCGCAGCCGCGCAATGGGTGATAATCCAAACGATTTGCTTGACCGCCGCGACCTTTTAGTTGATAAACTTTCAAAACTCATAGATATTTCTACAGATCAGCGCGACAGCGACGAGTTTATGGTTCACGTTGGTGGCCGTGTTATCGTTCAGGGAAATATTGCACGCGAAATTGACCTTGTTCCTCGCTTTGATGATACAGGTTACAGCAAACTTGTATGGAAAGATACAGGAAATGATGCTGTTTTCAAGGGCGGTACTCTGGGTGCATTGGTTGAGCTTCGTGATGTTGATGTTCGTAACGAAATTCAGACTTTGAATACAATGACTATGAACTTTGCAGACCTTGTAAACGATGTTCACCGCAATGCAGTTGGTGCAAATAAGGTTACAGGGCTTGATTTCTTTACTCAGCATAGTTTTGTAGAAAATGCAAACGGTAACTTTGACCGAAACGGAAATGGTGAACTTGATACTTCTTACGTATTCCGTTTTTCTGGTACAAATGCTCTTGATAAACAGCAGCAGGTTGGAATTGAAGGTGTAATGACCTTTAGCGGCTCTACAGGTAATGTTCAGGTTCCTTATTTCCATACAGATACTGTAGAAACTGTTATCGCCCGTATAAATGACAGCACAAGTGAAGTTAAGGCTTATCTTGATAAGAATAATCACCTCGTTTTGAAGGCTACTACAGCTCAGAGCATAGATAATCCTGATTTTGTAATCCGTCATGTAGAAGACTCAGGTTATTTCTTAGCTGGATATTCAGGAATTCTTGCCGGAACTGGCCAAGAAGGTGCTTATGATTTTGCCCAGGCTGATGCTGTAAATGCTTTGGCTGGTGGCGCTCAGTTTGCAGTTTCTCCGGTATTTAATCCTTCTGCTTATATCGAAGTAAATCAGGTAATCAGAAATGATGTAATGAGCGTTGCAGCAGGCTATATGGATGCTGCTGGAACAGCACCTACAGGTGACGGCCGTGCCGCAGTTGAAATTGCAGCTATCCGTAATACAAGTGTTATGGTTGGCGGAATGAAGACCTTTGATGACTACTTTGCAGATACAGTTACAAATGTTGGTCTAAAAGGTGAACAGGCAGAAACAAATCTTTTGAGTCAGAATGCAATTATGGATGACCTTCGTAATCTTCGCGACTCAATCAGTGGTGTAAATATTGATGAAGAACTTGCCGAAATCATGAAGTTCCAGCATGGCTACAATGCTGCGGCAAAGTTTGTAACAGTTTGGGATAGTTTGATAGACACGGTAATTAACCGTCTAGGTGTATAAAATATAAAGGAAAGTCATATACGAGTTCGTCAAGGCACGCTACGCTTAAAGCCTTGACAAACTCGTTTAATGGCTTTCCCTCAGGAGGATAAAGCCATTATGCAGCGTATATCTAGTCAGATGAACAATAACAATACTCAAAGCAGTCTTCGTCTTCAGGAGAGCCGCCTGAACCGTGCTAATAATCAGATTGGTTCACAGCACAGAATCCAGCAACTCCGTGATGATCCTATTGCTGCAGGCCACCTGGTACGCTACCAGTCATACCTTGGCCGTGTAAATCAGTTTGAAAAAAATGCACTTACTCTTTCAGATCAGTTTATGGTTCGTGAAGGTTACATGACAGATTCTCTTGAAATCATGCAGCGTGTTCGTGAACTTGCTGTAACAGGTGCTAACGGTATTTATACAAAAGAAGATATGGCAAATATGGCTACAGAAGTTGATGAACTTCTTAAAGCTCTTGTTCAGAATGCCAATGCCGTAAGCGCAGACGGAAACTCAATCTTTGCCGGAACAAATACAAAAGCAACTGCTTTTGATGTTGAAATGGGAAACGTAGAGGGCAGTGGAGTTCCTCTTATTCAGAATGTACGTTACAACGGAAATATTGATGTAAACCGCGTAGAAATTGATGAAGGAAAATATCTTGTAAACGATAATGCCGGAATTAAAACTTTCTGGGCAGAAAATCAGCAGGTATTCGGTGCAAGAGACGCTTCACAGTGGCAGGCAAGCAGCGATACTGTAATTTCTGTAGATGGCGTAAAAGTAGAGATTAAGCAGGGCGACAATGTATATGCAGTTGCTGCAAAAATCAACAATAGTGGTGCTGCTGTAAAGGCTACAATTGATCCTGTACGTAATGCTCTTAATTTTGAAACTACAGATGCACGTCAGCTCTGGCTTCAGGATGTAAGCGGCAGTACTCTCGAAGAACTTGGAATTATTAAGGATTCTTCTCAGCTTCCTCCATATAATCTTGCTAATGGCGCAAGACTGAGTGGTGGTTCTATGTTTGATACAGTTATCGCTTTCCGCAATGCACTTTTAGCAGGAGACCAGGAAAGTATTGGTGGACGTGTTCTTGGTGCTCTCGACAAAGGAATTGGTAGTCTTGTAACTCGTCTTGCAAAATCTGGTGCTGAATATGAAAGAGCTCAGCTCAATGCCACAAGAAGCAGCAAACTTGCACTTGATGTAACTTCTATGGTAAGCCGTGAAGGCGACCTTGATTTTACAAAGGCAATAACTGATCTTAAGATGCTGGACTATACAAATCAGGCAACTTTAAGCCAGGCCGGAAAAATGTACTCTTCGACATTACTTAATTACATGCGTTAGTGAGGAAAATAAATGGAACTTATAACAAAAGCCCGTGGAAAAATTACAGTTACAGAAGACCATCTAATTACTATTCCCGCCGGTCTTTTTGGTTTTGAGCAATACACAAAATATGCACTTGTTGATTCGGACTATGAACCATTTTTGTGGCTTCAGTCATGCGAAGATCCAAATCTTGCATTTCTTATTGTAGATCCATTCCTTATCTGTTCTGAATATGAAACAGATATTGATGATGCTTCTCTTAAAAAGATTGGAATTACAAAGCCTGAAGATATCATCATAATGACAATTGTTACAGTTCCACATGATGGTTCAGCAATTACTGCAAACTTCCAGGGACCTCTTGTAATCAACAAGAAAAATCACGAATGTATGCAGGCTATCTTAAATGATAACCGCTGGTCTACAAAAGTTGACATCGTAAAAGCTCTTAATAAGAAAGGAGACTGCTAATGCTTATCCTTTCACGTAAAATAGACGAAAAAATCAAGATAGGGACAGATATCACTATTACTCTGATTGATGTTCACGGAGATCAGGTAAAGATTGGCGTTGAAGCTCCTAAGGATGTAAAAGTATTCCGTCAGGAAGTTTTTGATGCCATCCAGAATGAAAATAAAGCAGCTGTTGTGGACACTCAGGAATCAGGAAATGAAAAAGCCATTTCTGCAATGAGCGCACTCAGCAAGCTTCTTAAGAAATAGTACCGTTGAGCTTAAGCTCAGCTTCACTTGCACGTAAATAAACCGGACCGTCAAAATCTTTTAGCGGTTCGGCTTTTTTTTCTATAAGCTCTTCTGTAATCTGAATAAGAGATTCTGCAGTTTCTGGTCTTGTTTCTGGAACAAGATAATTTTTATCACCATAAACTGCTTTTAATTTTTCTGTTAATTTTGCTGCATCAGGTCCGCATACTAAAATGCTTTCAAAATCTTTTACAGCCTCTGTGATTTTAGAAACTTCATAATCATCATCTTTAAGAAGGATTTTATCTCCATCTGTAAAACTCGCATAAAATTTATCTTTGTTTGCATCTATACAAGAAAGAAGGGGAAGATTAAAATTCTTATAAGCAAAGGCATATGCTTCAAGTGAAGAAATACCATAAACTGGAACACCATAAGCTAATTCAATTGCCTTAAGGGCAGAAATACCAAGACGCAAGCCTGTAAAACTTCCTGGTCCAATTGTAAGACAAGTTGCATTCAAATCGGCTGCAGTCAAATCAGCTTTTTTCAAAAGTTCATCAATTGAAGGAACAAGAATTTCAGACTGTCTCATTCCAATATCATAAGTTGCGGAAATAAATTTATTTTCAGTTTTAACAGCAAGAGAGATTCGTGTAACAGCGCAATCCAAAGCAAGAATATTCATTATATTTCTCCATTGTTCCAGTTTTCAATTTCTATGAGACGGCTTCCGTCGTCCTGTGGAGTAAGTCGCAAAATTATAGTACGTGACGGTAGTTCTTCCATAATCTTTTCAGACCATTCAATTATGCTGACTCCGTCTCCATAAATCATGTCATCTGTACCCAGATTTACAAAATCTTCACCACCTTCAAGACGATATACATCCATATGATAAAGAGGCATTTTGCCATAGTATTCGCTGATTAAACAGAAAGTAGGGCTTGTAATGGTTTCTGAAATTCCAAGAGCCTGTGCAATACCTTTTGTGATTGTAGTTTTGCCGGCAGCTAAAGTTCCCTGCATGGCAATAACGTCACCTTTTTTAAGCTTGTTGCCAATCCTGACACCAAGTGCAATAGTTTCTTCTGGAGATTTAGTTGTGAATGTTAACAAGGTAGTCTGCCTTCGAGCTCTTCTGTAAAAATATATTCAAGTAAAGCCTTTTTTACCGGAATGAGCGGATAGTTAATAGGCTGAGGGAATGAGAGCTCAATAATTTTCTTTCCCATTGGGCTTGTTTCAATACTGAAGAAGATTTGAACTGTATCTGTGCTGGTCGGAAATTCCATTACTGCATCGCAGGTATATTTTCTAAGATAGAAAATCTGGCCTTCTTCCCGCTGAATATTCTGTAGTTCAATGACTCTCATATTCTTATAGAATACTCCAAAAATGCTGTGATATCAAGTAATATTTTTTTTAATATAACATTCTGTTAGACAATATTTTTGATATTCTATAATTCATATTTATAAACAAGTATATGAATTCGGTTTTTAGCTGCCAGCGGTATATCAATAAATTGAATATGCAGAGCAAGCTTTCCTGTTGGAAGCCGTCTTGTTCTGCGGATTATTCCAACAAGAGTCTGTTCAATTCCAGAATCAGGTAGAATTATGCCAATATGCTGTTTTTCTTTTATTGGTAAGGTTGTCTGAATACAACATCCGCCTGCAGAAATGTTTGTGATTTTTCCATCATATTCTTTATCACTAAAGGAATATTTCTGGTCTCCTTTTTGTGGATTTGGATTTACCTTTACAGCCTTGAACTTACATTCCATATCTAGGAATTCTCGCTTAAAATGACGCTGTGCCTGACATTCAAGCTGTTCTGAATGTGAAAGAACCATGTAGATTTTTCCATCATTTCCTTCGTTATAGCGGATAATTCTGGTAATAAGATTGTAAGAAAGCCCATCTGAAGTTTTAAATGTAAAACGACTTCTTTCCAGCAGTTTTGGACGTCTTGGTGTTGTATAAATGAATTCCGGAACTTCTGCAGTAAAGAAATCCTTTTGATTTTGAACTACGGTAAACGGATACTGTTCACCAGAATCAGATATGAAAAAAATCATTACTCCAGGTGCTATCTGGCGGGTAGAGAGAACTTTTTTTGTCTGAGCAACAATCATTTCCAGCTTAAAAAGACAAGTGAAAAAGTCATTTAACTTAGGCTCTGTCAAAAGATTTTGTTCTTTCATAATGTTATATGCATTTCTGAAAAGATTATTTACTTCAAGATTACTTTTTACTGAATAAAGAATATTATTGCATTGAGTTATGCGGCAGATATCCCAGAGAATTGTTGCTTCTGCCTGGGAAAGATTATTTTCTTTAGTTAGCTTTTGAATGTCTTTATATTTTGTTTTTCGGTTTCTTTCTTTTTCAAGGTATTGTTCAGATTTATAATAATTTTTAATTCTCATGAAAATTATAAAGGCAATACCAAGAATTACAGCAAAACAAGCAAGAAGAATGATGATTATTGCTAAATCACCGCGATGTGTCTGTCTGGCTTCCAGCGGCGAACCGCTTCCTGAACCTAATAAAAAGAACATTTAAGCCTCCTGCATAGTTTTAAGGGCTTCTGAAATCTCTTTTAATCTAGGACAGATTTCATATTCCGAAAGATCTCCAAGCATAACAGTATCATTGTTTTGCAGTGCATCTTCGAAGTCTTTCAAAATAGGAGAGAAATCAGCAAAGAAATCTTTAAAATTCATGCCACCTAAAGATGAGGCTGTGAAGGTTTCTGGGAAAAGCGATGCGAGAGTTGCAATGTGGCAGAACTGGTCAATGCTGTCTGCAAGTTTTTTTATAGATTCGCTTACTTCAAGATTTTTTCCACTCTGAAGTGCAACAGGAACTCCTTCCATCTGAAGTGCTAATTCATTAAATAATTCTGCAAGCTTTGCAAAAGAAGCTTTTATATCATTTTTTGTTACAATTGAAAATTCGAATTTTGTATCTTTTCCAAGAGGCTTTGAAGCTTCTTCATCAAAAAGTTCTGCTGTAATCTGTTTACCGTCTACTGTAATTCCGATTACAGCTGCATCATTTTCTTCGCAGGTCTTTTCAAAAGATTTGAGTACATCTCCAATTGTCTGCTCATCTTCCAGTTGAACTTCAACCTGCTGTCCATTGATGTAAAATTCTATCATATACTACCTGCCTTACTTATTTTGATTTTGATTCTGTTTTACAAAGTTCGAAATTGTATTCTGCTGCGCTTCTAGGCTGTTCAGCGAACCTTCCATCTGGCTATATTTGTTACGGAGTTCTGCCTCCTTTTTATCCATCTGAGCTTCAAGCTTTGAAATACGGGTTTCTGAGCTTTTGATTTTCGAATCAAGCGTAGAAGTTTTCATTGCTAGAATTCCACCAGTTTGTGTATAAGCTGAAATCTGTTTATCGAGCTTATAAGCAATGCCGGAATCTACAATTAAATCTCCGTCTGAGTCGTAACCAAAAAGCATTTTAATATCATCAAGATGATTTGCCAGTGCATCATCAAGTTTCTTTTCGTCAATTTCAAGATAACCGCGAAGTTTACTCTGAGAATAGCCTCCAGAATAACCGCTGGCATTAGTTGCAATTCCAAGCTGAGAAAGCATTGTAATTTCTGCTGAATCAGAGAACATATATCGTGCGGCGATTGTAGAAGCCATATTTGATTTTATGCTTGTGAGTGAAAAATCAGACTGGAAAAGTCCGAGCTTTTTCTGTTCAGCTTCGCGTTCATCATTTGTAAGATAATCAAGTTCTTCGATAATTTCAGGCTTATTCTGAGAAAGAATATTGAGTTCTGCAACTGCCTGGTTGTATTTTCCAACAAAATCAATAATTGCAGTTTTTGAGGAATCAACATCAGGTTTTACTGCTATAGTTGCAGTTTTTTCTGTTTTGTCGTGAACATTTAATGTAATTTCAGGGACAACATCATCAATTTTATTTGATGAACGTGTAATTGTAATTCCTTCATATTTGATGATTGCGTCATCTGCAGTAGAAACCGGATGCTTTGGCCCATATCCCAAATCCTTTACCGGGTCGAGCGCTGTAATATCAGAAATTTCAAAACTGGTTCCTGTATTTAAGTTGCGTACGGCAATTGCTTTTATTCCAGGATAATCAGCAAGCTTTACATCAATCTGAGCAGGCTTATCTTCTTCTGCCGCTGGTGTATAAGGAATTTCTTTCTCAGTGCCATCTTCCATAACTGCATATAGAATTGAATCTGTAAGAACAGGTTCAAGTGGGGCAGGAGGTTCTTTTGGAAGATTCAGATTTGTATCTGATTCATTATTGCTTATGACAATTCCGCCAAATTCTGCAGTTCCGGCATCTGGCAGTTCTGGTTGAATAAGAGTCTGGTTTATTGCCGGTGTAATATCTTCAGTTTCCTTTTTTGTTACAGTAAACTGAAGATGTAATGCTGTATCGCGCAGGATTTTTTCTGGTACCTTTACCTGATATGCTCCGCGAGGATCTACAGTTACACTTTCGTTTTCTTCGTTGTATTTTGTATTTATAAGAGAAAGAACCGGCATATATGGCGGTTCGTCATATTCAATTTTATTTACAGGTAATATTTCGTTTTGTGAATTTGCAAAAGTTTGTGTTTCAGATTTGATTTTATCTACCATTCCTGAATCAAAGGCAAAGGTTTTTGCATCATCTTCAAAAATGAGACGGTTTTCTTTTCCTGTAGGAACAGCTTCAATAAGCAGCGATTTTTTACCTGCGCTGGCACCAATTATTGAAGATTTAATTATATTATTTCCACGTTTATTGATTGCTGTAGAAAAATCTTTTAGAGTGCCGCCTTTCCAGTTGAAGGTAATCTGTTTTTCTCCAACTTTGTAGGTGTAAGTACCTTGTGGAACTTTGAAATCATTTTCAAGCTCATCTGTAAGGAATCGGTCAGAAGAAGCGGCCTGTAAAACATCTACCTTAAAAGACTGAAGACTTGCACTGCGGTTTGCTTCTGCAGTAATAGCATATTCTTCGGTTGATGAGGTGAGTTTACTGTTAAATGGATTTTCAAAAGAATAGAGAGTTTTTGTATTATCTCTTAAAGAGGTTAGTCTGGAATTAATATCGCGCCAGGCGTTCTTTTCAGTTTTTAAATTTTCAAGCTGATTCTGTTCCCTTGTGAGAGGGACACGCTCAATTTTCATGAGCTTTTCTACAGTATCATTTGTGTTATACTGATCAGTAACGCCTGGTATGTTCAGTCCGGCCATAGGCTTATATTACTTCGTCGAACATTGAGCCAATAGCTTTTCTGATGCGAAGCTTAAGTTTTTGCATATCTTCTGACGGAATTTGCTTGATAACCTGATTTGTTTCCGAATCTACAATAGATACGACAACGCTACCAAGTTCTTTGTTCACGCTGAACTGAAGCTTGTTTCCGCCAACCATTTCTGTCATTCTCTGGAGCGCTTGTGAATCTGCCTTTAGTTCGGCAATATTCTGTTCTATGTTCTGCGCTACCTGGGCTCCTGTGGGAGTAATGGATTGGGCAGCAACCTGTTTAGGAGCAGTATTGCTTGCTGTATTCCTGTTAATGTTATAAAGAGACTGGCCATCCATTGCCACATGAACCATTGAATTCGTATTAATAGTATTCATAGTTCTCCTCCTTGAAAAAAATGGAAAGGGAAGGGGGGCGCATACCCCTTCCTTCCATATTTCAAATCAAAAAGATGACATCCAGTTATCTCTTCAATTCAATTTTTTTAATTAGTCTACTGAAGCAGTGCCAATACAGTCTGTGACTGGTTATTAGCCTGAGCGAGCATTGCGGTTCCAGCCTGTGTGAGAATGCTGTTCTTTGTGAATTCAACCATCTCAGAAGCCATGTCTGTATCACGGATACGGCTTTCTGCAGCCTGGGTGTTTTCAGCAGCAATGTTTACGCCCTTTGCAGCCATTTCGAAGCGGTTCTGATAAGCACCGAGATCTGCTCTCTGCTTGTTAACATTTGTCAACGCAGCATCAATAGCAGCAAGTGTCATATTTGCTTCGTCAGGTGATGCAATAGAAATCTGCTCATCGCCACCCTGAGCGCCCTTGAGTCCAAGAGCTGATGCTGTCATAGTGCCGATGTAAACGCGAGCGTTCTGGTCAACGTTTGCACCAATCTGGAACTGCATTGTGTCTCCGCCTTCTGCGAAGCGTCCTGTAAGCATATTCATGCCGTTGAACTGAGCTACGCTGGCAATGCGGTCAACTTCAGCAACGAGCTGTGATACTTCAACCTGAATCTGCATGCGGTCTTCATCGCTGTAGATACCGTTAGCTGCCTGAACTGCGAGCTCGCGAACACGCTGAAGAATGTCTGTAGTTTCAGTCAGATAACCTTCTGTTGTCTGGATGAAAGAAACACCATTCTGGATGTTCTTAGAAGCCTGGTTCAAACCACGGATTTGGCTGCGCATCTTTT
Source organism: uncultured Spirochaetaceae bacterium (assembly GCA_902789325.1). Lineage (GTDB taxonomy): Bacteria > Spirochaetota > Spirochaetia > Treponematales > Treponemataceae > Treponema_D. Next base: position 50,570 of record CADANN010000003.1, read on the forward strand.
CAGATACAGCAAGTCCTGATGCATCGTCTCCGGCGCGATTGATGCGTTCACCAGAAGAGAGCTTCTCCATGTTTTTCATGATTGACTCATTAGAGATGTTTGTTACACGATCTGCATAGAGTGAGCTCATATTGTGATTAATAATCATATTTGTGCCTCCATGTTTACTTAAAACAAAAAGCCTCATGCTTTTTGTCCTGCGGGTGAAGGCTAAATTAGTACTGCGCCTCTAATTTAGTTTCAGACCATTCAGCAGGAATAGTCAGTCTATTGCTAAACCGACTGTTCCTACTGCCACCAGCCTTCATGGAAACACTAATGTCAAAGAACAATGCGCCGCTGAAAACGGGCATGTTAAAATCAATAATTGCTTATTAATTTTACGATGTTTTTGCTGAAAAGAAAAGAGGAGAGTCACAAAAAAAAACACCGCGCTAATTAATTTTAGGCTGCTTACGCAACCTAAAATTAATTATATCTCACTATCTTAGTAAAGACAAGCAATTATCTAAGAAGACTAAGAACATTCTGTGACTGTGAGTTAGCCTGAGCGAGCATTGCGGTTCCAGCCTGCTGAAGTACAGAATTCTTTGTGAACTCTACCATCTGTGAAGCCATATCAGTATCGCGGATACGTGATTCTGAAGCCTGGAGGTTTTCAGCACCAATATCCAATCCCTTTACTGTAAGTTCAAGACGGTTCTGATAAGCACCGAGGTCAGCACGCTGTTTGTTGATCTTCTTGAGTGCTTCATCAATAGTTCCGATTGCGCGGTTGGCATCTTCCGGTGTAGCAAGTGAAAGCTTCTCTTCTGAACCAAGTTCGCGAACTCCGAGAGCTGCTGCAGACATAGTACCGATGAATACCTGTACTCTCTGATCCATGTTAGCACCAATATGGAACCACATAGAAGCAGTTACAACATTTTCTCCCATAGGCTGTGCGAAACGGCCAGTAAGCATGTTCATGCCGTTAAACTGAGCGGCAGAAGCAACGCGGTCAACTTCAGAAACGAGTGCTGAAATTTCAACCTGAATCTGCATGCGGTCTTCTTCAGAGTAGATTCCGTTTGAAGCCTGAACTGCAAGTTCACGGATACGCTGCATGATGTCAGTTGTTTCCTGGAGGTAACCCTCTGTTGTCTGGATAAAGCTGATACCATTTGAACAGTTCTGTGAAGCCTGGTTCAAACCGCGGATCTGTGCGCGCATCTTTTCAGATACAGCAAGTCCTGAAGCATCATCACCTGCACGGTTGATTCTCTGACCCGATGACAGTTTCTCCATATCTTTGTTAAGACCGAGACCTGTAACTCCGAGCTGACGATTGGCAAACATTGCCGACATGTTGTGGTTGATAACCATAATATTCCTCCTTGGAATGTGAGCAGAAGAATCCTTTCTTCTGTTAAAAGATGCAAAAATGCGTAAATGTTTTTACAAGGCTACATCTACACATTTTTGCCCGAAACGCCTGACTGCTGCTTCAGCGAAGTCGATACAGTCATAACACTTCTACACTAAATATCGGCAGGAATAGAAAAATACTTTAATAAAAATTTTGTAAATTTTTTAAATTAATTTCTTTTAATCCAATTAATAAAAATTCACAGAATTAACGGCTTGTTAATCATTTTAGAAGGGTGAAAAAAATTGATAAAAAAAGACAAAAAAAATCCAGAGTGTAAAAACTCTGGATTTAGAGGTAGCGACTAATGGGATTGAACCATTGACATCACGGATATGAGCCGTGTGCTCTACCAACTGAGCTAAGTCGCCAAAAGATGTTGCTATATTATCATTTTGAATGAATCAGGTCAATAGCTAAATCATCAAAAATATAAAAAATCTTTTTGTGAAAATATATGGCACGAAACTTGCATATATAAGCGTACCGGTCATTTCTACTACTACGTCTTTCATTCCGGAACAATAAAGAAAGAGGTTAAAAATGAAAATCAATGAATTCAATGAGCTGCCACAAAAACTGGCAGATGGTCTGCTTTCCCAAAGGGAAGTACTTAATCAACTATGCAGTTTCGTAACGCAGAATTATCCTTTGTTCGGTCTTCAAAAATATGATGAAGATACACGACAGGAAATAATGCTTGGAATCGTCGAAAAGGGAATACATATAATTTCTGTATATAATCCAGATATTGGTGATTTCTTTACTTTTTTCTACTGTCATGTCTGTTCAATCATCAATACTCTTGCCAAAAAGAATACAAGTTCATATCTACAGAACAGACTCAATATGGTAGAAGGTATTAATACGGTAAACGAAAAAACTGTGAAATATCATAAAATTGATTTTCAGAATTTCGAAGTTTCAAAGGCTCCAATGAACAGGCAAAAACTTTCACCGGAAGAATTGCAGCAGGCTTTAAAAGAACTTCAGCTTAATGCTTCTGACAAGAAAATAATAATTCTTGCATTAAAATCTTCATACTATCTTACAGATGAACAGATAGAACGATTATGCAGCATTTATAAAATCAAACCAGAATATTTTTATAATATGATTCAATATTGTAAGGATTCAATTCAAAAAAAATCAGAAAGAAGGGCAAAAACTCAGGAACGAAGAAATTTTGCTTACTATCATCATAGACGTTACAAAACTCTTCTGGATGATATGCTTAAAGAACCTGAAAATGAGCAGAATGTCATATTGAGTTCCAAATTTGAGAGGCTTGAGAAAAAGCATGAAAAAAACTGGCTGAATCTTAACAAGTCTTTTGAAGAAGGGCATCTTTATTTGCGTCCTACAAATAAAACTGTAGCTAACCTTTTAGGGATTTGTGAAAGACAGGTTGCCTATTATATAAAATGTGCGAAAAAAGAAAGTAATAAGGAAATTAATATAGCAGGGGATGAAGATGATGATTATGAATCAAAAGATTAAACAGTACGATACTTTGTAATTATTTTATATTTTCGCTATAGTAATAGATATGAAAATTTACTTAGCTACTGGAAATAAAAACAAAAAAAGGGAGATGTGTGAGCTTCTCCCTGAACACACAATTCTTATTCCTTCAGATGAGGGAATCGCTTTTGATCCTGATGAAACAGGAACAACTTTCTATGAAAACAGCCTGATTAAAGCTCGTACGCTTTATGATATTGTGCATTGTCCTGTAATTGCAGATGATTCTGGAATCTGTGTAGATGCATTGGGTGGGGCACCTGGAATTTATTCTTCTCGTTATGCTGGTCCTGAATTTATGCATGGTAAACCTGATGGAACAAAAATCAGTCAGGAAGAACAGAATATCTTTTTGATTCAGCAGACTAATGATGCAATAAAATCGGGTTCTCTTCCTAAAATGGCTTATCTTCATGGGGAGAGAAGCTGTCACTATACTTGTGCAATGGTAATGTATTGCGGCCCAGACAGACTTTTTGTTGCCCAGGAAACCTTTGAGGGTGCTCTGATAGACGACATTTCTAAGCAGGCTGGAAGCGGTGGCTTTGGTTATGATCCGATTGTGTTCTTACCTGAATTTGGAAAAACTGTTGCCGAGCTTACTGCAGATGAAAAAAATGCAATTTCACATCGTGGAAAGGCTGTAAGAGCTCTTAAACGAATTATAGACCAGATGTAATTCATAAAATCGCCATGTTAAAAAAAAGTTGTTAAAAAAAAACTTTCGGTTTATAATATTATTTACGACTTGTAAGGAGTGCAGATATGAAGAAAATAATTATGATTCTTGCATTGCTTTCTGTTTTCTCAGTAGCTTTGTTTGCAGATAATGGCAGTGCAAATGCCCCGGAACGTACAGAAGGTAAGTGGACAGATATGTCTTATGTAAATGTTCCTATACTGAAAATCCTTGAAGGAAAAGACGGCTATGCTGTTATCTATCAGAAAAATCGAACTGGTGTTGGTAGTGTAGTTCTTCCTAAAAAATGGGGAAATGGTACTCCTGAAGCTCCTCGCAAGCTTAAGTTCCGTGCTGTAAATACTTCACTCGGAGCTTATATGACAGTTGTAAAGGATGGCGGCGAGTTTAAGCGCGTAATTCTTTCAATTCCAATGAATAAGAGCAATTCAATCTGGGGTATGGTAGATTCCAGAAAGAATATGGATGGTGCCGATAAAGATACTCTGGAAGACTTGGAATTCTAGGCAAAAATACGGTATTATAAAAGAGGGTGTTAAAACCCTCTTTTTTTTTGCCCGCAAAAAAACTTACGGGCTTTATTTTTTTTATAACAGGATAATTTATGTTTGATATTTCTCAGGAAAAGGTCGACGAACTCAAATCTTTTATTGATAGTCATAATTTCTTTTTCATTGCTGGTCATAAGGAACCGGATGGAGACTGCATAACTTCATGTCTAGGGATTGCGGCTATTCTAGAGCATTTTAATAAGCCGTATCAACTCTTAAGTGCAGGTCCTTTTAAACGCAATGAAGTTATCCGCTGGCAGGAACGCTTTTCCGATACAATGGAATTTCAGGATGAAACTGAACGTAAGTCGAGCGGGCTTTTTATAGCAGACTGTTCTGAAGTTGTACGTATTGGCGATATTGACGGTGAACTTAAAGGACTGGATACCTTTGTTATAGATCATCATAAAACCAGTGGGCTTGAAGATGGTTTTAAAGGTTATGTCGATGGAGATGCTCCTGCCTGTGCCTTTTTGATTCAGCTTTTTTATGAAAAACTGATTGGCCCTGTACCAGCTCTTCTTGCAAAAGATTTGTTTTTTGGAATAAGTACAGATACAGGCTTTTTCAGATTTTTAACTGATAATTCAGCTGAAGTGTTTGCTGCTGTTAGCCGTCTTGTTGCAAGCGGAGCAGATCCTAGGGCTACCTATCGTGATATAAATTCTGGAAAGCCATATTCTACAAGAAAGCTTTTGGGTGTGCTTTTAGGAAAGGCTGAAAAGTATCTTGATGGAAGACTTGTAGTAACTTATGAGTCTCTGGAAGATACAAGAAAGTGGGGCCTGGAAGGCCGTGATTCGGATTCTCTTTATCAGCTCATGTTGAGTGCTAAAGGCGTTGAAGCAGTTGTATTTTTACGCCAGGATACTGAGACAACTTGTACAGGCGGTTTCCGCTCACAGGATAAAATTGATGTTTCCAAGGTTGCGGCAAAGTTTGGTGGCGGCGGACATAAAAATGCAAGCGGCATGAGCTGTAATGGTAGAGTTGAAACTTTGATTCCGCAGATAGTAAAAGAATTTGCGCGGATTATGTAGATTATCGCAAAGCGGCGCCTTTTATAAAGGTCTGCGCATATTCAATTAATTCATTTGCTTCTGCGTCGGTATAAGGGTAAATATCGTTATAAGACGGATCCAGACAATTCTTGTTCATAAATTGTGCAAACTGCCAGCTGGCATCCTCTGGCAGGAGTTTTGCCATTTCTGAAATATCTTCTTTTGTAACTAAGCCTGGAACAAGTACGGTACGCCATTCGCGGCTGTCTGCGGGGTAGGCTGCTACCAGGTCTGCACTTTCTTTTAATACTTTTTCAAAATAATCTGATTTTCCAAAATATGGGGAAGCATCTCCACAGATTAGAGTAGAGTAGCGGGATGGCGTAGTTTTTATATCCATTGCAATAAAATCTGGGCGAAGGTCTGGATTTTCAATCAGTGTGCGGAGCTTTTCCGGTAATGTTCCGTTTGTATCAATCTTAACTTTATAACCAAGTTCTTTTGCTTTGCGGATAATTACTGGAGTGTATGGATTTAATAAGGGCTCTCCACCGCTTATAACAAGCCCGCTCAAAATACCCTGGCGTTTTTCCAGATGTGCAAATAGTTCTGCTACGGTACTGAGAGGTTCAGTTTCTATGCCGGAAGGCATTTCTGAATCAGTTAGTACAAGCCCTATGTTGTAGCAATATGGACAGCGGATATTACAGCCTTTTAGAAAAAAAGAACCTGCGACACGACCTGGAAAATCCACGCAAGTGGTTTTAACAAGTACGCCCGCAGGTTTATTAAGGTCAAGTTCTGACATTAGGCAGAAACTGCAACCTTGCTGAATACAGCTTCGAGTTCTTCTACATTGTGACAGCGTGCAGTTTCAATGCCTGCTTCGTTGTAGAAAATTACTGTGGGAGATGCAAATACACCTTTCTTTGCGGCTTCTGCAAGTCCTTCTTTTGTATCAACATCAATTGAACGGCCTGGCATTTCAAGATCATTCATAAATTCCTTTACAGGAGGGCAGTTAGGACAGGTCTTTCTTGTGTACATTTCATATGTTACGCTGCTGTTATCAACTACAGCAGATGCTTTTGTCATTTTAGCAGGAGCCTTGCGTACGCATGGACTGTCTGCGGCAGTAATATCATATTCTTTGCTGGCTTCGAGAGTGAACATTTTGCGCTGGTCAAATTCATCACGCTTTCCTCTGTTCCAGTGCTTTACTGCACGATAGTAACCAACGATACGTGCGTAAACCTCTGTCTCGGTTCCATGAACATCATTCAATGCAGCTTTTGTTTCTGCAATCTCGGCTTCGATCTGAGCAAGTGTTCTTTTTTCCATAATCTTTTTGACTCCTCCCAAAATTATTTAAATTTTGCACCCACACTAAATATAGTGTAGTAGTGCTAGATTGTCAATTTATCAGACACTAGAATTCTCGGTAGTACATAGCAAAATCTTTAGTTTTTCTGCTCTGCAAGTACCTTTTCTTTTTCTGCTTCAAGTGCCTTGAGTTTTTCTTTAAGTGCTTTTTCTTTTTCGGCCTTGCACTTAGGACATTCAAACTGCTGTCCGATTAAATAGCCGTGTACCTTACAGATTGAGTATGTAGGTGAAATTGTGAAGAACGGAATGCGGTACTTGCTTGCAATTGTGCGAACCAGGTCTGCACAGCTTTTCCAGTCTTTAAGAGCTTCACCCATGAATACGTGGAACATTGTTCCGCCTGTATACTTAGTCTGTAATGATTCCTGATGGTCGAGTGCTTCAAATACATCTGCAGTGTAATCAACAGGGAGCTGTGAAGAGTTTGTATAGAAGGGTTCATTAGTTCCGCTTGTGATGATATCAGGGAACTGTTCCTTGTCGTGGCGTGCAAGACGGTATGAAGTTGATTCGGCAGGTGTTGCTTCGAGGTTGAACAAATCTCCTGTCTGCTCCTGGTAATCCTGCATCTTTTCTCTCATGTGCTGAAGAACTTTTTCTGCAAATGCCTTGCCCTTAGGATTTGTAATATCAACTCCAAGGAAGTTCAAACAGCATTCGTTCATACCACAAAGACCAATTGTATTAAAGTGATTTACAAGAGTCTTAAGATAGCGTCTTGTATATGGGAACAAGCCACCATCATAAAGCTTCTGAATTACCTTACGTTTTGTGCAGAGACTTTCCTTTGCAAGTTCCATAAGATAATCAAGGCGCTTATAGAATTCTTCTTCATTTTTAGCGAGGTAACCAATCTGTGGCATGTTGATTGTAACTACACCGATAGAACCTGTGAACTCGTCTGCACCAAAAAGTCCACCACCGCGGCGGCGGAGTTCGCGCTTATCAAGCTGGAGACGACAGCACATAGAACGTACATCGCTCGGATTCAAATCTGAGTTTACGAAGTTCTGGAAGTTTGGAGTTCCGTACTGAGCTGTCATTGTGAAAAGCAGTTTTGCATTTTCAGAAGTCCAGTCAAAGTCGCGTGTAATATTGTAAGTTGGAATAGGGTAAGCAAAGCCGCGCCCATCCGCATCACCTTCAATCATAAGTTCAATGAACACTTTGTTAATCATGTCCATTTCTTTCTGACAGTCGCCGTAGGTATAATCCTGTTCCTTACCACCGACAATTGCCTTTTTATTTTTCAAGTCATCAGGACAAACCCAGTCCAAAGTAATGTTTGTAAACGGAGCCTGTGAACCCCAGCGGCTAGGAGTATTTACACCGTAAATGTAGCTTTGAATGCACTGACGAACCTGTTTTTCTGTAAGGTGGTCAGCACGAATAAATGGAGCAAGGTATGTATCGAAAGATGAGAATGCCTGAGCACCAGCCCATTCGTTCTGCATGATTCCAAGGAAGTTCACAATCTGATTAACGAGGGTAGAAAGGTGAGTTGCTGGAGTTGAAGTAATTTTATCTGGAACTCCACCAAGTCCTTCAGCAATCAGCTGGCGCAAAGACCATCCTGCACAATAGCCGGAAAACATAGAGAGGTCGTGAATGTGGAAAGCGGCTGTTTTGTGTGCTTCTGCAATTTCCTTTGAGTAAATATTATTGAGCCAGTAGTTGGCTGTAATTGTACCTGAGTTATGAAGAATAAGTCCACCAAGAGAGAAGTTTACGTTTGCATTTTCGTTTACGCGCCAGTCGCTCTGTGCAAGGTAGCCGTCCATTGTCTTGTTGATGTCAATCATAAGGCTCTTTGCATCACGGGTTGCTTCGTGGCGTGCGCGGTAGAGAATGTATGCCTTTGCAACTTCTACTTCTTTAGATTCGATGAGAACAGTTTCGACAATATCCTGAATCTCTTCGATGGCAGGAATAGAATGTGCACGGTTTCCTGCAAGCTGAAGGCGGAGTTTTTCTTCTACCTTGTCTGTGAGTGAAGCAGCTCTGTCTGGATCTTTACGTTTTTCTACAGCTTCAATTGCTTTGCCGATTGCCGCTTCGATTTTGTTTCTGTCGTAATCTGCGATTTCGCCGGAACGTTTAACAACCGATCTTAAAAATCCTTTTGTCTCACTGTCTGAACTTGAGCCCAGAAAGCTTCTCCATTCCGGAAAGATTGATTGATCACTCATTGTTTTTTCCCCTCTTTTCTATGTTTTTTACTTCAGTAATGAATTCATCAAGATTTTCGAAGTGGCGGTAGACTGATGCAAAGCGGATATATGCAACCTTGTCGATTGCATAAAGTTTTTCAAGTACAAGTTCACCCAACTCCGAAGTAGAGATTTCACGGCTCTCCCGGCCTTTCTTAATCGCGAGATCTTCAATGTCATTGGAAAGCTGTTCCACCATAGTAGTGGAAACCGGTCGTTTTTCGAGAGCGCGCTCAATGCCTTTTTCAAGCTTTGTGCGGTCAAATGGCTGACGTCGTCCGTCACGCTTAACAACCATGAATGGCTTTTCATCAATACGCTCGTAGCTGGTAAAGCGGTAGCCGCACGAAATGCATTCTCGGCGTCTTCTTATGCTTTCACCGTTCACCATTGTTCTGGATTCAAGGACTTTGTCCTCAAGATTTCCACAGTATGGACAGCGCATTGATTATCCCCTCACTTTTTGATTCTCTAGCGTTTTAATTTGATATTAACATCATAGTACACTAAATATGGATACACAAGTGAATTTTTTGAAATTCAGCGAATTTATTTTAAACTTTTTTTCTTGACAAAAATATTTTTTATGCTTGTCTTGAAAAATCGACGTTGAACTCTTGACTATTTTTTGTTTTTAGAATTCTTTTTCTTTTTTTTATCTGATTTCTTTGATTTTTTGATTTTGCGTTCGCTTGGAATGTAATCCCATTCTTCAAAAATGAACCATGCATAAACACAACAGAGAACAAAAATCACAATGCACAGATAAGGAAGCCAGTTTCCAAAGCGTGCGTAAGTAGTCATTTTGTGCTCATAGACTGGAACATCATAAACAATAGATGATTCTTCAAACAGTGGCTGATCTGCAATTACTTTTCCAGCCGGATCTACCACTACAGAATAACCTGCGTTAGCCGAACGAATAAGAGTTGTACGGTATTCAATTGCCCTGTAAGAAGCAATGACAAAATGTTGAATTTCGCTTGAACGTTTGAGAGACCAGGAATCATCAGTTATATTTACAAAAAGCTCGCAGCCGTTGAGGAAAAGTGGGCGCATAATATCTGTAAAAGCATCATCAAAGCAGATTGGAGTTGAAAGCCTTACCGTATATGGTGTTTTTTCTTCAAGCTTTTGCTGCATATAATCTTTATTCAAATCTATATCTTTTACAGCAGGCAGCTTAAAGTTTTCGGTTACGCGGCATGGAACATCAAAATAAACATACTGGTCACCTGGAGTCCAGCCTGCAGAAATACCTACAACTTTTTCCATAAAAGCATGAATTGCGGGAACTTCCATAAATGGCAGGGCTTCTGCAAAAGGAACAAGATGATTTTTTGCATAGTAGCCGCGGTAATGTCCATCTTCATCAAAAAGAAGGGCAGAATTATAATATTCTCTGCGAGAGACTTTTTTCCCATTTTGCATAAATTTTCGGGAGCGGGTTACTGAGCCTCCAAAAATACAAGGCACTTTTATGTCTTTTACAAATTCTACAAGAGGTTTTTCTGGCGGGAACCAGGTGTAATAGTTTTCTCCACCCGGGAAGTTTTTATGCAGACAGCCTTCGCTCCATATTACAAGGTCTGCTTTTCTATCCTGCATTTTCAGTTCATCTATTTTTTCTTGGGTGAGTCTTTGAGAAACCAGAATAGATTTTTCATCTGAATCTTCATCCCATGGATTACTGTTCTGCTGTACTAAAATTGCGGTAAGCTCTTTTATAGGCTTTCGTACTATATCATACTGAACAAGTCCGTGAAAAAGCATAAGGGCAAGAAGCATTCCCAGCAGTTTTGCCATTTGAACTGTCTGGCAGTATTTTGTTTTCTGGAGACTGTAATTCCCGTAATAAAGCATAAGGAATTCTGCAGCTATTGCATTAAACATTATGATTACAAAAGTAATGCCGTAAGTACCGGTAACAGAAGCTGTCTGCATTAAAAGCGGCCATTTGTACATTGCAGAAGAAACAGTTCCCCATGGGTAGCCTAAAAATCCTGATGATTTAGCCCATTCATAAAGAGTGTATATTGCTGCAAAATATAATATGCGGAAAACCGGTGACTGAAAAATCTGAAGCTTTAATGAGTTTTCATTCAGCTTATTTTGAGAACCGCTGGAATAATAAGGCAGAAAAAAATATAAACCGAAAGCGCCACCTATACAGGCTGTACCTAATGCAGATGCTCCAAGTGTAAAAATTGCAAAATCCTTAAAATATGCCAGCCAGAAACTTGAAACTAAATGAGTTGTAAGCGTTTGTAAAAAGAAGGCAAAAAAGGCCAGCTTAAAATCTTTTATTTTATTAAAAATCAGATATAACGGAATAAATGAAATTAAAGTAAAGACAGGACACCCAAAAAGGTAGAATTCGTTTGGAATTGCCGCTGAAAGCATAAAACCTGAGAAAACCGAAGAAAAAATAACTTGTAAAATCAATTCCATTATATTATTATTTTAACAATATACATTGAAAAATTTCAAGGTAAAATAGGGTAATTAATAAAGAGGGGGATCCAATAAATGAAAGCAGTAAATGATGCACACGAATTGGAATACGGTGGAAAACCCGACATCGTAGCAAAAGCACCGGGACGTTTTCATCTCATAGGTGAGCATTCCTGGTTTTTCAAAGATAAGACAATGTCAATGGCAGTAAATCTGCCTATATATGTTGCCGTTTCAAAACGTGATGATACTTCGATAAAGTTTTATTTTCATCAGCTTAATGAACGAAAGAAAGCAAGCCTAACATCCTTAAAGATGAAAAAGGAAGACCGGTGGGCAAATGCGGTAAAAGCGATTGTCTATGGTTTTACGTCTGGTGGCTTTACGCTTGGGGGAATGAATATCACGATTTACAGTGAAACACTTCCTTCTGCGGGATTCGGTATCACTACGGCGGTAAAGGCTGCTGCGGCAGTCGCAATCAAATCGCTCTTCGAACTAAACTGTTCGGATATGGAGCTTCTTCAAGTCATAGAGCGCGGTAACAGACGCTTCCTTCAAAATAACAACTACATTGCAGATAACTTTGCAGCACTTTTTTCCAAGAAAAATAATATAATCATTACAGATCACTTCAAAAACACATGGGACTATGTTCCTTTTAATTTCGAAGATAAAAAGGTTCTTCTGGTTGATACCAAGGTTCCACGAGTAACTGTATGGAACGAAGAAACTCTGCATGAGCCACAGTATGCGCTTATTATGGGAGACCTTCGTGAACGAAAGCCAAATATTTATGGTGGCTGGCGTTATATAGACGATGTAACTGATATAAACCTGCAGCTTTCAGTTGTTAGTGAAGATGTACGCCGTAAGCTCCTTTCAGTTTTGTATGAGCATAATGATATTCTTGCTGCTCGCGAAGGAATTGAAAAAGGTGACTTCTTTAAGTTTGCCCGTGCTGTAAATCACAGCCATGAAACTATGCGCGATATGTTTAATATTTCGTGTCCGGAAATTGACTGGATTTTGAAACGCGTAAATGAGCTGGAACCTAACCTGGACTTTGTGCGTAACCCTGTAACCTGTGGTCGTATCACCGGAAAAGGTTTTGGACGCTGTCTTTATGCTATCATGCGCGAAGGCGATATGGATAACTTTAAAGCTAAGATTGCAGAGTTTGAAAAGATATTCGGTTTCCATCCTGATGTATATGAAGTTGAACCGGCAGACGGTGCTTCTATCGTAAAGGATTAGCCAATGAATATCCTGCTTACAAATGATGATGGTATACAGGCTAAGGGATTAAATATACTGGCGGAACGGCTGGAAAAAGACGGTCACAATGTTTATGTAGTTGCTCCAGATTCTAACCGTTCTGCAGTTTCACATCATATAACTATGTGGAATACCAATACACTAAAAAAGACTGGAGATAACAGATGGGCATGTTCAGGTTATCCTTCTGACTGTGTATGTGTAGGCCTTGAAAGCGACCTTTTTGATTTTAAGTTTGATGTTGTGATTTCTGGAATCAATCAGGGAGCAAATATGGGAACCGATATTGTGTATTCGGGAACCTGCGGGGCTGCACGTCAGGCTGTATTGAACGGAGTGCCTGGAATTGCGCTTAGTGTAGATCCTTTAATCTGGTCTGATGAAAATCTTAAAAATATGAAATATGAAGCTCTGGCAGATTTTGCTGCTAAAAATCTTGAAGAGCTTATAAAACTTGCAAATACTGATGTACCGCGTATTTTTGTAAATGTAAACGGTGCTTCACGAGATTCGTACCTGGGCGTAAAATATTGTAAATCTTTATGTATTCGCGATTATGGTGATAAGCTTAAGATTGTTGATAATAACGGTATAACAGAAGCACACTTTGTGCCGGGCGGAGCTATACCTCGGGAAGATAAAACCTGCGATGCATACGTTGTAAAAGATGGATATATAGCAGTTTCTCGTGTATATGCAGAGCCTTTAGCTGCAGAAATAGTGGACGGTATGCCATTTAAGTTGTAAAATAGTATAGATAAATAAAAGGGTGGGGAAATTGCAGAACAATACGATTTTAGATGAAGGGAAAATCCTTTATTCTCAGAAAAAATATAAGAAGGCATTGGCTTTCTTTCTGGCTCTTCCATCAGATTCCACAGCAGATAAATTAGAGGTCTCTTATTATCTTGGGCTTTGCTATACCAAGCTGGAACGATATGATGATGCCCTTTTATTTCTTGAACAGGTAGTTACTTCAGGTGGAAACTTTGAACGTGTTTTACAGTGTCGATTCCTTCTTGCTGTAATTTATGCACTTTCGGGGCGTAAGCGTCTTGCAGATTTTGAATTGAATAAGCTTTTGGATACTGGCTATATGACTGCTTCAGTAAATGCGGCTCTGGCTTTTATTGCCTGGGAGCAGAATGATACAGAACGTTGCCTGAACTATTACGAGCAGTCTCTCAGAAAAGATCCTGATAATGTATCTTCGCTTAACGGACTTGGTTATGTACTGGCCTGTCAGGAAAAGGATCTAACACGCGCACTTTCTCTTTGTAAGCAGGCTGTAAAATCAGCTCCAAAGTCTGCGGCATGTCTTGATTCTCTTGGCTGGGTATATTACAAGCTTGGTTTATATAAGGATGCCATGCAATATCTACAGCAGGCAGAACTTCTGGACACTACTAATGTTGAGATAGCTGAGCATATAAAATCAGTAAGACTGAAGGCGGGCCACTAGCAGATGAAAAAGATAACCGCAATTATTTTTTCAGCCGTTTTCGCAGCAGGTGCAATTTTTGCACAGGTAACAACCGATGATGCAGGCTTGCGTGTGCCTGAAGACAGAATAAGAACAGGTAACGAAGGCTTTGCTTCAGAAGAATTCCGCCGTGGTGTGCAGGCTTATTACAAGGGGGCCTTTAATGAAGCTATTGTCCAGTTTGAAAAAGCTCTTGCATATCTGCCAGATGATAACCTGATTCTGGATTGGCTTGGCAAGGCATATTATAAGGCTGGACTTGAAGGTTCTGCTTTAAGTTACTGGAACAATGCAAAAGAAAACGGTTATGGTGGACTTTTACTCGAAAATAAAATAGAGATTGTACGAGAACGCCGTGTAACCGGAGACTCTACAGATAAGCTTATGCGCTTTTCAGAAGCAGGAGCATTTCCTGGAGAGTTTCAGGGAAATATGATTTTCAGCGGACCTGTTGCCGTTCAGCCGAATTACGACGGAACAATGTGGGTTGCCGCTTATAATACAAATGAGCTTGTTTTATTAAATCAGAACGGAAAGGTTGTAGACCGTGTTGAAGGTCCTGTAAACGGATTTGACAGACCAAGTGATATTCTGCGACTTCATGACGGAAAGCTTCTTGTCAGTGAGCATGCGGGAGATCGTCTTGCACTTTTGAATTCTAACGCACGCTTTGAACGTTATATCGGAACCAAAGGCCGTGGAGTTGGTCAGGTTGTTGGTCCACTTTATCTTGCACAGGATTATCTTGAACGCATTTATGTTACAGACTATGGTAACCGCCGTGTAGATGTTTTTGACAAGGATGGAGAACCTGTATTCTTCTTTGGGGGAACAAACGGAGATTTTGCGGGGCTTAAGGGGCCAACTGGAATTGCCGTTACGGACGAGCGGGTTTTTGTAGCAGATGATCAGAAAGGCTGTATTTACGAGTTTGACAGAGCCGGTAACTTTATTCGTGAGCTTGTTGAAGCAGATACATTTAAAAAGCCTGAATCTCTTAAATACTGGAACGGAAGTCTTATTGTATGTGATTCTAACCGTGTCGTTTCTGTAGATGCAGATTCTGGTGCCCTCTTTGAATATGTAAAGGTTGGAAACGCTCCTGCTCGTGTTACTGCTGCAAATCCGGATGTAAACGGAAACGTAATTGTAACAGACTTTACGGCAAACGAAGTTTACGTTATGTCTAAGGTGCAGGAACTTGTGGGTGGTCTTTTTGTTCAGATTGAACAGATTGATGCTTCAAAATTCCCGAACGTTACTGTTGAGCTTCGAGTAGAAAACCGTCATCGTCAGCCGGTTGTTGGTTTGCAGGAAGTAAACTTTTATCTTACAGAAAACATGAGGCCGGTTTCCAAACTCAAAATGCTTGGTGCTGCTTCTAACAATACTGATGCTGATATAACTGTAATTATTGACCGTTCGATTGATACGACTATATATGGACACGAAATTGAAAGCAGTGTGCGCGAAGTTGCTTCTTCTATGAATGGTCGTGGAACTCTTAGAATTGTTTCTGCTGGTGCTATTCCTGCTGTTGAATATGTCGGCCGTCCGGATGCACTTGGAGACTTTAGCCTCGCAGCACTTAAAACAAAGACTTCTAAGACTGCAGCCTGTGACCTTGCACTTCGACTTGCTTCAAATGATTTAATTAATGCATCTAAAAAACGAGGCATTGTATTAATTACAGCTGGCAGCAACCATGACGAAGGCTGTTCTCTTACTTTTGAAAAATATAATCTTGCTGAGCTTTCGAGTTATATGAACAATAATTCAATTGCTTTCTCTGTTATTCAACTTGATCAGGGCGCGCTTGATGATGAGCTCTCTTATGTAGTTGATAGCACCACTGGCGACGTTTATTATGTATTCCGTCCTCAGGGCTTGGGCGATGTCGTAAAGGATATGATTGAACAGCCGCAGGGAATATACCAGCTGTCTTATGTTTCGGCGATGTCTACAAACTTTGGAACAAACTATCTTCCACTTGAAGCAGAAGTATATCTTTTGAACAGAAGCGGCCGCGACGAAACAGGTTATTTTGCGCCTCTACAGTAAACGATTTTTCTTTTAGTTATTAGAACTCAACCTTTGCTCCAAGATTAAGAGTAATATTCAGATGGTCTGCCTTCTTTTGATTTAAAAGAAGGCTTGTATCGAGTCCAGCAAAGAAACTGTAGTATTCCATGAAAGCCACGGAAACTGTGTGTTCATATTCATATTTTTGATAAAGATTTTTTTCTAACTCTCCAATTTCAAAAGTAAAGCTGTCTTTTCGTGAAATTGAAAAATTACTTTTTCCTGAAGTTGTTTGTGCTGCAGGAATAAATCTGCGGAGCAATTCTGCAAGCAGGCTTTTTTGTGAAGGCCTTGTATAAGCTACGGAGTCTCGAAGATTCCAGTCTGCTGTATTTTCAATTGAAAAATTAAAAACTTCGGTGAGATTTGATTTTTCTGAAATATATAAGAGCAGTTGTGAAAAGCACTGGATTTTCAGCTTATAGTTTTGTGGATCCTCTGCAGGTAGTTTTAGGATAGCAGAAAGATTTGAAGTAAGCTCTTCCTGTTTAAACCATAAAAATCTTTTATTAAGGCTGTTGCTTCCAAAATTATTTATAGAATTATTTGTTATTACTGCTTTGAATTGATATAGGTCAGATTCGGGCAGTGTTTTTTTGAGCTCACGGTTTACAGCAAACGTTATGGCAGATGGTATGTATAAGTCTTTGAGTGAATTATAAAGTGTACGGCGGAAATTTGCTTCGTACTTTGTGCTGTAGCTGCTGTTTTGTGGCAGGTCTGCTAAAATATGCTGGTTGAACAGTTCGTAAAATGGCAATTGTGTATAGAACCAGAGTCGTTCATTTTGTAGATTAAAAAGTCTTTGTGTGTCTGTAAGGTAAGTTCCGCCATATTCAGGAGTGTGATTACCACCACCGTTTCTGGAAATTTCAAAACTGAATGCTTTTTTGTTTCCTGTAAATGGAATGGAAAGCTTAAGTTGTTCTTTATCTGAATAAAGAAGTCCCGGTGCATTTACATTGTAATTATCAGAAAGTTCATAGGTAAGCCTTGGCTTGAGTGTAAAGCCCTTGTTTTCAATAGGGAAAACACCACTAAGAAAGGCTGAATATTGAGTGCTTCGAGCCGAAGCATCTTCTTTACCTGTAGAAAAGGCGAGGGCTGAAATATCCTGCCAGCCTTGAGTATAAGAATCGTCAGAAGCCTGTGAAGATTGAGATATGTTTTGAGCCGCTATAACTTTTGTTCCCATTGAAAATTGTGTAGAACGTATAGGCTGAGTGTAATTCAATTCAAGCGAAGTATTTTGTTTTTCTAAATATGGGGTAGAAGAAGCATTTGTCTTAATGCTCAACTGAACTGGAAGTTTAATTTTTGTAAAATCCAGAGATATTTCATTTTGCTTTCGAAGCTCGTATGAAGAATAATCTTTCTGGAAAGTATCTTCCGCGTAGAAAACTCCAAAAAGTTTTCCGTCGGTTTTTATGCTGTGGCCTGCTTCTGTAATTTCAGATGTTTCTGAAGAAAGATTTGCTCCAAGTTTTATCTGACTGATAGTAATGTCTGCATTTGATTTTGTATTGATAAAAAATTCTGGAGAAGAAAAATTTCCAGTGCTTTGTGTAGATTCTGTATTAAGGTATAAATTCTTAATTAAATCAAAATTTCCTGCCTGTAAAATTGCACCTTCTTTTTTGTATTCTGCAGCAATATAATTCTTAAAGGTACCGTATGATTTTGCTTTTTCATAAGATAGTTTAGTTATGAAGATATCATTTTCAAGTATTGAATCTTCAAGCATGAGACGGGAAGGAATTACAGCATTATTTATTTTTAATTCGTAAGTTTCAGAAGAAAGAGTCGTGTCATCAAATGCAACTGTTTTGTTTTCAAGATCAATCTGGATTGTATGAAGTCCAGAACTTACTGATCCTATTGTATTTGTGATAATCGGGTTATCTTTTAAAATCAGACGAAGGGCTGCATTTCCTTTTTGTTTTGTTCCAGAATCTTCGTCTAAAATAATCTGAAGAGGAGCACTGTAGTTTTCTTTTACATCAGAAAAATCTAATTGAATATTTATCAGTTTATATGATGAAAAATCAGAAGATGTAAAATATACTGCAATGGCTTTTTCCGGCATTTCTTTTTCGACTTTTTCAGGATAAAGGGCTTCTTTTAAGTTCTGTTCATAATTATCCCAAATTTTATCCCATGAATATAGCAGAAGACCTTTTGTGGTGTTTTCATTGAGGACAGAAATATTTGATTTTTCTGTTATTTTTAAACCGTTTTTTTCATATTGAGTTCCAGCGCTTAAGGCTGCGAAGCTGTTTTTTTGATTATCTGTATAAGAATAATTATCTTTTTGATTTATGCTTTGACGTGCAGTGATTATAATATCAGCATTCCAGCCTGGAACAAGATTAATTTTATAACCCGCACCGAGAGCAATTGCACCTGACGAAAAATCAGAGGTTTCTTCCTGCCAGGTAACAAGAAGTTTATCTGTTTGACTAACTGAAGTATTCAGATCAACAACACCTGTATTTTCATTATAGGAAATACCTGGTAAAAGAATGCCGTTTTTATAAACTTGTACAGTACCGCCGGCGGCTTTTTTTGAGATATAAATTTCTTTTATCGGGGTATAGGTTCTTGAAAGAATCTCGAGACTTGTTTTGTTTTTAAGTCCAAGATATATTTCTGGGCAGTCTTCTGCAAAAGGGTAAACGCTGTTTTCTGTATTCGTATTTATGATTTTTGTTAATAGTTCTTTTTCGTTAAAAAAGTCTTCGTAAAGTGAGGTATAAAAATCTTGTGAAGAGATTGCTTTATATTTTGCAATTGTATTGCCTGATTTTCCTGCCAGCACACTAATGTCAGTTTCGTATTTTCCGGTACTGTAAATTCCAGGACATAAAAATGGAGAAAAAACTTCATCATCCTGAATTATAAGGGCGGCTTTGCCTTCAATTGTAGTTTTTGTTTTGCCTGCATACTTTTCCAGATTATATTTTCCGTTATCTCCAAGCTGGCTCTGGATTTTTCCAAGAAAAGTGTCGGGAGTTGAATAACTTCCGGCAGCGGCAATAACCGAATCTACATATCCCGCTGAGCCAAAAGAAACAAGAATCGCCGGTACTTCGCCCCTGGCATTCTTGCCGCCGCCCGCGTCTTTCGATATAAAAAGCCGGCTCGCAGATGTTACTGCCGCGAACTCATCTTTTGTGAGTTTACGATATTTTTTACCACGTTCATCGAGTATCGTTCCGTTTGCGTTTTCAATATAAACAGCATCAATCTGTGTGAGTAAATCTGCTGCCTGTTCCGGGAAGCGGAATTCTACGCCATATATAAAATCTGCAGGGGAAAGTGTAATGTCAGTTGCCTTGTTCATGCCGTAAAAGGTTGCACTTTTTACATCTGTCATATCATAGCGGACAAGAAAATCAGCCTGCCATTTTTCGTTTTGTGGTTTGAGCAAAAGACTTGCACCAGGGGCCTGATTGTTTCCGCCCTGTAAGCCATTGCCAAAATATTCTGCACTATAGCCGCGGCTCATTGTAACTCCGCGGTTTGCAAGACGAAAATGTCTTATCAGATTGTCGCTTTTATAACCGAGAGCAAATGTATTGTTTGAAAACTCATCTGCAAAATCAGCTTGAAAATACCATGTATTGTTTAAGGTAAGCAGTGTTGAGAGTTCAACCTCCTGCTTAAACACTGGTAGCTGTGGCGAAGCTGCAGGAGTAGTGCCGTTTCCAAAGGTAAGATCCAGACCACTTTGAAATTCTGCTTTCCATAACCCCGATGCTGTAAAGTCCACATGATTTTTGTCGTCCAAATCATAATCAAATAAAGACGAAGGAGTTTCCCGCTCAGGTGTATTTAGCTCCGGGGGATCTTTTATATCCTTAAATTCTTCTGCATCAATTTTGACCCCACCTGCTCCAATTAAAAGCAGCAATAAAAATGCTTTAAGAGTTCTTGCTTTCTGCACTTTTATTTCTGGATGTTTCTTTGAAAGATTTAGAATCGCTTTTTCTACTGCCTGCTTTTTTTCATCATTGTTTGCAAATAAATCCTGCTGATAAGGCTTTTCTTCTTTAACAATATTTTCAAAACCAACTCCCAAAAGTCGTATGCCGCGCCCATTCTGATATTTTTTTTCGAAAAGTCTTTTTATGATTTCATAATAGGTGTCGAGAGTAATTATATTTCGTTCTGTTGTTTCCTGAACTGTACATGTTGAAAAATCATCATAGCGGATTTTAACAAAGGCTGTTCTTGAAAAGCTTTCTTCTTTTAAGAGACGGAAAAATACACCATGTGCGAGTTCCAGCAGCTCTGTCTCAATCATATAAATATCTGTAAGATCGTAAGGGAAGGTGGTTTCTGCACTTATTGAGTGAGACTTCGTTTCTCTTTTAAAAGAATTGTTTTCAAGACCTCGCACAACATTATAAAGAAAGCCCGCCATGTTCTTTCCAAAAAGAAATTCGAGTGTGTCATAATCACGTTCGAAAATGTCTTTTGTAGAAATAAGTCCTTTGCTGCGGATAAGTTCCAGGGATTTTGGGCCGAGTCCCCAGACTTTATTAAGCGGAAGATTGAGCATAAAATTCTGCTCGTCTCCGTGTCTTATGTGGCAAAATCCATCTGGTTTATTAAGGCCGGAAGCAATTTTTGCAAGATATTTTGTAGATGCAAGTCCCATAGAAACTGTGAGACCAGTTTCGGCTTTGACTCGTTTTTTTATAAGGGCTGCAGTTTCTGCAGGCGGACCAAAGAGTTTTTCTGTACCGGTTAAATCAATAAAAGCCTCATCAATTGACATTTGGTCAACGTCTGGTGAATAGTCACGGAAAATGTTCATTATTTGATATGAAAGCTCTGCATAGCGGTGCATTCGGCCGCGTACAAAGATTCCGTTTGGACATAGCCTGTAAGCCTGGAAGGTTGGCATTGCAGAATGAACACCGTATTTTCGTGCCTCATATGAAGCTGTAGAAACAACACTTCGTCTGTCTTCTGGGAGACCTCCGACAATTACAGGCTTTCCTCTTAATTCAGGATTATCCAGCTGTTCAACTGAAGCAAAAAAAGCGTCGAGATCTACATGAAGGTACCAGTGTTGTATCGGTTCCATTAACGCTCTCCGGCCTCAATTGATTTAGTGATAAGAAGATATTTGTCTTCAGCGTCTCCAATTATGGCAGTAACCGATATTTTACACGGTGTCATGGCCGCTCCGTAACTAAAGGTCATTTTTTGTGGGGGATTGTCCGGAATGCGGAAGCGCACGGCATTATTTGAAACACTCGTAAAATCGTTATCAGAATATAAAACTGGAAATACACGGTCTGTGGTAATCAAAAGATCACATAAAAGGCAGTTATCCGGTACTTCTATATCTATTGTTCTGATTACATCTCCAAAAATATTTTTTTGAGTATAAGAAAGATTTATTAATTCATCGCCATAAGGAGTGTAAGTAATCTGTTTTTCTGGAATTTCTAGCTTTTTCAACTGCTTTGTTCTTATTATGCCGAGTAAAATCAAAGAAAACGAAATTGAAGCAAAAATTACAATGGTGAAAATAAAAAGTGTGCGAACTTTTTTATAACGTGTTCTGATTGATGTGAGTATTCTGAAAAGCACAATGTAAACAGGGTAGAGAACAAGCGGAATTACTGCAGAAGGTTTTGGCCCCTTTAGGAATTCTGACAAGCCTTTTAATTCAGAGGCAGTAATAACTCTGTGACCATATGGAATAAGCGGGCCAACCATTAAAAGAAAAATTGCAAAATGCAGAGGATTGTTTTTTACAGTCAGTGCAATAAGCGAGAGCAGACAAATCATAATGAAAATCGGGCTCAGCGAAATATCTGCCAGGATAAAGAGAGACTGATTTATAATACAGCTGATTACAAGCAGATAGTCAATTGCACGTTCTTCAAAGCCATAATTTGTAAAAAGAATAAGAAGATATTCAATAAAACAAAAGAAAAGACCAGTTATGATTTGAAAAGAAAGCTGCCCGTAAACGCTTCCTGCATAACTTGCATTCGGGAAAAGATTCTTAAAAAGCAGTCCGGCAAGGAAAAATGAACATTCCAGAATCAAAAATGTAAGAGGAACCGACCACCAGACTTTTCCGATTGTATACCAGGTATGTCTTTTTAAGCGGCGGTTTACAAAAATCAAAAGGAAAATGAAAAGCAGCCATAGAAAAATAGTTGGAATTACAATATGAAGAATCGTGCGTTCCGAGATTATGTGATAGCTGCCGAATAATCTTAAAATCAAAAAGTGGTGTACCCAGTCTGTGTCTGCAGTTTTTGCAAAAAGTTCTGCGGAGCCTTTTATTACATCACTTGCTTTTTGGATTTTTTCATCCTGAGGGATTTCTCCAAGGCATAGTTCAATTGCAGGAATTTCATAATCAAAAAAGCCTTCCAGAATGCGGTTTGAAATAAACTTATATGATGATATCTGACTTAAAAGGAACAGCGGTCGTACACCGTTTATTCCGCAGTTTTTGTAGAGATTGAAAGAGTTTTTTACCATCCAGGGCGGCGAAGAAAGTCCAGAGCTTGTAGTTTCAATTGTGTTTTTACATTCATCCAGATTAAAAATAAATGCCGCATAATAAAGGTTTGTATTTAGAGATTCAAGAAAGATCTTTGTTCCGTAAATCATATCTGCCTTATCAAGTTTTTGCTTTTCTCCATAGGCAAATAAGGCTGTTACTGTAAAAGGGTAGTTTGCTTTTTTGATTTCCTCGAGACTTTCCTTTATTATTTCCTGATTATCTGGAACATCATCCTGGAAAAAAATTAACAGAAGATTCTCTGGAGAAGTGTTCTGTTCTGGCGAAAAAGTGACGATAATATTATAAGGAAATGTGTTTTCACCAGATGCTACAAGACTTTGAGTTGAGGGTGAAAAGCCATTTTTTTTGAGGAAGGAATGAACATCGCTGCATAATTCTATGCCGGCAAGTCTGGAATTTTTTGCGTAAGCCAGAGAGCAGAAAAGAAAAATCAGAATGCTGCACAGAATTTGACGTATTTTCATCTCCTTTAGTTTAAATTTTTATTGTTTACAATGCAAGTCCTATCGTGTATAATAGATAAAAATAAAAAAGATTTGCATTTAGCAGGTTATAATGGGATCAGATAAGAAATTCATACTTGAGTTGCCTCTTAAAGTTGTCTTGACCGAAGATGGTGCCTCGAATTTTATTAGTCACAACAAAAAATTATTACGTTTCCGTCTGGCTGATAACGTTGAGGAATACGGAATTTCTCTCGATAAGTTCTCTCCTCAGTCAATTCAGAGTATGATTCTTCTGGATTATATCTCTAAAATTGAAATTTCTATGTCTGAATTCGTTTCTTCCCGCCAGGAAGTAATGGATTTATCAAAAGTAATCGTATATTCACTTCTTTATAAACAGTTTGACCGCGATGTTTATGCTGCTTTAATTCAGTGTGAATGCGTTCGCAAACATAACCGTGCTAATCCTTCCCACCTTATAGATGAACGAACAAATATGTCTGAACGTCAGCTTCGTTCAATTCTTCAGAATAAGGAAGGTACTATTCAGAATACAAGACGCCAGATTCTGGACCCAATCTGGAAGTCAATCATGACAAATAATGATTATTCATCAGAAGAAAAAAATATTTATCTTTTGATGTCTGAAAAATTTATGAACCGCCTTGGTCTTATGAACTGGTATATCATTACTTTGTTTGCTAAGAACGAAGGTGCAGCAGAAATGTACGTTGCAATCCGTAATCTTCTGAGTTCATACATGGATAAATCAAAGGTTGCTGAATATATTTCGGTAATGGTAATGGAGCTTGCGCTTAATAACGAAAATACAAATATCCGCAAGGAAGCAAGAACCATGTACCACGGAATTGACGATATTGATGCGCTGATTTTTGACCCTGAAGTACGTGCAAAAATTGTACAGGAACTTCAGCGCAAGCACGAGCTTGTATTCCTTTCATGGAAGCTTGGCGGTGGTTCAACTTCTATTGGTAAGCAGGGCCGTCTTTCAATTACACTTTACAACAAGGACGATGAGTTCCAGGAAATGAAAGATAACATTGAGACTGCAAAGTCTTCTAATACTAACAAAAAGTCTCTTATTGACTTCTACCGTGAGTTGCCGGAAGGTCAGGAAGGAACAGACTTAGGTTTGTATTATCTTTCATATCTTGATGATGCTTGTAAGAAGGTAAACGTTAAGTTTGAGTCTCTGGTTAATCAGTTCTCAGCTTCTGATCTTACAGTCATCAACCTCAACTTCAATTTCTAATTTATGAGTAAATCTTTATCTAAAAATATCATTTTTTCTCTTCTTGCATCTGTTATTGCTGCATTGTTTTTTATATCTTGTTCACAAAATACACCTGAGCTTTCTGCAACTGATTATTCAATAATTTTTGATTACGAAAATGAAGATGCTGCACCTGCTGCAAGACTTTCTGTATTTGCGGCTTCCGGTTCAGATGTACGCCGATATGAGAGAATCCGCATTACTTCGCTTGATACTGGCTTGAGTTGGGAAACAGATAATATTTCCCGCATGGAAAGTGAAGATGTTCAGTGGGCCGGCTGTACAAATCTTGTTGCTCCTGAAGATGAAAAACTCCCTGTTGGAAAATATGAAATTACCTACTATAATGCTGATGAAAAAGAATGTACCGTAAAATTAGACGTGCGTTATGATATAGGATTTTATGATGTGCTTTTAAATGATCTTGCTGATTATATGGCAGATAAACACGGTATTGAAAAAATAGCTGTTTACGATAAGGAACACATCCTGATTTATTTTGGTAACAGAACTGAAAACTTCAGAACTACCAGAGATATCTGGAATACCTATCGTGAAGCAGAATATTATCAGGTAATCTGGTATTCGCGTGATGGAAAAGTAATCTGTATTGAACCTGAAAAGCCGGTAGTGCCAGAAACTGAAGTAAAAGACGAAGAGAAAGAAAACACAGAAGAGTCTGTCAATTCTGAAGAAAATATAACAGATGAAGACTCTCTTAATAAGGAAGAATAATGGAAAATCAAAACACAGTACAAACTGTACAGGAAGGCGAACAGGCCGAAGCGGTACCACCCTCGGGGTTGAGGCGTGAAGTAAAAACTTATGTATTGCGTGCAGGACGCATGACTGCAGCTCAGGAAAAGGCATATGCAGAGCTTGCTCCTTCATGGTGTATTCCTTTTGAACACAAAAAACTTAATTTTGTAGATGTATTCGGCAACACAAACCCTATTGTAATTGAAATTGGTTTTGGTATGGGGGATGCAACTATTGCACTTGCCGAAGCAAATCCAGACATCAACTATCTTGGAATTGAAGTTCACACACCTGGCGTTGGAAAGGTGCTTTCAGAAATAAAAAAACGTGAACTTAAAAATCTTTATATAATTGAATACGATGCTCTTGAAGTTTTGGAATATATGATTGGCGATAATTCAGTAAACGGCTTTCATATTTTCTTCCCTGATCCTTGGCCTAAAAAGCGTCACCATAAACGCCGCATGGTTCAGAGACCTCGTACAAATCTTTTTGCACAGAAGCTTGCTCCTGGCGGCTATCTTTATTTTGTAACTGATATTATTGATTACGCAGAATTTGCTCTTGAAGAATTGAATCAGACTGAGCACCTTAAAAATAAATATGAAGGTTTTGCAGAACCTCAGCCATGGCGTGCACAGACAAAGTTTGAGCGCAAGGGCTTAAAAGCAGACCGACAGATTACAGAAATTTATTTTACGAAGGTGTGAAAATGTCATCGTCCCGCATCAAAGAACTTGAAACTCTCATAACCCGCTATCAGAAATCTTACTATGATGGCGAAGGTGAAATTAGTGATGCCGAATTTGATAAGCTTTGGGATGAATTAAAAGAGTTAGATCCAGCTAACGCAATTCTTCATAGAGTTGGTGCAGACTCTGGAAACTTTGCAAAAGTTCATCATATTATGCCAATGGGTAGCCAGGAAAAGGCTGCTAATCCTGAACAATTTCTGGCCTGGGCTGAAAAACATAAATATGATGCTTACCTTGTTGAATATAAACTCGATGGTGCTTCGCTTGAACTTCAGTATGAAAACGGATATTTAAAACGTGCTGTTACACGAGGTGACGGTTCTATTGGCGACGACATTACTGCCAATGCCCGTAAGATGGGCGGAGTTAATGCTGCAATTTATAAAGACGGTCAGTTAGTTCCATTTACAGGTGGAATTCGCGGTGAAGTTATTATGACTCACGAGGTTCATAAAAAACACTTCCCGGATAAAGCAAATTGTCGTAATGCAGCAAACGGTCTTATGAAGCGCAAGGACGGCCAGGGCAGCGAATATCTTAAGCTGATTGTTTATGATGCGCTTTCTACAAACGGCGTAACTTATTTTAATAACGAAGAAGAAAAAATCCGCTGGCTTATGGACTGCGGCTTTAATGTTGTAAAGCTTGTTATCTGTATGGCGCCAGACCGCGTAATTGCTTACCGTGCCAAAGTAATGGAAGAACGCGCGGCCCTTGAATATGACATTGATGGACTTGTAATAAAAGAGCGCGTAATAAACTTAGCAGACGCTAGCCGCGACAGACCAGACAGACAGATTGCTTTTAAGTTCAGCCTTGAAGAAGCGGTAACCACTTTACGTGAGGTAGAGTGGAGTGTTAGCGGCGGTACTTATACGCCGGTTGCAATTTTTGATGAAGTTGAATTGAACGGCACACGAGTACAGAGAGCAAGTCTTGCGAATCCGGACACGCTGCGTAAACTCGGTGTACAGATTGGAAGCCACGTTGTAGTTGTAAAGCGCGGCGAAATCATTCCAAAAATCGAAAGTGTAGTAGAAGAAAAGGGGCTGGAGACAAGTCCGGTAGAGTTCCCTAAAGTATGCGAAGTTTGCGGCACTCCTCTTGTTGATGAAGGAAGCCGGTTATTCTGTCCTAACAAAAATTGCAGTAAACGTGTGCTGCATCAGTTGTTAAAATATCAGCAGGTTGTAGATATTCGTGATCTTGGTGAGACTCTCATAACTTCGCTTTTTAAGGATGGCAGACTCAAATCTATTTCTGATATTTACAGTCTTCAGGTAGAAGAACTCGTTCCGTATTTCTTAAATGAAGAGAGTATGGAAGCCGATAAAAAATCTCTTGGCGCACAAAAGGTATATAATTCAATTCAGAATCATCGCCGTATGAGACTTGCAACCTTTATCGGCGCTTTTGATATTGAAGGAATTGGCGAGACTTCTGCAGAAAAACTGATTGCTGCAGGTTTTGATTCTCTTGAAAAACTTCTTAATGCAACAGAAGATCAGATTGCAGTTGTTTACGGTTTTGCAGAAATCATGGCTCATACAATTGTCGAGGGGCTTGCAGAAAATGCTTCTGAAATGAGACAGCTTGTTGAGTCTGGAACTATAGAACTTGAACAGGTTGGCGGCGGACTCTTAGCCGGAAAATCGTTCTGCTTTACAGGCGAACTTGTTACAATGAAGCGTGCAGATGCTGAACAGCTTGTAAAGAAAAATGGTGGTACAATAAAATCATCGGTTACAAAGGATTTGTCTTACCTTGTTACAAATGATACAAGCAGTGGTTCTTCTAAAAACGTAAAAGCAGCAAAACTTGGAATTCCTGTAATTGATGAAAAGCAGTTCCTGGAGTTGATTTGAAAAAACAAAACAGTTTTATAAAGCTTGTTTCTCAGTTTTTCACTTTCTTTTTTGTATTCTATGTTATTTTTGTATGCTGGAGCGCTATTTCCTGTTTGAACGCAGCTGCTACGATGAGTGGAAATATTCCGCAGGAGTTTTTGCGAATAAAAATATATGGCTCATCTACAGAAGCTGATGGGGCAGTTGGCTCAAGTACAGTGAGCGGAACTTTTTCTATTATTGATTCAAATGCTAATGAAATAGCTGTAATTGAACGGTCCTGGAGCGGTTCTTATCTTGCCGTAGAGTTTGCCAGAGTTGGTATGGATGGAAAATATTTTGTTTTTCCTTCAAGGATTTATGGAAAGAACCGCATTATTGAAGAACGTCGGGAACGTTCAAAAGGAACTCACTTAGAAAAGTATTATGATGATTATGGCCAGTGTATGCTTTTAGGCTATGGATCAAGTCTGAATGCACGAAAAAAACTTTATCGTATTGCTGCCTTTGCAACCGGTAAATACAAGATTCCTGCTTTTGGACTTGTAACTCGTTTTTCTATAGACCTGTCCGGTTGCCGGCCAGACAGATATTATTCAATCAGCTTTGACGAAAACGGCAGGTATGTAGTGGAAGAATTATAGTGTTATACGACTTTGTCAAGGCACGCTAACGCTTAAAGCCTTGACAAAGTCGTTTTGACGGTTGAAAAATATTTTCAACCGTCAATCATCAAATGCAAAGTCATTTAAGAAGAACTCGGGACGTACTGCGCTTCCGTTAAGTCTTACTTCCCAATGCAGGTGAGGACCTGTAGCAAGTCCAGTCGCACCAGATTTTCCAAGCAGCTGTCCTTGAGTTACCATATCACCTTCTTTTACTAAAAGCTCACTCATATGATAGTAAAGACTGTAAAGACCAGGAAGATGTTCTACAACAACGCTCCAGCCAGTTGAAATACGGTTTTCTGCCATAACAACTTTACCGGCTGCACAGGAGTGAACTTCAGTTCCTGTTGGAACGCCGTAGTCGTTTCCATAGTGAAGGCTGGTAGATGATTTTCCATTTGTATAAACGTAAGTGCGGCGGTCTCCGCAGTAAGCTGTGTATCTCTGGGATTCTGTTGGAGTAGTAAAACTTTTAAGAGAATAAATATCAGAAGGCATTGTCGTAAAAAGAATATTATTAAGCTTTTCAATCTGGGCTGCACGTTCAGGGCTATTATCGGTTTTTATGTTTGTATTACGGTCATCAAGCTCAAGAACTTCTTCCGGGAAGGTTCGCATTACAAGGCGGCTTGGTAAAATAAACTCTTTGATATCAGTATCATTATCAGCATAAATAACTTTAATGCTGTAATTTCCTTCCTTAAGCCAGAGCGAAACAGGAACGCCACAAAGCATTTCTGTTATATTTGTTTTTTTTGATTTAAGCTGATAGAAAGGAGCTGATTCAAGAATCTTTTTATCCTGTAAAAGCTGAAGTGTCGCTTTTTTTTCAGGCTCATTTTTATTTTTTTTATGTGTTTTTGGAACTGTTATGTTCATTCGTACAAATATAGCATCGCCTGGAGTTATTACATCATTATATTCAAGACTAAGATTATAGTTTTCAGAATCATATTTAGCATTTGCTGCAAAAATCAGATTGATTTGAAGTAGGCAGAGCAAAGTAAGCAATAGTTTTTTCATTACATATCTCCTGATGGAAGTATTTCTTTAATAATCAGTTGTTTTGTAACTGTGCCGTTAAAATAATTTCGGCTCATATTATAAAGTATATCATAGTATTTTCCGATTTGAATATCTTTTTTCAATCTTTCTGCCTGGCCCCAGAACATTGCTGGAATCTTATATTTTCCTGTATCCAAAATCAGTTTAAGATGATGAGGTTCTTTTTTTCCAAGGACCATTGTGTCTATCAGTTTGATTTTTCGGGTCATTAAAATAAGCTCAGGGCTTTCAGCACCACATGGTTCAAAGGTATCTATAAGACTGAAGTTTTCTGGTGTAAGATGTTCTGGTGGAATTTCTGCATCAACGAAAATGTCTGAGCATTCATCTTCAAGCATTACAGAAGAAGCGGCAGCCTGAACTTTATTCAAAAAGATTTCCAGATTTTCTTTATAAAAACTAAAGCCTGCTGCAAAGTTATGGCCACCATGATTTATATAAATGTCTCCAAGACTGTCGAGGAAGTTAGTTGCAATAAATCCACGGCAGCTGCGCATAGAGCCGGTGCATACTTCATTTTCATAAGTAATTGCAATTGTAGGAACATTAAAATCCTGCATAAGTCGGGTTGCTACAATTCCAGTAACGCCCTTGTTGATGCATTGATCTACACAAATACAAAGTTTGTTTGAATGAACGGCAAGGCTCTGTTCTGCAGTTTCGTGGACTTTGTAACATGCATCTGAAACAAGATTCTTTCGAGTTTCATTTAAGTCATAAATTGTATTTGCAAGTTGTTCTCGTTCACGCGGATTCTCAGAAATTAAAAGCTTAAGTGCTAGATCTGATTGTCCCATACGGCCAGCTGCATTGAGTGCTGGAATTACTGTCCAGGAAAGATCTGTTGATGTAAGTGCTTCTATATTGATATTTAATCTATTAAAGAGTTCTGCTAGGCCTGCACGCGGTCTTAGTTTTTTTATGGAAGCAATACCGTTTCTTACAAAGATACGGTTTTCGTCTTTCATAGGCATAATATCTGCGAGGGCAGCCAGAGCAACAAGTTGAAGGTCCTTTTGTTCATCTGCAGCCTGATGTGGCTTTTTTTGTGCTATGAGCTTTTTACAGTAAGTAACATAAAGATTGTAAATGCTCATAAGCTCACTGGTCTCGCCATAGTATTTTGCAATCTGAGAAAGTGCTTTTACCTGTGTAGCAGTTTTTCCGCGAACAGCAGGAATAATCTGTGAAATCTCATTTCGTAAATCATTGAGATTAAACTCTATGCCACGGCCAAAAATCTGTGAGAGCAGGGTGAGGGTAGCTTTTGAATCCCAGGAATAAATCAACTGTCCCTGCAAAAAGTATGGAAGTTTCAGATCATAAATTGATGTCTGACCCGGAACAATTTTTTCGTGAAGTTCCTTGATTTTTACAAGATTTTTGATTTTTACGCAGTCTGCATAAAAGCATTTTTCTTCCTGGTTTTCTGTAAGTTCAAGAATGCAGATTTCTGCTCCATAAAAATCAGTATCAGCAAAACGAAGTGCACTAACAAGTTTATAAGCAACTGCCGCTCCAGAGATTCCGTCAAACGGATAATTTGAATCTTCAATTTTTGGATCAATTATAATGATTGCTTCAGGAAGATTTTCCGGCGGATTATGATGGTCGGTAACAATAACTTCTATTCCCAGATCGTTTGCATGTGCAATTTCATCGTTGTTTGAAATACCGCAGTCTACAGTAATAATTAAAGTTCCGTCCTGTGCGGCAAAATCATCTATTGCGGTTATATTCAGACCGTAGCCATCATCTTCAAGGGGGAGACGCCAGCTTACATCAATTCCCATTTTTACAAGTTGTTCATAAAGAATTGCGGTACTTGTTACTCCATCAACATCGCTGTCACCAAAAATCAGAACTTTTTCGCCTTCTTCTTTTGCCTGTAAGATACGTTCAACTGCATCTTCCATTCCGGAAAAACAAAAGGGATTATGCTGAAAACGTAAATCATCTTCGAGATAATAAAGCAGGTCGCGGCCTTCTGTAATTCCCCTGCGGACAAAAACAGACGCGAGTAATGGTGTGATGTTAAATGAATTACAAAGCGGCTCAATCTGCTGCTTTGATACGGGCTTCTTTACCCATTTTGATATGTCAATTATTGAAGCTTCGCCTCTCACAAAATCCCCATCCCAGTTTCAATTGAGTTCAGCTTCTGATCAATACTATTTTCAATCAGAAAGAAAACCAGCTGGCGAATCTGACCGTAAACTTCCTGGTCAATAGAGAGTTTTCGTGCTTCTGAAGGGGAAAGAACTGTAAGGGCAGACAGATATTGGACGGCACTAAAATGCACATTTATCATGTTTCCGCTCTGACTGCTTCCTCCCGATTCAACGCAGTCCGGACAGATAAAACTGTTTTCCATACCATTATAGTATGAAACGGCATTTGGTGCAAACCTTGTATCCAAAAAAGTTTTACCACAATTACAACAGGCATGAGAATTTGGTTGAATTCCAAGTAATTCAAGATATCGCCACAAAAAACGCAAAAGTCCAAGCCGGCTCTGTTCTTCGTCACAAAGTTCCATCCCGTCTAAAAAGCCTGAAACAAGACGATGACATTGAGATGCACTTCCGGCACAACGGGTTTTAATTGCAATTTCTGCGGCTAGGGAAGCAGCATAAGATTTAAAAAGATTTTGACTGAAGGAAGGGTGATAATTTGCGACTTCAAAGTCACTTATTTTAATTTGATTTTTTTCCGGATTTTCATAAAGCCATACTTTTCCAGAGTTCCACTGAGCCACCAGCGACCGCAGACGACTTTTAGGTCCTCCGTAAAGTACGGCATATACTATTCCATTATCAGATGTAAGCAGAGTTACACTGGAATTATTTTCGCCTAGAGGCCGGAGAGAGAGTATTATTGCATTAGTGGACGACGAACGGTTCACTACTTACCCTGGCCATAATAAGCATTTGGTCCATGTTTTCTCATGTAATGCTTGTTTACAATATAATCAGGGAGTTCAGTTGCATCAGGTCTAATCTGCAATGTATACATAGCCATCTTACAGATTTCCTCAAGAACTGTTCCATTGTAAACAGCCTTGTCTGCATTTTTACCCCATGCAAAAGGACCGTGTCCTCCGCAGAGAACCATGTTTACTTCGCTTGGATTAAGACCGAGTTCAGCAAAGTGTTTTA
Source organism: uncultured Spirochaetaceae bacterium (assembly GCA_902789325.1). GTDB lineage: Bacteria > Spirochaetota > Spirochaetia > Treponematales > Treponemataceae > Treponema_D. The sequence goes on from CADANN010000003.1 coordinate 83,201, forward strand.
CAATCAAAAGACCAGTTTCTTTTTCATAGTCGCGTTCAACTGCTTCCTTTGAAAGATATGGAGTACAAGGAACTGATTTCTGAATGTGATCAGCGTGAGTTGTACCAAAAAGTGGAACTGAGCGAACTGCCTGTGCCCAGGCAACTGCACATGTAGAGTGAGTATGGATGATTCCTCCAACGTCTCCTCCCTGGTTCATTGCAAACTCTTTGTAGAGTACTGCGTGAGTAGGGGTGTCGCTTGAAGGATTCAAAGAACCGTCTACCTTTTTACCTTCCAAATCAATAATAACCATTGATTCAGGAGTAAGCTCCGGATAAGGAACTCC
>CADANN010000004.1 GCA_902789325.1 uncultured Spirochaetaceae bacterium
ACTGAGGCCTTGAATCGCTTGTGCAAAAAACACGAAAACATTTTTGCCGTTCTTGGAAACTGCGACAACGAAGATTTTCTTGAGGAACTGGAAGATGCTGACATCAGCGTAGAAAAAGCGCTTGTGTTCCATGAAGGTCTTGCTTTTGCTGGTAGTGGCGGTGGAACTTTCTTTACCGGTAAAACTGAATTTGAACGTACAGAAGATGAATGTATTTCTGATTTTGATATTGTTAAAAACAGTGTTGAGCAGAGTGGGGATTCTTCTCTTTGGAACAGCCTGATTCTGATTAGTCATAATCCGCCGGTTGGTGACAAAATTGACTCTTTTGATGGTGAACATCACGCAGGAAGCCAGAAGTTTACTGATTTTATCAAGGAAAACAAACCTCTTGCTGTTGTCTGCGGTCATATTCACGAAGGTACCAATATTGAAAAAATTGGTGACACTGTTGTGATTAATCCGGGAAGTCTTGGCGAGGCACAGACTTATGCCTGGCTCGAAGTTGAAAAAGACGGCGACGGCTGGAAGGTTGTAAAGGCTGAAATGCAGAAGCTGTAAGGAGGCGATGGTGCGAAAGAAGAGTAAAAAGGCGATATTTGTTTTATCCTCATTTTTGATGATGGCAGGTGGCTTTGCTCAGTCTTCTTTTTCGCACATCAGTCTTGTTACATTCAGAAATAATCTGACTTATACGATTGGCGAGGACACTCAGACTTATACGGCTGAACGTGTTCTCGAACCTTTTTCTATAAATAAATTTGAAACTACTTATACGCTCTGGCATTCGGTTCGCGTAAAGGCTGAAAAAATCGGCTACAATTTTGCGAATCCGGGGCAGGGCGGTTCTAATGGTAAACGCGGTGCTGCTCCAACTGATGATAATTATGCTCAGCCGGTAACTATGATTAACTGGTATGATGCGGTTGTTTGGTGCAATGCTTTGAGTGAGCTTCGCGGCCGTACTCCATGTTACACTTATAACGGCGAAGTAATTCGCGATTCTGCCGACACTGCCGCTTGTGATTTGTGTGAATGTAACTGGGATTGTGATGGTTACAGGCTGCCAAGTGAGGCAGAATGGGAGTATGCGGCTAGAAAGACTCGGCTTGGTTTTCAGCGCGGCGACCTTGTAAGCGGGCAGGTCTCTGACGATTCTGAAGAAGGGCTTTTATATGCCTGGACCAGTGAAAATGCAGTAAGCTCACATAATGTTGGAACTGCCGGTCTTCCATTTGAACCTGGAGAACAGACTTACCCTGCAAGTGGCAATGCTAATGCTGCCGGTCTTTTTGATATGAGTGGTAATGTAATTGAGTTCTGCTGGGACTGGTTCGAAGATTATACTTCAGAAAACATTCACGGGCCTAAGGTTGGCTTTGAACGAGTAAGCCGTGGCGGAAGCTGGAGCGAGTACACAATGTTCCTCTACGCCGGCGACCGCTATAGTTACGACCCTAACGAGTGCTATAACTATATGGGCTTTAGAATCTGCTGCTCAGCGCGCTAATTTCTTTTCCTGTTTTTTTAATTTTTTTGTTTCCGCTTTTACAGTTTTTCTCTGACTTCTGCTCATTTTTTTAGCTTTGCGGATTGCGCTCATTGTGTCGCGGTTAAAGTTGAGCATCCAGCTGCAGAGGAATACTGAAACAAGACAGATTACTGTTGCGATGATTACTGGAATGTAGCCCGGCAGATCATCGAATGGCAGCTTAAAGTTCATTCCAAAGAAGCTGGTTACAAAGGTTGGTGCCATCATTACCAGGTTGATGATTGCCAGCTTTTTCATTACGACGTTCAGGTTGTTGGAGATGATGGAAGAGTAGGCGTCCATAACTCCAAAGAGAATGTTTGCGTAGGTGTCGGCCATTTCAATAGCCTGGCGGTTATCGATTGTAACGCCTTCTACAAAATCAAGGTCATCTTCATCAAACTTAATCAGACGGGTACTTTTCATTTTCATAAGGAGCAGAGAATTGCTCTTAAGAGAAGTGGTAAAGTAAACCAAAGATTTTTCCAAACCGAGCATCAAGATAATTTCTTTGTTTTCAACTTCAAGTCTCATTTCGTTCTGAATGCTTGTAGAACGGCGGTTGATTTCCTTAAGGTAACGAAGGAAGTTTAAGTTTGCGCGGTTTATAATGTGAACGATAAATGACGGAAAGTCGTTTAATCGAACGTTGCGTACACGGTTTGCACCAAAGTCTTTGAGCACTTCGCAGTCTGTCCAGCAGATGGTGATGATTGTTTTTCCCTTAATGATAATGCCGACTGGTCCTGTAAAATAAGGAGTTTCTGCAGAAGGGTCGTAAAACGGAACCCGGACAATTGTAAGAATGTAGCCAGAATCACCGTCTTCAATTCGTGAAAGCTCATCCGGGTCAAGAATATCGAGAATATGATCTTGTTCTATCTGATATTCATCCTGTAAAAGAGTTGATTCATCGCGGGTAACATTGCGTGCATCTACCCAGAGAGGAAGTTTTGTGTCTATATCGTCTTTCTTGGTCTTAGTAAACTGGCCATCAATCTGCTGCCAATATGTAATCATTTTGAACCTCGTTATTTAAAACAATTTTAGAGGCCTCACTGATTTTGAAGAAACTAGAAAATTAGAAATGCTTTTTCAGGAGGCTGAGATTTGAAATTATTGAACATATGGGGTAATGGGATCCACCGTCCATAAACGCCTCCTGAATAAAAGATGAATTAATAAATTTATTTTACTGTATTTTTTCTGAGCATTCAAGCGAATTTTTCTAACTGGGGTTCTTAAATATAAATATTTGTTATAACTAAAAGTTTTTTTCCAGAATTTGTCCGAAAAAGCCTTGCGAAACCTAATTTATAGGTGGAGGAAAAATAATCTTGAGACGAAGTTTTGTTGGTTTTTGGAATTGCTGGAAAAAGGGTTTGATTATGACCTGTTTGACTTTTGTGGTTTGTTATTTTGCGGTGGCGCAGACTACGGGTTATAGCTGGGATTTTTCAGACTGTGAGCTCAAGGACATTCTGTTTGCGGTATCTGTGGATACTGGGATTTCAATTGTACCTGATGACACTGTCAGTGGTAAGGGAGACTTGAAATTTGCAGGCGGAGACTTTGATGCGGCTTTTGAAGCTTTTTTGAAGAGTAACAGACTTTTTGTGCGAAAGGAAGGCGACGTTTGGACTGTTAGCAGAATTTATGTGTCTGTAGAGAATGGGTGTTTTTCTCTTGAGGCTTATGATTTACTGCCTGTACAGATTGTCGAAAAACTTTCGATGGTGATGGAACGCGTAGTGACGTTTGATTCATTGCCTGCTCAGAGGATTTCGGTTCATTTTAAGGAGGTCGGTGAGAATATCCTGCTGGAAAGTCTTGCTAAACGTTTTGGTAGTTATAGCGTTGAGCAGAATGTTTCCGGATATCATTTTGTGAAAAACAATGAAGTGCGACGCACTGAAGGTTTTTCGGGAGTGGCACGAATCGAAAGTACAGGTGACGGCGGATTTTATGTGGATGTTGAGGATTGCAGGTTTTCTGTGGTTTTGAATCATTTGTTTTCTGACATAAATACTCCATATGAAAAATCTCCTTTTAAAAAAAGCTTTTGCCTGCTGTCTGATGCGGATGTGAAGATTCAGAGGTCTGTTTTCGTTGGTGTGGATTTTGCAGATACTCTAGGTCTTCTTTGCGCTCAGTGCGGTTTTGATTTTGTTGTTGAAAACAGCATCTTCTACATCTTTTCTAATCCGAGTTCCCGCGCGGAACTTGTGAGTGGTAAAAGACGCTGGAGCAAATACACTCTGCAGTATACAAGGTCTCAAGATTTTTTCTCCTTCATTTTTAAGCGGGTTGGCAAATTAGAAGTTATTGCTCTTCCTGATGATTATTCGTTTTTGTGTCTGGCGAGCGATAAGGAAAATGCGGTTATTAAAAACTTGATTTCCGAAGTTGATTTGAAGCAAAAACTTTATGTGGTGAATCTTAAGTATCTTAAGCCAGCGGAATTTCTGGAACATCTGCCACCTTCTGTTGAACGGTCATCACTTTTTATGGCTGATGATTCGGCCCAGCTTTATTTTAAGGGAACTGAAGCGGCTTATAAAAATCTGAGTGAGCAGCTAGAGGTGTGTGATCAGCCTTTAAAAAGAATCAGCTATGATCTTTTGATTTTGCAATATGATGAGACTTCAAAAAATAACTGGTCTTCAACTTTTGGAGCAAAGCGGCTTTCAATGGGTGAGCGTAATGGTGTTACTGCAGTGCTTGGCTCTGTGCTTGGGCTTAACCTTAATGTGGTTACTTCATTCGGGCTGGGTTTTGCCGCTGAACTTCAGGCATCAATCGAAGAAAGTAAAACTCGGGTGTATGCAGATACAACATTGCATGGAGTTTCAGGGCGTGAGATTCATTTTCAAAATACGAATACTTTTCGCTATCGTGACAATAATGTTGATCCGCAAACTGGAACTCCTATTTATTCCGGGGTTACGAGGGAAATAGCTTCTGGTATCAAAATTGATGTAGTGGGTTGGGTAAGTGGGGACGGCATGATTACGAGTAAGGTAACGGCTTCTGTTTCGCGAAGGGGAAATGATACTTCAGCGTCTACTGGAAATCCGCCTCCTACTTCTGAAAAACTTGTTACCACAGAAGTTTGTGGTAAGAGTGGAGAGCCGGTAGTTTTGAGCGGACTTGTTCAGACTGCAGAAAGTGAGCAGGAAAAACGAACTCCTTTGTTTTCGAAAATTCCGATTATCGGAAATCTATTTAAGGCAAAAGAAAAAACAAGGGAAAATATGCAGATGGTAATTTATCTTGTGCCTCATGCAGAAGATGCGGCTTTAAGTATTTATGAAAAAAAATATGACTCTGAATGGGCCAAAGAAAAAATGGAAAGAATAATCGATGATTTGGGGAGACTGGCATATGAACAGCAGATTTAAGTTTGTTCTGACACCGGCATACTGCCTTTTTAATGGTGTTGCGGTGCTTGAGCAGAACGGGGCTTCCATTAGTTTTTTGATCGAAAATGAACAGAATGAAATTCTGAAAGCAAGATTAAAGAGGGCTTTTGAAAATCATCTTGGAATGATTCGAAAGCTGAAGGATTGTCCTGAAATATATAGAAGAATTCCTGCAGTAGAATTTATGGCGGGAACCAGGAATCAGCTTAGAAAATGTGTTTCAAGGCTGTACAGTACGCAGGGCATGCAGTCAGAGGGGATGAATGTTTCTTCTGAGCTGTCAGCATCGTCAGATACTGAAAAAAATCAACGCGAGGCTGCTGCAGTGCTTTTGCTCGACAGCATTTTGAATGAGGCAAGGCTTCGCAAGGCTACAGATATTCACATTGAGCAGAACTGTGTACGGCTTAGAGTAAATGGCCAGCTGGAAAAACTTCTGGAACTTCAAAGTGAAAAAGGTACGGAGCTTGTTCAGAGAATCAAACTGCTTGCCGGAATGAATGTAATTGAAAAAAGACGCTGCCAGGACGGTCATTTTGTATACGGAAATCAAAATCCGTTTTTTCTTCGTGTCTCAACAATGTCAGTGATTGGTGAAAATTATGTTGGTGAGGAATCTGTTGTAATAAGACTTCTGGATACTTCTCGTATTCCGCTTGAACTTGATCGGCTTGGCTTTAATCTTGTGCAACTGGAACGACTTGAGTTTCTTTCCCATGAGCCGAACGGACTTATTCTTGTTTGTGGTCCAACGGGTTCTGGTAAATCAACAACAATTGCTTCGATTCTTGTTGATATAGAAAAGAGTTGCGGTGGTGTACTGAAAATCCTAAGTCTTGAAGATCCACCTGAATATGTAATTCCGGGCGTAACTCAAGTAAAGGTTGATGAGAGAAATGGATTTTCCGAAGCTCTTAATCATATTTTCAGACAGGACCCAGACATAATTATGATTGGAGAGATTCGAGATGAAGAGAGTGCTGGGGCTGCGTTGCGGGCGGCTCTTACTGGGCACCTTGTTTTTGCAACTCTGCATGCAGGAAATGTCGGTGAAGCAATTTTGCGTCTTGAAAATCTGGGATTACCAAGAAAGTTGTTTTGTCCGGTTATCCGTGCTGTGATTTGCCAGGAACTGGATTTGTCGAGAGAAAAAAATCAGCTTTATGCAGATGTTGCAGAACCAAAAGAATCATTTTCTTCCATGTGCATGAGAGCTGAATCGGTAGACGACTTTGATTTGATTTTTGAACATTACACAAATTATCAGGATGTATTACAGGAAAGTATGAGAGAGCTTTCGGAAAAACAGACAATAGAAAAAACACGCCGCAGACTTCCATATTTCAGAGGAGGAAAGAATGCAAAGAGAATTCACGGAAGTGCTGTATGAACTTTTCGTTCGTCAAAATCTTTCGCTTTCTCATAGCCTTTTGATAATGAGCAGAAAACCAAAAAAAGACAGAGTAAAGCTTGCAGCTGAAACAATTTATTCTGCTTTGGAACGAGGAAGTGTTTTTTCGAGCGCCTTAAAAATCTGCGACGCAGTACGTTTTGATGATGTTTATATTTCTTTCATTTTGCTTGCGGAAAAAAATGGGGATCTGAAATCGACTGTGTCATATCTAAAGGAAAAACTTACTCGTGAAAATGAGCAGTCTAAAAAACTTATTGGCGCTTCGATATATCCAGCTTTTGTAATTGTTCTGGCTGTGGCATCAAGTGTGTTTATTGGACTTTATACCGATACAGCGGATTTTTCACTGCTTGCAAAATATGTGGGAGTTTTTTTTCTTCTGTGTGTTTGTGTTTATTTTGTGATTTTCAAAATGCTTGGTGATGACAGACTTTGTGAAGCATTTACAGCCGTAGATTTTCTTCTCAGAAATGGAATCGAACTTTCTGAAGCAGTGGGATGTGCAGTACAGATTGCAGGCCCTTCTGGTAGTATCGGAAAAATCTTTGAAAATGCGAGAATCAAACTGAGCTATGGCATGGATTTACAGACCGCCTTTGATTGTAAAGATAACAGGCAATTTTCAGAGATTTTTTATTATGCAGACACAGGTGGGAGTCAGCTTGATTTGTTTTCAAGAATTGCGGCTGCCCTTTCTGCTAAAAATGAACGCAGGAGAACAATCTGTCTTTCACTTGTTGAGCCTGTATTTATTGTTATGACCGGTGGATTCATTCTGATGATCTTGATGACGTTTTTTATGCCGCTCATCAATGATATCAGCTGGATATAAAACTTTTCTAGGGGAGGAAATCTATGAATAAAAAGAATAGGAGGCTTTTTCATGGATGTACGAGTTTACAGAAATGCTTTGCAGAAAAAGCAGAGGGATTTACTTACGTGGAGACAATCGCCGTTATTGCAATCGGTGCTGTGCTTACAGCGGGAAGCATTTTTTCGGCAACGAAAGTTATCGCGTCTGCAAGGAAAACGGCAGCAAAGACGCAAATCGAACAATACAGCACTGCGTTACAAACCTACTTCATCGACTGTGGAAGATTCCCAACAAGCGAACAGGGCTTGCGAGCCTTATGGGAAAAGCCAGTTCTCTATCCGGTACCAGAAAGTTGGGACGGACCATACCTTGACCGTGAACCCGGCAATGATCCGTGGGGAACCGATTTTGAGTATCTCAGCTCTGAAAGTTCCCCTATGCCGTCAGAGGTTCCTGAGGGCTTGCCCTATGTACTTATCTCATACGGTGCAGACAAAAAGGAAGGTGGAAAAGGAGATGCAGGTGATATCTATTCCTGGAAATAAAAACTTTACAGTACTGGCTGTTATTTGCTGCATGTCAGTTGGAATGATGCTTTGTGCAATGCTTTCTCAGAGACGCAGCACAATCAAGCTTTATGAAAAGAAACTTGAAAGAACTGTTTCTTCAATTGAGGAACGAAATGTGGAGGAAGCCGGAGCAACTTATGAGGTTTACTGATGTAATTGTTCTTTTCGTAATTCTCGGTGTTTTTTCGCCGGTATTTGCCGGTGAGATTACTGCACTTAGAAAAATGGATTGCCGTATTGAACAGTTACGGGAAGAGAATGATTCGCTCAGTTTTATTTCTGAAAGCTTTTACAAAACTTGTGAGGGGAGAGGTTTTTCTTCGCTTGAGGAATGGAAAAGTGTTTGTAAAAGATTGTGGCAGCTGGAAAGTATTGATTGGGAATATGTTTCGTATGGAATGGCTGATGAGGGGCAACTGATTTGTGGTAGGTGGAGTGGAAGTGATGGTGTAAAAAAGATTTATTGCAGAAAACGTAGTCCGTTTGGGGGCTGATATGAATAAGAAAAATAAAGTTGATGATAATATTGTTCTCAAAAATTTTGATTATGAAAAATATCAGTTAGTTTTACCTTACAGATTTTTATTCGGGAGGAAGCGTAAGCGTTTTATTTATTCTGAACTCGAGAAAATGCATCCGTGTTTTTCAGATGAGTTTTGTTTTGATACAAACATATGTAAGGTTTCGAAAAAAGGTTTCGAGTCTGATGTAATGGTTATTCATAAAAATACGCTTGCTGAATATGAGGCTAAAAGATATGAGTCTGCTGTGGGAATTAATCGGATTACTGGAAGCGGATTTTTTATTGATTCATGCAAGCGTCGTAGATTTTTTGTGAATGAAAAGTTTAAGCGAATGATTGTGACTTTGTGTTTTGTGTTTCTGATGATTTTTATTTCTCTTGTTTTGGCAGGAGTGAAGAAAGTAGCTGGTATATCAAAAAAAGAGAACGTACAAGCTTTTGCTTTTGTTGAAGAACAAAATGTTCAGACTGCTGATGATATGGAAAAAAATGTCGCAATAGTTTTCAGGCCTGGTGAAAAATTCTTTGACAGTATAAGTGCTGCGGGGGGGAGAGTCCTTTCTTTTCGATGGGAAATGGCCGATGGTTCTGAAGTTCTTGAAGCAAAGATAAAGGGAGTTTTTCCTGAGCAACTTGAAGAAATGAAAATGTCAGCTGTGAATTATGAAAATGAACAGCCAGTAATTCTGGTTACGGATGTTAGACCTGCGCATTCTAAGGGTGATTTTCAGAAAACAGGTGATATGGTGTGTAGCAGTTTTGACCCGGAGTTTTACAGAAATGTTAGAAGTGTGCTTTCGAAAAATGGTGCTGCACTGAAACAAGAAATGCATGCTCCTTATTCGGTTCTCTTTTCGTGTAAAAGGAATGTATTGGCCTCTCTTTTGAATGGGGTTGCTGATTGCATTGCAGATGCTGGTGGATATGTTTGTTCTGTGAACATTCAGACGGCAAGTGGAACTAGCAGTGGGATTGCCCCTGAAGATTTTGAGATTTCAATTAAAGGTATTGAACGAGCGGCTCAGACACAGGGTGTGGATCTGGTTGTGGTTGCAGAGAATGCTGAACTTTTTGGTGAAATGAAAAATCAAAAGATTACTGGGCAAAGTCAAAAAATGAATCCTCCAGATAAAAAAGAAAATAACGAAAAAACTGTGAGTAACAAAATTGGAGAAATAAAAACATCAGATGGGAATGTCATTATTTTTTATAAATCAACAGATGGAAAAATTAAAAAGATTATGGAGGCGCAAAAAAGGTGAATGATCAAAAAATGAATAAACGGTGGAGAAATCGAATATCGAGGCATTGCTTTTTTGTCATATTTTTTTCAGTGAGTTTTATATCCTGCAAAACACTTCCAAAATTCAAGGGAGAGGCGGATTTATGTGGTTTGATTGTTGATGAAAATAATACTCCTGTAAAAGACTTTGTAATCTACTGCAAAACGAATTTAGAAAACATTACTGCACTTACCGATGATAGCGGAATGTTTGTGATTCATGGAGTTTCTTCGGATGTTTATACAATCTCTGGAATGAAGAAAAACTATGCAAAACTTGAGAATGAACAATTTTTATTTACAGATCGGAGTAAGATTTTTTGCTGCCAGGTGGAATCTATTGAAGGGGCTTTTAAAACTGTAGAAGAGTATATACTTCGCGGTGAAAAAAAGAAGGCAGAAGAAGTTCTCGACAGTTTGTATTACGACAAAAAGACTCCGCAGGAATCTGTTGTCCTGGTTTACAGATTTTTTCTGGCTGAAAAGAACAAAGATAAAAAGCGTATCGTTTCTTCAATTCGAAAACTTGGAAAGATTGATGATGTGGATTATTCGCAATATGCAGATGCTCTGGAGGGGCTTATTTATGAAGACTAAATTCTTAAAAATCTTGTGTTGTTTTATTGTACTTGCTTTTTTCGGCTGTTCGGCCTTTTCGCTGGAACGAAGTCCATACACTATAAATGCTGATTTTGTAATGGATGAAGAATCTTCGGTTTATAAAATCTGTGGAGTGGAACTTTCGTTTTCTAACCTTGCGACTGAGACTGTAAAAGAATTTGAAGTTGTTTTCTTTCTTTTTGATTCAGATGGAGAGCCGGCTTATGAATGTCCGAATCGTCTGGCGTTTTCTATTGAAAGAGAAATAGGACCAGATGAAGATTTTTCCGTCTGCCTTAGTCTTGATTCTTATATGACTTTTGTTCCCCAGTCTTTGCTGGAAATTGATTATTTATACGTGAGCAGAATTACTTATACAGATGGTTCGATATGGGTAGATCCGTATGGCTTTTCTGCTTTTATGTGAGGTGAAAAATGAGAAGAGTTTTTATATCTGTAATAGTATGTGTATTACTTGTGGCAAGCTGCAGTTTGCAGACAGAAAAAATCCGCATAGTAGAAATTGAAAAAGAAGTTAAGCCTGTTAGCCAATCGGACTCTGAGCAGAAAACAGAAAAAGAACAAGAAAAAGAACCTGATTTAGAAACGGAAAAGGAAACGGAAGCTGAATCAGAGACAGAAACTGAAGTCGAGACGGAACCCGAATCTGAAGTGTCACAGGAACCCGAGTCAGTAAATGAACCCGAAACAGAGCCGGCCCCTGAACCAGAAGCTCAACAGGAAACTGAAACAGAAACAGCTCCTGAGCCCGAACCAGAGCCAATACCAGACCCAATGCAGGAAATGCCAGATCCTCCTAAACTTACTCTCGTAGTTTATATGGCAGCTGATAATGATCTGGAAAGTTATGCGATTCAGAATCTGAAAGCAATGGAACATGCTGATTTTGAAAAAATAAATGTTCTAGTGCTTTTGGATCGTTCTGAAGGCTTTGATGAAACTAACGGCGACTGGACGGACACACGTTTGTTTGAGCTTATACATGATGATACAGACAGTAATATTATTGTCTCTAAAAGACTGTCATGTCCGCCACTTGGTCTTTCAAATAAAGTTGATACAGAACTTGATATGGGTAATCCGAGTGTGCTCTGGAATCTTATGAATTATGTCCGTAACAATTACGAGTCAGATAAATATGCATTAATCATCTGGGGGCATGGAACCGGCTGGAGATATTCAAATCTAAATAACAACAGAGCAGTTGCCATTGATGATAGAAGTGGTTCCTATATGTCGGTTCATGATTTAGGGCGTGCCCTAAGAAATCAGGGCCTTTCCGTAATAGGCTTTGATACTTGTTTTGGTGGTGTGTTTGAAAATGTGTATGAGCTGAAAAATCATGCAGAATACACTGTTGCAAGTCCGGGCATTACACCATCCAGTGGGTGGGATTATACGACTCTTCTGGAAGATATTTCACAAAGTTATTTTTCTTCAAAAGAAATTGCAGAAATAATGGCAGATTGTTCACTTGTAAATTCTACGATTTTCAATAACCAAAAATTATATTCTCTGATGAACGATATAGAAGAGTTTTCAAAAGCTCTCGCTGCAACAATTAATAATTCTTCTACAAGAAATACGGTTTATTCAAAACTGATTTCGACAAAGTCTTACAGCTACATACAATATCCCTGTGATATGTATCTGGATATTTATTCTATGGCAGAAAATTACAAAAGCAGTTCTGACAACACATTGTCATCGGCTGCAAAGAAACTTCAGAAAACTATTAATTCTTCAGCCAGAACAACAAATACAACGAATACTGAAATCGGAATCCACTTTATTCCTAAAAACGGGCCAAATACTACGGCGGCATATCATTCCATTGATTATATAAAAGATATAGATAACGCAAATCAGTGTGCATTTATAAAAGAAAGTCAGGGATGGGTGCCTACAAAAGAAGGAGAGTCTGGAAGTCTGCTGGATAAATTATTCTATGCAAGCTTTTAGTAAGTTTATCGGGAGGTGCTTATGTTTATTATGAAGAATTACAGAAAAATATTTATCTGTTTTATTTTTTCCATGCTGCTTTGTACAAATAAAGTTTTTGCAGTTTGGTATTCGGGTGGAAGCGGAAGTGATGTTCAGTCAGGATTGATTGGAGAGGGGGATAGCAATAGTTCCAGTTCCACCGATCCCTCTACTAATAATTCACATGATACAAATCAAACAGGTCCATCTGGCCCCACTGGACCATCGGGGGCTACAAATCCAACGTATCCGAATCCCACAGAGAATATGTCTGATAGTCAGTTAAACGAAATAGCTGAAAAAGGAAATAAAGAGCAGCGTGAGGAAGCCTCGAAAATAATTGCACAACGTGAACATGAAAGGAAAAATGCAGAAATATTAGAACAATCTAATGAATTAGAAAATGAAGTAAATAATGTTCTTAAAGAAGAAGAACTTGTTCAGGAACCTTCAGAAGATGCAGAAAGTCTTAATGAGGTGTCTGAAAAAAATGATGAAGATATTGAGCATGCACAAGAATCTATTGAAGAAAAAATAGAACAAGCTCATGAAGAAGAATCTGAGAATAAAGTTGAGAGTGATAACAATCTTCATAAGGTCAATTCTCAGACAACTGGTGATCCTGTAAAAATTACAGAAGGTTCATATGAACAGAATGATATAGATTTTCATTTTCGCGGAACAATAGATTTTACAATAAATCGAAGGTATTCTTCTTCTGGAACAATTGTTTCAAGTTTAGGTTATGGATGGATTTCAAATCTTGATGAAAGAATAATTTTAGGTACTTCTGCACATCCTGATGAAATGAAAAACAATCTTATTTCTTATTCTGAATATTTGAAAAATAAAATTGAAGAATACGAATTAAGACTGGCACAAGGTTATAATGTTGAGGATATTTATCATGCCGACGAATTTTATAATGAACAGATACAAAAAACAAAAGCTCAGTTAACAAAAGCTGTAAAAATTAATTTCAAAACTTCCTATCTCTTATTTAATGCAATGAAGTATGAAGCGAAAGGAAAAGTTGCAGCTGTTCTTGCTAAAAACGAGGCATTAATAGTAAGACTGAACAATAGAATAAGTTTATTTGAAGAAACTATTTCTGATATTCAGAAACATTTGAGGCGATTAGAAGAATATAAAGAAATATATCAGAATAGTCTTCGACAGATTGAAGCTTTTGAAGAATTTTATCAACTCGCTGTTATCAGAAAACAGAAGAATAAAGTTGCAATGTTTTCTGGTATGCCTTTGTGGTATGAAGAAACAGGATTCGATACACTAACATTAATTGATGAAAATGGTTATCCTCATATTTTTAAAGAAAATGAAAATAATCGCGGATACTGGAAGATTGAAAATGATAAAAAATATCTTGAAGTACATCTTGTAAATAATGGCTACGAACTGATTCAAAAGAACGGCATTGTAAAACTTTTTGATGAAAACGGCTTTATTATAAAAATATATGACCGTAATAAAAATTTTGTTCAGATAAACAGAAATGCCGATGGAAAAATTGATTCAATTGAAACTTCCAGTTTTGAAAAGTTGAATTTCGAATATGATAAAAATGGGAAATTTATTGTCAAAATTACAAATACACGTGCACCAGATGAATATGTAAACTATGGTTATAAAGGTAATAAGTTAATTTCTGTTCAGGATACAGATGGTGATACAATAAATATGGAATATGATAATCTTGGACGGCTTGTTGCATTAAGAAAAGCTGATAACAGCAAGATTCTTTTTAAATATGATGAAATAGATGCTGATGGAAATATACTTGCAACTGCAACTATAAATGAAGAAGGCTTTGCTGAACACTTTATTTATGACAAAGTAAATCATCAGACAGACTATATTGATCATGATAATAATAGATATTCTTACTGGTATGATGAAAAATACAGGACGATAAAGGAGCTTCAGCCTGATGGAACTCTAATTCAACAGGAATATGATGATAACGGTTTTCTTGTAAAAAAGAGCATTAATGGTTCTGTAATTCGATATTATTATGATGATGATGGAAATAAGATAGTTGCAGATTATAATAATTCTCGGGAGCGATGGGAATACAATCAATTTGGTCAGGTAACGTTACATATTGGTCAGGATAATATAACAGAAGAGTTTGTTCGGGATGAAAAGGGAAATCTTTGTGAGTACAGAAAGGGTGGACAGACTAAATACAGGCAAATGATTAATTCTAAAGGACAGGTCGAACAATTAATAGTTTATGAAGAAAAGCCTGTAACCACAATATATGAATATGACAGGTATGGAAATATTATCTCAAAAACAACCGAAGGTATAAAAACTGAATATTCTTTTGATTCACGTAATAGAGTCTGTAAAATAATAAAGGCTGGTAAAGAACTGGTTGAATATTCATATGAAAAGGGTAGAACAAAAGAGACATTTTATAACGGACTTGAAACGATATATCTGACAAATGGACGTAAAGATATTACATCTATTATTCAAAAAGATACTTTAACCGGCGATGTACATCAGAGACGGATTGAATATGATAAAAGGCATCTTCCTCTTTATATCTATGCTGGTAATGGAACTTCTGAAAACTTGATTCAAAGTTATCTTTATACTGCTGAAGGAAAACTTTCTGCTGAAATAAAATATGGAGAAGAATGCTGGATCAGACTTTATGAATATAAAGCCGGACAGCTCACAGAAGTAAAGCAGTTTATGATAGCTAATCCGGCTGCGGTTTATGAAACAAGATTCAGTAGTATTTTCTTGAATGAACTTTTATTGTTTGCCGGTGAAAGTGTTTTCATTCAAAAATATAATTATAATTCTGAAGGGTTGAATAATTATTCCACCGAGCAGAATATTTATGACAATTCACAAGAAAAGAATACCTGGTTTGAGTATGATGATTTTAATCGTATTAAATCAAAAATAATCGGACAGACAAATACAAAAGAGAATGCAGTATATTTTGAAACTTTTGAATATTCACCTGATGGTAGAACAATAACTGTAAATGAAGGTGATAAATATGAAACAACTTTTTATCTTGATGCTTTTGGAAATGTAATTAAACAGATTGATGGTAATGCTAACGAACGTTCGTTTGTATATAATTATCTGAATCAAATGATAGAAAGTTATGATGGATATGGAAACAAAATTTCGTATTCATATAACGCTCTGAATGAAATAAAAACCATGACATTTTCAGATGAATCAAAAATACAATGCGAATATAATTATATGGGGCTTCTTTGCAAAGTAGCAGATGATTACGGATTAGTTTATACAGCTGAGTATGATGGGGCTGGCAATAAAATTAAAGAGAAGCATAGATCAGATTCAGAGCGAAGTTATAAATATGATCTGAATGGGCGGATTTTTGAGACAAAATGTGGTAATGATATTTTAGAGTCTTATGTGTATGGAAGTGATGGCCGTTCGATAACAGTCCAGGATGGAAACGGAAATTATTATTTATATTACTATGATACGCTCGGCAGATTAATAAAAGAACAGAATCGTTCGGGGGTCACACAGTATTTTACATACGATGAAAGTGGGAGGTTGAAATCAAAAAGAAATTTTGATAATGGTGAAACTGTTATTTCCTATTCTTATAATGGACTGGTAAAAACAATTCACTTTTCTGATGGAAGCGAAAGCAAGTTTGTTTATGATGAAATAGGAAATCTGCTTGAGGCAGAAAACGCCACTGGAAAAATTTGTTTTCAATATGATCAGGGCGGTCGTATGATTTATCAAAAGGATGAAGTTACAGGTGACGAAGTTTATTTTCAATATGATAAGGCAGGAAACAGAACCGGTTTGGAAAGCAATAATCGAAAAACTACTTATACATATGGAAGTAACAATGAACTCAAAGAACTTTTTGATAATAAACAGAAACTCAGTCTCCAATTGACTTATGATAACAGAGGAAGAGAAATTTTACAATTATCAGGGAATGGTGTAAAAGAAGAAATTCTTTATGATAAGGCTGGAAGAATAATCGTAAAAACTCATAAGTCTGCCAGGGGAGAATTGCTTTGGGGTGAAGGATATGTCTATGATACAAATGGAAAACGAAGTGCTGCTGTAGATTATCAGGGGCGTATTACCTTATATGAATATAATAATGCCGGGCAGTTAGCAGAAGTATATTATCCATATACAGATTATATGGTTGAGACAGTAAAGAAAGAAGCTGAGATGAATGGCCTTTCAACAAAAATTGATCCTGGTGAAAACCGCTACCTTACAAGTTCAGAAAAATCATCAATTGTTTTGCTCCTGGAAAAAATGCAAACTGGACTTGGTTATGTGCTTCCAAATCTCCAGACTTTTATAAAAGAAAAATATACCTATGATAAAAATGGAAATCGAATAACTAAAACTACAAACTTGGGAACAATTGAATACAAGTACGATTCAGAAAATCGTCTTGTTTCAAGCGGTAGCTCAGGCAGGTCTCATATAACTTATACCTATGATCCAATGGGAAATATGCTCTCACAGAAAAGTAGTTTTAATTCCGCAGAATATAAATATAATGCGCAGGGACGGCTTATTTTCTGTGAAGCCTTTAATCATATTGAAAAAACATATTGTCAAACCTCTTATGATTATGATGCTCTTGGCAGGCGGATATTAATACAGGATGCCAATGAAAGTCCTCTTCGTACTATTTATGATGGACTTTCTTTTGATATTATAAAACAAAGTCCCGTTATGCCAAACGGAATGTTTACAGATAATGGTGAAACTGGAATTCACTGGATAACAAATGGAACTCCTAATGGAGGACGTTATCGATATATTTCAGATGAAAATGATTCAGACGGAAATAGATATTATATTCTAAACGATACTTCTTATAAAATTGTAAATAATCGATATAGAGGTGAACGAACTGTGCTCAGTTATAATGAAAATCTTGTAGCCCAGTTTACAAACGAAGGTCAAGAATATTTTTCTACTGACTTGCTGGGAAGTGTTACTTGTGTAACTGATGTTTATGGCATATCAAAAGGAAACTTTACTTATGATGCATTTGGTTTACTAACTTTCGGAAATTATTCTGATTCAAAAGATTTTGGTTATCTTGGGAAACAACAGGATGTTACTTCTGAATTCTACAATTATGGTTATCGTGACTATACACCAAAGCTTTCCCGCTTTACATCACTTGATCCAATTCGTGATGGTTATAACTGGTATTCCTACTGCAGTAATGACCCTGTAAACTTTAAGGATTGTTCAGGCTTGGATCAGATTGCAGTAAATGGTGATAATCTAATGCAGGATAAAGCATGGCGAGATAAAAAGTTGAAAGATACTGATGATAATTTCAGTAAATCGAGTTGCGCAATAATGTCAGTATCAGATGTTTTTGATGAATCCCCTGAGTATATAAATGATAATTATGTTAAAAATGGAATTATAAGCTGGACTAAGGTTGCAGAAGATCATAAACAAACAGCAGACAGAGAGTTTGAGCCTTTTACAAAAGATATTTACCTAAGCCAGGTAGATGATACAGATAATACTTATCAGACTCTTGTAAATGTAAATTATGATAAACAAAATCATGATCATTGGGTTGGGGTAAAGGATGTAGTTACTATAAATAATAAAGATTATGTAGTAATAAATCCAACTTCAATAAATGATAAAATGACAACCTATGATGTCTGGAACTATTATGATGACAAAAAGGGAGAAACATATTATCCAGATTCAAGATTAGAAAAAGGCTGGATTGTAGTTAATGGAGAAATTCTTGTTCCTGTAAAAGAAACAAAAGGATATGTAAATTTCATAGAAACAAAAAAGGAGAACTAATATGAAGAAAACTGTGTTTATTACATTTTTGATGCTGATTTTGAATTCAAGTTTTATGATGGCTTTAGATATTGTTACGCTTGAACCGCTTAAAGAAAATGAGAGCCTTCGTCTTGATTACCAGAAGAGAGTACTGAATGTTGAAAAAACATCGGGTAATACTACTGAGATTTACTATACCTGTAAAAGTGAATGGGGAGCCTGGCAGATTTCTTCCGATAAACGGAAAGTGCTTATATATGAAAATGGAATGCATGATTTATATCTTCTGGATGGAAATGATGGGACTATAACTTATAAAGGACAGTTTAATCATTCGGCTTTTCCAAGTGCTGACTTTAAATATCTGATAACTCCAATCCTGGTTCCTGAAGATAGAATGAGAAATCTTTTTGTATATGATATGGAAACAATGAAAGAGTTATATAATTTTCCATGGATTTCACAAAGAGAGCATTTTCGGACAGAAGGGGATTTTTCATTTAGATTTTATCGCTCTCTGGACCCAGGCTTTGATTTTGTTATTTATTCACTTGGAGAAGCGGGGGAGGCCTTTGCGTATTCTTTGCTAAACGCAGAGACAAAAGATTTCTGTGAATTCATTTTTGAGAATCCGGAGCGAGTTCCAAAGCACAGTAATTATGAATGTGGCTGGGAATAAAAAAAACGACGAAGCGTTTCCATTTAGGAATTGCTTCGTCGTCTATGTTCAGACAATATTATCGATTAGTCCAGACAAGCGTCGAGATTCTTACAAATCTCTTCCTTATCGAGGTGACGGCCAATAATTACCATTTTAATCATGCGGTCGCCGACTTTTTCGTCCCAGTCTTTTTTCATTTCTGGTTCTTCGGCGAGAACTTTCTGCTGTTCTGCTGGTGGACAAGAAGCGAGCCAGTTTCCTGAATAGCCTGCCTGAATCTGACGGCCTGAAGTTTCAAGAACGTATGCCATGTCGTCTTCGTCGCTGAACCAGATTACACCCTTTGAACGGATGATGTTGCGTGGCCACTTTGAAGCAAACTCGTCGAGCTTCTGGCGGTTGAATGGACGGCGGCGGTAGTAAACAAATGAACCGATTCCGTATTCGTCTTCGCTTTCTCCTTCGTGTTTGTGTTCATGGTGGTGATGGTGTCCGTGATGCTCGTGTTCGTCATGATCATCGTCGTCATCATCATGGTGGTGATGCTCGTGCTCTTCGTGATCGTGGTCACCATGCTCGTGGTGGTCATGTTCGTCGTGATCATCATCGTCATCATCATCATCTTCGTGAGCATCGTGCTCTTCAAGAGCTTTTACCCAGCCTGCACTTGCATAAACTGTTTCAAAATCAAAGCGGTCTGTACCAATAATTTCTTCTACAGGAACTTCACAGCGTGTAGTTTCAATAACCTTTACAGTTGGCTGAATCTTGTTGATTACAGCGCGAACCATCTTCATCTGTTCGTCTGTAACAAGGTCGCGTTTGTTTACGATGAGAGTAGAACAGAACTCAATCTGCTGAATCAAAAGTGATTCGATATCTTCTTCTTCAATTCCTTCTTTAAGAAGTGCTTTACCTTCATCAAACTCTTCTACAAGGCGGCTTGCATCAACAACGCCAACAACGTTATCAAGCTTGCCGATTTCGATTGTTTCGATTGCCTGTGCAATTGGCATTGGTTCACAAACACCACTTGCTTCAATCATAATGTAGTCAAATTTTCCGGTTTTCATCAGGTTTTCAATCTGATTTACCATGTCTGATTTAAGAGTACAGCAGATACATCCGTTTGTGAGTGGAACAAGACTGCTTGAATCTTCAATTTTTGCTTCTTTAGAAATAAGGCGTTCGTCTACGTTTACTTCACCAATATCATTTACAATTACTGCTACTTTGTAGCCTTTCTGATTTGTAAGAACCCGGTTCAAAAGGGTAGTCTTTCCTGCACCAAGATAACCGCACAAAAGTGTAATAGGGATTTTCTTTGTTGACATCTAAATAACCTCACTATATATAGAATATAATAAAAAAAACGCTTAAAGTATACATTTTTCTATATGACAGTTTGAAAATGTGTTATAATTTAAAGAATGAAGCGCAAAAGAATCTGTCTTGTAACGATTTCACCGGAAAGTGAATATACAAGCCGTGTAATGAAAGGTGTGCTTTCTCAGTGTAAGATTTATGGCTACGATGTTGTTGTAGTCACGGCTATGGTTTCAGTTTGCAATTATTATAAGAATTATCTTCATGGCGAACTAAACATTTACAATCTTATTAATTTTGACCTTTTTGATGGATTCATAATTACTCCAATTCCTATGACAGAAGACCAGAATATGTTTCTTTACACCAGACTGGTCGAGTTTTTCAAAAAATGTACTAAACCGGTTATTGCTCTTGATAAGGAATTTGGCGATTTTCCGGTTATTTATACGGATGATAAAACTCCTTTTAATAAAATCACGGAGCATTTAATAAGAGCTCATGGTTGTCGCGACTTTGATATTTTGACGGGGCCTGATAACTCGCAGCTTACGTACATGCGCTTGAATGGAATTCTTGAGGTTCTTAATGCAAATGATATTCTGGTAGATGAAAACCGGATTTTCCGCGGTGACTACTGGTATACGGGGGGCGAGCGTCTTGCAAACCGCTATATTACTGGAGAACTTGACCTTCCAGATGCCGTAATCTGTCTTTCCGATCATATGGCAATCGGGCTTATCAACCGTCTGCAAAAAAATAATATAAAGGTTCCGGAAGATGTTATTGTTACCGGATTTGGTGCTGTTCGTGAGGCTGCCGCAAATACTCCGCCGGTAACTTCTTATGTTCCGAATCAGGCAAAAACCGGTGCCGAGGGTGTTAATTACCTTCGCTCTGTTATAGATGCTCAGGCAACGGTTCAGCCATATAAAGAAAACTTCAAAGATTCCCTTAAACTTGGTGCTTCCTGCGGTTGCGAAGAAGATTTTAATTATACGCGAGCTCACTTCCTCGAAGAGCGGGACAACACAAAATACAATTCCGACGATAAGCCAATCTGGAATAATATAAATATGACAATGCTGCAGGAAAGTTATATGGCAGAAAATCTTACTGCAGCAGAAGATCCTTTCTCCTGCCTTGGAAAGATTTACGAGTCAAAATATCTTATAAGACCTTACAAGCATTTTTATATCTGTCTTAATGAAAACTGGCTTAACACAGATGCTGATATCACTGATGGATATAATGATAAGATTATGCTTGCTGTTTCTGCTGAGGCGGATTCAATGCTTCATGGCTGGAATAATCATGTCTTTATTGGCGAGGGAAAAGAAAAACTCTTTTCTCGTCGTGAAATGCTTCCCGCCTTAAATGAAGAAAAAAAGGATACATTTGAAGATCCGCAGGTGTACTTTTTTACTCCGCTTCATTTTGGGAATATCAGCCTTGGCTATGCGGTTTTACAGAATGATTTGAATGAGCAGGTGGGAATAGGCGAGGTCTATCGAAATTATCTTCGTAATATAAACAACGCTCTTGAAATGACCAGAGCAAAATATCGTTCAACCTATCTTTCTGAACATGATGCAATGACTGGCCTAAAAAATCGCCGTGGTATGGAGCATGCAATTGCCGTTAAAATTGCTGAAGCCAGTGATGACGCCAAAATCTTTGCCATTGTAGCTGATATGGATGACCTGAAAAATCGAAATGATAAATACGGACATTCAGAAGGGGATAACGGAATCAATCTTGTTGCAAATGCAATCCGAAGTATTACAGATGACAACGAAATCTGTGTGCGTGGCGGGGGCGATGAGTTTTTTGTACTTGGAGTCGGCGGTTATACAGACGCACACCTACGGGAAAAAATCTCCAGATTCAAAGGCTATATAGAAACTGCAAATGAAAGCATGACAATTCCCGTAGAGGCCAGCATAGGCTATAGTCTTGAACCGCTTGATAAATCAGAAAATTTTCAAATTGTACTAGACAAAGCTGATGTAAAGATGTATGAAGACAAGCGAAGTAAAAAATCTGGAGTAAAAAAATGAAACGTATCATCACAGTTCAGGATATCTCATGTGTAGGAAAATGCTCGCTTACTGTAGCACTTCCTGTTATTTCTGCAATGGGAGTTGAAGCCTGTGTTCTTCCTACAGCGGTTCTTTCTACCCATACTGCATTTAAAGGTTTTACCTTCCGCGACCTCACAGCTGACATTTCAAATATAACCGCTCACTGGAAGCAGGAAAAAATCGGTTTTGATGCAATTTATACAGGTTACCTTGGTTCCTTTGAACAGATTGAACAGATGCATTCTTTGATTTCTGATTTTGGTGGCGGCAGTACTCGTGTAATTGTTGACCCTTGTATGGGTGATAATGGAGCTCTCTATTCAGGTTTTACTCCGGATTTTGCTAAGGCTATGGCAGGTCTTTGTTCAAAGGCCGATGTTATTGTTCCAAATCTTACTGAAGCAAGCTTTATGCTTGGCGTCCCATATGTAGCAGACGGATACACAAAAGAATACATAGAAGATTTAGTCCAGAAACTTGCGGGGCTGGGATCCCGACGAGTAGTGCTTAAGGGCGTTTCTTTTGATGATAAAAAAATCGGCATTGTATCTTATGATTCGCAAAATCAAAAAATCAGCTGGTACTTCCACGAAAAAATGCCGCAGAGTTTTCATGGCACTGGTGATATTTTTGCAAGTGTTCTTACAGGAGCTCTGGTTCGTGGTTTTGAACTTCAGGAAGCATGCCGTCTTGCAGCTGATTTTGTTGTAGAGGCAATTCGCGCAACTTTGAGCCATAAAGACTATAACTGGTATGGAGTAGACTTTGAGAGTGCTATTCCATTCCTTGTAGAGCGGCTCAAATAAAAATAACAAGAAAATAAGAAATCTCTAATTAATTTTTCTGTTACCTTTTAGCATTTTTATAGTTATATTTTAAAAGAACAGAAAACAGTTTTCATTCTTCATTTTAATTTTGAGGAGATACAAAAAATGAAAAAACTTTTAAAGGTATTTGCGGCAGCCGCAATGCTGCTTTTTATTTCTTCACAGGCCTTTGCTGACCCACCTAAAAAAGGAGCTGATGCTTCACTGAGTGTAGTTGAGGCACTTCAGAATTCTTTCCGTTCAATCAGTAACACAATGCTTCCTGCAGTTGTAGAAGTTGATGTTACCGAAACAAAGACTTATACAGACCCGTTCGGCGGAATGACAAATCCGTTTGAATTCTTCTTTGGTTCACCTCGTGGTGGAGATGATGATAACGAAAATAAGAAAAAACAGCGTGAGTATGAATCAAAAGGTCTTGGTTCTGGTGTAATCGTACGCAAAACTGGAAATACCTATTACGTACTTACAAATAATCACGTTGCTGGTAATGCATCAAAAATCAGTATTAAACTTAATGATGAACGCGAGTTTGAAGGAAAGCTTGTTGGTGCAGATAGCCGCATTGACGTAGCTCTTGTTTCTTTTGAATCAAAAGACTCTTCTATTCCAGTTGCAAGTCTTGGTGATTCAGACAAGGTTCAGCCAGGTGATATCTGTCTTGCATTCGGTGCACCTCTCGGATACAGCCAGTCTGTAACTCAGGGTATTGTAAGTGCCGTTGGCCGTTCAGAAAGTCATATGTCTGCAATCAGCGATTATATTCAGACAGATGCAGCTATTAACCAGGGTAACTCTGGTGGTCCGCTTGTAAATATTTATGGTGAAGTAATTGGTATCAACACATGGATTGCTTCTTCTTCTGGCGGTTCTGTTGGTCTTGGCTTTGCTATCCCAATCAACAACCTTAAGTCTGCAATTGATTCCTTCATCAAGAAGGGTAAGGTTGTTTACGGCTGGGTTGGTATTTCCCTTGTTGATGTAACAAATGAATATAAGGAAGAACTTGGAGTAAAAGATAC
Organism: uncultured Spirochaetaceae bacterium; assembly: GCA_902789325.1. Lineage (GTDB taxonomy): Bacteria > Spirochaetota > Spirochaetia > Treponematales > Treponemataceae > Treponema_D. The sequence goes on from CADANN010000004.1 coordinate 23,918, forward strand.
TGACGGTGCATTTGCCGCAGAAGTATTCTCTAATTCTCCGGCTTTCAAGGGTGGCGTAAAACCGGGTGACTATATCATTGAGTTGAACGGTAAGAAGGTTAAGTCTACAAATCAGCTCGTACGCGATATTGGAAGTCTCGAAGCAGGGGCAACTGCAAGATTTACAGTAATTCGTGGCGGTAAGAAGATTCCTGATATTATTGTAAAAACAGAAGAGCGTGCTAACGAAGCTGATATCAACAACAGCAGAATGTGGCCAGGCTTTATTGCAAGTCCACTTACAGACAAAGCCCGCGAACAGCTCAAGATTGATGACAAGAAGGTTAAGGGTGTAATTGTTTCTAACGTAGAAGAGAAATCTCCTGCGGCAAGCCTGCGTATTCAGAATGGTGATGTAATTACCGCTGTAAACGGAAAGAAGATTACAAACCTTGCTGAGTTCTATGATGAACTTGCTTCAGCTCAGAAGTCTGTAAACTTCGACATCTACAGCAACGGAGGCACAATTACAACAGGAACATACAGATTCTAATTTCCTTCTAAAACCTTTCTTTCTGACACCTGTTGTGAAATTTTTGAGTAAATGGTATGTTTAGTAGATTATTTTTTTACTAAACATACCATCATTTTTTTAACGAGGTCATAAATGGCAGACGCAAAAGAAACTTGTCGTGCAATTATTGCAGCGGCTTTGAATGAATTTATCAAGGAAAAAGATCCTCAGGCAGAAGCTGTAGCAGCAGAAAATATTGTTATTCAGAATGCACCTAATCCAGAAATGGGAGATTTAGGAAGCCCTATGTTCGCTTTTGCAAAGGCTCTGCGAATGGCTCCACCTCAGATTGCCGCTGGCGTTGTTGCAAAAATTACAGATAAATCTTTTGGCGAGTTCATTGCAGTTGGTCCTTATGTAAACGTAAAACTCGACAAATCTGGAGCTGCAAGTCCTATTCTTAAGGCAATCAAAGCACAGGGCGATACTTATGGCTCTCTCAGTAGCGACGGTAAAAAGCCTCTCGAAGGCCGCCGTGTAATGATAGAGTTCTCTTCTCCAAATACAAACAAGCCTCTTCACCTTGGTCACGTTCGCAATGATGCCCTCGGTGAATCTGTAAGCCGCATTCTCAAAGCTGCCGGTGCAGATGTTTATAAGGTAGACCTCATCAATAACCGTGGTGTTCATATCTGTAAATCTATGCTCGCATATAAACTTTTTCATGAGGCAAATGGCGACACTCCGGAAAGTCTTGGCATGAAGGGTGATCACTTTGTTGGTCAGTGCTATGTTGAGTTTGATAAATATCTTAAGGGTGAAAAAGATAAGCCTGAAACTGCACACCCTGAAGCAGCTCAGATGGCAGAAGATATGCTGATTAAATGGGAAGCAGGCGATCCTGAAGTTCACGCTCTCTGGGAAAAAATGAACGGCTGGACTTTTGATGGTGTAAAGGAAACTTACGAGCGTACTGGAATCAGTTTTGATAAATACTACTTTGAAAGCGAAACCTACCTTAAGGGAAAAGACGAAATTATGAAGGGGCTTGAAAAGGGCGTTTTCTTTAAGGCAGAAGATGGTTCTGTGCGCATTGATGTAACTGATGTAGTAGGCAAGGGTAAAGACGAAGATAATCACGAAAAGGTTTTGCTCCGCAAGGACGGAACTTCTGTTTATATTACGCAGGATATTGGAACTGCAATTTCACGCCACGATGACTGGGCTTTCAATCAACTGGTATATGTTGTAGCAAGTGAGCAGAATTATCACTTTAAGATTCTCTTCCACATCCTCAAAAAACTTGGCTTTGACTGGGCAGAAAAACTTTATCACCTCAGCTATGGTCTTGTAAATCTTCCTAGTGGACGTATGAAGAGCCGTGAAGGTACTGTAGTTGATGCAGATGATTTAATTGATTCTCTCCACGAAGATGCACTTAAGGCAATCAAAGAACGCGGTCGTGATGATGAAGTAGGAGATGCAGATGAAGTTGCAGAAAAGGTAGCACTTGGTGCTCTTCATTATTATATGCTTCAGGCAACTCCAATTAAGGATATGCTTTTTAATCCGGAAGAATCTTTGAGCTTCAACGGAAATACTGGTCCATATCTTCAGTATATGGGTGCGCGCATTAATTCTATTCTTGGCAAGGCAGCAGATGCTGGTCTTAAAGAAGATGATTCAGATGAAGCAGTTGCACTTTTGACTGGTGAAGATGAATGGGCACTTATCCGTCAGCTTGGAAACTATCCGGAAGTAATTGCAAAGGCTGCAGAAGGTTTGAACCCTAGCGAAGTTGCTGCTTATGTTTATGACGTAGCAAAACTCTTCAGCAAGTTCTATCAGAACTGTCCAATTGTAAATGCGGAAGATAAAAAGCTTGCTGGTGCACGTTTGTATCTCGCAGCCTGCACACTCCAGGTAATCAAGAATGCTATGAAACTTGTTCTTGTACCTTACCTTGAAAAGATGTAAGCGATTTCATTGAACTCGATATTTTCTATAGCTTTTGAAAGCTCCTGCATTTTTGAACTTAGTTCAGGCGGGAGCTTAATTTTTTTCAGTAGAGAAAACTCTTCTTCAACTGTAACTAAATCGCAATTTTCACAGGCTTCGAGAATTTTATTTTTGATGGCAGAAATCTCTTCGTCACCTGCATCCAGCTTTTCAGAATCATCAGCTTCGCCATAGTTTTTTACCGGCTCAAGCAAATCAATATAACTGCGATAGTAGTCTAACATTTCCTTTGTCTTGATTTTGATATTAGTAAGATTATCTTTTGAAAGTTCCGTTTCTTCCTGTAATCTCTTTCCTTCTTTTTCAAGTTCTTCTGCCATCAAAGAAAGTTTTTCTGCTCCTATAATGCGGGCGGAACTTTTTAATGCGTGAACCTTAATCGTGTAATCCTTATATTGACCTGCATTAAAAGCCTGCTCAATAAAATCTGCGTTTTCTCCAATCAGCGAAATAAAAAGTTTTGTAACACTAAGCCAGGTTTCAAAACTGTCAGTCATGGATACTGCTTTTTTTATATCAATATCTTCTTCAGGAAGAGCAGGGAAATCTGTAGGAATAATTATTTCATCTGCTTCTTCCGACTTTGAAGGCTCAGAAATAAGATTTATCAGACTTTTATCCAGCCACTTAGAAAGACATGCTCCAAAATCCTTGCCCTGAACAGGTTTAGCGAGGAAATCATCAAAGCCCTTACTTAAAAACATTTCACGGGCACCGTTTACGGCATTTGCACTAAGGGCAATAACAATGTTCTTTTCTGAATCATCAAGAGCGGTTTCTGCTTCCCTGATTTTTTCAAGGGTTTCAATACCATCCATATCAGGCATCTGATGATCCATAAATACAATATCAAACTTCTGTTTTTCAAGAAGGTCTAGTGCTTCAAAACCGCTGTTAGCCTTAGTGCAGTTTATAGCAAACTTTTTCAATAAGCCGTCTGCAACCTGAAGATTTACTTCGTTATCATCAACAACAAGAATCTTTGCATCAGGAGCTGTGAAAGGAAGTATAGTTTGTTTTTCTGCAAATAAAGCTGCAAACTCAGAACTATTTATTAATGACAGACTGATGGCCTTAAGTTCTTGTTTTTCAATGCAATTCTGTGCCGCATCAAATAAAGGCTGATATGCCTGACTGCAAGTTTCTGTTGAAACTCTTTTTTGAGGAATGTTTACATAGAAAGTTGAGCCCCTCCCATATTCGGATTCAACGACGATTGTGCCCTTCATAAGAGAAACAAGATTTTTACTTATTGAAAGTCCAAGCCCGGTGCCACCTTTTGAACGATTCATCTGCATGTCAACCTGGCTGAAGGCACGGAATAATTTATTCAAATCTTCCTTTTTTATTCCAACTCCTGAATCGATTATGCTGAATCTAAGGCCTTCGCGAGTTTCATATTTTTGCAAGTCTTCAACACGAAGTTTTACAAAACCTCGTTCGGTAAATTTTGAAGAATTACCTGCAAGATTTATAAGAACCTGGCGGAGTCTCATATCATCACCCTTGTATATGTGAGCAAGGTTCGGATCAATTTCCAGAGAAAGTTCTACAGGCTTTCCAGTAAGTCTTACTTCAACCAGATTCATAATATCATCCATCAGTTTTACAAGGTCATAATCTACAGGGACAATTTCAAGCTTTCCTGATTCAATTTTTGAAAAATCAAGAATGTCGTTAATAATTCCTACAAGATTAATTCCTGCGGAACGAATCTGTCTCAATATATTTTTTTCTTCAGGCTTAAGGTCAAAGTCCAGTGCAAGCTCGCTCATTCCTACAATGGCATTCATAGGAGTTCGAATTTCATGACTCATATTAGCTAGAAAAAGTGATTTCATTTTTTCACGTTTCATAGTCAGACTTAGGTAGTGTTCCTTTGTAAAGGCAACTGCTGTAGATATCAGCATAAAAACAATGATATATGCCCAGTATGGATCATAGCTTCCTGCCATATCAAAAATCTTTATCAATGTAAAAGAGATGATAAAGCAACAGACATCAACAAGGATTGTAAGTATGCTGTTTATAAATAAAATGGCGGATGTAAAAACAATTATTATGAATGCAAAAGTAAAATCTGCTACGCCAAAGGTTCGTGCTGTTACAAGTACTGCAAAAAAGGCATTAAAAGTCAGCAGCAAACCGTAAACCCTAATCAGCTGATAATAAAAATTCTGCCACTGGTTATTTTTCAGTTTTTTGCGTGCAAGCATTGAAAATATAAAAATGATGATGGATGAAACAACAAAAATGCCGTCAAGAATTACAAATAAAAGGTAGGCGTTTACAGAAAAGCTTCCCATTGTAAAAATGCTTTTTGCATAGCGGGGAAGAAATAACTTTCGCAAATCGCGTAAAAATTCCGTGCTCAGGTAAAGAGCCATTAATGGAGCAAATACAAGAACCCTTACGTGGTTCAATTGATTTGCTATTTTTTTTGTTGTTATATCCATAAAAAGCCTGCAGCATCTTTTGAGTTACTTATTCGCCGAGAATTGTCTTTATCTTATTCATGAATTCTATTCTATCTGTATTTTTAAGAATATATCCCTGCGGTTTAAGTTTAATAGCGTCTTTGACTTTTTCGGTGTCGCTAACGCCTGTTAAAAAGACTACAGGAATATCAGCATATTCAGGTTCATTCCTGATCATTTCCAGAGTCTGAACACCATTGCAGACAGGCATTTCATAATCCAAAAGAATTAAATCTGGTATTGTTTTTGCAAGAAATGAAATACAGGCAGTACCGCTTTTTGCAACTGCAACCTGGTAAAAGTTCTGAAGCCAGCTCATCATATTGCGCAGGCAGACAGGATCATCATCAACTAAAAGAATAGAGTGCTTACGACTGGCAGTTTTTGCCAGTGAATTTAAATCTACATTATGTGCGAGCATGCGTTCAAACTGTCTCTGAAAACTGTCTATCGGAAGAGGTATTTCAATGCAGTGAACATTATCTTTTTCAATTAATTCTTCTATTTTTTCAAAATCAAAATGGTTTCCCAAAAGACATATATGACTATTCTTTAAATACATAATAATTCTGCGCAGCTCAACAAGGCTTGCAGGTGAAAGCTCCTGAGCAAAAGCAACAATCAAAGGCATACCTTCAGAGACCAGCGCAAATTCAGCGTCCTTAGCTGAATAATCAATTATAGAGGTAACATATTTATTCTTCAGATATTCAAAAGTAGGTTTGTCAAAGTTATTTTCTTCGCGAATAATTAAAATATCTTTCATAGTACTTCTATTATAGTACGACTTTTTTGAATATAGCAAATTTTTGTTTTAGATTTACCTGGGATTAGAACGAAATCGTTTTCTCATTTTTTGTTTTACAAACCATAAAATCAGGTTTATTATCTATACCTGTATGGGAATGGACGCAAAAATTATCAATGCATTTCTCACTGAAGGAATAAATACCTTCCAGCAGATGTTCAATATTGGCCCTGTAAATAAAGAGCCACATATTCTTGATATTCATGCTGGTCATCCGTGGGAAATTTCTGGTTTACTGGGCGTTACCGGTGGCATTAAGGGAATTGTCGCTTTTCGTCTTCACAAAATTCTTGCACATAAAATGCTGGAATTGTCTGGCATTGAATGCAAGCCGGAAGATTACGAAGACATGGCAATTGGTCTTGTAAGCGAATTTACCAACATTATTTCAGGTCATGCTGTTACTGCACTGAGTGAATATCATCTTGATATTTCGCCTCCATTCTGTGTAATAGGGCATAATCACATGATTTCATGGCCAAGAAACTATCCTATCATTGCAATTCCGTTTGTAACACCTTACGGGCCTTTTGAAGTAGATGTGTGCTTTAAATAATGACTTCCCTTTCTTTTTTTGATATATTATGTATATGAGCAAAAAAAAGACGGGGAGAGCCAAACGTTTTAAACGTGCATTAAAGTATGCATTAAAAAATCCTCTAACATATATCTGGCTTCTCATTTTTATTATTATTGCCGTTGCAACTATTGTTGTGTTCTTTTCTGAAACACAGACAGAAAGCGGAATTGAAACTATGTTCGACTCCGTTTGGTTTACTCTGGTTGCGGTATTTGCGGCATATTTTGATTATTGTGTAAAGTCAGTTCCAGGCCGCATGTCAGCTCTTGTGCTGCTTGTACTTGGAATGTTGTTATTCAGTGCCGTAACCGGTAAGCTTGCATCCTACTTTATGGATTTGCAGATGAAAAAAAATAAGGGGCTTAAAAAGTTGAAGAATATGAAAGGACATTTTTTACTTTGTGGATGGAGACCTGGATTCGAAAAGATTCTTGATTCCGTTCTTACTACTAACCCGGATATCACACCAGATATGGTTGTTATGATAAATGATACGCCTGAGCAGATAGAACAGATTCGTTCTCAGCCTCGCTTTAAGGAACTGAATTATGTTTCCGGCGATTTTTCTGATGAAGCAGTATTAAAGCGTGCACAGATTGATACTGCCGAACGTGCTCTTGTAATCTGCGATCGTTCAAAAAAATATTCTGATCTTGAAATAGACAGCCGTACGGTTCTTGCCGTTCTTACAATGGAAAATCTGAATCCTGGAATCTATATTGCAGCCGAATTGATAGATGCAAAATTCCAGAAGCATCTGGAAATGGCACATTGTGATGAAATCATTCTTACTCAGGATTATGAGCACAGCCTTCTTGCTACAGCTTCTTCGGGAATGGGCTACAGTAATGTAATTCGTGCACTTATCAGTGATGATGCAGATACTGGAATTATTATAGAAGATATTCCGGCTTCGTTTATTGGAAAGACTTATGGTGAATATGAGGCTCATATTGAACAGAGCGGAAATAAGGGTGGAGTTCTTGTAGGACTTCTTTTGAATACAGGAAACTTCCACCAGCGTCGTAAGGATGCCTTGCGTGAAGCGCAGAAGAATCCGAATATTAAAGCGATTGTAGATAATCTGAAAAAGGTAAAAACTCTCAAGAGCAATGAGCCGGTGCTTACACCTTCTGCAGATTTTGTAATTCAGAAAAATACCAAGGCAATTCTTGTTCGAGGTTAGGTGAGAGGTTTAGATATGGATAAGTTTGAAGAGGTTTTGCCAAAGCTTGTAAAAATCCAGCTTTTTTCTGATTTTAATATTGAAGATGAAAATGATTGCCGTATATTGCGTGCTGTTTACGACAGCATGACAATTGAAAATTATCAGAAGGGTGACGTAATTATTGAGGAAGGTAAAATCGGCGACGATTTTTATATCCTCTATAGCGGAAAAGTTCATATTTCAAGAAAAACACCGGCTGGTGACGAAATTGCTCTTGCCGACCTTACCAGTGAAATGAACATTTTCTTTGGTGAAACGGCTCTGATAAGCGATGACCCGCGCACAGCTACTGTAAGTGCGCTAACTGACTGCCGTTGTATTGCGCTTTCAAGTACAAAGTTTCTTGCAGTTTGCGATAAGGAACCTCTGCTTGGATATCGCGTCCTTCTGAAGCTTGCGCAGAGAATGGCAAAAACAATCAGAGATACTAATAGTGATAAGGCAACTTTGTACGAAGCCTTGTTCAACGAAATAGAGCAGGGAGTGTAATTTGAAAGGCACTGTAATAGCTGGAACGAATAATCTTTTTACAGTTGAATGCGAAGACGAAGTTACTCGCAACTGTACAATAAAAGGCAAAGTAATCAAAACTGAAAAGGAATTTTATAATCCTATTGCGCCAGGAGATGTTGTTGAAATTGAGCCGGATGAACTGAACGATGAAAAAGGTCAGATTATCTCGCTTGAAGAACGCCGCAATACATTTTTAAGATGGAATGTAAAGGGGCGCTGTCCTCAGCTTCTGGCAAGCAATCTTGATTATCTGATTCTTGTTTCTACTCCGGATGAACCGCCATTCCGTCCTCGCTTTACAGACCGTGCTCTTGCTCAGGCAGAACACCAGGGAATTACACCTGTAATTGTCTGCAATAAATGGGACCTCGCCGAAGAAATGCAGACAGACGGCCGCGAGGCTGAGTTTGAAGAAATAGACCGTCGTCTTTCTATTTGGGAAGATTTAGGCTACAAGGTTCTGCGTATTTCTGCAAAAACCGGAGAAGGAATGCAGGAGTTTGCTGAGCTTCTGGAAGATAAACTCAGTGCATTTGTTGGTCAATCGGGAGTTGGAAAATCCAGCCTTATCAACGTTATGGATAATTCCTGCGTTCTTAAAACAGGAAGCCTTTCTAAAAAATACGGTCGGGGAAGCCATACCACTACAAAGGGTACGCTGATTCACCTGACTTTGAATGAGACATTGACAGAAGGAATACAGGGCCGCAAGGCAAATATCATAGACACACCGGGAATCCGCCGATTTGTACTTGATGATATAGAAGCCGATGACCTTGCCATGTACTTCCGTGAATTTGAACCATATGTCGGCAAGTGTAAATTTGGAATGAACTGCCGGCACATTACAGAACCAGACTGCGCGGTACGCAAAGCTGTCGAAGAAGGAGCAATTACTCCTGAACGTTATGACAGCTGGCTAAGAATCAGCGAAGAAATCCGCACCGGCTCCTGGTCAGATTAGCCTAAAATCATGAACACTAAAACATTACAAGAAATCGATTATTTTAGAATCCGCGAGGAAATCGCCGGTTACTGCGTTTCTTCAGAGGGACGCGATAAATTATTGGCCCGCGAACCACTGCGTAAATCAGAAGAAATTGAAAAACTTAAAAATCTAAGCCGCGAATGGAGCGTGTACTTTTCTGCCGGTCGTGCAAATCCGGTAAAAGCATGGGAGCCGGTTTATCCGCTGCTTTCAATTATCAAGGCACGTGGTGCTTCTCTTACACTTGAGCAGGTACACTTTCTTGGACAGTTTATAACAAGCATCAATAGTGTAAAAAAAGCAATTCAGCTGCATGCTCAGGAGTTGTCGCTTAAACTCCTTGCGGAACAGATTGCAGCCCTTCCGGATGTTTCTGATATGGAAAAAAAGGTTTTCCGAATCATTACACCGGATGGAGAAATGCGCGAACTGCCGGAAATCATAGCTATCAGAAAACAGATTGCAAGCCTTAATGCAAAAATCCGAACTGTAATGCAAGGTTTTATTTCTGACCAGAGACTCAGCGATGTACTTCAGAGTAATGTACCAGTTTTACGAAATGGTCGTCAGGTACTTGCAGTAAAAGCTAGTCTCCAGAATCGCATTCCGGGAATTGTGCACGAAGTAAGCCAGACTGCGCAGACTGTTTATGTTGAACCAGAAGAAGCGGTACTTTGCAGTAATGAATTGATTCAAAAAGAATTTGAACTGCAGGCAGTAATAAAAAAGATACTTACAGAATTAACAGAGTCTCTTCAGCCAAGTATTCCAGCAATAAAACAGGCATTCCCTGTGATGTGCCTTTTTGATATGACACAGGCTGCAGAACGCTGGGGACAGAGCCGTGAGTGTACTTATGCACTGGATGCAGGTAAAGAACCTCCGCTTTTACTTAAAGCCCGTCATCCGCTGCTGGGAGAAAAAGCAGTCCCAATTGATATCCGTTTTATGGAAGGTAAGCGGGTTCTTATTATTACAGGTCCTAACACAGGTGGTAAAACAGTTTCTCTCAAGACCTTTGCATTGCTTTCTATGTTGAACCAGTCTGGATTCCCGATTCCAGCAGGAGAAGGAACAAGGCTTCCGGTTTTCTCAAATGTTTTTGCTGATATTGGTGATGACCAGTCTCTGGACCAGAGTCTTTCTACATTTAGCGGTCACATGAAAAATATTGCGCAGGCTGTAAACTCTGCAAAAGCAGACACTCTTATTTTGCTTGATGAACTTGGAAGCGGAACCGACCCTCAGGAAGGAACTGCAATTTCTATGGCTGTTTTAGATGAGCTTATTAAAAAGCAGTCATTTGTTCTTGTTACAACCCATCAGGGAATTCTGAAAAATTACGGATATACAAATCCGTGTTGTATAAACGCTTCTGTTGAGTTTAATCAGGATACCTTATCGCCGTCTTATCATCTTGTGATGGGTGTGCCAGGTGAAAGCCATGCACTAGACATCGCACAAAAATCCGGGCTTCCGGCTCAGATATGCAAAGCGGCTCGCACCTACATCGCAACAGAACAGGCCGATGTATCTGCACTTATCCGCGGCTTGAATCGCAAACACGTAGAGCTCAACAAAATACAAAAAGAGGCTGAAGCCCGCGCCACCGAAGCACAGCAAAAATACGACAAACTCCGCGAACGCGAACTCGAACTCCGCCGCCGCGAATCCGACCTCAAAAAAGGAAAGCAGCAGGAGCTCAACGACTTTTTAATTCACAGTCGTCGCCAGCTCGAAAATCTTGTGCGAACCCTCAAAGAGGGCGAAATCACTCGTGAAAAAACGCTCAGCGTAAAACAGTACATTGCTGAACTTACCGAAGATACAATGCGCCTTGACGCCAAGGTAGAAGCCGAAGAAGAAAAACTTGCCCGCGACGAGCAGAAGTTTGCTGAGGAAAAAGCAAAGGCTCCTAAACATTCAACTCCTAGCAGCAAGAAAACTAAAAAGAAACTCAGCAATGCTGAGGCCTTAAAATATGCAACTTCACTTGCAGTTGAAACTGGTAGTGCGGCAGGCGCTGAGAACTCGAAGAATACTCCGGCAGCACGCCTTGTTGAAAGAACTCATCCTTTTACCTTTGCTCCTGGCGCCCGCGTAAAAGCCGGCATTTCAGCAAGTGAGGGAATCCTTATTGAACAGACTAAAAAGGGTGTATGGCAGGTTCAGTTTGGCAGCGTAAAAATGCAGATGAAGGAAAAAGATTTGCGGCTTGTTCAGGGAGCAGCAGAAACTGCAGCCCCTCTTAAGGCAGATGTTTCCATTGAGCTTGCAGATGATGCTTCAAACGGCATTTATGAGCGCCCTGTATTTGAGCTGCGCCTTTTAGGTATGCGTGCAGAAGATGCAATTCGTGCTCTTGAACGTCAGATAGATTTGTGTGTGCTTCATAACTTTCCGCACTTCAGCGTAATTCACGGAAAGGGTGATGGAGTTTTGATGCAGGCAGTTTCAGACTATCTTTCGCATAGTCCGGTTGTTGCAGAGTTTACAAAAGCTCCTGCCGAAGACGGCGGTGCCGGTAAAACGTATGTGACACTCAAGTGAGGTCTTTCATGCAGTGGTTCGAATCAGAAAATTTTTGGACACAGTTTGCTCCTATAATGTTTGACGATGCGCGTTGGGCAGAGGCTCCCACTGTCGCACAATATGTAAAGGATATAGCAAAACTCGCACCGGGTAGTAAAGTGCTCGATGCGGGCTGCGGGCTTGGGCGTATATCTGTTGAACTCGCAGCTCTCGACCTGGATGTAACCGGGGTCGATATAATTCAGAGCGAACTCGATGCCGCACAGGATTCTGCACAGGCCGAGGGTGTTGTGCTGACTCTTGTAAACCATGATCTTAGAACCTTTCATGCACCGAATCAGTTTGATTGTGCAGTCAATCTTTATACATCTTTTGGCTACTGCGATACTATAGATGAGGATATGCAGATACTTCGTAATATTGCAGAAAGTGTTAAGCCTGGTGGAACTTTTATAATGGAATGTACCAGCCGTGAGACTGCAATTCTTTACTGGACTCCTGGCGAAGAGTTTGAACGTGCCGGTTATAAGGTTGTAACTCATTTTGAAGTAACCGGCGCGTGGGAAGGCCTTAAATCTCAGTGGATACTTTACCCGGCAGATGCAGACATCAAGAAAACTCCGGCTCCACAACCTGTAGTAGACCATACTTTCATTCAAAGGCTTTATCCGGCAACTTTTCTTAGAAACAAACTGATGGAATTCGGTTTTTCAAAAGCAGAGGTTTATGGAGATTTTGACTTTTCCCCATACAATGAAAATGCCAGAACAATGGTTTTGATCGGAAGAAAATAGCTTTTAAGATATTACGCGGTTTTTACCTGAACTTTTTGCGGTATAAAGTTTTTTATCAACTTCCTGCAAAAGTACGTCATAGGTCATATCTTCTTTACAGGTTGTAAAACCTGCGCTAACCGTTACAAATCTTCCGTCTTTAAGTTTAATCTCGGTTCGTGTATTTTCAAGAACTTCTTCAACAAGCTTCAGTGCATCTTCTTTGTTTTTCTTTGGAATCAAAAGAAGAAATTCTTCTCCACCGTAACGGCAGGAAGTTACTCCTTCATTTTCAGTTTTCTGTAAAATCTGTGCAAACTGTTTAAGAATTGTATCACCATAAGGATGGCCGTATTTATCATTCACAAACTTAAAATCATCAATGTCGAACATTGCAATATGAAGTTTACCGGTATCACCAAGAGTTAAAATTGCAAGTTTAAGAAAATTATTAAAGTAACGGCGATTGTAAAGCCCAGTAAGCTCGTCTGTATTTGCCTGACGTTCATATAATAATGATAACTGCTGAATTTTATGTCTGTCACGATAATTTTGTGAAGAAACAGCACAGGCAAATGCAAAAAGAATGATACTGGAAATAATCATACTGCAAAGTTGATCAATAAAAGCTTCTTCATGATCCATAGTTGTGAATATCTGAGGATAATAACGGTATAAAAAGAAAAGACAGGAATATTCTATAAGAATGGTAATAAAAAGAATTAATCTTGTTTTTCCTCTTAAAGCCAGGGCCGTACATAGGAAAGCAATCATGAAATAATAGGGCATTCCTCCATGAAGACCTGCATTTTCTATAAACATTAAAGGAAATAATATTAAGGCTGAAATAGAAATGGAAATAAAAGCAAAAAGCCTTGTTTTTTTAGTTTTCAACCCCCAGATTGAAAGAACTGCCAATAAGAAAAATGAGATTAGTGGTAATAAAACTGCAAATAAGGGAAGTCCGATTAAATAAGATTCTATAAAGCCGAATAATTCACCCATCATTGCACAGATTACCATTGCATAGGTGATTCGTTTCTCAAGTGGAACTTTTGGAGAAAAAAGCGTAGCCCGTAAATCTTTCAAAGATGATAAAAATCTTCCCATATTGATATTATATACTGACTGATTTGCGTTTACAAGTAAAAAAAAATACCCCGAACATGTCGGGGTATTACTCAAATATTCTTGTCTGGCTTAACCATACAAGTATTATCAGCCAAAGAAGCCTTTAGCCTTCAAAAGTTCAGCATTCAAGATTCCGCCAAGTGCTGCACCGCGCTTAGTATTGTGGCTGAGCGCTACAAACTTTACGTCGAATACGTTACATGGGCGGAGGCGTCCGATTACACAGGCCATTCCCTTTTCTGTTTCACGGTCACGGCGTGGCTGAGGGCGGTTTTCTTCGTGGCGAACAACGATTGGATGCTCTGGAGCGCTTGGCAACTTAAGCTCCTGTGGAAGTGATGTGTATGATGTCCATACGCGCTCAATTTCTTCCAGGCTAGGCTTTTTATCATCTGGAAGATCAAACTCGAGGCTTACACAAGCAGTGTGTCCGTCTACAACAGGAACACGAGTACATGTAGAAGAAACGATAGGGTAGCTTGCGTTTTCAATCTTTCCGTCCTTTACGCTTCCGAGAATCTTAAGACATTCTTTTTCTGTCTTTTCTTCCTCTCCGCCAATAAATGGAACTATATTATCAATCATATCAAATGATGCAACACCAGGGTAACCTGCACCAGAAGTAGCCTGAAGAGTTGTTACAATCATTCTCTTTACAGGGTAACCAGCCTGAATCAATGCGTGGAGTGGCATCATGTATGTCTGGAGAGAACAGTTAGGCTTTACAGCGATAAATCCCTTGTCCCAGCCGTGATGCTTTTTCTGAGCTTCAATAACGTCGAGGTGAGAGAAGTTGATTTCTGGAACGAGCATTGGAACATCTTCTGTCCAGCGGTTAGCAGATGCGTTAGAAACTACAGGGATTCCTTCTGCAGCATAAGCAGCTTCAAGAGCCTTAATCTCGTCCTTACCCATTTCAAGGGCAGAGAATACAAACTGACACTTGCCGAGAGCCTTCTTTTCGTCGTTAGCATCTTCTACGATGAGGTTTGCAACGCCTGCAGGAATCTCAGCTCCAATGAGCCAGCGGTTCTTTACTGCTTCACAGTAAGGTTTTCCAGCCGAACGAGGGCTAGCTGCAACGTAAGAAACTTCAAACCATGGATGGTTTTCCAACAACTTAATATATCTCTGGCCTACCATACCTGTGGCACCAAGTACACCAACCTTAATCTTATCTGACATAATCGTAATCTCCTTAATAATTGAACGTCATGCTGAACTTGTTTCAGCATCACTTTAATTAGACCCCGAAACAAGTTCGGGGTGACAGTGATCTACAGATTGCACTCTTTAATTGCTGCTTCAATCTGTTTTTTAGCAGCGTCTGTTACTTCAACAAGTGGAAGTCTCAATTGCGTATTTGATTGACGAAGGGTTTCCATCGCAGAACTCTGCCTTGAAGAATGGGGCGAGTCTGTAGTGAATCTCGCGGGCCTTCTTAAAGTCTCCGTTCAATGCTGAATCAGCAAGCTCGTGCATCAAGGCTGGAATCATGTTTGAAGCAACAGAAATAATTCCATCTCCACCAGCTGCAATCAAAGGAAGAGTAAGACCATCGTCGCCGCTCAATACAGCGAACTCAGGCTTCTTATTCTTAATCTGGCCGATAACTTCCATCATCTGAGCAACAGATCCGCTTGCTTCCTTTACACCTGCGATGTTAGGGAGCTCTGCAATGCGAGCAAGCAAATCAGTTGGAATATTCAATCCTGTGCGTCCTGCAATGTTGTATACGATGATTGGAATACCAACCTTTGAAACTGCTGCAAAATGCTGATAGATACCTTCCTTTGAAGGCTTGTTGTAATAAGGAGTTACAACAAGAGCAGCATCAGCACCAGCTGCTTTTGCACGTTCACAGTAAGCAAGCAACTGCATCTTTTGTATTGTTAGATCCGGCACCAAGAATTACCGGAATCTTTTTTCCTGTTTCTTTTTCAAAAGCACGAACTTCTTCAAAAACAATCTGAATAATCTGATCCTCTTCGCTGCCCGGCTTTTCATCAAGGGTAGGGGTCTCTGCGGTGGTTCCAAGTGGAACTAAACCATCAATACCCTGCTGGAGCTGATGTTTGACATTTTTTCTGAAGCCCTCAAAATCAACTGAACCATCAGCCTTCATTGGTGTAATCAAAGCTGTAAAAGCGCCACGAAAAATACTCATAACATACCTCCTGAGTGCGGATCCATTGCCCGCGTAATTTTAATATATTGCGTGATATTCTAATGATTTTTGCTGTGAAATTCAATATAGATGTAGAAATTAAGTAAAATTAAAATTTTACAGTGGATGTAAAAAAATCTGCTTGTCGGGAGTCCATCAGATTTTTTTGAATGAGTCTGAGTTCTTTAATTTCACTTTATGAGAATACATTCTCTCATCAGAAAGTGTAATTACTTTTTCAATGTCATCACCAGGAGTATATTCCGCAATACCGCATGCAACCTTATATTCTGTAGCCCGCAGAGCAGTCTGAAAGTCTTCAACCAGCTTTTCAATAAAGTTTTTATCCTGCTTTGTAAAAATAGCCATGAATTCATCTCCGCCGGTTCTGTATATTTTTGCATATTTTGCAAAAATATCTTCCATAATTTGAGAAACTGTAACCAGAGCTCTGTCTCCGGCTGCATGACCTTTTGTATCGTTGTAAACCTTAAGATTATTCAAATCCATAGAAAGAATAATCATTTTTGATTTTTGCAGATGATTAATTTCAAGATAAAAGCATCGTCGGTTAAGTAAACGGGTAAGAGTATCCCGCTTGTAAGTCATTGTCATCAGAAAGAAATAGTAGAAGATGACAGAAGACACCAGAACCTGAGACAGAATAAAATCAAAATCATAAAGCATTTCAACAACCATTGCAGTAAAGGCGGCTACTTCAATAATGATAACTACAAGCGGCTCTGCCCTGTTATGACTGAAATTTTTAAATGAATAATAAAGAAGTACAAGCGCATAAATAAAGCATACAATATGAGGAGTATAGCTCAGTGGTCCACGGTGAAATACATTATTTTCATCGCAGAAAAACATTATACCTTTTAGAGAAGGAATCAAATTTAAGATGTTTGCGAGAATACAGAATAAAAGGGGAATAGAATATAAAAAGACTCTTTGAGTTTTTCTTCTCTTAGCAATTAATGTAATTAAATAAATTACCAGTGGACGAAGAATATAACCTACATTTTTTGAAAAATATCTTAAGAAGGTTGGATGATCCATTCTTGCAGTTACAAAGCGAGTGCTGTCGGCAACAACCAGTAAAAAGACTGTTGTGCAGGCAAGGAAAAATATTCTGTTTACGATGTCAGAAAAAGTCACATTTGTTTTAATAAAAGCAACAAGAATAATAATTGAAACAATTGGAGGAAAATTTACAAAAAATAAAAGCCTTGAAGCTGAAAAACTAAACACCATATTAACTATTATAATATACTATCTTCATTTTAACCATAAATTTTATTATAATATCTTTATGAGTAAAAATGGAAACACATTTGGTAACAGCTTTTCAGTAACAACTTTTGGTGAAAGTCACGGAGTTGCACTTGGCTGCATAATAGACGGATGTCCTGCAGGAATAGAACTTACTAAAGAGATGATTCAAAAGGCGCTTAATCGTCGCCGTCCGGGAGCTTCTGTTACAGGGAATTTTAATGCCTCTGTAACCGCCAGAAAAGAAGCTGATGAAGTTGAAATTCTTTCCGGAGTTTTTGAAGACAGAACAACCGGAACTCCAATTGCGTTAGAGGTTAGAAATACTTCGCAGCATTCATCTGATTATGGAAATCTGGATTTAACTTTCCGTCCAGGCCATGCTGATTTTACTTATGATATTAAATACAAGGGAAACAGAGATTATCGCGGAGGCGGCCGTTCGAGTGGTCGCGAAACTCTTGCACGTGTGGCTGCAGGTGCCGTTGCTCAGCAGCTTTTGAATAAAGAAGGAATTAAGATTACTGCCTATACTCTTCGTGCTGCAGGAATCAGTGTAAATAAAAAAGATTTTTCACAGATAGAGGAAAATAATCTGCGCGCTCCAGATAATGAAGCTGCCGCTTTAATGAATGCGCGAATCGAAGAGCTGCGCGCTTCCGGAGACTCTGCCGGTGGAATCATTGAATGCCTGGTTGAAGGCTGCCCGGCAGGCCTTGGAGAGCCTGCTTTTGATAAACTTGATGCAAAACTCGCTCAGGCAATGCTTAGTATTGGAGCTGTAAAAGGTTTTGAAATTGGGGACGGATTTGCCGCAGTTGATAGTGTTGGCAGTACAAATAATGATTTAATGCATGCTGAAAATGGCAAACCTGTTTTTGACTCAAATCACAGTGGGGGAGTACTTGGTGGAATTTCAAACGGAAATCAGATTGTTTTCCGTGTTGCTGTAAAGCCTGTTCCAAGTATTTTTAAGCCACAGCAGACAGTAAGACGTTCTGGTTCTTTTGATGATAAAGGCAATGCTCAGTACGAAACTACAGAACTTCAGATAAAAGGCCGTCACGATGTGTGTCTTTGTCCAAGGATCGTTCCTGTAGTTGAAGCAATGACAGCTTTAGTTCTTGCAGACCTCCTTCTGGAAAACAGGCAGGCAAAATAAATGAAATCAAAAAAATTACGTGTCTCACTTGCAGTTGCTGCTCTCCTCATTTTTTCTTTTGTTGTTTTTACTGGAGTTCGTGCTGCTTCTTTTAAGAAAACGCAGGACGCATCAGCCCTTTCTGCAGAAGAAGCTTTTGAACTGACTCAGTTTTTGCTTTCAGAATATCCGGAAGAATATCAAACCTTAAAAAAACTTCCTTATAATATTACTCAGCCGAATCTGGATGTCTGGGCTAAGGCTGCAATTCTGGTAGATGTTTCTAACGGATCTGTTATCTATGAAAAAAATGCAGATGAAATAATTCCTCCTGCTTCTATGACAAAACTTTTTTCAATGTATGTAGTAGAAGAAGAAATTGCCAGTGGTCGTTTTTCTTATGATCAAGAAATCCCTTTGCCTCCAGAAAGCTGGGCCTGCAATATGCCTCCTCACAGTTCTTTAATGTTCCTTGGAAAAGGGCAGCGCGTTACTATGGAAGAGCTTTTGCTTGGCCTTTCAATCTGTTCTGGGAATGATGCGGCTTATGCACTTGCATATACAGTAAGCGGCACAATGGAAGCTTTTGTAGAACGCATGAATCTTGTAGCTGCAGATTTAGGTTTGACTAACACTCACTTTGTAGAAAGCTCGGGCTACAGCGAATTAAATCAGACTACAGCCCGCGAAATGGCCGAGTTCGCAACAATTTACCTGCGCCGCCACCCAGACTCACTGCGACGTTTCCACAGCGTACTAAGCTTTACATATCCAAAAGCAAAAAATCTTGCCCCTGGCGACAAACCGGCATCTCAGGATTTTACTCAGGGACTTCCAGCGAAAATCACAATGCCTATTACTCAGGAGAATACTAATCCGCTGTTAGGAAAACTCGATGGCTGCGACGGCCTCAAAACCGGTTATATCGACGAAAGCGGATATAATCTTTCGCTTACAGCAGTAAGAGGTGAGACCCGTTTCTTGTCTGTTACAATGGGAGGTCCCGGAAACAATGCCCGTGAAGGTCAAGCAGGCCGCGTCCACGATGGAACAGAACTTATGGAATGGGCTTTTGCAAACTTTGCAGACAGTTCACTCGAACTCAAAGTTCATCCATATCTTGTACGCAGTTTTAATGCCTCACAAAAAATGCTCCGCCTTGTTCCAGCCTTTACAGCACGTACAATTACAGTACCATACGTAACAGGCACTTCAATGGCCGAAAATCTCGACTCACTCCGTGTTGAAGTTCATCTCCCAGATTACTGCTGGGGCCAGATAGAGCAGGGCCAGCCATACGGCAAAATCACTATTTCCATCAATGACTATCTCCTTCAGGAAATCCCGTTAGTAGCCGACCGCTCCCTTAAGAAAGCCCGTATTTTAAGTACAGCATCAGATTATATTTTAAGTCGCATTTTTATCATGCATAAATAATTACGCGAAAAATAAGCTCTCTTTGTATAACAATATTTTACTTGAATAAAAATAACTATAAGTTTAATATAAAACTATAACGTACTTAAAATACGAGGAGATAAATATGTCATTAAAGAAAACATTTTCTAGTGATGGTAAAAAATGTACAGTTGTATTTACAGTTAATCCTGAGGCTGCCGCAGGTGCTACAAAAATCTTCCTTGCAGGAGACTTTAACAGCTGGGACCCTACCTCAATTCCAATGAAAAAGGACCCAAATGGTTCTTTCTCAGTAAAAAAGCAGCTTGAAACTAATAAAGAATATCAGTTCCGCTACTGCATTGACGGAAATATCTGGATAAACGATTGGAAAGCAGACAAGTATGTTCGCTCAGAATTTGCCAGTGATGACAACTCTGTTGTAGACACAACTGTTCCAAAGGCTCCAAAGGTTTCTAAGAAGCCAACTTCAAAAGCTGTAAACAAAACTGCAGATAAAAAGCCTGCAAAAAAATCTACAGCAAAAAAATAAAAAAAATATAAAAAAAGGTCTATGATCTGTTGACAAAGTGAGTGTTAATCACTATATTAATACTCACTTATTTATTCCCCGATTGTGTAATGGTAGCACTTCAGATTCTGGTTCTGACTGTGGGGGTTCGAATCCTCCTTGGGGAACTAAACTGAATCAGAAATGATTCAGTTTTTTTTTGGGTAAATAAGGCTCCCTCGAATATCGGTTTAGTTCATCGCCCTCTCAAGGCGGAGAGACGGGTTCGACTCCCGTGGGAGCTAAGTCAAAAAGTCCGGTTATTGCCGGACTTTTTTTTTGGTTGCAAAGATGAATTTGCTTTTCTATTTATTTTCTCTTGAAGAATAGGATATTTCAGTTCATAATTACAGTATGGCAGATAATTTAAACAGAAGTGCGTTCGATAAATTAGTAGCCGGAATGGATTCGGCAGAACGTAACGACATGCTTGAAAAATTAAATCAGACATCAGTTTCTGTTATTCAGCTGGTTGATACTGATAATCAGTACACAGATAAAAGTGTTTCTCTGCATATCCGCTTTAAGGAAGAATCTGCCTTTTATCGTTTTCTTCTCTGGCTCCGTGGCCTCATTGAAAAAAAGAATCCTGAAAAGATTTATAACGAAGATGTACTTGCTTCAATGGCTCGCCGAATAACACGAGAACATCCTGGAATTGTAAATCACAGGAACGCTGTACTTGATTCGGTTTTCTACGAGCACCTTCGAACCTTAAAATCTGCTGCAGATTTTTTTAAGCCATATTTTAATATAATAGATGAAAGCTCTGGAGATTTTTATGTTTTCTTGAGTTCTTTTGTAACACCAGAACTTTCAGATATGATTAACTCAGAAGCGGATCCTTTTTCACTGGGCTTTGAAACAGAACCGACTCCAGATGTAAAAAATCGACTTTTGAAAAATCTTGATAATATTCTCAAAAATATTGATGGTGGTACTAAAGCAAGTCTGTATGGGGCGGTAAGTTCACTGAACTGGCTCCGCCAGTTTACACGACTCCCTTATATTCATTTCACCTCGCAGTTTACAAATCTTACAGAAAACAATTATACCTGTCCGTATCGCAATGCTGTAAATGATTATTCAAGTTTTGCTGCTGTATTTACAAATGTTCTTCCGGTCCAGAATGAAGTACTTGAAGCAATGCTCATGTTCAGCCAGCGTAAAGAGATTACTAAAAATGCGCAGGAAAAAGATATCGAGCGTACAATCAAAGAATTTATTGCAAAGGCAAATCAGTGTCTTGGTGCCATTCAGATTTTTATTTCAAGTGTTCCAATTCTAAAGGTTGGTAAAATTGTCAATTCTGATTACGACTGGCTTCCAGGAAATATTGAAGGGGTAGAGGCATGGTTCCCGAACTTCCGTAGTCACTGGCGTAAGATTATTGATGTTCGTTGGGGTGACTGGCTTCGTGAACGAAAAAAGAAAAATCTCGAAACTTACTTGAGTAATGATTTTGGACTTACAGAATTTCCTTCTTTGAAATATCGTCCCTGGCAAAAGCTGTGGCTCCGTGTTCCATTTTCTTGCGAACTTACCGGCGGTTTTTTGTCCTGGTTCTGCGAAAACAAATATGATGAAATGATTCCTGTTTTGAATGATGTAATGATGGAAGGAATCTTTATCCGCAATGAAAACCGCGTTGAATATTCCGAAGGTCTCAATCTTTTTGTTCAGGCTATGAGTCAGATGCAGGAGCTTTTGGAGCGTCTCGCACCAGAAGGTGAATACGGAGCATTGTTTGAAGAGTTTGCTACAAGCCGCATCCGTAACTTCCAGGTACAGAATCAAATTGATTCTATGATGACTACAACAGAAACTGAAATTCACGATATTGTTAAAAAGTTTGATAAAGGCTCAAAGGCGATAGATAAATGCCTTACAGGAATTCTTTCTGAAGAAAGAGACAAGGTACATGATGGGCTTCAAAACTTTTCTTCAATCAAAGGGCATCGTAACCGTATGTGGAAAGATTCTTTACGTGCCAACTGGGAAGTCTTGAAGAAAGCTGAATTCTATCTTTCTGAGCTGGAGCCAATCGATGCTGCAACCGAGCAAAACTAGAGCAACGTGTCATCCTCCGGCTCGACCGGAGGATCTTTTCGAATACTTTCAATTCCACCGTGCTGGCAAAGTACTGGAGGGCGCTCCAGTTTGCGGAATGAGCCTGAAAGCTGCCGGCAGCATGCGTTTCCGCTGGAATGAAACAAATCCAAATCGAGAAAAATTATTGTCACTGTTACATGAGTTTGCTTCGCAAACTTCGCAGGGCGTGAAAAATGAAATTGTCCCTGTTCAATTAGACCACACCCACATCGTATACAACATAAAATCCGCTGAAGACACAAAAAATAAAATCGGTGACGGCATAATCACAACAAATCGCAGCCTTATTCCAACTGTAACTGTAGCAGACTGCATGCCTCTTTATCTTTATGATCCGGTAACAGGTGTATTCGGCATAGTTCATTCAGGCTGGAAAGGAACCGGGATAGTCGTAGATGCAATAGATCTGGCAAAAAAAGATTATGGGGCCAAAGCAGAAGATTTCTGTATAATCCTGGGACCACATATCCGCGACTGCTGCTACATAGTAAATGAAGAACGTGCAAACTGGTTCTCAGAAAATTTTACTCCAGAATGTGTTCGTCCGCTTGAAGAAGGTATAAAAGTTGACTGGAATACCGGTGGTGGCCCTTTATACAGACTGTCGCTTGAAAAAGCAAATCTTGCGGCAATAAAAAAAGCAGGCGTACCAGATGAAAACGTTTGGATTCATCCAGCATGTACCTGCTGTTATAAAGATTCGACCAGCGGCCAATTCATTTATGGCTCAAACCGCCGCGAAACTAAAGAAAACGGTGCACCAGATAAGTTTACGGTGCAGGCCGCTTTCATAAAATATTAAAGTGGAATATTTCCGTGCTTCTTTAATGGCTTGTTTGTGAAAATCTTTGTTTCAAGGAAGTCAAAACTAGCCACAATTCGCTTACGTGTATCTTCCGGCTGAATGATTTCAGTAATGTATCCGCGCTCAGCAGCAATATAAGGAGTCATAATCTCGTTCTTATATTTTTCTGAAGCAGCCTGAACTTCTGCAGCCTTGTTAGGATCTTTCAATTCCTTGGCAAAGAGAATCTCAATAGCACCTTCAGCACCCATTACAGCAATTTCTGCCTTTGGCCATGCATAAACAAAATCTGCACCAAGGTGTTTTGAACACATAGCAATATAAGCACCACCATAAGCCTTGCGTAAAATCACAGTCAACTTAGGTACTGTTGCTTCACTGTAAGCATAAATTACTTTAGCACCGTGGCGGATAATACCTTTCTGCTCTTCCTGAGGTCCTGGAATAAAGCCTGGAACATCAACAAAAGTAAGAAGTGGAATGTCAAAAGAATCGCAGTAGCGGATAAAGCGGGCAATTTTATCAGAAGCATCGCAGTCGAGAACGCCACCCAATCCTTTAGGATTGTTAGCGATAATACCAACTGTGCGGCCTTCAATCTTACCAAAGCCTACTACACAGTTAATTGCAAATTCCTTCATGATTTCAAGGAAGGAATCTTCATCAATTACGCAGTTGATTACTTCGCGAACGTCGTAACCCTGACGTGGATTTTCAGGAAGGATTTCCTTAATTCTCTTTGCAGCTTTCTTTTCATCGAACTTGAACTTTTCATTTGGTTCGATTTTGTCACCAAAGTAGTGTGGAATATAGTCTAAAAGACGGCGAACTTCTTCGTAGCATGATTTTTCATCATCACAGCGGAAGTGAGAAACACCAGATTTTGTTGCGTGAATGTTTGCACCACCAAGGTCTTCTGCAGAAATATCCATGAACATTACAGACTTAACAACCTTTGGTCCTGTAATGAACATCTGAGTTACCTTATCAACTGTAAAAATAAAGTCTGTGATTCCAGGTGAATATACGGCACCACCGGCACAAGGACCAGCGATAATAGAAATCTGAGGAATGGCACCAGAAGCGCGAACATTCTGATTGAATACGTTACCGTATCCGCCCAAAGCTTCTACACCTTCCTGAATACGAGCTCCGCCCGAATCGTTAATTCCGATTACAGGACAGCGTGCATCAATTGCCATCTTTGTAAGGTCGGCAATCTTGCGTCCGTGCATGTGACCAAGAGAACCTCCCTGAATAGTAAAGTCCTGTGCATATACAGCAACCTTACGTCCATTTATTTTTCCGAATCCGGTGATAACGCCATCATAAGGAATATCTTTTTTATCCATTCCAAAACTTGTACAGTTGTGTTTTACACCCTGATATGTTTCTACGAATGAATCTTTGTCGCAAAGTGCATTAATTCGCTCAATAGCGTGCAGTTTTCCCTTTGCGTGCTGTTTTTCAACATTGTATTCCATAAATTAACCTCGTAACTTATTATGACAAAAAATACAGATTTGTCAAGTTAGAATCCGAGTGATGCATAAGGATGAGTCAGATAATACTCAATCTGGTCATGTTCGCGCTGCATTGCATCACGTTCTGGAAGCCACTCATATTTTGAGCGAAGATTATCTGTGGCTTTCATTACATCACCTTCAGTATTTTCAATCTGAGAGAAATAATCGTTCTTGAATTTTTCGCAGTCAACATTAAGAGCTGTACGTTTTACTTCATTCATATCTGTAATTACCCAGCGATTCTTTTTGTAGGTGAGGGTATAGGTTGAATTTACTTTATCAACCATAAAATCAGCATTTTCGCCTTCTGTATAAATCAGGTAAAATTCAACATTGTGAACAGAGGTACTTCCGTTTTCAAGAGTGATATTTCCTTCCTTTGTTAATGGTGGTAATTTTTCATTCTTTTTATGAAGTTCAACTACAAGTTCCTGAGCTTTTCCGTCAATCTTAAGATTAGTAACTCCGTAAACTCCAGAATGAGCATATCTTTTTTCATCAGTAATATAGAAAAGCCAGTTTGAAGGATAGCCAAACCCATTGTCATTTCCATAAGCGAGGCGTTGTTTGTGCATAACGTAAATGCGGCTTACCATATCACCAAAGTTTCCGGCTTCTTTTCCGTGGCCAAAATCTGAAAGAAGCATAGTATCTTTTTCATTTACGCCATTCATATAGGCACGGATTGTTTCTGTGGAAGTAAGACCAACCGAAGTATAATCTTCTCCACGAGTTTTTGCTGTATTTATACTTGCAATAATTACAACCAGAGCAATTGCTATAACAACACCAATTGTAGTTGAATTACGTTTGATTTTTCGTTTTGTATTGATTTTTGAATTCTGAGATTTTTTATAGGATGCGACCTTTTCTTCAAAATCTTTGTCGTTTGCTGCCTTCTGACTCAAGCGGAATGCTTCATCAAGCTTTTCAAGAGGGAAATCTGCTTCCGGTGTCAAATCTTCGCTTGATTTTCCCTTTTTCTTTTTGCCCGGGACATTTACTTCTGTTGAAGTGAGTCGAAGTGAATTATTTATTAAGGCAGCCAGCTCAGAATCAATTCCATTTACACAATATTCTATTGGAAGAAAGTTGTGATCAAAAATATCTGCATTGCGGGCGATTGAATCCCTTGCGCCAAAAGGAACATTTTTTGTAAGGAGCCTGTAAATTATTGCAGCCCGTTCAAAACAAAGAGCAGGGAGCCCGCTGATTGTTTCGTTCAAAAAGCCGTGATTCTGGACTACAGCATCTTCTGGAGTAAGCGTATTGATTGCATAATTAAAAAGTGACTGAGGTGCAAACAGAACTTTTTCCTCAGCTACGATAATTCCGCCGGCTCCAACCATTGGAATTGTATTTCCGTCTTTTGCTGCGGCGGTGAGTGCAGTGCAAACAGAGTGAACTGCTGCAAGTGCATTCTCTCCGCCTTCTTCATAAAACTGGGCGAGAGTTTTTGCATTTTCTGCATCGCCCAGCGGATTTGCTGCACAATAGAAAACTAAACGTTCCTGACGGCCAGCTTTTTCGACATCATAAGATTTTACTTCTTCGAAAGTCCATTGTCGGAAATTCTTGCCGTCAAAAATTGCACCTTCCTGGCTCAAAACAGCATCGTGCGCAGTCTTGCCAAAAGTGTATTCATCAAGATTAGTATTAAGTCTAAGTTCGTTGTTTTCTATTGTTAATAAAGTCATTTTTTAGTTCCTTCTTCCGTCTGCACCATACAGATACTTAAAATAATCCATCTTTGTACTGTATGTAGCAGGGTAGTCTTTAAGATTCTGCTTGTAAGATTCCATACTCTTCCAGAAGGTGTAGAACTCAAGGTCCTTGTTGTAAGCGGCTGCGTAAATTGCGGCAGCTTCAGCATCGGCAGCACCCTTGATTTCCTCAGACTTGCGGTATGCTTCAGAAGCAATTGTACGCTTGTCATTTTCAAGGCGACCAAGCCATTCAGCTTTTTTACCTTCACCAAGTGAGCGGTAAGCCTGTGCAACCTGATTTCGGTCCTTAATCATTGAGTTATAAACTGATTCATTGAGTTCATCAGAATATTTTACCTGGCGTGGAACAATGTCTAAAAGTTCAATTCCCCAGCCCTGAACTTCGCTCTGAGCTTTTGCAGTCATCTGGCGGCAAAGTTCGCTACGGCCTTTTGTTACAACTTCGTTTACAGTATCAGCATTTACAAGCTTGTCAATTTCCTTCGTTTCTTCATCTTTTTCTGTATCAGTATTTTTTCGCTCATTAATGATGTTAGAAGAACGTACAATTTCGCTCATTCTGTTCTGAGTGATGATTGTACGGCAAGATGAGTCCACGATATCAGAAAGTTTGTTATAAGCATTGTCCAGAGTCTGGAAGTTTTGATAGAAGGCAACCGGGTCTGTAATGCGCCATCTTGATGTAGTATCTACTATTATATACTGATTTTCTTTAGTTGTGATGCTCTGAGGGTCACCATCAAGAGAAAGAATCAGTTTTGGATATTCAGTTACCTGATCAAGGAAAGGCACTTTTATGTAAAGACCTGCAGATTCATGAGAATCAACAATCTTACTGAAACGGGTAATAACAACCTGTCTTCCTTCATTTACGATATAGAAAGGTCCTGTCAAAACAAAAAGAATAAACAGAATCACGAGGGCTATAAGCCAGCCGATAAATTTTTTCATTGCTCTTGTCATATCTGACCCCCCATTAGTCCTTTAGATTTTTTACTGGAACAAGATTTTCAAGCTCGCTGTCAATCAGCTCAGGCTTCTTTTCGCTGCCAAAAATCTCTGCCATAGTTTCCAGATAGATTCGTTCTTTAGTAGCTGCAGGTGCACGTTTGTATTCTTCGTAAACGGCATTAAATCTGGCAACATCACCCTTTGCCATGTTTACACGTTCAGATGCATAACCTTCTGCAACCTGAATCTGACGGTCGGCTTCACCCTGAGCCTTAGGAATTTCTTTGTTGTACTCTTCCTTACCTTCGTTGATAAGGCGCTTCATATCCTGGCTCGCTTTGTTTACGTCTTCAAAGGCTGCCTGAACTTCAACAGGTGGAACTACGTTCTGGAACTGAACTGTTGTTACGTTGATTCCAAGTCCGAGAGCCTTAAAGTTTTCGTTCATCTGTTCCTGGGCAAGGTTCTGAATGGTAGAACGGTCAGAAGAGATTACATCGAAAATTGCACGGTCACCAACAAGAGTATTGATAACTGAACGTGAAATATCACGAATTGTCTGCTCGCGTTCGTAAACATTAAAAAGCCACTGCTTAGGATCTGTGACTTTGTACTGAATTACCCATTCAACATCTACTATATTAAGGTCTCCTGTGAGCATTTCAGATTCTTCTGAAATATTATTTTTATACTCATTGTTACGGCCAGATTTTACAGTCTTAAAACCAAACTGCTCTGCGCGGAGAGTCTTGATGTCGACATTATAGTTTTTGTCGATTCCAAACGGCAGTTTAACGTGAAGTCCAGAGCCTACAGTCTGAGTGTACTTTCCAAACCTCGTGATTACCGCATTTTCTGTTTCATCAACTACATAAACACTTGAAAATCCTGCAACTACTGCGAGTACAAGGACAATCAGCCAGAAAAGCATTGCGGGGCCTACGCTTTTACGTACGCGTTTTGCTTTTTTTACTTCTTCGTCAGCCATTTTTTTCGCCTCCATTCTTTAAAGATATAAAGATGTAGAAAAAAAAACAACAAAAAAACTGTAAATGCGGTATAATAATTTCTATGATTAAGAAGATTTTTGTCCGTGTTATTGTATCAGTTGTAATTGTTCTTTTGCTGCTTTGCGGCGGTTATTTTGGATTCAAACGTTTTGGAATTGTAAGAACAGAAACTAAACTTGCTCTTGTAGACCGCCAGCTTTCTTATTGTCAGGAACTGGTTACGGCAAAGTATCGCTATAGTGATATTATCACGCTCAAAAAATCATCCGGCTTTGCAAAAAGCTACAGCATCATAAAATACACAGGGCTTATCCGCGCTGGAATAGCTGATATAACTGATGTTTCCTACAGCGTTTCATTAGACGGAAAAACAATCACTCTTACAGTGCCACCTGCAGAAATCCTTGGAAATGAAATTGTGAGCCAGGGCGTTTTTGATGAAAAGCAGAGTATCTGGGTACCAATTTCTACTCAGGAAGTTTTTGATGAAATAGAAAAAGCAAAGGCAGAAGCGGTAGAAGACATGGTTGCAGAAGGTGTACTTTATGAAGCCCGCGAATACGCTGTACGTGTAATCACACAGTTTATGCTGGCTCTCGGCTTTGAAGACGTAAAAATCAAATAATGTTTGTACAATAAATTAAGAGTTTTCTTACTTGAATTTTTCCGTCTCTTTTCGTTAAATTTAAATCTATGTCTACTATCAGAAAACTTACACGTGGCCTGAATAAGAAGTACATCATCAATTCAATTTTATCTCCAATTGTAATGATTGGCGAAGTTTTGATGGAAGTAATCATTCCTTTTATCATGGCTAAAATTATCGACGTGGGTATTGCAGGCAAAGACCTGCCTTTTGTTGCAAAATACGGTGCAATCATGATTGGTTTAGCCGTTTTTTCATTATTCTGTGGAGTTATGGGAACCCGCTGTTCAACAGTGGCAGCTCAGGGCTTTGCGTATACGCTTAGAACAAGACTTTATCAGAAGATTCAGACTTTTTCTTTTGCGAATATCGACCGTTTTAGCACTGCATCTCTTGTAACCCGTCTTACAACCGACGTAAACATGGCACAGAACGTATACCGTATGCTCATTCATATGTGCGTTCGCTCTCCATTTATGTTGATTGCCGGAACAATCATGGCTTTCAGAATGAATTCGCAGCTTGCAATTTTATTCCTTATTGCCGTTCCAATTATTGTAATTTCAATCCTGATTATTTCAAATCTTGCGCATCCTCGCTTTGTAAAAATGATGAAAACAATCGATGGAATGAACTCTGCAATTCAGGAAAACCTCATTGGAATCCGCATTGTAAAGGCTTATGTTCGTGGAGATTTTGAGGAAAATAAATTCCGCAAGGCCGCAGATGACGTTCGCCGTGCTCAGGTACATGCCGAAAAGCTTATCATATTTATGATGCCTATCATGCAGCTGGTAATGTATGTTTCAATGATTGCCGTAATGTGGTTTGGTGGTCGGCTTGTAGTAGGCGGACACATGCTCAGCGGTGAACTTATCAGCTTCTTTACTTATGTAACTCAGGTACTTTCTTCTATTATGTTCCTTGGAATGGTGTTTGTTTCTCTTGTAATGGTACAGGCATCAAATCAGCGTATTGTAGAAGTTCTTGATGAAGTTCCGGATATCGACAATCCTGCAAATCCGGTAATGGAAGTAAAAGACGGTTCAGTTGAATTTGATAAGGTTGATTTCAGCTACAATAAAAAAGCTGATAACTGCATTCTCAAAGATATTAATCTTAAAATTGAAAGCGGGCAGGTTGTCGGAATTATCGGATCTACCGGTTCTTCAAAAACTTCGCTGGTTGCACTTTTGCCTCGTCTTTATGATGTTCTTGAAGGTTCAGTAAAAATCGGCGGTGTAGATGTCCGCAATTATGATATTCAGGTTTTGCGCGACAGTGTTGCAATGGTTCTTCAGAAGAATGTTCTTTTCAGCGGAACAATTAAAGACAACCTGCGCTGGGGTAACAAAGAAGCAACTGATGAACAGATTGTTGCAGCTTGTAAGGCTGCAGATGCAGATGGTTTTATTAATTCCTTCCCTGAAGGTTATGAAACAATGCTCGGCCAGGGCGGTGTAAACGTTTCTGGTGGTCAGAAGCAGAGACTTTGTATTGCCCGTGCACTTCTTAAAAATCCAAAGATTTTGATTCTTGATGACTCAACCTCTGCAGTTGATACAGCAACTGAAGGTCGAATCAGAAACGCACTCAAGGAACTTGCTCCTGAAACTACAAAGATTATTATTGCTCAGCGTATTTCTTCTGTAAAAGAAGCAGATAAGATTATCGTTCTTGATGAAGGAACTGTAAGTGCCGTTGGAACACACGACGAGCTTCTTGAAAGCAGTAAGATTTACCGCGAGGTTTACGAATCTCAGCAGCAGGGAAGTGGAGACGCTGACCTTGCCGGAGATTCAAGTGAAGGAGGTGAAAACTAATGCCACCTATGAGACAAAAAGGTTTTGGAAAACCTAAAAATGCTAAAAAAACAATTGGCCGCATCCTTCAGTATATGGGAAAATTTAAGGCACTCTGGCTTGTAGTATTCCTTTGTGTAATCACAAGTTCCGGGGCTTCTGTAATTGGAACCTATCTGATTAAGCCGGCTTTGAATAATTATATCATTCCATTAATTGGAAATCAGAATCCGGATTTCAGCGGATTTGCAAAACTTTTGATTGGAGTTCTTGCACTTTTTTGTGTCGGAGTTTTTGCTTCCTGGTGTAACTCACGTTTGATGATTTATATTTCAACAAATCTTCTGTATAACGTGCGCTGCGACTTATTCTCAAGACTCGAAAAACTTCCAATTAAATATTACGACGCACATACACACGGCGAGCTCATGTCACGCTTTACAAATGATACAGATGCCTTGCGTGAAATGATGAGCCAGACAATTCCTCAGCTCTTTTCTTCTATTATAACAGTAGCTTCTGTATTTGTTATGATGATTTCTTTGAGCCCGCTTTTGACAATTGTAATGCTTGTTACAATGTTCCTTATTACTTTGAGCATGGCCGCTGTAGGAAAACGTTCGGCAAAAGCTTTCCGTGAAAACCAGAAATGTATTGGTGAACTCAACGGCTTTATTGAAGAGATGGTAGAAGGCCAGAAGGTAATCAAAGTATTCAATCATGAAGGCGAAGCAATGGCTCAGTTTAATAAACTCAGCGATAATCTTCGCAAGGCCGGAACAGACGCCATGACTTACGGTGGTCTTATGGGGCCAATGATGAATAACTTCAGCCATATGCAGTATGCAGTTGTTGCAATTCTTGCCGCAGCCCTTATGATTCTTGGTGAAAGCGGAAGAATGACTTTCAACTTCTTTACTGGCATTATGAACCTTGGAACAATCGCAGCCTTCCTGCAGTATACAAGATCTTTCAGCCAGCCGATTTCTATGATGAGTATGCAGGCAAACTCTGTTTTGAACGCACTCGCTGGTGCAGAACGCATCTTTGCTGTAATTGATGAAGAAGAAGAAATTGACGAAGGTAAATTCACTCTCGTAAATGCTTTTGAAGCTAAAGCTGATGGACAGGAAGATGATGGTGAACGCCATCTTGTTCAGTCTTATGCAACTACCGGCGAATGGGCCTGGAAAAATCCTGCAGACAGCTCTTTGAAAAAGCTTGAAGGGGAAGTGGTATTTGATCACGTAACCTTTGGTTATAAGCCTGAAAAAACAGTTTTGCATGATATCTGTATTCACGCAAAGCCGGGACAGAAGATTGCGCTTGTAGGTTCTACAGGTTCTGGTAAGACAACTACAATTAATTTGCTTTCACGTTTTTATGATGTTCCGGATGGCTGTGGTAAAATTACTTATGATGGCATTCCTTTGAATGATATTGCAAAGGCAAGTCTCCGTAAGTCGCTTGGAATGGTTCAGCAGACAACACATTTATTTACAGGAACTATTAAAGATAATATCCGCTACGGAAACCTCGAGGCTTCTGATGCGCAGATTTATGAGGCTGCAAAACTTGCAAATGCAGATCACTTTATCCGCCATCTGGAAAATGGTTACGATACTGTTATTACTGGCGATGGCGCAAGCTTAAGTCAGGGACAGCGACAGTTACTGGCAATTGCGCGAGCGGCTGTAGCAAATCCTCCAGTTTTAGTATTGGATGAGGCGACCTCGTCTATTGATACACGTACTGAAAAGTTAATAGAAGACGGTATGGATTCGCTGATGAAGGGGCGCACTACGTTTGTAATTGCACACCGCCTTTCTACCGTACGCAACGCGGACGAGATTATTGTTCTGGAACACGGGAACATAATTGAGCGCGGCACCCATGACGAACTTATCGCCGCTAAGGGGCGCTACTACTTCCTGTACACCGGAAATAAAATAACTCTTGATGAGTAGTCTTGCTTGACACCTAACTCCTTTGTGATAGAATTAAATAAAACTATTACAAAGGAGATTTTTTTTATGAAAAAACTATTGGCTCTTGCTATTGCTGCGATTATGACAGCTGGCCTCTTTGCTTTGGACCTTGGAGGAATCAAAGGTACCTGGCAGGATAAAAAGTGGGATGCAGATTGGACATTCTCTGCTGATGGAAAAATCGTGCTTACAAAAACAAGCACTGGTGAAGAAGTATACACCTTCAAAGATGGTACAGTTCAGAACTTCAAAGTAAAGGCTGATACAAAAGGTGTTTCAATTTCTTTTGATTGCAAAGACACAGAACGTTCATATTCCTTCAAAAAAGGTCTCTCTCTCGATGCTGATCTCGATATGGTAGTAAATCCAGACTGGACCACCGAAGACTACGAGACTGTAATTAAGTTTAAGAAATAGGAATCTAAGTCATCCTTCTTAAAGTATAAATAATGGGCTCACTGAACAGTCCTGACACGCAAGCGTCAGGACTGTTTTATGGCAGGTTGAAAATATCAATCAACCTGTCAAACGGCTGAGTCAAGGCCTTGAGCGAAGCGTGCCTTGACCAGACGTATATGATGACAAATATTTGACAATTCATTATAATTTTTTCCAATATTTTAAATAAAATGCTTTAAGAGGAATGACAGAATGAAAGCAATTGAATTGGAAAAGGCCTACGAGCCTAAGTCTTTTGAAGACAGAATCTACAACGAATGGGAAAGCAAAGGCTATTTTAAGCCGGCCAGCGACGAAAAGTCACCGGTTCACGAGCAGTACAAATGCCAGTGTGCAGACTGCAACAAAAAAACAAATACTTATTCTGTCGTCATTCCTCCTCCAAATGTAACCGGTGTTCTCCACATGGGACACGGTCTTAACAATACTCTTCAGGATATCGTAGTTCGCTATCACCGTATGAAGGGCGATAATACTCTCTGGCTTACAGGTACAGACCACGCTGGAATTGCAACTCAGAACGTAGTTGAACGCCAGCTTAAAAAAGAAGGCCTTACACGTAACGACCTTGGCCGCGAAAAGTTTCTTGAGCGCACCTGGAAGGTTAAGGAAGATCATCATGCAACTATCGTAAAGCAGCAGAGAAAGCTCGGTAACTCTACAGACTGGGACCGCGAGCGCTTTACTTATGACGAAGGCCTCTCTGCCGCAGTTCGCGATGTTTTCGTAACTCTTTATGAGCGCGGACTTATGTACCGTGGTAAGCGCCTTGTAAACTGGTGTCCTCGCTGTGGTACTGCTCTTGCTGATGATGAAGTAGACCACGAAGATACTCAGGGTGCAATGTATCACCTTTATTATGAATATGCTGATGGAAGTGGAAAGATTGAAGTTGCAACAACTCGTCCGGAAACCTTCTTTGGTGATACTGCCGTTGCTGTAAATCCTAAGGATGAACGCTATAAGTCTATCGTTGGAAAAATGCTCAAGCTTCCTATTACCGGAAAAGAAATTCCTATTATTGCAGATGAATATGTTGATATGGAATTCGGAACCGGTATGGTAAAGATTACTCCAGCCCATGACCCTAACGACTGGGAAGTAGGTAAGAGACACAATCTTGAAGTAATCAATCTTCTTACTCCGGACGGACGCATGAACGAAAACGTTCCTGAAAAATACCGCGGACTCAAGCCGGAACAGGCTCGCGCCCTTGTAATAGAAGATTTGACAGCTGCAGGCCTTTTCAAGGGTGAAGAAAAAATGGTTCACTCTGTTGGACACTGCTACCGCTGTAAAACTGTAGTTGAGCCATACCTTTCTGACCAGTGGTTCGTAAAAATGAAGCCAATGGCAGACAAGGCTCTTGCCGCATGGAAAAATGGAGAAATCCAGTTCTTCCCACAGAAATGGGAAAATACTTATGAGCAGTGGCTCGTTAATATCCGCGACTGGTGTGTAAGCCGCCAGATCTGGTGGGGACACAGAATTCCTGTATGGTACTGTCAGAAGTGTGGCGAAGTTATTGTAAGCCGTACAGATCCAACCAAGTGTCCGAAATGTGGTTGTGGTGCAGAAGACCTCAAGCAGGATGAAGACGTTCTTGATACCTGGTTCTCGTCATGGCTCTGGCCTTTCTCAACACTCGGCTGGCCTGAGAAAACTAAGGACCTCGAAACCTTCTATCCTACAACAGCCCTTGTAACTGCATACGATATCATCTTCTTCTGGGTTGCACGTATGATTATGGCTGGTCTTGAGTTTACAGGTAAGGCTCCATTCCACGATATTTACATGCACGGACTTGTTCGCGATAAGCAGGGCCGCAAGATGTCTAAGTCTCTTGGAAACGGAATGGATCCTCTTGAACTCATCGACATTTACGGTGCCGATGCCCTTAAGTTTACACTCGGATTTATGTGTGCTCAGGGACAGGATGTTCTTATTGATAAGGATTCTTTCAAACTTGGAAGCCGCTTCTGTAACAAAGTATGGAACGCTAGTCGCTATCTTCTTGGTAACCTTGAAGGCCGCAACCTTGTTCCGGTTACAGATGCAGACCTTACAGAACTCGATAAGTGGATTTATGGCCGTCTTAATCACGCAGTTAAGACTGCCCGTGAAGCTCTGGATACATACCGCTACAATGATGCAGCTGCTGCACTTATGGAATACTTCTGGAATGAATTCTGCGACTGGTATGTTGAAGCTACAAAGATCAACTTCAAAAATGGTGATGATAAAGAAAAGGACCGTCAGGCTTCAGTTCTCATGAACATTCTCGAAGAAAACCTGCGACTTCTTCATCCATATATTCCTTTCGTTACAGAAGAGATTTATGGAAAACTGCCGCTTGCTGAAATTGCTGCTAACCGCAAGGCTGCAGGAACTCAGAAGATTGCTTCTAACAGCGAATATGTTGGCATGCTCATCAATGCTCCATATCCTGAAGTTACTGAGGCTTGCGACAATTCAGAAATTGCTGCCCGCTTCGAAGCTCTTAAGGATTTGATTGGTAAGGTTCGTGCTACAAAGGTAGACTGCGGAATTGACCCTGCAATCAAAATCAATATCGCAATTAAGATTGAAAAGGGAAGTGCAGCAGAAGTTGCCCGCGAAAAGGTTGAAATGATTCAGCTTCTTGGCGGTGTTGCTAAGGTTGAATTTGTTGATGCTAAACCTGCAAGCTCAATTGGTGCTGTTGGAGTTGGATTTGAAGTATTTGTTCTTGTTGATGAATCAATCAATAAAGAGCAGCTTATGACCCGCTTCCAGAAAGCAATTGAAAAAGAGCAGGGCTATGCAAGAATGAGCGAAAACAAGCTCAACGGAAACTTTGCACAGCATGCTCCAGCAAACCTTGTTCAGGAAGAACGCGATCGTCTCGCAGAAAGCCTGAGAAAGATAAAAACTCTCGAAGGTTATCTCGCAGAATTAAAATAGAAAAAAATAAAAAAAACGGTGGTGGAACTTAGCGAAGCCGCCGTTATTGTAGGTAGATAATATTTATCTACCTACAAAACGGGTGAGTCAAGGCTTTAAGCGAAGCGTGCCTTGACCAGCCGTATTTCACGGCAGTTGAAGGAGGCAGAACTATGGCAAAACAGCATTACGAAATGAAAACTGACAGACCACAGAATATGAATGAGCAGCAGATGCTTCAGCTTAGTAATATTCACTTTGCTCCTTATATTCAGCTTGCAACTGCCCTGATTGGAAAAGCCCGCCACGCTGGTGGAAATATGTTCCGCCATCAGATGGATACTTTTGCAATCCTTCTCGATTACGGCTATATTGATCCGGTTCTGCTGAAAGCTTCTATAATACATGACACAATCGAAGATATTCCTGGCTTTATTCCAGAATTGATTGTAAATGCAGATGAAGATGGCAAGTATGTCCTTGAGCTTGTAAAAGAAGTAACCCGCAAAGAGAGTGAATCTAAAAAAGAATTTCTTTGCCGTATTCTTAATGATGGCAGCCAGAAAGCAAAAATCTTAAAATGCGCAGATCGTATTTCAAATATGATTTCGCTTGGTTATGTTACCGATCCGGAATTTATTGAACGTTACTGCGACGAAACCGAATATTTCCTTTTACCTATGTCTATTCAGGTTGATTTCAATATGTATCAGGAATTAATCAATCTGATTATGACTCGCCGCCGCTACCTTGAAGATGGCGGATATTTTGATACTCGCCACAAGCCTACAACTAGCGCCGACAGTACAAAATAATACATATAGACTATTTCTGAAAAATTCATTATTTTATACTCATCTAAATCTAATCTAATTTTTAGGAGATATAAAATGGCAGATGTAAGAGTTGCTATTAATGGTTTCGGCCGTATTGGTCGTTTGGCTTTCCGTCAGATGTTTGACGCAAAAGGTTATGAAGTAGTTGCAATCAACGATTTGACAAGCCCAAAAATGCTTGCTCA
This sequence comes from uncultured Spirochaetaceae bacterium, assembly GCA_902789325.1. Lineage (GTDB taxonomy): Bacteria > Spirochaetota > Spirochaetia > Treponematales > Treponemataceae > Treponema_D. Next base: position 60,981 of record CADANN010000004.1, read on the forward strand.
CCTTTTGAAGTATGATACAGCACAGGGTGGTTTCTGTGGTAAGATTGGTGAAGGAAAGCACACAGTATCTGCTACTGATGATTCTATCATCGTAGACGGAAAAGAAATCAAGATTTATGCTGAAAAAGATGCAGCTAACTGTCCATGGGCAGCTAACAAAGTAGACGTTGTACTCGAGTGTACAGGTTTCTACACATCTAAAGACAAGGCACAGGCTCACATCACAGCTGGTGCTCGCAAGGTAGTAATTTCTGCTCCTGCTGGAAACGACCTCCCAACAATCGTTTACAATGTAAACCACAAAACTTTGACAAAGAACGACAACATCATTTCTGCAGCTTCTTGTACAACTAACTGTCTCGCTCCAATGGCTAAGGCTCTTAATGATGCATACCCAATCCAGTCTGGTATCATGTCTACAATCCACGCTTACACTGGTGATCAGATGATTCTTGATGGTCCACAGCGCAAGGGTGACCTCCGCCGTTCACGTGCTGGTGCTCAGAACATCGTTCCAAACTCAACAGGTGCTGCAAAGGCTATCGGTCTTGTAATTCCTGAATTGAACGGAAAATTGATTGGTTCTGCTCAGCGTGTTCCAACACCTACAGGATCTACAACTCTTCTTTTCGCTGTAGTTAAGGGTAAGGACATCACTAAGGAATCTATCAACGCTGCTATGAAGGCTGCTGCTACAGAATCTTTCGGATACAACGAAGACGAAATCGTATCTAGCGATATCATCGGTATGCGCTATGGTTCACTCTTCGATGCTACTCAGACAATGGTATCTAAGATTGATGACGATACATACCAGGTAGAAGTAGTATCTTGGTACGATAATGAAAACAGCTACACATCTCAGATGGTACGTACAATTAAGTACTTCAGCGAGAACTGCTAGTTTTCAGTTATACTGATACAAAAAAAGGACTCCTTTGCGGAGTCCTTTTTTTATGTCTGTAGCTGTTTTCATTATCATTTTATCCTACTGTCGCAATTTTGCTGCGCAAAATCGCTCCGTGCGGCTCTGCCAGCATCGCCGCATGGTATGATAATGAAAATTCTTACACATCTCACAAAACCGCTAAGTTTTTTTTTGAGTTCTCAAAATTCTGTGGTAAAATAGTAGAATCATAAAAATAATTTTCGATTTCTTTTTTTTGTGGAGCAGTTTATGGATTATATCTGGATTATTGAGCTGGATTCCTTTTGTACTTTGATTCTGGGAATTCTTTTATATAACTTTTTTAAAAATTACGACAGACAGACAAAGCAGCATTATTATATGCTGGCACTTGTTACTGGAACTATCACCTGTATATGCGATGTAAACTGGGGGCTTATTGAAGGTGGTTTTATTCCTGAGCCTCGTGCGGCGAATTTTCTGACAAATGCTATTTATGAAATTTCTTCAACGATGATGGGCTATTACTGGCTATGTTATGTAGAAAATGCTCTGGATTCTAAATTCATCAAAACAAAATATCTTAAACATATTGCAAAGCTTCCTGTAATCATAATTATTGGAGGGGTAATTGCTTCTGTTTATACAGGTGCTCTTTTTTATATCGATACCAACAATGTTTATCATCGTGGTGACTATGTTTTGATTCATGTTGCGATGAGTTACTTGTATCTGATTATTACTTCGGTTCATGCCTTTATTAAATCGTTTACGTGTAATAATTATCTTAAAGCCAAGGAATACAGAATTCTTTCTGTGTTTTTGATTTTCCTGCTGATTCTTGGAATTATTCAGATTATCTTCCCGGCAGTTCCAAGTGTTGGAGTAGGGGTAACTCTAGCATTCTTATTTGTTTATGTTGATTTACAGAATCTTTTGATTACAGTGGATGCTCTGACTGGTCTGAATAATAAAAAGCAGCTTATGAGATATTTAAGTACAAAAATAAAGGCTGGTTCAGATAATGAAAAGCTTTATGCTTTTATGCTTAATGTTAATAAATTCAAAAAGATTAATAATTTTTACGGGCACTATGAAGGTGATATGGCTTTGATTCGTTGTGCAAATGCTCTTAAAGCTGCAAATAACAATACATCTAATTTCATTGGACGTTATGGTAGTGATAAATTTATTATAATAGCTGAACTTGATGATGAAGAAGAAACTTTCCGTCTTTGTGAAAATGTAAGACAGGCTTTGATTAAAGAATGCGAAAAAGATGGAATTATTTATGATTTATCATTCAGTTTTGGATTTGTTCAATATAAGCCTGAAATGAAAACAATTCAGTCATTTATTTCTGCTGCTGATAAAAAATTAGACGAAGCTAAAAAAGGAACGGGAAAATAAATAAAGGGTGGCTTCTTGGGATTTTGATGGGGAAAAATAGTCGAAACCACCCTTGGAAATACTAATCTAAAAGGCTAAGCAATGCTTCTTTAGGCTGTACACCTACTGATGATTTATGAAGCTGGCCGCCAATGAAAGTTGCAACGAACGGAATGCTCATTACACCAAACTGCTGTGCGAGCTCTGGTTCATCATCTACATTTACTTTTCCAACCTTGATTTCAGGATGCTCTTCTGCAAGTTCTGAAACAACAGGTCCGAGCATACGGCATGGACCGCACCAAGGTGCCCAAAAATCTACCAATACAGGTTTATCCGATTCCAATACTTCACTCTTGAAGTTCGCATTTGTTATTGTAAGTTCTGCCATAATTATTTATCCTCCTGATAATTTCTTAGTGGTTTTGTATTGTGTACAATTAAAATATACACAATCATAACTTATTTGTCAAGTACATTGTATACAATTTAATAAATATCAATATAGTTTTTTGTAACGTTGAAAGTTTATGAATGTTTAATATGCGTGAGTGGAAGAGAGGTGTGACCTGCCTTTTTTCTGAAAATTTTTCAAGAACTATATTGACATTTATTTAATTACCTAGTAAACCTATAGGTATAATAAACAACACAAGGAGAACTGAATATGAAAAAAATTATTGCAATCACAGCAGCTGCTGTACTCGCTGCATCTCTCTTCGCAGAGACTATTAAAGTAGGTGCTACACCAGTACCACATGCCGATATCCTTAACCTCGTAAAGGATGACCTCAAGGCAGAAGGAATTGACCTTAAGGTAATTGAGTTCACAGATTACGTTACACCAAACGAAGCTGTTGAATCTGGAGAAATCGATGCTAACTATTTCCAGCACATTCCTTATCTTGAGTCATTCAACTCAGAACGCGGATATCACCTTGTAAACGCTGGTGGAATCCATGTTGAACCATTTGCACTTTACTCAAAGTCAAAGAAAATTAAGACTCTTGCAGACATCAAAAAGAAGGCTCGCATTGGTATTCCTAATGATCCTTCAAACGAAGGTCGTGCACTTCTTTTGCTCCAGGAAGCTGGTCTTATTAAGATTGATCCAAAAGCTGGAATTACAGCAACTACTACAGACATCATTGACAATCCTTTGAAGCTTAAGTTTGTTGAAGTTGAAGCTGCTTCTCTTCCACGCGTTCTTGCTGATGTTGATGCTGCCGTAATCAATGGTAACTATGCAATTCCTGCTGGCCTTTCTGCAAAGAAAGACGGTCTCTTTGTTGAAGGTTCATCTTCACCATATGTAAACATTCTTGCTGTTAAAGCTGGTAACGAAAACAAGCCTGCAATCAAGGCTCTCGTAAAAGCTTTGCAGAGCGAAAAAGTTCGCAAGTATGTTGATGAAACATATCCAAACGGCGAAGTTGTTGTAGTATTCTAATCATACAACTTGAGTGTCATGCTCGGGCTTGACCCGGGCATCTATAAGCCCTGTGTACGCGCTTGTCACAGGGCTTTCTTTTTTTTATCATACTAGTATGTCCTTGCTAGCTGATTCAAAAAAATACTGGCCGCTTTTGCTTTCAAACGGAGTTTACTATCTTTTTACAGGTCTTTCTGCCGCAGTAATTAATAAAGAAATTTATGCAATTTTGTCTCCCCGTCTTATTTCGCTTCAGAGCATAATAGGCTGGGGCGGGGGAGTTCTTCTTGGTTTTATGTGGTCGCACTGGAATAAAAAACTGCTTCCGCTTATGCTCCCGTTTTTTGCGCTTCAGGCTGCAGCCAGTGTGCTGTATTTTATCTACTCCGAAGCAACACTCAACATGTTCATTTTCTGGATAATCAGTATGGGTATGTATATTTTCTTTGGCGGAATCAGCGACAAAATTTTTGAAGGAGCAAAAGCCTGGTTTTTCAAAAAAAGCGAAGCACGTGCTTCTTACGATAACCTCATAGATATGACCGGCAGCATCGCGGGCTTCGCAGGTTACTTTCTCGCCATGATTTATGTGCCGTCTCTCCGTATGGCAATTTTCTTTAATTTTATTGCAACGTTTTTCTGGTGTCTGGGAATCATCTGGTATACTTTGCGGCATAAAGATGATCTGAAAGATTCTGAAAACAACTCTATAATGGAGATGTAAAATGCCTGGTCATAAAACAACGCATACACAGCTGGAACGCTTTCGCCTTATCGACAGTATGCTTGCTGACGGTGAGGTACTTGCATTTGAAAAGATTCTGGATTCCCTGAGACTTGAATTACGTGATGATTTGCTTTCGGATAGTTCACTTCGCCGCGACTTTCGCTATATGAAAAATGAACTTGGTGCACCGCTTGCTTATGATAAAAAACTGCATGGCTGGTATTACACCAAGCCCTTCAAGCTGCCGGCAGAGGCTTTTAGTGATGATGAGATTCTTTATCTGAAGCTCATACGAGGCCTGGTGAATCAGAATTCAAATGATGATTTCCTATACAAAGCCTTTGATAAGCTGCTGAACAAAATTTCTCCTTCAAGTCATACAGAATCATCTCGTCATGCTGAACAGTCCCATCATGCCGAACAGTCCTGTCATGCTGAACTTGTTTCAGCATCTCTTACAGACCGCTTTTACATTGCCCCTCGTCCAAAACAGCTGATTGATGAAGGCGTGGTAGAAAAAATCCTCGAAGCAATCAAAAATAATTATCTGCTTGATTTTAATTATTTCAGCAAATGGGAACCAGAAGAGCGTCATAGAAAAATAATGCCATTCCAACTTGTGTTTGATGGTGGAAGTATGTTTTTATATGGGGCTACAAGCAGAGATAAGATTCCAAATCCAAGACTTTTTAATCTTTCAAAGATGCATGATGTTCAGGTGATTACTTTCCGCACTTTCGAACTGCCCTCTAATTTCCGTTTTCGAGAAGCTTTTGAAAAAGGCAGGTTCGGAGCCTTTCAGTATGATGAAGCCTATGATTATAAGATAGAAGTTACTGGGGAAGCACGCAATATCGTTCGTGAATACATTTGGGCTGATAATCAAATTATAGAAGAAAATCAAAAGGAAGGTACCACTACAATTTCGTTTACAAGCTCTCAGTGGATCCCAGTATTCAGATGGCTGCTTTCTTTTGGAGAAAACGCTCGTCCTCTTGAGCCAGACTGGCTGGTGGAACAGTGGAAGCAAACCGTGGAAAAAATGGTAAAAAAAATATAAAAATCAAAAAATATTTTTAGTTGGTCATTAAATGACTATTACTCCTCGTTATAGTGATAGCAATAAATCATAATAAAAAGGAGTAAGATATTATGAAAAAAATTATTTCTGTTTTAGCTTTATGTGCGCTATTCTGTAGTGGTCTTTTTGCTTTAGAAAGTCCAAATCGTCCTATTCGTATTGAAGCAGAATATGTTCCTTTAGTTGGAATTGATGTAAAAGGTGTTTATACATTCCGCATCAATGATGTTCTTCGCTGGGATATTGGTCTTGATGTAAACACAATTAATCCAGGTCTCCTAACGTCACTTGCTGCAAGTGGGACTATTGAGTTTGGAACTTCTACTGAAGTTGGTCGTTCTGTAAATATTCTGGCTGTAGGTTCTTTCTGTTTCTGGGATTTTTATACTTCTTATGGTGTAGGTGTAGGAATTAATACAGCAGGTGGAGCTGCTTTCCTTCCATTTGATCTTAGAATTGGTTGGGAACCAGGTTTTAGAAAAGATAGAATGTGGGGATTTAAGCTGGAAACAGGTCTGTTTGGAAATACTTACGGAGCTAAAGTTTATGAATATGATGGCAATTCCAAAGGTGCATTGCTGAGAACTGATAAAGCAAAATATATTGTTTCACCAAAGATTGCTGCAGGAGCTGTATTCAGACTGTAGTTGTTAAATTCCTGTTTTTGATTTACACACAAAATCGCAGAGAGTACAGATGTCGCCTGTGGTTCCGGGGAGTTTTTTTCCCTGGGATCGCAGGCATTTTTTTAGTTCATGGCGGCGGTAATGGGAAAGGCCTTCCTCATAGCAGATTTTTATCATTGGATTGGTGGAGGCATTTTGCATGATTGTTTCAAAGCTGTCTGTGATGCGGCCTATGAAAAGTGCCGGATTTTCATTTGCAAAACCGCAGCATGGGGCTATGTTTCCGTCTGCGTGAACGTAGAGTATGTTGCCCGGGCCCTGACAGTAATCTTCCTTGAACCAGCGGCGGGCCTGCCAGGCGCGCGGGTCATCTGAAGTGTAGGTGCGGGGCAGGGTGTAGACGGGAATGTTTTCTGGAAAGCAGGGGGCGTTACGGGGGGCGGAGCCACCCGTTAGAGAGGGTAGCGGAAGACCGCTTGCGGGCTGGAGCGAGGGGGAGACTTCCCCCTCATCTTTTACTGTTTGAATATTTATAGAATCTTCGCCAAAAATCTCCTGAACTGTGCGGATAAAATTTTCCATGCGCTCGCTGCTCTGGCCGTGGTAAGAATCCCAGGAAAGGCCGATTTTACCGTCGTAACCGGCATCGTAGAGAGTCTGCAGTTTTTGAGTCAGGTCTGCTTCATCACGCCACCAGTCGCCGTTTGTCATAATCTGATCAAACATCAAGTCGTTAGCAACCGTAGCTTTTGTCACTTCCACAAGAAAATCCATATACAAAAAGGGCTCACCACCGGAAAAACCGATGCGGTCAATGACGCTTTCAGCTTTTACACAACTTTCAATCAAACTCACAGCGTCTTCTATTTTAAGCTGTTTAGGTTCGCGGTTAATAAAACAATGTTCGCAATGCAAATTGCACGCTGTAGTAGCGGAAAAAATGATTTCGGTTGGTTTGAAGCCTCTTTGTTTCATAAAAATCATTATACAATTTTTTACATTGAATTTGTATCTAAAACTCATTATATTTTATTGTATATCGTAAATTTCCGTGCATTGTTTGTACGGAGTATATAGGAGATTCGCAATGATCAAAACAGTAAAAGACGTTGATTTGAAAGGCAAACGCATTATCATGCGTGTTGATTTTAACGTACCAATGAAGGACGGAGTTGTTCAGGACGACACACGTATTATGGCTGCTCTTCCTACTATTAAATACATCCTCGAGCAGAGCCCACGCTCTCTCGTTCTTATGAGCCACCTTGGCGATCCTAAAAAGGACGTAAAAAAGGCTCAGGAAAAAGCTGAAAAGGCCGGCAAGACCTGGACAGACGCTGATGCAGAAAAGTTCATCAACGGAAAGAACCGCATGAAGCCGGTTGTAGAATATTTCGCTTCAAAACTCGGAAAGCCTGTTACATTCCTCCCAGATGCACTCGGACAGAAGGCTGCTATCGACGCTCTTCCAGAAGGAGCTGTTGCAATGCTCGAGAACGTTCGCTTCCACAAGGAAGAGACTTCTAAAGATGCTGCAGAGCGCGATGTAATGGCAAAAGAACTTGCTACATACGGAGACATCTTCGTAAACGATGCTTTCGGTACAGCTCACCGCGATCAGGCTTCTACAGCTTCTATCGCAAAGTTCATGCCAGTTGAATCTGTTGGCGGATTCCTTATGGAAAAAGAAGTTAAATATATTCAGCCAATGGTAACAAATCCAGAAAAACCAATGACTGCTATTATCGGTGGTGCTAAGGTTTCTTCAAAGATTGCTGTTCTCGAAAGCCTTATGAAGAACGCTTCTACACTTATCGTTGGTGGTGGTATGGCTTATACATTCCTCAAGGCACAGGGCCACTCAATCGGTAAGTCACTTGTTGAAGATGACTTCCTTGATACAGCAAAAGATCTTCTTTCTAAGGCTGAAAAAGCTGGCGTAAAGATTCTTCTTCCAGTTGACCATGTTGGTGGTGCTGAGTTTGCTGATAAGGATCCTGTTGCAGTTGATGCAGTTGATCTTCCAGATAACCTTATGGGTATGGATGTTGGTCCTAAGACTGTTGAACTTTACAAGAACGCTATTCTTGCTTCTAAATCTATCGTATGGAACGGACCAGTTGGAGTATTCGAGTTCGAAAACTTTGCAAAGGGAACTGAAGCTGTAGCTCGCCTCGTTGCTGAAGCAACATCTAAAGGTGCTATGACTGTAGTTGGTGGTGGTGACTCTGTTGCCGCTGTAAACAAGTTCAACCTTGCAGACAAGATGAGCCACGTTTCAACTGGTGGTGGAGCTTCTCCCCTGGAATTGCAATTTTGGCTACTAAATAGTTGATAGTCTTATTTTAAGGTAGAAAGAAGGGCACTCAAGAATACTTGGTGCCCTTTTTTTAATAAAAAAGTAGAGTGAGAGTAAGAGAAAAATGAAAAAAATCTGTAAAATTTTATTAAAAGTTTTTTTTAGCCTTGTTGTATTAATTTTGATTGTTTTCCTATTATGGATACTTCAGTATTTTCATAAATCAAATCCTAAAAATAGAATAATTTATGAAACAACAAACACTGATATTTACCAGGATACCAGAATCTCTGCGCACAGAAGCGGGGCCGGAGTGTATCCTGAAGAAACAATGCTTGCGTTTGAAGCGTGTTTAAATAATTTTAATGTTGATTATTTTGAATTTGATCTTCATATTACAAAGGATGATGTTCTGATTCTTCTTCATGATGCAACCTTAGACCGGACTTCAAATTGTGAAGAAGTTTTTGGTGAAACTAATGTCTATCCTGAAACAAAAACATTTGCTGAGCTTCAAAAATTAAATATGGGAATTAAGTTTGTTGATGATAACGGTAATACTCCATATAAAGATATTCAGGATGAAGAAATCCTCTCCAAATTAAAAATTGTTTCTTTAGATCAGGTTCTTGATTTTCTTACATCAAAAGGTTCTTTCAAATATCTAATTGAAATTAAGAATAAGGGAGAACTTGGAAAAAGAGCTGCAGACTTATTGTACGAGGTTTTAAAACAAAGACAATTATTTGATGATGTAATTCTTGGGTGCTTTAATAAGGATGTTCCAAAGTATGTTGATATGAAGTATCCGGAAATTAAACGCGGCGCAAATACTGACGAGGTAATTGATTTTGTCATTGCATGTTTGGTTAATGATAAAGATTTTAATCCGCAGTATACAGTACTTCAACTGCCTTATCATAACCTTGTGTTTTCCAGAGGTGTAAATTTTGGTCTGGTAAGTTTTATAAATTATGCTCATAAAAATAATCTTGCTGTTCAATACTGGACAATAAACAACTCTAAAGATATGCAGTATTTAAAGAGTGTAGGCGCAGACTGTATTATGACAGATTACCCTAATATTGTGCCGTTTTAAATAGCTGTGTTTCTCTGTATAGTATTTCTTTATAAATAAATAGTATTTTCTTTGCTTTAGTATGATTTCTGTGATATAATAACTATCTGATAGTATTACTATCAGATGTGACATTATCACAGGAGTTACTTTTTATGAATGATGTAAGGGTTATCGAGGTAAAGGAAAATATCCTTGCCGATAACGACAAAGAAGCTCAGATTCTTCGCGACAAACTCAAATCTAAGAAAACATTTTTAATGAATCTCATGTCATCTCCGGGAAGCGGAAAAACAACAACGCTGGTGCGTACAGTTGAGCAGCTTAAAGATAAAATCAATATAGGAATAATGGAAGCAGATGTTGATTCTGACGTTGATGCCAAGACTATGGCCAGTGCCGGCGTAAAGTCCATTCAGCTTCATACCGGCGGAATGTGCCATCTTGATGCTGCAATGACAGAGCAGGGGCTCAATGAACTTGGTTATGACGGACTGGATCTTGTTGTTCTTGAGAATGTCGGCAATTTGATTTGTCCTGCAGAGTTTGATACTGGTGCTGCAAAAAATGTGATGATTCTTTCTGTTCCGGAAGGCCACGATAAACCTCTCAAATATCCTCTTATGTTCAGCAAGGTAGATGCTCTTCTTATCAATAAAATTGATGTTGCGCCTTATTTTGATTTTGATATGGATAAATTGCGTGAATATGTAGGAAAACTCAATAAAAATGTAAAAATCTTCCCGATTTCTGCAAAGACAGGAGAGGGGGTAAAAGAGTGGACAGACTGGTTGTTGAACGAGGTTCAAGAACATAATGCCTGAAGTGCAAGTTATTTTATAGGAGCAAACATGTCAGAAGTAAGACCTTTAATTTTAGAGCTCGGTCAGAAAATTACAGACCGACTCGGACGTAAAATCAACGAAAACGACCCTGAGTACTGGGGATTAAACGAAATTGTAACAGACGAGATGGCAGAAGTCGCACTCAAAATGGATGTGCGAAAACCTGTTACTCTTCCACAGCTCGTTGAGCTTACAGGAAAAACACCTGAATATCTCGAAAAAATCATGATGGATATGGCAATTGCAGGCCTCATTGAATATAACTGGGAAAATCCAAAACGCGAAAAGCAGTATATCCTGCCAATGTTCGTTCCGGGATCTGCTGAGTTTACAAATATGAATCAGAAGCAGTTGGAAGAACATCCAAAACTGGGACGCTTTTTTGACCGCATGACCTTTGAACCGCTTACTAAGGTTACCCCTATGGTACCGGAAGGAGGGGCTGGTATTGGTATGCACGTTATCCCTGTTGAAAAGGCAATTGAAGCTGAAAACTCAAGTGTCAGCGTAGAACACATTTCTCACTGGCTCGATAAATATAATGGAAAATATGCTGCATCTCCTTGTTCCTGCCGCCTTAGCCGCCGTACCTACGAAGAAGGTTGTGCCGATGATCCGGAAGACTGGTGTATCGGTGTAGGTGATATGGCAGATTATCTTGTTGAAACAAAACGCGGCCATTATATTACCCGCGACCAGGTTTATGAGATATTGAAGAGAGCAGAGGACAACGGCTTTGTTCACCAGATTACAAACATCGACGGCGAAAACAAGATTTTTGCCATCTGTAACTGTAATATTAATGTCTGCTATGCTTTGCGAACTTCACAGTTGTTTAATACTCCGAATATGAGCCGCTCAGCCTATGTTGCCAGAACCGAAAGCGACAAGTGTGTTGCCTGCGGACGTTGTGTAGAATACTGTCCTGCCGGCGCGGTTAAGCTTGGTCAGAAACTCTGCAAAAAAGACGGAAGCAAGGTAAAGTATCCAAAACACATTCTGCCAGATAATCATAAATGGTCTGAAGCAAACTGGGATGAAAACTACCGCGATACTGCCCGTATCAACTGTTACGAAACAGGTACTGCTCCTTGTAAAACTGCCTGTCCTGCGCATATCGGTATTCAGGGATATTTGAAGATGGCAAGTGAAGGCCGCTACACAGAAGCTCTCGAACTCATCAAAAAGGAAAATCCATTCCCTGCAGTTTGTGGCCGTATCTGTAACAAGCGCTGTGAGGCAGCATGTACCCGTGGCACAATTGACGAAGCAATCGCTATTGATGAAGTAAAGAAGTTCATCGCTCAGAAAGATCTGGACGCTAAAGTTCGCTTTATTCCAAAGAAAGTTATTCCTTCTAACCGTGGCGAGTTCAGTCAGAAAATCGCCATTATTGGTGGTGGCCCGGCTGGCCTTTCCTGCGCTTTCTATCTTGCAGAAAAAGGTTACCGCCCGACAGTATTCGAAAAGAACAAGGTTGCCGGTGGTATGCTTGTTTACGGTATTCCTGCCTTCAAGCTTGAAAAAGATGTTGTTGCCGCTGAAATCGACGTAATGAAAGAAATGGGCGTTGAAATTAAGACCGGCGTTGAAGTTGGAAAAGACGTTACAATTGCTCAGCTCCGCGAGCAGGGCTACAAGGCTTTCTATATTGCAATCGGATGTCAGGGTGGCCGCAAGGCTGGTGTTCCTGGTGAAGATGCAGAAGGCGTTATGACTGCTGTAGACTTCCTCCGAACAGTTGCTGATAACCACGACTATAAGGTAAGTGGCAAGACTGTTGTTGTTGGCGGTGGTAACGTTGCAATTGATGTTAGCCGTAATGCATGGCGTTGTGGTGGAACTGATGTTCAGCAGTTCTGTCTTGAACAGCGTCACGAAATGCCTGCTACAGTAGAAGAAATTGAAGAAGCAGAAGAAGAAGGAATCAAGATTAACTGTGGTTGGGGTCCTAAAGAAATCCTTACAGAAAATGGCAAAGTAAAAGGAATTGTATTCAAGAAATGCCTTTCTGTAAAAGATGAAACCGGCCGCTTTAATCCAAAATATGATGAAGCAGATACAGTAACTGTAGAATGCGACAATGTATTCCTTTCTATTGGTCAGGCAATTGTATGGGGCGACATTCTCAAAGATACAAAGGTTGAACTTGGCCGCGGAAACGGTGTCGTTGCAGATCCAGTAACCTACCAGACTGCTGAGCCTGATATTTTTGCAGGTGGTGATGTTTACACTGGTCCTAAGTTTGCAATCGATGCTATTGCCGCTGGTAAAAAAGCCGCAGTTTCAATCCACAGATTTGTACAGCCTCATTCAACAATGACAATCGGTCGCGATAAGCGCGAATTCATTGAACTTAATAAGGAAGATATCCTTGTTGAAGGTTACGACAATACACCACGTCAGGTTCCTGGAAAGAGAACTGCCGCAGATGTAGGCAGCAACTTTAAGGAAACAAAACTTTGCTTTACAGAAGAGCAGATTAAAAAGGAAACTGCCCGCTGTCTCAGCTGTGGTCAGAGTATCGTAGACGAAAACAAGTGTATTGGTTGTGGTGTTTGTACAACTAAGTGTGCGTTCGATGCAATTAAACTTCACCGCGAGCATCCAAAGGCAAGCCGCATGACTAAGAGTATCCTCAAACGCGAAGTAAAGATTCTTTTGAATCCGAACCGAAACTCGATGGAGAAGTAAGCAGCTTTACTCATGCACGAATTAGGAATTGTCTTTCACGTTATCAAGCGTCTCGAAAATCTTGCAGCCGAGCAGAAACTCACTGCAATACAAAGCGTGACGCTTGAGCTCGGAGAGGTAAGTGGAGTAGTGCCGGAGTTTCTTGAAGACGGCTGGAAATGGGCAGTCAAAAAATCGCCCGTTATGGAAAACGCCGTCCTAAAAATAGAAACGCTTCCCGCAGTTACAATCTGTAATGCCTGCGGAAAAACTTACGGCACTGTTGAATTTGGGAAAACTTGCCCGTACTGTAAAAGCGAAGATACAGTTTTGCAGACGGGCAATGAAATGAACATAAAGGAAATAGAAGCCTGCTGACGACCCGCCAACAGACTTACACAGGAGGTATTCATGTTATTTCAACTTTATGGCTCAACAGCAGCAACTCAGTTGCTTGGCTGGTGTTTAGTATTTCTTGGTCTCGTTCTTTTGAATGAGTTTGGTAGAACAAAGGTTGGTGGAATTACTATCTTCTTTGTTGTACCTGCTGTATTAACAGTTTACTTTATTGTAGCTGCTATCGGCAAGAATTCATTTGCTTCAGAATGGTATGTAATTAAGTATATGGGCGGCTGGTTCCATTATGCTAAATTGTATGCTGCAACAATCGGATGTATTGGTTTTATTTTCCTTGCAAGAAAATGGACTGCTCTTGGAAAATCTGAATGGTTCAAATGCTGGCCATTTATTATTGTAGGTATCAACATTCTTATCGCCGTAGCTTCAGATTTCGAATCTGTAATTAAAGGTGGAATTACAGGCGGCTGGTGGGTATCTAACGAGGGTGTATTCCTTTATGGTGGCTGGTGGAATCTCCTCAATGGTCTCGCTGGTATTATCAATATTGTATGTATGACTGGCTGGTGGGGAATTTACTCATCAAAGAAAGGTAAACTCGAGAAGCAGGATATGCTTTGGCCAGATATGACATGGATGTTCATCATCGCTTATGATGTATGGAACTTCGAGTATACATATCTCAACCTTCCAACACACGCATGGTACTGCGGTCTTGCACTTCTTCTTGCACCAACATTCGCAGCTACATTCTGGAACAAGGGTGGCTGGATTCAGAACCGCGCATTCACACTTTCAATCTGGTGTATGTTCGCTCAGGTTGTGCCATTCCAGTTGACAACTCCATTCTCTGTACTCCCTTCAGTATATGGTGGAGCTCCACAGGACGGAACTGGTGCACAGGCTTTGTATGATGCTTCTATGGCAATCTACAATAATCCTGCTATTGCAAACAACGGACCAGAAGTTCAGCAGGCTATCGCTAAGATGGGAATCACAGCTGAGCCAAAAGCACAGGGCGTTATTGCTGTACTTGCTCTTGCAATCAACGTTCTTGTACTTGCTGCAATCTGTAAGAAGGCTTTTGCTACTAAGACAAATCCATATAAGAATGAGATTTGGAAAGGTACAAAAGATTTCGACGAAGCAATGGCAAGAGCCGAGTAATATAATTGGGCTAATGCTCCCGTAAAAAAATGCACCTGGCCAACGGGGATGATGTTGTCCAGGTGCATTTTTTTTTACTTCGCACCAGCCCAATTATACTATTCGTCACTCCAATACAGGAGAGAAACAACTTCTGTTCCAAGCTTCAAAAAATCACTATAATAGAATCCTTATGATTTATAATAACATTCTTGAAGCAATGGGGCATACACCAATCATCCAGTTACAGAAAATGGTGACTCCGGATATGGCTCGTGTCCTTGTAAAATTTGAGGGTCTTAATGTAGGCGGATCCATTAAAACCCGTACAGCTTTTAATATGATCTTAGACGCTGAGCGCCGTGGCTTAATCGATAAAAATACAGTAATTGTTGAACCGACAAGTGGAAATCAGGGAATTGGTCTTGCACTTATCGGCGCGGTTCGTGGTTATAAAACTGTAATCATTATGCCGGACAGTGTAAGTGAAGAACGACGCAAACTTGTAAAACATTATGGTGCGGAAGTAAAACTTGTTCACGATAACGGCGATATTGGAAAATGTATTCAGGAATGTATTGATACTGCTTTTTATATGCAGCATATGGATCCTCATGTATTTATTCCTCAGCAGTTTGAAAATCCGGCTAACACACAGATTCAGCGAGAGCAGACTGCCGCTGAAATTCTTGAGGATGTTGATGGTCCTATAGATGGTTTCTGCTCTGGAATCGGAACTGGCGGAACTTTAACTGGAATTGGAGAAGTATTAAAATCAAAAAATCCTGAAATCACAATATGGGCAGTTGAGCCGGCTCACGCTGCAATTCTCAGTGGTGGTAGTGTAGGTACTCATCTTCAGATGGGAATCGGTGACGGACTTATCCCTCCAATTTTGAATAAGGATATTTATGATGATATTTTCATCGTAACTGATTCTCAGGCAATCAGAACGAGCCGCGAGCTTTCACGTAAGGAAGGAATTATGTGTGGTATTTCCAGCGGAACAAACGTTGCTGCAGCCCTTGAACTTGCAAAGGCTCTTGGTCCAGGAAAGACTGTTGTTACTGTTTTGCCGGATACAGCAGAGCGTTATTTCAGTACACCGCTTTTCGACGAGGATGTAGAGTTCTAAAGGCTCTTAAGCATTTTCTTGTGCTGGTACATTTCCGTATCAGCACGCTTAATTACATCATTAAAACATTTATCTACGTATGGCTCAAAAACCGCAAAGCCTGCCGCAAAAGATTTTTTTTCAGCCAGAGAGCAGTTTCTTTTCATTTCTGTTTCAGTCAATTCAAAGACATTTTCTTTTATAGCTTCAAGATTTGTATAATTATCATCCATCATAATTGCTACAAATTCATCACCACCAATTCTGAAAATAGGGCAATCTGAAAATAAACTACGAATAGCCTTGCAGCAGTTTTTGATATAAGCATCTCCAATATCGTGTCCGAATGTATCATTGATAATTTTAAGATTATTCAAATCACACTCGCAGACAGCGAATCTTATAGTTGGGGGATCTGCTTTTATTTCTTTATCAATAATAGTAACCTGATTGTCAAAACAGATACGACTCAGAACTTTTGTAAGTGCATCATGATTTGAAATATCTTTTTCCATGTTAATTGTTTGAATCATAACATGGCGCATTATAGTCTGAACACAAATATAGAGCAGGGTAGCCGTAACACAAATGCTCATATAACCAGAATTGATATTGCTGTCTATGACATTTGCAACATTTCCTACTATCATAATAGAAGTAATTAAAAGAATATTAATCAGATAGCGAAGTTTCGATCTTATTCCAATTAAAATAAAGACAAACAAAACGTAACCAAAATCTATGGCACAGAATATAAGATAGGAAGCGTATGCACAGCCTCTATGAAAAGTTCCATTTGAATCAATATAAAAAACAACGCCCGTAAAAAGGGAAATAACTTCAATTACAACATTGATGGTCATAAATAGCAGCATGAATCTTATGGAATGTTTCATGCCACTGCTGCGTGCAAGGCAGACACCCAGATAAGGTGAAATACAGAATTCAGAAAATGTAATGAACCAATGGATTTTTGGCGAACAGAAATTTGTTTTATCAGCTAATACACCCAGATATTCACAAATTGCTCCGAGGGCTGCAAGAATAAAAGTGATTCTGAACCATTTGATGTCATCTTTATTAAAGATTGTATTCTTGCCGGCATCAATTGCGAGAATAATCATGCTGATAACACAGACTATAATTGTTACTGTGTAGTTATGATCCATAGAATTACATTATACACCCACAATGTTGAAAGTCTCAATTAAATTTATTAAAATAAAAAATCATGTCATTGCGAGGCAGAAAGCCGAAGCAATCTATATCATAAGGAGTCATAATTATGGCAAGAACACATTATATTGCTGGTAACTGGAAAATGAACACAACAAAGGCAGAAGCTGTTGCTTTGGCAAAAGACCTTGTTGAACAGTTGAAGGGTAAAACAAACAAATATATGATTGGTGTACCTTTTGTATATCTCGATGCAGTAGCACAGGTTGTAAAGGGCAGCAACATTATTCTCGCTGCACAGGATTGTGCCGCAACTGATAACGGAGCTCACACAGGTGAAGTTTCTTGCGCTATGCTCAAGGATATCGGATGTCAGTGTGTAATTCTTGGACACTCAGAACGCCGCCACGAAATTGGTGAGTCAGATGAACTTATCAACAAGAAGGTTCGCAAGGCACTTGCAAGTGGTCTCGAAGTAGATCTTTGTATTGGTGAACTTTTGAGCGAACGTGAAGCTGGCGAAGCAGAGCAGGTTTGTGCATTCCAGCTTTCTGCAGGTCTTGCTGGTGTTACAGAAGAACAGATGAAAAACGTAACAATCGCTTATGAACCAGTTTGGGCTATCGGTACAGGTAAAACAGCTACTCCAGATGACGCTCAGGCAATCCACAAGTTCATCCGCGGATACATTGCAAAACTTTACAATCAGAAAGTTGCTGATGAAGTAATCATCCAGTACGGTGGATCTATGAAAGCTTCTAACGCTCCAGAGCTCCTCGCTCAGCCAGATATCGACGGTGGTCTTATTGGTGGAGCTTCTTTGAAAGCTGAAACTTTCGTACCAATCTGCGTACTCTAATTATAGATGCTGAACCCCGAACTTGTTTCAGTGGTAGCATGACGTCATCCCGAACTAGTTTCGGGATCTATAAACCGATGGTTTAGATGAGGCTGATGCCTTTTCAACCATCGGTCTTTTTTTTTAACGACCTTTTGAGAATGTGAAAATCTCACAATTTTTAAAGCGAAAAATCACTAGAATTTATGCGTTTTTACTGATTACAACGAAATACCCGTCTGCTAAAATGGTTATATTGGAAAATTGGGTTTATTTCGGATATGAGTATGAAAAAAGAGTTTTTAGCTTTACAAGTTTTTCTTTTTTTGCTTTTCAGCCAATCTTTTTTATTTGCTCAAGAAGAAACATCCGCTAATTCCGGTAAAGAAAATATTTCAGAATTTGTTTCTACCGAATCATCTGTTCTCTTGTTTTCTGAAAACAATAATGGTTCGCTTTTTGCGATATCGAGCGGAGATTCAGTAACCGTGTACGATTCATCAGATAACTCGACAGTCTGTGAGTTCTATGATCAACAAGTCTCAAAAATGTCTTTTTATACAGAAGACGGTAATGAGTTTTTTGCTGACCTTACAAAAGATGGCCAGTTTACCGTACGAAAACTAAGCCGCTACGAAAATGCCTGGGCCTATGATGAAGATGAACCTTATTTTTCTGCTGACTGTGGAGACCCAACTGGTAAGCGAAAACTAACAACAGTAGCCTTTAGTAATAATTCTGATTATGTTGCTGCTGCCTTTGATGATAATTCAGTTCAGGTGCATTTCCGTCTTCGTGTAATTGCAGGCTCAATCTCTCATACAATCACAAAACATAAAGCCCCTGTTTACGGTCTCGAATTCAGCAGAACTGGAGAATATCTTGCTACAGTTTCTACAGACGGCGAAGCTTATATCTGGAACAGTTATACAAGTGCACAGATTACCCACTTAAAAGGTATTTACACTCGTGCAATGGTTCCGGTTATCTTTTCATCAGATTCAGTTTACATAGTTTTTCAGGATGGCAGAAACTCTTTTAAGATTGCAGACTTTTCCGGCAACACACTATATTCAATTGCATCAGGTCGTCCTATTACCGGAATTAAACCTCTAAAAGATCCGGACCTCATAGCAATCCGCAACGACAAGGGCGAAGTAATGGTTTACAGTATTTCATCCCGTCGTCCGCTTTCGGTTTCTTCAGCATCCAAACTTATGGCAGATGTAGGCGAGACCTATGTTGATGCCAATTTTACTTCTTATGATTTTGATACCGCAGTTTCGCGTATGTATGCGGGATTTAAGAATGGAAAGGTTTATGTTATAGAACCAACCCCTTATCTTGATGACACAGCAATGCTCATTACAGATGCCTCAAAAGCAGGGAAGGGATTTGGAAATTTTGTACATCAGCGTTTTTCAAGCGTCACCATTTCTGCTGGTACAAACTATATGACAAAGCCATATCTGATGTCTGCAAATCTGCGTGGAGAATATCTTTATTCCGGAAAAATCTCTCCATTTTTTGTTGGCGGAGGCTTGAGCCTTGGAGCTGGTTTTCCACGTAAAGATTTCCCTGCTAATTACAAAATCAATGGGGAATATGTAGATTCTCCACAATTGCTTTTTGCTGATATTTATGTACCGGCCGGTTATGCATTTTCGCCATGGAATAATGAGGTTCGAATTATAACTTCGTTTAAGGCGGGTGTAAAAATTCAATCAATTGGTCTCATAACAAAATACGGCTCAGCCATAAGCGATCCAGCCTGTTCGTTTTATATGAGTGCCGGAGCCGGTATGCAAATCAAGTGGTTCCAGTTCGACATCAACTGTGAATACGATGCCATAGGAAAAGTTAATCCATCTTTATATGCAGGCTACGCCATAAGGTGGGGAGAATAAAATGAAAAAAGTTTTGCGTTTAGTTTTGATGATTTCAATAATTTCTCTCACACTTTCAATTTCAGCCTGCTCAAATTCTTATAATGATATGATTGATGGATTTAATAAGAAATATTTTAAGAAAGGCTATCTTCCGCCAGAGCCATATACAACCAGCAGTAAAGATTTTAAAGAAGGTGAGATGCTGGATGAAATTATAAGTATGAAGGATGATTCCCTCACAATTCTTACAGCTCCAGATGGTGGCGAGGAAAGCACTTATGAGTGGAAAGCCCTTGTTCCAAAAAAAGATAAAAATGGCAAGGACTACATGGATTCGGCTGTTATTGGAAACGAAAGAACTTTGAGTTACAAAGCTCCGGGAGTTTTCAATTCAGATAAAGAAAACAAACTTGTTGTCACTGTAACTGAAAAATCGGGGAGGCAGTTCACAGATACAGCAAAAGTTTTCATAGAAATAGAATAAAAATTAAAAATGCCGGTGGAGAGACCGGCGTGGAGGAAAAATGAAAAGTAAATTAAGAAATTTGCTTTTGGCTGCAATGGCTCTAACGCTCTTTGCAGGATGTTCAAACATTGCATTGAATGATGCAGCAGTAGAAGGATCTGATGCCGGCGACAAATGCGTCCTGACAATCAGTGTTGATGGATTTACAGGTGTGAAATCTGAAAATGGACGTTATATTGCTCCAGATAAGTATGCTCCTGGTGAAAATACAATTTGGAAAATTGAAGGAACTTCAGATCGTGGGCTTGTTCTGAATATTGATGATAATGCTGAAACAACACTGGATG
Organism: uncultured Spirochaetaceae bacterium; assembly: GCA_902789325.1. Taxonomy (GTDB): domain Bacteria; phylum Spirochaetota; class Spirochaetia; order Treponematales; family Treponemataceae; genus Treponema_D. The sequence continues at coordinate 81,371 of CADANN010000004.1, forward strand.
AAATAGGACTTTCTTCTGGTTCAAAAGAAATTGCACTTGAGTATGACGTATGGCATCTAAAACTTCATGCATATCATAAACAGAATGATGTTGAGAAAGAAGTTTTACAAGGAGTGACATCAATTGATTTGACTAAAGGAACTGTTCCAGATGGTGGAATTGTGTTTACAATGTCAACAAAAGGTGTAAAAACAAATGGTGGATTGAGCCTTACAGTTACAGGTACAAATTCTTCTGTAATGTCATATTATGCTGGTTTGTATGATATTAATACAGATGCTCTCGTAAAAGAACTTGCTAATGAAGACTACACAAAACATTCTGATCCAGATGATGATCAGTCGCCTATGGTATCTAAAGGTACAGAAACTATATCTATTGAATCTACAGATGATATTGCACCTGGTTCATATATTTTCAAATTTATTCCTTATAATAATACTAAGGAGAATGCTGCAACTCGCGAAGATCTTACTCCATGGTCAGATGTTATTACAATTGCACCTGGTCGTACTACAGAAAAAAATATCACAGTTACTATTATGGAAAAACCAAGTAAACCAGAGGGGTTTACGGTTAGCCTTGTAGAAGAGTCTGAAGAAGATAATGATGAATACTACACAGTTCGTCTTAACTGGACAGATACATCTTCAAATGAAGAGAACTTTGTGCTCTGTATTTATGAAGCAACTGATGCCGCTGATTACGCAAATAGAGAAGCAATTCTTGCAAAAACTCCTGTTGTATTTGAAAAGAAGTTCTATGGTGATAATAGTTATTGGGTAAAAGGAACTCTTGGTATGTCTACAAGTGAATGTGATGTAAGACTTCCAACTGGTCATTTATATGAATTTACATTGGCAGCAAAAAACCGAGCTGGAGAATCAGATGTATGTTATCGAGAAAATGCAGTCGATAATGCGACCGACAAACTTAAGGGCTTTGCAATTGAAGCTGGTGAAGGTGATGCAAAGCACTATGTTACAGTAAATCGCCAGAAGATTACTTATAATCTTATGGGAGGAACTCGTATTACGGAAAATTCTTCTACAGATGATATTGTAGAATATCGAACTTATGGTGCAGCTGATTATGTAAATACTCTTATGATTATTGATAATTCTAATGGAAATAATTCTACTGATCCTGTAGTTTATCCAAATAAACTTATTTGGGAAGATCATCCGTTTGCTGGATGGACAGAATTGCCTGGGGATGGTTCAAAAATTACTGCAATACCAGCAACAGTTGCATATAACGATATTATCGTTTATGCATCTTACGATCAGAATGTTAATATTTCTTATAAGATTGCAGATGAGTACAAGACTCTTGCTATTGAAACGACTGTTTTGAATACAACTGTTGAAAATACAAATTATGCAACTCTTGATAGTGAAAATAATAAACTTACTCTTATAACTACTAAAGAAGTTGGTGAAGAAGGAAATAAGAAAATAGTTTCATCTGGTGTAACTAGTGGAAAAATTAAATTTACTATTAAGGGGGAATTGAAACAAAAAGTTGATGACGATGGCAATCCAGTTCTTGAAAATGGTAAACCTAAGATGGAAATAAAAGATTGGACTTCTTGTGATAAGATTATTATTCTTATCAATGGTGATGTAGCAGGTGCAAAAGATAAATCACTTGAGTATTCATACAGTTTGAAGAATTTTAAGACTTCTGGAGTATACAATATTACTGTAATTGCTGAAGTTGATGGCAATTACTATTCATGTGATACAATTCCTCTTACAGTTGATTTAAAAGCTAACTAATTTGCTTTATTTTTTCTTCCCCGCCACGGTGATTCGTGGTGGGGATTTTTTTTATTGCGGTTTCAATAATTCATCAAAATCACAAGCCTTAAAGGCCATTTTTATGGATTTCAGCATATAAAAATATGTAAATTGCAATTTTTGTATGCCATACTTTTGCTTTTAGAGGCTACTATTGCTTTTGCAGGCATATAGAATTTTGGAAAAGTGAAAATCTGTATGCCGGAAATTGGCTTTTTTATGTTTTGTGTGTCATGAAACTGTAAAAAGTCTTTATAACTGTGTTATTTCGGCATACAAAAATTGAGAAAATCATAATTCTGTATGCCAGCTATACTATTCTTGCCTGTTTGAGTTTATTTTTCAGCATACAAATTCTGCAATATTTATATTTCTGTATGCTGGCTTGCATGTTTTTCTTGCGTCTCTGGAAGTTTTGGAAAAATGTAGATTTGAGCAGATAGAAATTGGGGATTTTGATTTTATATCTGCTGCAATTTTGCTTTTGGAGTGCGCTTTTTGCATCTCTGGCAGATAGATTTTTAATAAATTGAATTTCTATCTGTCATAAATTGCAATTTTCTGCTGGTTGCTTCAGAAAATTGCTTAAATGACATATGTGTTATTATATTTCGGCAGATAGAATTTTCGATATGTCATTTCCTATCTGCTTTAATTTCACTTTTAGGGGCTGCTTCTGTATCTGTAGACTTCTTCCAATAACAAGTCCACTGTGGGCTAGGGATTGGAGCAGTGAGCGTTAGCGAAAACACGCCGCAGACGGGTTCGGAGGCGGAAGCCGGAGCTGCGGAAAGCCCGACGGGCGGCGGCACGAAGTGACGCGGACCTGAGCCTCCAAATAACTGTTATATATAATAGTATAACAATTGACGAAACAAGCCTTTTTCACTAAAATAAAATACACTTTATTTGATTAAAAATTTTTGGAGAAATAAATTATGGGTACAATTGGTGTTGTTCTTTTGGTATTCTTTGTAATCGTTTGTCTGCTTTTGGTTCTTCTTGTTTCTATTCAGGACGACGGTGAAAACGGAATGGGACTTCTTGGTGGTCGTGGAACTGCTGCATTTGGTTCACATTCTGCAAGTGTTCTTACCAAAACAACTTTCGTATTAGTTTTCCTTTTCTTTGCTCTTTCTTTTGCTCTTGCTATGGTAAACAAAAAGCCTAAGCTCGAAAAAGACCTGGTTCCAGCTACTGCTGTTGAATCTACAGAGTCTGCAACTGAAACTAGTTCAAGTGACTGGTGGGCAGAATCAGAATCTGCTGAATAAGGAGCACTAAATGCTCAGCAGTTTCATTAGACCAGCCAACATAAAAGTGGGGCTGGAGAGTTCCGAAAAAGAAGAAAGTTTTGCGGAACTCTTAGAAATCCTGGTTGCTGAAAATCCCAAATTAAACAGAAGGGAAGCCATGGATGCCCTTATCGCAAGGGAAGATAAAATGAGTACTGCTGTATTTCCTTTCGTAGCTGTTCCCCATGCTTTATGCAGTTCTGCGGGAACAACTCAGGTTGCAATGGGAATTAGCCGCTCGGGTATCGAATTTGAAGCTCCCGAGCCGGAAACTAATCCTGAGCGTCCTGTAGTTAATGTAATTTTTGAAATCCTTTTTGAAGAAAAAGATACCGAGACTCATTTGCATCTTTTGCGAGACATTTTGGAGATTGTGAGTCAACCGGATTTTGTACAAAATGTTTTGCAGGCCAAAACTTCGCAGGAAGTATATGACCTTATAGAATCTATGGAATTTTAGATATCACGGAGGCGTATATGGCAGAAACAACTATGGAAATTGATGCCATCAATCATCTGCTTGAGGTTGAAAAAAATGCATCGGCTCTTATAAACGATGCAGCGCAGGAAGTAGACCGTCGCCTTTCCGAAGCCCATTCCAAATACACTGCACAATACAAACAGCGTTATGACGAGGTTGCTGCCAGTCTGGAAGCTGAATATCAACAGAATCACAATTCTGTTGCAGAAAAATACCAGAAAGAAATTGATTCCTATAAAGAATCCCTTGCCGCAAAACCTCAGAATTACGAGGCTTTTTCATCATTGCTCGACAAGCTGATTTTTTAATAAGCTGGTCTGATTCGGGAGTTCCGTTATGGATAAGACTGGTGCTGGTGCTTACATTTATGCAAAAGCCAATGGAATCTTAGGCAAATCTTTTACAGTTACCCGTGCTCATAAACTTTTTGAAGTAAAAAGTCTTGGTGAATTATGGACTCTGATTTTTCGTGATCAGCCACCTATGGTTCCAGAGGTAATGCTTTCTCAGCAGATTGAAGAGAAGGCTTTTTCAAACTTTATCAGTCAGTACGAAAATTTCATTAATTGTTATGATAATCCGTCTCCTGTTTTAATCAATCAGCTTCTTACTTACGAAGGTGAAAATCTTAAAGAAATAGGGGCTGCTCTTTGTAAGGGCGAAATGAAATGCCCATCTGTAACAAAGTTCAAAAAACTTCCTTCATTAAATTATGCTGCCTGGCCTGATATTAAAAAAATCACAAAAGGGTCGGCTTTTTCATGGTATAATAAGGTACCTGGAATTCATGAGCAGCAGGAAATGGATTTCAAAATTGATATTCAAATCTGCCGACATCTCTGGGAATCTGCTCTTAAAGAAAAAGGGGAGTCTGGTGAAGCTTTACTGAATCTTTATAAGCAGGAATTTATTATAAAAAATATAGTATGGGTTTTGCGTTTAAGACTTTTTTATAATATGAAAAACGAAGATATTATCAAAAATCTTATTTACGTTACTAATAAACCTGGACGATCAGATCCTGTAGCAGCTCCTGCCTTAAAGATTTTAGACTGGCCGCTGGATGAGTATGAAGTTTGGAGTAACTGGCGTTATTCGAACCTTGTAAATCCTCATGAAGATGGACAGATCTGGCAGATTGATCCTGTTTGGATTGAACGTAAAAACCGTCTGGAAATTAATAGAAAGGCTGCAAAGCTGTTCCATCAGTTTCCTGGTGAGCCGGCCTCGCTTATCGGCTGGTATAAAATAAAAGAGTTTGAGCTCAGCTGTATACGTACTGCTGTTGAAAGTATAAGATTAAATGTTAATTCCGAAGAAGCAATGGATGCTATTGGAGGCTTGAATGGCTAGAACTGCGGAGATGAGACTTTTGGAACTTATGGTTCTAAAGGAAGATATTTCATCTGTACTCGAATATATTGGAAAAAGTGAAAATTTTCAGTTTCAGACAAAATTAAAAGAAAGCAGCAGCAGTAATGCTGGAATCGCAGATTCTGATGATAACCCTGCTGCAAGTTTAAATATAGATTCTCAATTTTATGATAGTCTCTTAAAAGCTTATAAAGAACTTGGCTTTGAAGAAAAAGTTTATGATATAAAAACATGTTCTGCTCCTAAAGATGAAGACCGTAAAAAGGCAGCTGATTTTATTGCTGCTTACAATCAGCTTAAGACAAGAATTGCCGAAGCATCTGATGAAGCGCTTAAAGTTACAGATGCCTATAAAGAAGCAATGGCTTTTTCAAATCTTCAGATTTCTTATTCTGAACTGGAGCATCTTTCCTTCCTTTCGCTCAGAATCGGTCGCATTCCAGAAGAACAGTTTGAGGATCTCAAAGACCGTCTCGAAGGCTCTGCTGTTGTTATCCGCCTTGGAAATGATTCTTCTCATATTCTCGTAGCTTCTTCTAAGAAAGGCCGCTTTGCTCTTGATGCTGAACTTAAAAATCATAACTTTGTAGAACTTGAAGTTCCTGCTGATTTTAAAGGTGTTCCTGAATCTGCCTTAAAAGGTCTTGCAGAAAAGAAAGCCGACGCAGAAAAAGCTCTTGCTGGTTTGAATGAAGAAAAAGCAAATTTTGCAGAAACTCATCTTGCTCAGCTGGAGCATCTTTTGGGCTGCTTTACTATTGCAGTTCAGATTGAAGATGTAACCCGCCGCCTTGAATCTACAGAATTAGTTTACCGCATTACTGGCTGGATTCCTGCAAGCGAAACTGATAATTACATGAAAGGGCTCGACGAACTTACCGAAAGCCGCATTGCAATCCGCGCTTATGAACCTTACGAAGTTCCAAGTGTTATGTCGGGTAAGGAACAGGTGCCTGTAAAACTTAAGCATGGAAAATTTGTAAAGAGCTTTGAACGTATGATTTTCTCATATGGTTCTCCAGTTTATGGTGCAATCGATCCAACTCCATTTGTTGCTGTGTTCTTTACAATTCTCTTCGGTATTATGTTTGGTGATTTTGGACAGGGAATGTTCTTTGTTCTTTTTGGAATTCTGATGGCCTGCAATGTAATAAAAGTAGGTGCATGGAATAAGTTTGCGCCAATCTTTATGGCAATTGGTATTTCAAGTTCTATTATGGGCTTGCTGACCGGCGAGTTCTTTGGAACAGAAACTGTACTCGAGCCATTTGCTGAATGGGTAACCGGATTATTTGGAAAGCCTCACGCTCCAATTCTTCACCTTATGCCATCTGCAGATCCAAAATCAATTTACGTTATGTTTGGTGTATTTGGTGTAGCTGTTGCAATTGGTTTTGTAATCAATACCTGTGGTCTTTTATTGAATATCATAAACAATCTGATTCGCAAGAATTTTGCCGAAGCCTTATTTGGAAAAAATGGTCTTGCCGGTGCGGTGTTCTTCTGGTATGTAATTGCACTTATTCTTCGTATTGTTCTTGCAAAGCATGCAGTCGCTGTTTATGATATCGTGATAATTTTGATTGCGCTTTTCTTTGCGGCATTTGCAGAACCTTTTGAGCGTGCCTTCGAAGGTAAAAAGCCACTTTTTGAAAATGGATTTGGAACTTATATTATTTCGAGCGTAGTTGAAATCATAGAAGTTATTTCCGGCTACCTTTCTAATACTATAAGTTTTGTGCGTGTTGGTGCCTTTGCGCTTTCACATGCAGTTTTGAATTTTACAATTCTTACGCTTACAAATATGGTAGGCGGACCTGGCAGCGTTGGCGGAATTATCGTTCTGATTGCTGGTAACGCGCTCATAATTGTACTTGAAGGAATGATTGTTGCAATTCAGGTAATACGTTTGCAGTATTACGAATTCTTCAGTAAGTTCTTCCATGAAACTGGTAAAGAGTTCAAACCATTTAAGTTTGAGTTGAAATAGGAGTTTTTTATGAAAAAGAGATTTTTGTCTTTCATCACATTAATGGCTGGTAGCGCAATGCTTTTTGCTGAAGACGCTGCTTCATCTGCTGCCGCTGCTGCTTCTGCAGGTGCAATTAAATACCTCGCAGCTGCAATCGCTGTAGGTCTTGCTTGTATTGCCGGTGGTATGGCAGTAGGAAAAATTGGTGCAGCCGCAATGGGCGCAATGAGCGAAAATCCTGAGCTTTCTGGTAAGGCACTTCCTTTCGTAGGTCTTGCAGAAGGTATTTGTCTTTGGGGTATGCTCGTTGGAGTTCTTATTCTGTTCAGATAGTTTGAACAGCACGGCAGGTGCCCGATTTGAAATTTTATATTATAGGCGAACGCGAGTTAGTTCTCGCCTTTAAGCTGACTGGAATTGAAGGTTGTGCGGCAGAAACCAGAGCAGAAGTTCTGGATGCTTTTAACCGTGTAACCGGAAAGGGTGGAATTGTAAATGTTCCGTCCGGAGAAATTCCGCGCGTACTGATTCTAACAGAACAGGCAGCAAGTCAGATTGAAGAAGAAGAAATCGCGTGGCAGAAAACAGGAAAATTTCCTCTGATTGTAGAAGTACCAGGCTTAAATGGTCATCTCAAGGGTAAAAAGACTCTTTCTGATGCAATTAAAGAAGCCGTTGGTGTTGAGGTTTAGAATGCAGGAATTACGATCTACAGATATTTTGGATAAAGAGATTCAGGCGGATGCACGTAAAAAAGCCGAGCGCATGCTTGCAAAGGCAGACTCGGATTGTGCAAAACTGCTTGCCTCTGTTGATACTGATATTGAAAAAGCCGCAGAAGAAAAACAGGAATTCTTTGCGCACAAGCTTGAAGCCTTTGAAAAAGACCGTATGGCGGTTGTGCCTCTTGAAAAAGAACGTTTTAAGGTTTCGTTTATTCAGAATGCAGTGATTCAGAATATCAATAAATATCTGGAAGCTCTTACAGAAGAAAAGCGACTCACTCTTGTTGCCAGAAACTTTGATTTTAATACAGACCGCCGTCTTAATGCTTATGTTTACGGCTTTTCAGTTTCGGGTGCAAAAAAGTTCCTTTCTTCAAGATTGGGAGACAAACTTCTTTCCTGCACAGAAACAAAATTCGGAGCGGTTGCTCTTGAAGATGAAATTGGTCTTTCAAATCCTCAGGGAATCATTCTTGAATCAGAAGATAAGAATTTCCGCTGCCGCCTTACTTTAAGCGAAGTGATTGAAAAACTGCTCGATACAAACCGCGCAGAGCTTTCAGCCACCTTGTTCGGAGGTGACTTATGATAGAAGGAAAAATTACCCGCATTTCTGGTCCTATTGTTTATGCAGAAGGACTCGACGGCTGCGGTCTTTATGATGTAGTTGATGTTGGTGAGAAAAAACTGATTGGTGAAATCATCCGCCAGAATAAAGGAAATGCTACAATTCAGGTTTACGAGGAAGATACAGGTATGCACATCGGTGAAAAGGTTGTGTGTACCCAGCGTCCTCTTTCGCTTCGTCTTGGTCCTGGAGTTGTTGGAAATATTTATGATGGTATTCAGCGTCCGCTTCAGGCAATGTATGAACATTCAGGCGGATTCCTTTTGCCAGGTGAACGCACACAGCCTCTCGATGAATCTAAGGTATGGCATTTTAATGCGGTTGAAGGCCTAGGCGAGGGAACTCCTATTAAGCCTGGTATGGTACTTGGAACTGTAAAAGAAACTGAATCAATTACAGAAAAAATCATGGTACCGCCGACAATCCGCGGACGTGTTCTTCAGTCATTTAAAGGAACTGGTGATTATACTGTAAATGATGTAATTGCCGTTACCGAACTTGATGAAGAAATTCAGCTTGCTCAGTACTGGCCTGTTCGTAAGCCACGTCCATATGCACAAAAGCTTGGCGTTACAGAACCACTTATTACCGGCCAGCGCGTAATCGACGTTTTCTTCCCTTTAAGCAAGGGTGGAACTGCCGCAATTCCTGGCGGCTTTGGAACTGGAAAAACAATGACTCAGCATGCCGTCGCAAAATGGTGCGATGCTGACTTAATCGTATATATCGGATGTGGTGAACGCGGAAACGAAATGACTGAAGTACTTACCGAGTTCCCGGAACTTATTGACCCGCGTACCGGCCGCTCTATTATGGAGCGAACAATCCTTATTGCGAATACTTCTAATATGCCGGTTGCGGCCCGTGAAGTTTCCCTTTATTCAGGAATCACTCTTGCAGAATATTTCCGCGATATGGGTATGGCCGTTGCAATCATGGCAGACTCAACTTCGCGCTGGGCAGAAGCTCTCCGTGAACTTTCAGGCCGTATGGAAGAAATGCCTGCAGAAGAAGGCTTCCCTGCATACTTACCAACCCGCCTTGCTTCATTCTATGAGCGTGCAGGTCGTGTAATCAGCCTTGAAGGTCAGGAAGGATCTGTTTCAGTTATTGGTGCGGTTTCGCCTCCGGGTGGTGACTTCTCTGAGCCTGTTACTCAGCATACAAAACGCTTTATCCGCTGTTTCTGGGCGCTTGACCGCGAGCTTGCTAATGCCCGCCATTATCCTGCTATTGGCTGGATAGATTCTTACTCTGAATATGCTGATGAAGTTCGTGACTGGTGGGAAGTTCATAATCCGCTCTGGGGAAGTTTGAGACAGGAAGCACTTGAGCTTTTGAAAAATGAAAACCGCCTGCAGCAGATTGTCCGCCTTATTGGGCCTGATGCTTTGCCGGACGCAGAACGCCTTGTCTTGCGAACTGCCGAAATGATTAAAAACGGCTTCCTTCAGCAGAATGCTTTTGATGATATTGATAAGTATTGTTCAACAGATAAGCAGATTGCGATTCTTGAACTGATGATGGAATATTACAAGAGAGCCTCGGCTTGTATTAAAGCCGGAGCAACTCTTTCTCAGGTTGCAACGCTTCCGGTTTGTGATGAAATTGTCCGAATCAAAATGGTTTACAAAAACGAAGAGATGGACAAAATCAACGAAATTAAAAATCATCTTGATTCACAGATCAGCGAAGTTGAACGCTTGTACAGGTAGTGGGAGGACGAAATGAAAGGTGTAGAATATCGCGGAGTTACTTCTGTAGACGGACCAATCGTTGTCCTCAAACGTACTGAAAATGTTTTTTATAATGAGACCGTTTGTGTACGCGACCGAATGGGTGAAAAACGTACCGGTAAAGTTGTAGATATTTCTGATGAAGCAGTAGTTGTTCAGATTTTCGGAAGTACTACAGGTTTGGATTTGGATGAGGCAACTTTTGAATTCCTTGAAGAACCACTTGAATTGCGCGTAGGTGAAGGGCTTCTTGGCCGCGTTTTCAATGGTCTTGGAAAACCAATCGACGGATATCCAGAAATTATTTCGAGTGAAAAGCGCAACGTAAACGGAAATCCAATGAATCCTTATGCGCGAATCTATCCACGTGACTTTATTCAGACAGGTATTTCTTCAATTGATGGAATGAACTCTCTGGTTCGCGGACAGAAACTACCGATTTTCTCTGGAAACGGTTTGCCTCATAATAAGCTTGCTGCACAAATCATCCGTCAGGCAAAACTCCGTAACAGCAACGAAAAGTTCGTTATGGTATTTGCCGGAATGGGTATTAAATACGACGTTGCAAAATTCTTCGTAGATACTTTTGAAGAGTCTGGTGTACTTTCAAATGTAGTTATGTTTCAGAGTCTTGCAGATGCTCCTTCTATTGAACGTATCATTACTCCACGCTGTGCGCTTACTGCTGCTGAGTATCTTGCCTTTGAAAAAGGAATGCACGTACTTGTAGTTATGACAGATATGACAAACTACTGCGAAGCTTTGCGTGAAATTTCTACAACCCGCGGTGAGGTTCCTGGTCGTAAAGGTTACCCTGGATATTTGTATTCAGACCTTGCTGAACTCTACGAGCGTGCAGGTCGTGTAAAGGGAAGTGAAGGTTCAATAACACAGATTCCAATTCTTACAATGCCAAATGATGATATTTCGCATCCAATTCCAGACCTTACAGGTTACATCACCGAAGGTCAGATTGTACTTGGCCGTGAACTTGCTCAGCAGGGAATCTATCCGCCGGTTTCTGCACTTCCAAGTCTTTCACGTTTGATGAAAGACGGTATTGGTCCAGAAATGACCCGCGAAGATCACGCTAATGTTTCGAGCCAGCTTTTTGCTTCATACTCAAAAGTAAAATCAATCCGAAACCTTGCTGCAATTATTGGTGAAGAAGAATTAAGTGAGCTTGACCGTGCATATCTTCGTTTTGGTGAAAAACTCGAAAAAGAATTCTTTGGGCAGGGTGAATATGAAGACCGCACAATAGATCAGACTCTTGATTTGGGCTGGCAGATTTTGAGCCTACTTCCACGCGAAGAACTCACTCGAATCAAGCCTGAGTTCATTGATAAGTATTTACCTAAGGACGTTGACTAGTGGCACGCTTAAACATCGCACCAACAAAATCAAACCTTCTCATGATGAAAGAACAGCTGGCCGTTTCAACCAACGGCTACGAGTTGCTCGAAGAAAAACGCGAGATTCTTGTCCGCGAGCTTATGCATCTTGTTGAGCGTGTAAAGCTTCTGGAAAAAGATATTGATGATGCGGTTGCAAAGGCATATCCGGCTTTTAAGCGAATGCTTATGCTCGATGGTGCTGATCAGATTGAGCGTATTTCACATGCCGTTCATTATGATTTTGATTTTACCGAAAAGCGTATAAATATTGGCGGTATGTCTTTTCCTTCAATTGATGTAATCATGCCTAAAAAAGAACTATTTTATTCTTTTATGGGAACAGACGCAAATATGGATGCGACGGTGAGCAGCTTTTTTGAACTTCTGCTTTTGCTTACTCAGATGGCTTCAATTCGTACTATTGTATGGCGACTTGCCGAAGAAGTACGAAAAACTCAGCGTCGTGTAAATGCTCTGGATAAAATGATTATTCCTCAGGCAAAAGAAACAAAGGCTTATATTGAAAGTGCCCTCGAAGAGCGTGACCGCGAGAATATTTTTGTACTCAAGGCTCTTAAGAAAAAAAATGGCGCGAAATAAAAAGGTGTGTTAGAATTATTATAGATTCCCGGGCGAGCCCTGGAAAGACAATGGTGTCGGAGTCAGAATGGCGAAAAGTTTTTTCAAAAAAATGATTGTCGCAGTAAACGGTCATCGATCGTCGGTGCATTCGGCGATGTATGCAATAATGATGGCCCGTACTTATAATATTGATATCAAATTTGTTTATGTAGTAGATACAGCAACAGTAAAGTATCTTTCAATGAATAAGTTTCTGGTCGCCGATGAACGCTACGATTACGAAGAGCGTTTAAAAGAAGATGGCGAGCGATACCTTTCTTATGCGCAGATGCTTGCAAGTTCTAAGGGAGTAACCTGTGAGACGGAGCTGCGGAGCGGTGGAGTTTTTACGGAGATTTTGCGCGCGGCAGATGCGTTCGAAGCAGACCTTATAATACTTGGTGGAAACGAAGCTGAGGGTGAAAAGCATCATGTAAAACGCAATGTTCTTTCTACCGATCAGAGCGAAGTTCTTGCTCATTCAAAATGCCCAGTTATGATTATTCAGAAACCGGATATTGAAAAAATCTTTAAAATATTCTAAAAAAGCATAATGAAAGATTTTTACAAGGTTCTGGGAGTGCGACATAATGCCACTCTTGCAGAAATCAAACGTGCCTATCGTGAAAAAGTAAAATTATTACATCCAGACCTCTCTGGCGATCCGACTCTTCGTGATGAATTTAATGAAGTTGTTCAGGCTTATCGTGTTCTTTCCGATGTACGTCAGCGTTCAATTTTTGATGAATCTTTCTTTATAAAAATCAAGCGTTCTTACAAGAGTGCAGATACCTTCAATTATTACGAATGGCTTAGCGCCCGTCAGGATGAAGAAAGTCGTGCTAAGCTGATTTTTTATACCCTCATGCACCAGAAAGAAGACGAAGCAGTTGCCGAGTTTAAGCGCATGCAGATGAATCATGCTGATTTCAGTCTGAAAAAATGGTTTACCCGCGAAGACTTTATGGACTACGGCTACATTCTTGCAGAAGAGCTGGTTATCCGTGGTGAATATTACGATGCAATGATTCTTCTGGAGCAGATTATTCAGATGGAATATTCTTACCAGTATTTTTATATCTTCTTCCCGGAAGTAATTGACTTTACAGTGAACATTCTTAAACACAACATAGATTGCGTAATAAGCGACGAGCTTGCCATCGACGTTTACGAACGCGCTCTTGATCTCAACCTCGGTCGGAAAAACGACGCCTTCTTCCTCAGAAAAATGAGCGACGAGTACAGAAGGTTGGGTGATCTTTCAACTGCCGAAATCTGCCTCCGCGAGTCTGAAAAACTTGCCTAGTCATTGCATGTGTTAGCGAAATCTAACACAAACTCTAGCCATAATTTTTACAAAGTGTTATTATCATATCTATGATTACACTTAAAACACCCGAACAAATTGCCGGCATCCGCAAAGTATGTCACATTACTGCCGACATGTTTAATGAACTTATACCAAAGATTCACGCCGGAATGTCTACAAAACAGGTAGACGATATGTTTAAAGATTATATGATTTCCCATGGCGGAAAACCTGCCTGGTGGCGCGAAGATTTTCCTGGAGCAACCTGTATCAGTATTAATAACGAAGTTATCCACGGAATCCCTTCTAAAAAACGCATTATTAAGGATGGCGACCTTGTAAGTATTGATGTTGGTATCGATATGGATGGTTACATCAGCGATACAACTCATTCACTTTTGATTGGTAACGTTAATCCAAAGGTACGCAAACTTCAGCAGGTAACAGAAGAATGTCTTAGAGCAGGAATTGCAGCCTGTGTAGTTGGCAACCGAATCAGCGACATTGCAAATGCAGTTTATGACATTGCAACTCGTAATGGTTATGGTGTTGTTTATGATTTCTGCGGTCACGGAGTAGGGCTTGATGTTCACGAAGATCCAAGTGTTCCAAACTGTCCGTTCCGTGGTCAGAATCCTAGAATCAAACCTGGTATGGTACTTGCAATTGAACCAATGATTAATCTTGGTGTACCAGAAGTAGACCAGGCTGATGACGGCTGGACAATTCTTACAGCCGACGGAAAAGTAAGCTGTCACGAAGAGCACACCGTTGCGGTTTTTGAAGACCACACCGAAGTACTCACCGATCTTAACTATAAATAATTTTTATTTAGCAGCTTTCTGGTAGCTTGCGCGAATTCTTTCTGCAAAGAGCTTATTCTGATCCTTGCGCTCTGGTACAGAGAACATTGGTTTTCCATCTGCTTCAGAAACACGCCAGATGTGCATAGGTTCAGTAGCATAAGCCGGGCTTCCAGGGTTGTTAATCCACCAGTCAAGAACTGCCATAAAACACAATGTGTATTTCAAAAGATTTGCATTATTTGCTGTTGTATTGGCAGTTTTATTTTGTGCTCCAAGTAAAACATCAAGTCGCTTAGAAACCTCGTTAGGAATATCAAACTTATAATGCTCCCAAGGATTTTCAATTAAAGAACAGGTTGCCTTAGTTGCAGCCTTCTGGTCACATTCATTGATTACAAGTGTAAGGAACTTGCGGGCAAAGTCTGTGCGGTGGAAAAGTGGACGGTACTTACTTTCATCTGCAGGATGCTCAAGCAAAAGCTGTTCAAACTTAAAGTTCGGCATATAGTGGTAAGTTGTCTGCCAGAGCAAAGAAGTAATTGTCTTCTTTCCGATATGAGATTTATCAAAATCTGGCTGAGAATAAACTGAGTTTACAAGGTCACAAAGCGGCTCACAGTAAAGCTGCTCAAAGGTGTCTTCGCGGTATGCAGACCAGTCATCCATAACGGCGGTAATATTATCTGCGCCTTTTTTCTGTTCACCTGGATCTGGGAATTTAATGTTGCGACAGCCCTGGAAACAATCTTCTATAATATGCTGAAGTACACAGATTACCTGAATAGGATTTTCTGGTGAAAGCATATTAAAGCCATCTTTAAAATGGAAAAGTGGCTGGAAGTAAGGGAACATATCAGGATGTTCATCAAGTCTATCAAAGCCTGCTTCTGGGAACATCTGATCAAGAAGCTTTAAGCCTGTGATGACAGTGGAATCTTTAATTCCTTTTTCAGGTGGTGCAATTTTTGGTTTCTTTTCTTCTGGGGCCGGCTCTTTTGGTTTTTCTGGAAGAAGAAGATCAAACTTATGGAGTCCGACAAATTTTAAGATTTCTCCAACCTTTGCATTAAAGAAACTTGGGTATGCTTCATAAGTGTCAGAACACATACGCATCAAAAGAGGGTAGAGCTTTTTGATAACTTCGGTTTCTATATAAAGCCATTCTGTAATAGCCTGTTTTGCATACTGAGAAAGCTTGTCCTTTGGAGAATCCGGATAAGCAGCTTCGTCATTATAGATTTCTTTAATCAACTTTGGAATTTTTGTGTTTCCAAAATAGTAAACTGTGATTAAAGGTTTATAAATCTGGCGAATAAGCGGAATTAAATCTGCAACAATTAATGGTTCGCCTAAGCCCTGGAGGTTTATGTATTCTACCTTGATTGGCTGCATAGCCCAGCCGGCTACATTGCGCAAAAACTTAAACTTAGATTCTGTTCCACTTGCAATTTTTGATTTATATGTTGAAGGGGCAATCTGAATCAGGGTTTTAATTACAGTGATAAAACCTTCCATGTGTTCAGTTGCCTGTTTTATTGTGTACTCGTAAAATTCCGGTACAATCTTTTCCATTCCGTTTTTCTGGAATGAGCGGATAAAATTGAACATGCCATAATTTGGTTTGATTTTATATTCTGCCGACATCATCAATTTATCCATTGTTGATGCCGCTTTTTTTGAAATTACAGGAAGTTCTTCTTTTTTGCGTCTGCCGCTGGAAGTACTAAATCCGGTTGAACCTGAGCCACCTGAAGATGAGCCTGAGCCACTTGAACCGCTAGAGCCACCAGAAGTCTGGCGAACTATACGGCCAGCTTTATTAGTGCCGCTACCTCCACCTGAGCTTGTGCGTTCATATAAAACCTGTCCGCCTAGTTTTTTTGCCATATCAGCTGCGTCTTTATCGCTGATATCACCAATATTTTTTCGAGTTTTGTCCAGAGTTCCGGGAGCCCAATCTGCAGTACCATTAATTTTTTCAGCCATCTATATCCTCCAGAAAATCCGCCTAAAGCCTGAGCATACTTTTGTGAAGCAGGCCGGGGAAGTTTTTAAGAATTATTTTTTCACCATTAGAATCAAGAAGCACTCCTTCAAAAGTGCCGTACATTGTGTGATAGCTTGTTCTAAGTGCAATTAGATTCAGCGTGCGGGAATTTACAGAAAGAGGGGTAAAGGTTAAATCTACCATGCTTTCTGTATCCTGAATAATCCAGTTTTTTTCAAGTCCAAATGGATGTGTAATATAAACTGGTGGAAGTGCAGTCTGTTTTCCGTCTACAACAAGCATATTACTATTATATGTATCGGAATCTGCTGCATCCATATTTGAGGTTTTCAGATAAAAAATTACGTTTTTGTCTTTTACATTTCCAATGCCGTAAACAGCAGTTGATTTTGAATGAAACTTATAATAAGCGCGATTCAAAATCATCATTGCAAGACCTTCAGAATCTTCTGCTGGTTCTCCGTTTATAGCAATGTGACCAAGAGCCTTCATAGAAGAAAACCAGGTTGCGCTGCATCTTGAAGAAGCTGGAGAAGGGCATACAAAAAGCGAATCGGTATGCATATCATCCTGAAGAGGTGAATAAACGTAGCCTTCTGCATCTGGACGCGCACTGTCACCTTTTACCTTAAAGGTAAGTGCATGATGTTTATGTTCACGTCCCCATGAAATCTTCATAAAACGAGGTTTACGATAGCAGGCACAGATTCCTCTTGTTGTAAGAACCGGGACAAATCGTCTTCGCGGCGGCATAATTGTGTGGTAAACATATTTTTTGCCTGTTTCTTTATTCCAGAAAATTATTTCACCAAGACCAATTACCTTAAAATCATAAAATTGCGAAAAGCCTATAAAATCTTTAAGAGAAAAAATATATTCCAGACGACTTTTGATTCTGAGATTAGATATAATAGAAGGAACCGGAACTCCTGCATAAGGTGCGCGCATTCCCCTGATGTCTGTTTTAGGAGAGGCTCCATTAAAAGAGCCGAAGTGCGCCTTGCCGTTCTGCACCAGATGCTCAGGCGGTTCTGTAAACTGCCGCGAATACATTGTTCTATTATAAATCATTTTTTGCGAAAATACAAATGCAATAAATTTGTGTTATGGTGAAAAGCGTTTTATAATTATAACACTGATTAGAAATGCCGGAGGCGAAATCCATACAAAAAAAATTCTGCACAAGCGAAGCGCGGAAGCCTTTTTTTGTGTGGAGTTTCGCCGGGAGGCATTTCAGGTTGGAGGTTGATTATGTCTATAAAATGCTTTTCACTTGGCGCTGCGGAAGAGGTAACTGGCTCTAAGCATATTTTTCAAATTGATGACAGAATGTTTATGATAGATTGTGGTTCTTTTCAGGGTAAGCGAAAGGAATCTGATGAGAAAAACCGTAATTTTGATATTGATCACGAGAGACTTGAATCTGTAATTTTGACTCATGGTCATCTTGACCACTGTGGGCTTTTGCCTTTGCTTACAAAAAAAGGATACAAGGGCAACATCTATGCAACTCCTGCAACCCGCGATATTGCAAATCTTGTTATGATGGATTCTGCCCGCATTCAGGCTCATGATGCGGAATTCTTGGGTAAACAGGCTCGTAAGAAAGGAGAAAAGTTTACCTGGAAACCTCTTTATGACGAGGTTGATTGCGTAAATGCTGCAAATCAGATTATTTCTCTTTCATATAATAGAAAGATGTATATTGCTCCAGATGTCCAGCTGGAATTCTTTGATGCAGGTCATATTCTTGGTTCAGCTTTTGCACATGTTACAATAAATCCTAATCCAAAAGAGCCTGAAAAAGAGACTCGACTGCTCTTTACCGGTGATATTGGCCGTAAGTGTAAGCCAATCATCCGTAACCCTGCAACCGATATGCCGGCCCCTGATTACATCTATCTTGAATCAACTTATGGAAACAAGCTTCACGATAACCACGACCTTGCAATGAAAGAACTGATTCGCATTGTCCGCGAAGCCTGTGACAAAAAAGGAAAAATCATTATTCCTTCATTTGCAATTGAACGTGCTCAGGAACTTGTTTTCTATTTACATCTTCTTACAGATCAGAAAAAGATTCCTGTTGTACCTATTTATGTTGATTCTCCTATGGCAAGCAATGCAACTTCTGTGTTCCGTGTTCATCCGGAATGCTATGATGAAAGCGTAAACGAAGCCTTCCTTAAACATCATAAAAATCCGTTTGGATTTAACTCGCTTATTTATACAACCAGCGTAGAAGATTCAAAGGCGCTCAATAAAAAAGAAGGTCCGATGATTATTATTTCTGCTGATGGTATGTGTGAAGCAGGTCGTGTTCTTTATCATCTTGCAAACGAGATTTCTAATCCTCGAAATACAATTATGATAGTAGGTTATATGGCTGAAAATACTCTCGGTCGCCGTATTTTCGAAGGTCAGAAAGAAGTTACTATTCTCGGCGATAAATACAAGGTTGAAGCAAAAGTAGAGAAGTGTAACGGATTCTCTGCTCATGCCGACTATTCTGAAATGATTGAATGGCTTAAAGAAATTGATACCAGCCGCTTAAAGAAAATCTTCCTTATTCATGGTGAATTAGACCAGCAGGAAGGCTTTAAGCAGCATCTTGCAGAAGCAGGATTCCCGAATGTAGAAATTGTTGAGCCTGAGAAGGAATATGAATTAGAGTAAGAAGTATGAAACACTTTGGATTTGCATATTTCGTATGAATTCGTTATTCTGTTTTGTACATTTTTAATTCAGAGGTTTTTCTATGAAGAAATTTACTTTGCTTGCTGCTCTGATGGTTTTATTCTGTGGAGCAAACTTATCAGCAAAAAGTTTTGACTGGTCAAAGTGCTGGTGCAACTATGGCGCAGGTATTAAAGAAGGCGATATCATTGTAAATGCAGGTGGAGGTCTTTGTTATAGAGATCTTAGTTATTCTGTTTATGATGATTTCAAGTTTTTTCCTCCTGTAATGGCAGAAGTTCAGTATGCTATGAAAATCTGGGAGCTTCCATTTACATTTGGCGGATATGCTGGTATGCGTGGTTATAGCTTCAAATATATTGATAGATATGATACTGCTGGTAAACCTGTATATGA
The DNA here is from genome assembly GCA_902789325.1 of uncultured Spirochaetaceae bacterium. GTDB lineage: Bacteria > Spirochaetota > Spirochaetia > Treponematales > Treponemataceae > Treponema_D. Next base: position 100,618 of record CADANN010000004.1, read on the forward strand.
AAAGGCAAATTATTTTGGTATTTTCTTCGGTGGTGAAGCTACTTATCATATTCAGCTTCCACCAGAAGGTCTTGATTTGTATGCAACCACAAGAATCGGTACAAACATTCCGTTTGTAAAGTCAGGAAAATATTGGACTCCAGAGTATTTTCAATTAGGAGAGGCTTTTGGTGCTAACTGGTTCTTTAATGATACTGTTGGAATTAATTTGGAATTTGGATTTCCATTTTCTAAATTTGGTGTAGCTCTTAAATTTTAGTGGGTAAAGCCACTAGATATAGTGTAGTTTATCTTGAATTCTAGTATGGAAAATACAAAAAGACTTGATATATTGCACGCAATTCATTATTATTGAAACAAACCGATACGGAAAGTTTTTCCATTTCGCAAAAGAATCATAAAGGAGTCTCCTGCGAAAATCGGTAATTATTTAGGCTAAGGGAATCATAAAGGAGTCCCAAGGCAAAAGAGGTTTTATATGACTTTAAGACCAGAATGGGAAGGATTCAATCCTAACGGTTTATGGACAAGCGAAATCAACGTTCGTGACTTCATTCAGGCTAACTACACACAGTATGATGGAGATTCATCATTCTTGGCTGGCCCAACAAAGGCAACAGAAAAGCTTTTTGATGAACTTCAGAAATTACAGAAAGCAGAATACACAAAAAAATCTGTTGGATTAGACGGAAAAGAACGCAACGGTGTTCTTGATATGGACACTGATGTGGTAACAGGACTTACATCTCATCCAGCTGGATATATCTGTCCAGAAGGAAAAGACCTTGAACAGGTTGTAGGTCTCCAGACAGACAAACCATTGAAGAGAGCATTTATGCCTTTCGGTGGAATCAAGATGGCAGAGCAGTCTTGCGAAATGTATGGTTACAAACCAAACGCTGAACTTCACAAGATTTTCACAGAGTACCACAAGACTCACTCAGACGCTGTATTTGATGTATACACTCCAGAGATCCGCAAGGCTCGTAAGGCTCACATCCTTACTGGTTTGCCAGATACTTACGGACGTGGACGTATCGTAGGTGACTACCGCCGTGTTGCTCTTTATGGTATTGATTACCTTATCGAGCAGAAGGAAGCTGACAAGGCTAACTGCGGAAACGGTACAATGACAGAAACTGTAATCCGCCAGCGCGAAGAGCTTGCTGAGCAGATTAAGGCTTTGAAGGGTATGAAGGCTATGGCTGCCCTTTACGGTTATGATATTTCTAAGCCAGCTACAACAGCAAAAGAAGCATTCCAGTGGCTCTACTTCGGATACCTTGCTGCTATCAAGACACAGAACGGTGCTGCAATGTCTGTAGGACGTATTTCTACATTCTTGGATTGTTACATCGAACGCGATCTTAAGAAAGGCATCCTTACTGAAGAGAAAGCACAGGAACTCGTTGACCATATCGTTATGAAGTTCCGCATGGTACGCTTCGCTCGTATCGAATCTTACAACCAGCTCTTCTCTGGTGACCCAATCTGGGCTACTCTTGAAGTAGGTGGTCTTGGACAGGACGGACGTTCACAGGTAACAAAGAACGATTTCCGTTTCCTCCACACACTCGAAAACATGGGACCTTCTCCAGAGCCTAACATGACTGTTCTTTACTCTAAGAGACTCCCAGAAAACTTCCGCAAGTACGCTGCAAAGATTTCTATTGATACATCTTCTATCCAGTACGAGAACGACGACATCATGCGCCCAATCTGGGGTGATGACTACTCAATCTGCTGCTGTGTATCTGCTACACAGACTGGTAAGGAAATGCAGTTCTTCGGTGCCCGCGCTAACCTTGCTAAGGCTCTCCTTTACGCTATCAACGGTGGTAAAGACGAAGGTGCTGGACTTACACCATACGCTCAGGTTGGTCCTGAATTGCAGCCAATCACTTCTGAGTACCTCGACTACGATGAAGTTATGCGCAAGTATGATGTAATGCTTGACTGGCTCTGCGACCTCTATGTAAACACATTGAACGCAATCCACTATATGCACGATAAATACTACTACGAAGCTGCTGAATTGGCTCTCATCGATACAGATGTTCGCCGCACATTCGCAACTGGTATTGCAGGTTTCTCTCACGTAGTAGATTCTCTCTCTGCTATCAAGTATGCAAAGGTTAAGGTTATCCGCGATGACCACGGTCTTGCATGCGACTTCAAGCCAGAAGGAGACTTCCCACGCTACGGTCAGGATGATGACAGAGCAGACGAAATCGCAGTATGGCTCCTTAAGACATTCATTGGAAAGATTAAGAAGCACCCAACATACCGCAACGCTGAGCCTACAACATCTATCCTTACTATTACTTCTAACGTTGTATACGGTAAGGCTACTGGTGCTCTTCCTAACGGACGCCCAGCTCACGCTCCATTCTCACCAGGAGCTTCTCCATCTTACGGTGCAGAAACAAAGGGACTTATTAAGTCTTTGAACTCTGTTGCTAAGGTTCCATACAAGTACTCTCTTGATGGTATCTCTAACACACAGACAATCAACCCTTCAGCTCTTGGTCACGATGAAAATGAACGCGTTTCTAACCTTGTAAACGTTCTTGACGGATACTTCTCTAAGGGTGCTCACCACCTCAACGTAAACGTATTCGGCGTTGAAAAACTTAAGGACTGCCAGGCTCACCCTGAAAAGCCAGAGTATGCTAACTTCACAGTTCGCGTATCTGGATACGCAGTACGCTTCATCAACCTTACAAAGGAACAGCAGGACGACGTTATCGCTCGTACTTGCCACGCTTCTCTCTAGTAAGGCACATAAACAGTCATGCTGAACTTGTTTCAGCATCTGTTTAAGTAGACCCCGAAACAAGTTCGGGGTGACACGAAACGCCGCCCGGCAACGGAGCGGCGTTTTTTTTATACCTATAACGTAAAATTATAACAGATATAGGAATTTAATATACAAACCCTATTGACTTAGTAGGTAATTGAGTGTACTCTAAGCCAACTTAATTAAAGACCGCCCGACGACGGCCTTACTCAGGAGGCATTTATGAAAAGAGAATTAAAAATTACATTGGCAGCAGCACTTATGATGCTTGCTGTTTCACCATGTTTTGCTGCGTCAAAATCTAAAAAATCAAAGACAAAGGTTCGCATAATCAATGTTGCTCACACAGTAACAAATGTGCCATACGACTTCCTTGATGAAAAGGGTAATGCAGACGGTTTTGAAATTGCTGTTCTTAAAGCAGTAGATGAGCTTTTGCCAGAATATGAGTTTAAGTTCCATGGCGTAAGCGATGAAGAACTTTTGATTGGTACTGAATCTGGAAAATATCAGGTTGGCACAAAAGGTGCATGGATTACTGAAGAGCGCAAAAAGAAATTTTTGATTCCTTCAAATCCTCTTGCTGCAAGCGTAATTGGAATTGCATTCCGTGCAGAAAATGCAGATCAGATTAAAGATCTCGAAAGCTTTGCCAGCTATTCTGGAAAGTTGATTCCAATTTCTCCACAGAGTGCTCAGTATTCGGTAATTCAGGAATTCAACGAAAAGCATCCTTCAAATCAGATTAAACTTGTTCCATCTGATGTTTTTGATATTGCAGATTCTTACCTTTGGGTACTCGAAGGCCGCTACGATGCTTACTTTGTACTTAAGCTTTCTTTCGAAAAGAATGTTTTGAAAGAGACAGGTCCATATCATCAGTTTGCAGATAAGCTTGCTTACGTGCCATACAAGGGAATCCCAACCTGGCCATTGTTCAACAAAAAAGAAACTGAACTTGCAGCAGCTTACGATAAGGCCGTGCAAGAGTTGAAAGAAAATGGTACAATATCAAAACTGTCACTTAAATACTTTGGAGAAGATGTGTTTAATTTTGTGACTGACTAAGGAGTATATACGGAATGAACAGACCTTTTTCGCCAGTTCAAATCTGGAATAGCTTTCTGAAAATCATTCCGTATTTTGGTGTTACTTTTGGAGTTGTGTTTGGAACAATAATTCTGGGCACAGCTCTTGCAATTCTTTTGTTTATCCAGAAAAAAAGTGAAAAACGAATTTTGCGTGGGCTTGCCGAAGGCTACATTAATATAATCCGTTGTACCCCAAGTATTGTTCTTCTTTTTATTGTCTATTACGGAATCCCCAAAATTGCTCTCGGGCTTTTTGATGTAGATCTGAACTTTTCTTCAAAAATCATTTATGTAATTATTTCTCTTGCACTCATTTATTCTGCGACTCTTTCTGAAATTATTCGTTCTGCTTATCTTGCCTTGGGTAAGGCTCAGTACGAGGCGGCTCTTTCAATCGGGCTGACTCCACTTCAGGCGGTGTGTCGTATTATGATTCCTCAGGGGCTAGTAATTGCCTTGCCTAATCTTGGAAACTCTTTGATTTCTCTTTTTAAAGAGGGGAGCCTTGCTTTTACAATCGGATTGATTGATATGATGGGGGCGGGTAATCTTATTATTTCCAGAAACTATGGAGCTTATTCGCTTGAAACTTATCTTGCGCTTGCGGTTATTTACTGGGTTCTTACACTTATTATAGAGCAGTTTTTTTTAAGACTCGAAAAGCATTATGGCCGGGGCAGGGAGGAAAATCATGCAGCTTGATTTTTCATACCTCGTGCGAACCTTCTGGCTTTGTGTAAAAGCAATTCCAGTAACTCTTGAAATCACAATTGTGTCTCTGCTTCTTGCTGTGATTCCTGCTCTTGTAATTGCTTTGTGTCGTATTCATCATATTAAAGTTTTGGAACAGCTTGGCCGAGTTTTTGTTTCCTTTATTCGCGGCACTCCAATGGTGCTGCAGATTCTGATTGTTTACAGTATTATGCCAAGTCTTTTGAACTCCTTTGTTAAAAATACAGGACTTTCTATAAATGTATTTGAATTAAATCCGATTATTTATGCTTTTGTTGTATTCGGCCTGAATTCTGCTGCAACGTTGAGCGAGGTTTTTCGTTCTGCAATTTCTGCTGTCCCACGTGGTCAAGTTGAAGCGTCTTTGTGTGCTGGTCTCACTCCATTCCAGACTTTCAGAAGAATTGTTTTGCCACAGGCTGCGGTTTCTGCTCTTCCAAATCTCTGCAGTATTACTGTTATTTTAATCAAAAATACTTCGCTGGCATTTATGATGACAGTTCGCGAAATTACAGCAGTTGCAAAAATTGAAGCTGCCTATGGATATAATTACGTTGAATCTTATATTGATATTTTTATCATTTATATATTTGTCTGTCTTGCAGTAGAATTGATATTTAAGAAAATAGAAAGACGAGTTGTGTTTGCGGGGGTGCGTCGTGCTAAAACTAACTAACGTTCATAAGTCATTTGGAAAGGTAGAAGTTTTAAAAGGTATTTCGCTGAATGTAGAAAAAGGCTGTGTTACTGCAATCATTGGTCCTTCCGGTGCTGGAAAAACAACTCTTCTTCGCTGTATGAATTTTCTTGAAAAAGCTGATTCTGGTGAAATGGAATTTGATGATGCAAAACTAGACTTAAAGAAGGTCTCTAAAAAAACAGTTCTTTCAATCAGGCGAAAAACTGCCTTTGTCTTTCAGAATTATAATCTTTTCAGCAATAAAACAGCTCTTGAAAATGTAATGGAAGGTCTTGTAATTGCAAGAAAAATCCCAAAGCTACAGGCAAAAGATATTGCAATGAAGGCTCTGGAAAAAGTAGGGCTGAAGGACCGTGCAGATTTTTATCCTGTAAGTCTTTCTGGTGGTCAGCAGCAAAGAGTTGGAATTGCCCGTGCCATTGCGGTAAATCCAGAAGTGATTTTATTTGATGAACCGACATCAGCGCTGGACCCGGAACTTACCGGCGAAGTGCTTTCTGTAATCCGTACTCTTGCTGATGAAGGAACAACGATGGTAATAGTAACGCATGAAATGTCTTTTGCCCGAGAAATTGCAGATCATGTTGTATTTATGGAAGGTGGCGTCATAGTAGAAGAGGGGACTGCAAATCAGATATTTACGTCTCCAAAAGAGGAAAGAACGCGTAAATTTCTTGCATCTATAATAAAAAATTAACTTTTTTCATTATTTTTGTAACCTGTATCCAGTCAGATGGTTATATTAGTGAACACCAAAGCGATACAAGAAAAAAAATACCTCCATATTAAAGACTGCCGTTTTTCCTCCTTTCCCGGCAGTCTTTTTTTTTGAATTTGTATAAACTCTTGAAATTTGGTAAAATCACACATTATGGTAATAGCTTCAATTGATTTGAAAAACGGACATGTCGTTCAGCTTAAGAACGGCAAGGAACTGGTTTTGCAGCGCGATGACGCTGATGCACTTATCAGCCAGTTTGATATGTATGGCGAGGTTGCTGTAATTGATCTTGATGCAGCCTTGGGAAATGTAGATGCAAAGGGTAATACTGTAAATACCCATCTTTTGAAATCGCTACTCCATCATGGAAATGTCCGCACCGGTGGAGGAATCCGTACCGTAAAACGCGCCCGTGAACTTATCAGTCTAGGCGCAGAAAAAGTTATTATCGGTTCAAGCGCATGGAAATCTAATCCACAGCCTGGTGAATCAGTTTTGAACGAAGACTTTTTGAACGAACTTGCTGCAGCAATCGGAAAAGACAGAATCATCATTTCTGTAGACGCAATAAACGGAAAGATTGCTGTAAAAGGCTGGACCGAAACTGTAGATATTCCTTTGATTGAAGGTGCAAAACAGGCAGAAAAGTTCTGTTCAGAACTTCTTTTCACTTGTGTTGAAAAAGAAGGCTGTATGCAGGGTACAAATATGGATTATGTTCGCGAGCTTCGCAGTGCAGTCCATTGCCGCGTAGTTGCTGCAGGCGGAATCTCAAGTGTTGAAGAAATCAAAGAGCTTGAAAAACTTCATTGTGATGTTCAGCTTGGAATGGCTCTTTATACAAATAAGGTAAATCTAACAGATTCTTTTGTTGCCTGTCTTGATTTTGACAAGATGCCTTTGATTCCTGTAATTGCACAGAGTGTAAACGGAGATGTTCTTATGCAGGGCTATGCAAATGAGCAGGCTGTTCGTAAGAGCTTTGAATGCGGAAAGTTGACCTTCTGGAGCCGTTCAAGAAACGAGCTTTGGACAAAGGGTGAAACAAGCGGAAACTTTTTGCAGTTAGTTCGCATGCGTGCAGACTGCGACCGCGACTGTATTCTTGCAACTGTTCTTCCTGTTGGACCAAGTTGTCATACAGGAAGCTGGACCTGCTTTACAACAGATCCTGGTGAAAAATCAAGCATGGGTCGCCTTTACAATATTATTGCTGATCGTTTTGCAAATCCTAAACCGGGAAGTTATACAGCAACTCTCGATGCAAAACGCGTTCGCGAAAAGGTAGAAGAAGAAGCAGAAGAATTGTGCGAGGCAGATGGCCGCGACGAAGTTATCTGGGAAGCCGCCGATCTTATATATTTTGTAAACGTACTTATGTACAAAGAAGGCGTAACCTGGAAAGACGTCTACGACGAGTTGGATCGTAGACACAAGGAGAAATAAGCAATGATTAATATACAGAAATATGCCGACGTAGAGCTCGACTTTTTTAAGGGCCGCGCTTTCGGCGAATCAAACGAAGTTGTAACTTCTGTACTCGAAGAAGTGCAGAAGCGCGGCGATGCTGCTCTTCGTTTATATGGACAGAAATTTGATGTTGCAGTGCCTGCACAGTTTGAAGTTCCACAGGAAGAACTTAAGGCTGCTGCTGAAAAACTTAAGATAGAAAAGCGTGATGTTTACGACGCAATCGTTTATTCACATGACCTTGCCCTCCGCTTTGCTAAACTTCAGAAAAAATCATTTAAGGATTTCGAAGAAGAACTTGAGCCAGGTCTTTTTACTGGTCAGAAAACAATTCCTGTAGATACTGCAGGCTGCTATGTTCCAGCCGGCCGTTTCCCTCTGGTTTCTACAGTAATCATGACTGTTACTCCGGCAGTTGCAGCAGGTGTTCCAAATGTAATTATGTGTACACCTCCTCGTGTTCACCCGGATGATAAAGTAAAAGCTGGAAAATCTGGAAGTGGAATCCCTGGAAAAGCATTCGTTGGTGGAAAACCTTATGCAGACGAAGGAATTATGGCCGCTGCTTATATCTGTGGTGTAAATCACCTTTATGCAGTAGGCGGTTCTCAGGCAATCGGAGCTATGGCTTATGGTACAGAAAGTGTACCTAAGGTAGACGTAATTGTTGGTCCTGGAAATAAATTCGTAGCCTCTGCAAAGAAAGCTGTTTACGGCGTTGTAGGAATTGATATGATTGCAGGTCCTACAGAGGTTATGATTATTGCAGATAAATCTGCTAATCCTGACTGGGTTGCCGCAGATCTTCTTGCTCAGGCAGAACACGATGTTGTTGCCCAGCCGGTTCTTGTAACTGATGATATGGATTTTGCTTCAAAGGTAAGCGAGGCTATCGAAAATCAGCTTGAAACTCTTACAACAAAGGCTGTTGCTCGCCAGAGTATTGATACTTATGGTAAAATTATCATTGTAGAAAAACTTGAAAACGCAATTGAAATTGCAAATAAAAAGGCTCCAGAACACCTTGAGCTTGCAATGGAAGAAGGAACTTTGCGCAATAAAATTGAAAAGGCTGTACACAACTATGGTTCACTCTTTATCGGTCACTATTCAGCAGAAGTTCTTGGTGATTATGCCGGTGGATTGAACCACACACTTCCAACTTCAGGAGCAGCTCACTACACAGGTGGTTTAAGCGTAAGAATGTTCCTTAAGACTGTTACTACTTTGCGTGCAGAAAAGGGAAAGCCTGGAACCTTAAAATCAACTGCCGCTGCAGGTTATCTTGGAGATTCAGAAGGTCTCGCAGGTCACGCACGTGCAGCCCGCATAAGAGGTGAAAAATGATTCTTGATATAACAAAGCTTGGTGAAGAAGTTCTTCGTAAAAAGGCAGAACCAGTTGCTGAAGTAAACGACGAAATCAGAAAACTCGCTGATGATATGCTTGAAACAATGATAGATGCAGACGGAGTTGGTCTTGCAGCACCACAGGTTGGCTTAAGCCTGCGTATGTTTGTTGCCATGGCTGATGATGATGTAAAACGTGTATTTATCAATCCTCAGATTATCAAAACATCAGAAGAAGTCGGCGACTATGAAGAGGGCTGTTTGAGTATTCCTCAGGTTTATGAATCAATTACCCGTCCTGTTCGCGTAACAGTTCAGGCACTTAATGAAAAAGGTCGTCCTTTTACTCTTGAAGCAGATGGACTTCTTGCCCGAATCATTCAGCATGAATACGACCATCTTGATGGTATTTTGTATATAGACCGAGGAGACAAAGCATTTGCAGAAAAAACTGAAGCTCAGTTTAAAAAGCGTGCAGAGCGCGCTGCAGAAAAAGCCCGCGAAAAAGAAGCAAAGGCTCGCAAAATTGCAGCTAAACTTGCTGCCAAGGAAGCTAAAAAAGCAAAATGATTAAGATTTTGTATGCAGGAAGCCCTGAAGCGGCTAGAATCACATTAGAAAAACTCTTTGATTCACAAACAACTTGTGGTTTTGAAATTGTGGGAGTTCTGAGCAATCCGCCATCTGCAAAAGGACGACATAAGGATTTAATTCCAACTCCTGTAGCTGCATTTGCCAACGAAAAAGGTATTCCTGTTTTTACTCCTGAACATTTGGATTCTGCTGCAAGAGATCAGATTCGTCCTCTTGAAGCAGATCTTCTTGTTTGTTTTGCCTACGGCCATATTTTTGGTCCTAAATTCTTAGAATTATTTCCGCTTGGCGGAATCAATCTTCATCCATCTCTTCTTCCAAAATACAGAGGATGTACTCCAGTTCCTGCTGCTATCTTGAATCGTGATAGTCAGACTGCTGTTACAATTCAGACTCTTGGACTTAAAATGGATGAAGGTGATATTCTTGCCCAGACTGTTGTAGAACTCAAGGGTACAGAAACTGGTGAATCACTTTTGAATTACAGTGCGGAAGAGGGAGCTCGGCTTATTACGGGGCTTCTTTCAGAAACTTCAAAAAATGGAAATCTTCCTGCTGGTAAAGCACAGTCTGGAGAAGCTTCTTATACCGGAATAATCACAAAAGAAGACGGTAAAATCAACTGGAACGAAAGTGCTGCTGTAACTGAAGCCAAAATCCGTGCATATTATCCTGATCCTGGATGCTGGTGTATTGAAAATGGAACTACACTTCGTATTCTGGAAGCCCGTCTCTTTACTGGTAATTGCGAAGCTGATTTCGAAAGCGCTGCTTTTGGTACGGTCTTGGCATTTTCAAAAAGTGACGGTATTCTTATAAAAACAGGCGATGGAATTCTTGCTGTCCGAAAACTTCAGAGGCAGGGAAAGAACGCCATGGATTACAAGAGTTTTATGAATGGTGCCAGAAACTTCATTGGTACAGTATTGGAATAAATATATATAGAGGAAATTATGAGCGAAAACGAAAACGAGACTGAAAACTCTACAAACGAAATCTCTGAAAATAAATCATTAAAAAAGAAGTTTTCTTTTAAGAATATTAAGCGTCCTCATATGAAGGTAAGCTTTTCTGAATCTTATGATAAATTCCAGACAAGTATTCCAGCCTTTTTAGGAATCTGCCTTTGTGCATTTGCACTTATGTGTTTTGCAGCATTCGCCATTTTCTTTGTTAATGTAAAAGGGCCGGAAAAGGTTCTTGTTCCGAATGTTGTTGGAAAGAATCTTGAAGATGCACTTTTGGAAATGCAGGTAAAAGAGTTGTATCCAAAAATCAGCCTGCGTTATTCTGATGTTCCTGGTGATGAAGGTACTATTCTTGATCAGTCTCCAGATACCGGTGCCATTGTAAAAGGTTATAGCCGCGTTTCTCTGGTTGTAAGCCGCGGTGTTATTGTAGATAAAATTGATGAATATACAGGCATGAATATTGAAGATCTTCGAATGAAGCTTCAGACTTTATTTGCTGGTCAGACAAAGCCTCTTATCGTGCTTGCAGAGCCAGAGTATAAACCTGATGTTTCTGACGCTGGAACAATTCTTGAACAGGATCCACCTGCTGGAACTCATATTTCTGAACCTGTTACAGTACAGCTTGTTGTAAGCCGTGGACCAAACTTTGAAAATACAAAGGCTCCATATCTTATTGGACAGAGTGTAAATGACCTGCTTCAGATTATTACCCGCAGTAAACTTGTATTTGATATAACTTCACATAAAGCTTCTGCAGATGAAAAGGCTGGAACTGTCGTAGATCAGCAGGCCTTTGACAGTGAGTATGTACCTAACTATACCCGCGTTACACTTGAGATGGCAATGCCGGATGGTGAATATAATGATAACATATATGGAATTTTTGAGGAAAAAGTTGTTGATTACCCTTATCCAGTTCCAATGAAGATAGAAGCATATCCACCAGAAGGAAATTCTTATACTTTGCTTAGTTTTAATCATCCGGGTGGAAACGTAACGGTTCCTTATGCTGTACCTGCAGGAACAACACTGGAATTTTCTGTTGTAAATAAAGTAGTGTCTCGCCGCACTGTTAACTAACGTTAGTTAATTAAAAGGAATTAAAAATGAATCAGCCGCTGGTATGCATGACGCTTACAGGTAAAACTCTTGATGAGAACCTTAAGCTCGTAAAAAAATACGAAAAGTATATTGATATTGTGGAACTGCGTGTGGATCATCTTGATGAAGATGAACAGCTTTATGCCCGCCGTTTTCCGGCAATGATTTACCAGCCTTGTATTCTTACAATCAGAAGAGATATAGATGGCGGACTGTTCACCGGTGGAGAGTTTGCCCGAACAAATCTTTACGCCCGTGCCCTTGCTTTTGCAAATCCGGATAAATCAAAAAACTTTGCCTTTGTAGATTTTGAAGATGATTTTCATATTCCAAGCATTCAGGATGCGGCAATGGCTTTTGGTGTAAAAATTATCAGAAGCTATCATAATATGAAAGACCCGGTAACTAATATTCGCGAGCGCTGCGATATAATGCGTAAAACCGGTTATGAAATACCAAAGATTGCATTTATGCCTCATTCTCTTTCTGATGTTTTGAATCTCATAAAAGAGGGTGAGCGTATGACCCAGTATGAGCACATCCTTTGTGCAATGGGCCCTCTTGGTTTTCCTTCTCGTATCCTTGCAAGTTATACAAATTCTTTTCTGACTTATGTTTCACCACAGGAAGTTCTTGAAAATACAAAAGCTATAGGCCATATTGATCCTGTAACAATAAATGATGTATATCACTTTCATTCTATTAATCAGGATACAAGCCTTTATGGTATTACCGGCTGGCCGCTTGTAAAAACTTCGAGTCCTGAAATTCATAATAAAGGTTATGCAGCTAAAGGAATGAATGCGGTTTATATTCCGTATCGTTCACCGCTTATTGCAGATACTCTTTCGTTTTGTGAAGGAATTGGAGTAAAGGGACTTTCTGTAACAATTCCTCATAAGGAATCTGTTTTGTACTATCTGCATGAGCAGTCACCGGAAGTTGTCCAGATTGGTGCTTGTAATACAATTGTTCGCAAAAATAATAAATGGCTCGGTTATAATACAGATGCACCTGGCTTCCGTCGTGCACTTGAGGAGTTCCTCGGACCTGTAAAAATCAAACATAAAAAAGTTGCTGTTATTGGAGCCGGTGGTGCGGCAAAGGCAATCGTGTATGTACTCAAACAGATGGGTGCTCGAGTATGCATTTTTAACCGCACTGTAGAAACTGCGGCTCAGCTTGCAGATAAGTACGGATTTAATTACTGTCAGCTGGATGCACATTGTGCCGCAAAACTTGATGAATATTCTACACTTATTGTTCAGACTACTTCTGTAGGAATGAATGCAGAAGGACCTTCGAACAGCGATAATGATCCGATTTATTTTTATGATTTCCGTGGTAATGAGCTGCTGTTTGATATCGTTTATGAGCCTGCAATAACACCTGTTATGAAGAGAGCTTCTATAGCAGGTTGTCGTGTTTGCAATGGATATAAAATGCTTGAATATCAGGGCTATGAACAGTTTAAACTGTTCACTGGCCAGGAATATGAAAAAGGAGAATAAAATGTTATCTCAATCAGAACAGAAAATTTTAGTTGCCAACACTGCCGTTGACACTCTTATAGAAAAAGGCTTGATTTTCAGTGGAATGAAAATTGGACTTGGAACTGGTTCAACTGCTATGCCAGCTGTAAAACGACTTGCTGAACATATCAACAGTGGAAAGCTTAAAGATATTAAAGCTGTAGTAACAAGCTTCCAGACTCAGAATGCTTGCCAGGATTACGGTATCCCTGTTTATACAATGAATGACAGAGCTATCGGCGGACAGCTTGACCTTGCAATTGATGGTGCTGACGAAGTAGATCCAGACTGCAACTGTATTAAAGGCGGCGGTGCAGCCCATGTTCGCGAAAAGATTGTTGAATACAATGCAAAGATTTTTGTTGTAATTGCAGATTCTTCAAAAGCTGTTCAGACAATTGGAACAAAATTCCCGGTTCCTGTAGAAATTATTGGTGATGCCCGTGTGCCTGTAATGAATGCGCTTGCTAAGCTTGGTGCAAATGCAGTACTTCGTGAAGGTGTACGTAAGGCTGGGCCTGTAATTACAGATAATGGAAATCAGATTCTTGACTGTACCTGGAAAGAGCCGATTAATGTTCCTGAGATGGAAGCAAAAATCAACTCGATTGTAGGCGTAGTTGAAACAGGTCTTTTTACCCAGAATAAGCCGATTGTTTTCATTTCAAAAGAAGACGGTTCTGTAGAAATCAGAAATTTAAAATAAGGCTGCTCAAAAATGTTTCCGCCGTTCCCGCAGGAATCTGCACGCCATTACTGTCAGAAGCTCATTTCTTTGATTGATGAAGGTAAGGTTGAATTAAAGCAGATTGCTCGGGAGAGTGAAGAGCGTAAAGGTCAGGGGCTAATGATTGGCTCCCTTGTCTGCTGGGAAAAATCCGCGGATGATGGAACTGGCCGGCGTGTTGTTCTTTATGCGGTAAGCGGAAACAGTAAAGTTCTTGAATTTTCTTCTAATGAAACTTTTTCAAATCTATTCAAAGAAAAAACATTTTTCGTTCCTTCAATAGTTTCTCCTGATGACATAGATTCTGCACTTAAAAAAAATGATAAAAAAATCCACGAACTAACAGATAAAATAAACGAACTACCGTTAGTTAGTGAAGAGAGGAAAGAATTAATTATAGAACGAACTTCCCTTACTGATGAATCTCTCAGAAATGTTTTTTCGCTATACGAGTTCACTCATTATACCGGGCAAAAAATCAGTTTAACTCAGATAATTACAAATCATTCAAACAAACTTCCCCCAACTGGAACAGGAGACTGTTGTGCTCCAAAACTTTTAAGCTATGCATTTGCGCATGGACTTGAACCAGTTAGTATGGATGAAGTTTATTACGGCCGTGATACAAAGAATAAGGTGAACGGCCTTTCTTATGCTCCTTGTGACGAGCGCTGCGGGTATATTCTTCCTTCAATACTTGGACTCGAAATTCTTTATCGCGATAATGACATCGTAGTAATAAACAAACAAAGTGGACTTCTTTCTGTTCCTGGAAAAGGTGAAGGAAAACAAGATTGCGCAGAAGCTCGTGTAAGATGTTTATTTCCCGATGCACCACGCCAGTGTGCTGTTCATCGGCTTGATATGGAAACTTCAGGCATTTTAGTGCTTGCCTTAAATCCGGAAAGTCATCGTGCCTTGAATGAACAGTTTGCATCTGGTGAGGTTCATAAAAAGTATATTGCTCTTCTGGATGGCATTCTTTACGGAAAAGGTGAGGGAAGAACAGAATTACCTTTCCGGCTCGATCCTGATAACCGCCCGCATCAGATTTATGATTCAGTTAATGGAAAACTCGGTATAACAGACTGGAAAAAACTAAGAGTAGAAACTCTAAAAAATCCTGTTACAGGCAAGGTTAAAAAAGTTACTCGAATTGAGTTTTCACCTCGCACCGGTCGTACTCATCAGCTAAGGCTTGCTTCAAGTTGTCCTGTTGAACTTGGGGGACTTGCAATCCCTATAGTGGGCGACTCTCTTTATGGTAACTTTGAAGAAGGTGAAAGACTTATGCTTCATGCAAAAGAAATTACATTTCACCATCCCACCAGTGGTGAAATTTTGTATATAGTCTGTGAGCCAGACTTTTAATTTTTTTAATCAAAATTCAATTCTTTTAATATAACTATATAAAGTTGATGTAGAAACATTTAGTTGTTTACTTATCAGTGTTTTGGGATACCCCTCATTTAACATCATTTTAATTTTTTTATCACAACCACTTAGTTTGTAATGTGAATTTTTTCTACCTTTTGGTCTTCCAAGTTTAATTCCATCTGCCTTTTTTCGTCGCAATGCTTCTGTGGTTCTTTGCGAAATAAGTGTTCTTTCAATTTCTGCAGAAATGCTGAATGCAAAGGCAAGTACCTTACTTGTCAGATCTTCTCCGAGTTTATAATGCTCTTTTACTGTATAAATGATAACTCCACGCTCCATCAGAATATTCAAAATCGACATAATCATAAACATATTACGTCCAAGTCTTGAAAGTTCTGAACAGACAATTATGTCTCCCTGTTGTGCCATTTCAAGCAACTTTCCCAGGTTTCTTTTTTTAGGTGAAACGGTTCCGCTGATTGTTTCTTCAATCCAGAAATCAATTTTAAGACCTGTGGTTTTAAGAAATTTGTTGATTTCAAACCTCTGATTTTCTACCGTTTGTTTGTCGGTACTAACCCGAATGTACGCATACGTCATAGTATGACCTCCTGTAATATAAATGATTTTGGCTCATGCCACTTCAATTATAATTTATAAAATGCTACAATGGCGCTCGTTATGGTAAAAGCATCAACTGAATATAAGAGAGCACATAAATCAGATTACGGGCACGAAAAAATAGAATTGCTATATCACGACCAGTGGATAGCAGTTATCAATAAACCAAGCGGAATGCTTTCAGTTCCTTATCCTGGAAGTAAAGCTAGAACTGCTCAGGCTGTTTTAGAGGATATGCTTCGTAAACAGGGAATTGCAAATGCAAAGCACAAACCTTATGTAGTTCACCGCCTTGACCGCGACACAAGCGGTGTTATGATGTTTGCGCTTACGGAACAGGCTCAGGAAAAAATCATGAACACCTGGCATCATATGGTAACAGAACGTCTGTATCACGCAGTTGCAGAAATAGGCCGTGATGCAGAAAACTTACCTGAATCAGGTCTTATAGATGATCCGCTTGCACAGAATGCTCACAATGTAGGTTTTGTTCCTAAAAAAGGTGATAAGGATCATTCTGGTCATGATTTTAAAACCGTTGCTGCACGCACAAATTATAAAATGATTTTACAGGGAAAAACTCACATTCTTTTTGAACTTTCTCTTGATACTGGAAAGAAAAATCAGATTCGTGCACATCTGGCTGCACATGGATATCCTCTTGCAGGGGATGAAGAACATCGTGCACACACAGATCCATTTGGAAGGCTTTGCTTACATGCGCGTACACTTGAATTTGATCATCCGTTTACTGGCGAACATATGAAATTTGAAGTGCCTGAACCAGCAGAGTGGAACACTTATGTTGAAAAAGGTGATCTTCATCCAAAAAAGCCTGTCTGGGATTTACCACAGAATAGAAAAGATGTTTCAAATAAATCTGGCCACCCTCAGCACGAAGAACTTAAATTGGGACAGCGTCGTCTTACTGCTAAAGACAAAGCCCATATGGACTTCATAAAAAGTGGAAAATCTTTCAAGAAATGATTATATTATAAGTAAGGAGATTTCATGGAATCAAAAGGCTACATTCATCAGTTAGAGAGTTTTGGTTGTGCAGACGGACCTGGAAGCCGTTTTATTATTTTCTTTTCAGGCTGTCCTTTGCGCTGTCTTTACTGTCATAATCCTGATACCTGGAAAATGACAGATGGAAAGCTCTATACTGTAGAAGAACTCGTAAACGAAGCAATGTCCTGCAAGGAATACTGGGGCAAGAAGGGGGGTGTAACTGTAAGCGGTGGAGAACCTTTGTTTCAGATTGATTTTCTGATTGAACTTTTTACTGCATTCAAAAAGCTTGGTGTTAATACTTGTATCGATACTTCTGGAGCACCATTTACAAGTGAAGGTGAATGGTTTGAAAAATTCCAGAAGCTTATGGAAGTAACTGATATTCTTTTGATGGACATCAAGCATATCAACGAAGAAGAACATATTAAGCTTACAGGCAAAAGCGGAAAAAATATCCGTGAGATGTTTGCCTACCTCGATAAAATCAATAAGCCAATCTGGATTCGCCATGTACTAGTTCCTGGTATTACTGATAATGATGAATACCTTACACAGACAAGAGACTTTATCCGCACTTTGCATAATGTACAACGTGTAGAAATTCTTCCATATCATGGCCTTGGTGCAATGAAGTACAAGGATTTGGGAATAGATTATGTTCTCAAAGACTTGGAAAGCCCGACTTTAGAGAGAGTTGCAAATGCAAAAAAAATCCTTGAATGTGATAAATACACCAAATGGTGTGAATAAATTATAGGAGCAAAATATGTCAAAATATTTAGACCGTGCGCACGAAATCCGTGCAATTGAAACACCACACCACAACTGTGCTCAGTCAGTTTTAATGTCTTTCACACAGAGCCTTAATCTCGATGATGAAACCGCATACAAAATCACAACAGCCTTTGGTGGCGGAATGAAGTGCGGAATTACCTGTGGTGTAATCACTGGTGGCCTTATGGTTCTTGGCCTTTTTGATGTAGATGAACCTGCAGATACTCAGGCCCTCGTAAAATACTTTCAGAGCCGCCACTCAGATATGCTCAACTGTGCAGATCTCTTAAAAGCAAATGCTGCAGCCGGTGGTACCCGCAAACCCCACTGTGACGCCCTCGTTTACGAGATGGTTGAGTACGTAGAAAAAATACTCAAGGAAAAAGGAAAAATCTAGATATATTGTTCTAACTCTTTTTTTTCTATATAATAAATCATTATTTTGCTTTTTATTTGAGGATTATATGATAGATAAGTGGGAAATTGTAATCGGTTGTGAGATCCACACCCAGCTCTTAACAAAAACAAAGGCTTTCTGTGCCTGTGAAAACCGCTATGGCGGAATGCCAGACACTCGTGTGTGCCCGGTATGTCTCGGACTTCCAGGTGCTATGCCACGCATTTCAAAGGGGTATGTTGAATTAGGAGCCGTTGCTGGTCAGGCACTCAACTGCAATATTGCACGCTTTACAAAGTTTGACCGCAAACATTACTTTTACCCTGACTTGGCAAAGGGCTATCAGATTACTCAGTATGATATTCCGCTTTGTACAGACGGTTATGTAGATCTTCCTTTCAGAAGTTATCCAAAAGACGAACAGCCAGGCGGAGCAAAGTGCCGCGAAAAGAACTTTATCGGGCAGGACTGTATCGTAGGTGACGGAAAATACCGCCGTGTTCGCGTAGAACGTATCCACCTTGAGGAAGACGTAGGTAAGTCTCTTCACCTTCAGGGCGCTCACTCTTATATCGACTACAACCGCTGCGGAACACCGCTTATCGAAATTGTAACAAAACCAGATATGACTTCTCCTGAAGAAGCAGCTCTCTTTATGCAGACTGTTCAGGAAATCCTTCGTTACGTAAAAGTAACAAACGGTAACCTCGAAGAAGGTAACATGCGCTGTGATGCCAACATCAACCTTAACGTTTGGGAAGATGGAAAACTCTGGCACACACCAATTTCAGAAATCAAAAACTTAAACAGCTTCAAAGCAATCCGCGAAGCTTGTACATACGAAGCTCAGCGCCAGCTCAAAGAGTTCCAGGAAGACCGTCAGGAATTCAATCCTGGCTTCAAGGTAACAATGGGTTGGGATGAAGAAAAGGGACAGACTGTTGTTCAGCGTACAAAGAACTCTTTCGTAGACTACCGCTTTACAACTGAACCTGATATCAAACCTTTCACAGTAAGCGAAGAACTTATTGCAAACGCAAAAGAAAAGGTAGGCGAGCTTCCTGAAGCAAAACGCCAGCGCTATAAGGCACAGTACGGCATGACAGACTTCGATGTAGAAACAATCACTTCTACTAGAGACCTTGCTCTTTTCTTCGAAGACGCTGCTACTAAATCAAAGAATCCAAAACGCGCAGTAAACCTTATTCTTGCAGAACTCCTTGCTGTTCTCAATGAAAAGAAAATTGCCATTACAGATGTTGAACTTACACCTGCACATATTGCAGAACTTGCCGACGCCCTCGAAGATGGAAAAATCACATCAAAGCAGGGTAAGGAAGTATTTGCCGAAATGCTCGCTTCTAACAAAATGCCTTCTGTTATCATCAAAGAGAAGGGTATGGAAGTTGTAAGCGATGCCGGCGAAATCGACAAGATTGTTCAGGACGTAATTGCTGCTAATCCTAAGGCTATAGAAGACTACAAAGGTGGAAAGACTAATGTCGTTGGCTGGCTTATGGGACAAGTAATGAAGCAGTCACACGGAAAAGCTAACCCTAAACAGGCAACTGAATTGTTGAATAAGCATTTAGCTGCTCTGTAGTCTACGAGTGCAGTTTTATAAACTGCACAAAATCCTGTTCACTCAAAGGCTTAGAGTAGAAGTATCCCTGTGCCTGGTCGCATTCAATAGAACGTAAAAAGTCTCGCTGGGCCTGGGTTTCAACTCCTTCGAAGACCGTCTGCTTTTCGAGATTCTTACTCAGGGTAATCAGAACATTAATAAACTTTTCTGACTTTTTATCAATGCGACCTTCGCTGTCTGTAGATGCATTCAAAAACTCTCTGTCAAATTTAAGAACATCAACTGGAATCTTTGTAAGCATATTCAATGAAGATTCTCCGCTTCCAAAATCATCCATTGCAACTGTAAAACCTTCCTGATGCAGCTTTTCTGTAATTTCCTGGAGGGTAGTGTTATCCATGACAGAGCGTTCCAGAATTTCAAGCTGAATTAGATTTGGCGAAATAGAATATTTATTGAATATTTTCATAAAGTCATGCATGAACTTTTCAGGCCTGTTGTGATTGCGCGACATGTTTACAGAAATAGGAACTATAGTTTCGCCTTTCGAAAGTCTTGTCTGAATGAATTTGAATACTTCTTCGTATACATAATAGTCCAGCTTAGTAATAAATCCGTTTCGTTCAAAAAGCGGAATGAATTTATCCGGAGTTAATAGTCCAAACTGTGTGCTGTTCCAGCGAACAAGTGCTTCTGCTCCAACAATACGATCATCAACAAGTGAAATCTTTGGCTGATACATTACAAAGAATTCGTGATTTTCGAGAGCCTGTTCCATATGGCTTTCGATATAGCGTTCTTCATTAATCTTATCCAAAAGTCTTGCGTTATAAACCGAATATTGTGTTAAAAGATTATCTTTAATCGTGCTCTTTGCAAATGAAGCTTGTCCTATAAGACTTTGAATTGTAGAATTTTTTGGATCATCAGATGGCAGGTGAAATGAAATACCGAATTTTGGGAAGAAAGGAATTTCGTAATTTTTTACTTCCTGAGTAAAATCATCTGCAAGATCTTTGAACGATGTCATTGCACGATGTACAGAGGTAATTTTCAACAAGATATAAAAATGGTCTGCAAAGCCTCTTCCGATTATCGCATGATAAGTTTTGCAGTATTTACTGAGGACGCTTGAATAATAAAGAATCAGTTTATCTGCCGCATCTTCACCATAATTCTGATTTATAAATTTAAAACCACGAATGTCAGCTTCTAAGAGCATAAATTTTGCACGGGAATTCATTCTCATGATTCTTGTGGCTTCTGTTTCAAAACGCTGTCTTGTCCAAAGGTTTGTCAGAGGATCATAAACTGTGGCAATAAGTTGTTTTCGCTGGAAGAAATCAAGAACTTTCGCTTCTATAAATACAAGAGTCAGAACAAATAATAAGCCTGCAATTATAATTACAATTTCGTTTCTTTTTTCAGGTGAATAAATACTATCAATTTCGTGCATTGAAATTTTCAGAGAAAGTGTCCATCCTGTTTCAGGGATTTTACTTGTAATGAGATAAATCTGGTTGCCATCATCTTGCTGCGAAATAATAGTCGTGGCCGGCATTTTTGCAAGATTTACGGTTGATGTATTTTCAAAACGAGGGTCTTCAGGCGTATAAGTACGGCCTATTACTTCTTCTCGTTCATGAACAAGAAAGTGACCTTCTCTGTCTAATAGCATAAAGGATTCTCTCTGACCAACTTTTATTCCTGTAGTTCGGTCCATAAATTTTGCAAGATCCACAGAAGCTCCAAGAACGCCTATTATTTCTCCATTATTTATAAGAGGTTTTTCTATGCAAAAGAGCTTTTCAGCGCGTATTTCAGGAGCACAATAATCACTTATATAGTAGTTTGATGTCCCTTGTAATGACATGTGCCTTTCTGGATGCATATGGGTTATTGTTCCATCCGAAAGATATGCGGTTCCATCCGGAAGCAACAGATATAAATCACGGAAATCATCGTGTTTTTTGTAATCGTAATGAATTAAGAAGTTTATGATTTTTTTGATATCACAAGCTTCCATTACCTCATCAACATAAAAACATTCAAGTGCATATTTATAATTGTTTAATTGAACTGTTATGATTTTTGTAAACCCTTCAAGAGTTGTATGTATGCTTTCAAAGTATTCATCTTCAGCATCTTTAAGCATTCTTTTTGTGTACATTCTTGAAATTGAAAGTACGATTGTCATAAAGACAATAGAAACAAGAAGGGTAGATATGACTTTAGCCTTTTCGGGCGTAATATTTTTTCTTTTCACTAAACTGCTTTCCGAACATTAAGTTTTTCCTTCCACCTGGCTTTTATAAATAATTATTTTTTTAATGATAACATAGAATTAGGAAATGTCAAAATAATAAAAAATTATATAGAAAAAAAAGTTGTGAAGATTTACAGATAAACTGAAAAAATCGTGATTTAACCGCTTTTTTAACTTTAAGAAAACGTTGTAGTTTGAAATGAAAACGTTTTCGTAGCGAAAAAAATCGAAGTTAATCGTTTAACTTTGTGAAATTTCACGGATTTTTGCTATTTTTATTTTGCAAATTCAAAACATTTGAGTTACAATTATATGTGTTAGGGAGTATTCCCTAGTATAAAAAAACTTTACAAGAGGAAAGGAAAATGAAAAAAATTCTTTCAGTTATGTGTGGTCTTGCAGTAGCATCATCATTGTTCGCTGCAAAAGCAAAAGGACCTGTAACAATCAATTTGTGGTCATTCACAGACGAAGTTCCAGCTATGGTTGAGAAGTTCCAGGCTACTCACCCAGAAGTAGAATTCAAGTTGAATACTACAATCGTTGCAACAACAAACCAGGAGTATCAGCCAGCTCTTGACCCAGCTCTCCAGAACGGAGAAGTTGATATCTACGCTGCTGAAGCTGCATTCATCTTGAAGTATGCTTCAGGCGATATGTCTGACTTTGCTGCTCCTTATAAAGATCTTGGTATCAAGATTGACAATGCAATTAAAGCTGCTGATATCGCTCAGTATACTGTAGATATCGGTAAGAACTCAAAGGGACAGGTAGTAGGTCTCGGATATCAGGCTACTGGTGGATGTTTCATCTATCGTCGCTCAATCGCTAAACAGGTATTCGGTTCAGACGATCCAAAAACTGTACAGGCTGCTATTGGTGGTGGTTCAGGATCTTGGACAAAGTTCTGGCAGGCTGCTCAGAAATTGGCTGACAACGGTGTAGCTATCGTATCTGGTGACGGTGATATCTGGCACGCATATGAAAACTCTTCAGACAAGGGTTGGATTGTAGACGACAAGCTCTACATCGATCCAAAACGCGAAGCATTCCTCGATGCTTCTAAACAGCTTACAGACAAAGGTTGGTCTAACCAGACTCAGGACTGGACAGAAGCATGGTATGCTGACTTCCAGGGTAAGGGTGCAAAACCTGTATTCGGTTTCTTCGGACCAGCTTGGCTCATCAACTACGTAATGGCTGGTAACTCAGGTGGATCAAAAGTTGGAGAAGGTACATATGGCGACTGGGCTGTTTGTAACTCACCAATCGGATTCTTCTGGGGTGGTACATGGGTACTCGCATCAAAGGCAGCTGCAAAAGACAAGGCTAAGAAGCCAGTTGTAAAGGCTATCATTGAATGGATTACACTTAACCCTACAAAAGACGGTCTTCTTTATCAGTGGGCTAACGGTACATTCCAGTGGAAGTACGGAAAGGGTGCTGATGCAACTGTAAATACAAAAGATACAGTATCTTCAGGAACTGTAATGAAGATTTCTGATGGTAAGCTTGCATTCCTTGGCGGACAGAACATGTTCGACTACTTCGTTCCTGCTGGAGCTTATGCTAACGGTAAGAACCTTACACAGTATGATGAAGTAATCAACGCTGCATGGCGTGATCAGGTTCGTGCTTATGCTAACGGACAGAAGTCAAAGGCTGATGCACTCAAAGACTTCAAGCAGACTGTATCTGACAAGTACGGTATCGATATCGACTAATCAGTAGAATAACTGCTTAATATTCAGGGCTGTCGAAAGGCAGCCCTGATTTGTGCTTTTTAGCGCAACTTTATAAATAAAAAAAAGTTTTTGAATTTCTATTTAAAGACTAATCTTTTTTTGGGGTGTCCAATATGAAAAAAAAAGGAAGTATCAGTTATGCTAAATATGGCTACATATTCTGCATTCCTTTTGTTGTTGCATACTTAATTTTTTCTTTTTATCCAACATTATATACATTGATTATTGGTTTTACAGACCTTAGAGGTGCCGGAAGAACAACATGGCATTTCTTGAAGGCTAGTAAATTCTTTGATAACTATAAAGCAATTTTGAAAATGCCTACATTCCATATTGCTTTGCAGAACACTGTAAAAATATGGCTTTGTAACTTTATTCCACAGATGATTATGGCACTTTTGCTCTCTGCATGGTTTACAAACCGTCGTGTTAAGATTCCAGGAGAGGGAGCATTTAAAGTACTTTTCTATATGCCTAATATTATTACTGCTGCTACTGTAGCAATTTTGTTTATGACACTCTTTGGATATCCAATGGGACCAGTAAATGACTTGCTTACAAGATTTAATATTATTGATAAACCATTCTACTTCTTAAACAGCCGTCATGCGGCACAGAATATTATCATCTTTATTCAGACCTGGCAGTGGTATGGATATACAATGATTATTCTTATTTCTGGTGTTCTTGGTATTGACCCAGAAATCTTCGAAGCTGCAGATATCGATGGTGCAAACGGTTGGACTGTATTCTGGAAGATTACAATCCCAAGTATCAAGACAATTCTCTTGTTCACACTTGTAACATCTCTTATCGGTGGTTTGAACATGTTCGATATTCCAGCCCTCCTTGTTCCAGGTAGTGGTCCGGATAACGCAACTCTTACAACTAGCGTACTTATTAATACAATGGCATTCCGCGGTGGTTACCTTTACAACCGTGCTTCTGCTTTGAGTATGATTATGTTCATGATTATCGTAGTTTGTTCAGCAATTCTCTTCTATATCTTGCGCGATAAAGATGAAGCCAAAATCAAGAAGGCTAAAAAACAGGCAATCAAAGCTCGCAAGCTTGCTGCAAAACAGGCTGCAAAAGGAGTTGTAAATGAGTAGTTCAAATAAAAATATGCAGATTTTTAAAATCCTGGTTCTGGTTGTTTGTATCTTCCTGGCTATTTTGAGTTTGTTCCCATTCGTAATTATGATTGTGAACTCAACTCGTTCTACAACACAGATTCAGCAGCATGCGGTATCTCTTCTTCCATCAAAGTATTTCTTGAATAACTTTAGAATTCTTACTGGTAAGTCTTTCAATCCTGCTAAAGGTTTCATGAACTCACTTATCATTTCTGTTGGTGTTTGTGCCTGCTCTTTGTACTTCTCTACATTAACTGCATATGCGCTTGTTATGTATGAATGGAAGCTTAGAAATGCATTCTTCGGATTTATCATGGGTATCATGATGATTCCTGCAACTGTAACAATCATCGGATTCTTCCAGATGGTATATAAGGTACACATGACAAACCACTTGATTGTCT
The DNA here is from genome assembly GCA_902789325.1 of uncultured Spirochaetaceae bacterium. Classification (GTDB taxonomy): domain Bacteria; phylum Spirochaetota; class Spirochaetia; order Treponematales; family Treponemataceae; genus Treponema_D. The sequence goes on from CADANN010000004.1 coordinate 125,728, forward strand.
TGATTTTACCTGCAATTGCATCCCCGAGTATGGTATTCTTTATGCGTCAGTATATGAAGCCTGCTGTTTCAGTTTCACTTGTTGAATCAGCTCGTATTGATGGTTCTAATGAGTTCTGGACATACAATGTAATTGTACTTCCAATCATGAAACCAGCTATTGCTACACAGGCTATCTTTACTTTCGTAACAAGCTGGAACGATTTGTTCCGTCCATCTGTAATTCTTACAAGTCAGAGTAAATATACTTTGCCAATTATGGTATCGCTTCTTAATGGTGATATTTATAAACGTGAGCATGGTGCTATTTACGTAGGACTTACTCTTACTGCATTACCACTTATCGTTGTGTACTTCATTCTTGCTAAGTACATCGTAGCTGGTGTTGCTCTTGGTTCTGTAAAAGGTTAATCTTTTTTATTAGAAATTCATAAGAAGGCTGCGATACTTCGGTATCGTGGCCTTTTTTTTAATATACTGAAAATCCATTATGGACGTATCGACAAGCATGGGGTACACTTGTTATACTTAAGAAAACGTTGTCGTAAACAAAGGAAGGTAAAATGAAATACGGCTATTTTGATGATGACAAGGCGGAATATGTAATTACCCGCCCGGACACTCCAACTTCTTGGAGTAATTATCTTGGTTCTACAGTTTATGGTGCTGTAATAACAAACAATGCAGGAGGCTATGGCTTCTATAAGTCTGGTGCACAGGGACGATTTATGCGACTTCGCTTTAATGCTGTTCCAATGGATCAGCCAGGCCGATATTTCTACCTTCGTGATCAGGAAGACGGAGATTTCTGGTCTGCTTCATGGCAGCCTGTTGGTAAGCCTCTTGATCAGTATAAGAGTGAATGTCGCCATGGTACTGCTTATACAATTATCACTTCTGAATATAAAGGCATTAAGAGTGAAACAAAATACTATGTTCCTCTTGGACAGAACTTTGAATACTGGCGTCTTAAGGTAACAAATACATCTGATAAAAAACGCAAAATCCGCGTATTCTCATATTGTGAATTTGCAAATCAGTGGAATACAACTCAGGATCAGGTAAACCTTCAGTATTCTATCTTTATTGTAAAGGGTGAAAAAGTAGGGGACAATCTTCTCCGCTATTCTATTCAGGATAACCTTTACATTCAGCACCCTGAATATGAAGTTGGTGGTGCTTATATGAGCCAGTGGGTTGCCCTTGTTGGTACTCCAATGACTGGTTTTGATACAAGCCGCGAAGCATTTATCGGTACATACGGAAGCTATGAGCATCCTAAGGCTGTTGTAGACGGAGCTTGTACAAACTCTGAAGCTTTTGGTGATAACTCTTGTGGTACAGTTCAGGGAGACCTCGAACTTGCTCCAGGTGAGACAAAAGAAATCATGCTTATGCTTGGTATTGATGATGCTCTTGCTGTAGGTCAGAAGATTGTAAATGAGTTTGGTAACTTTAAGCGTGCCGACGAAGAGTTTGATAAGCTCGTAGCTAACTGGCATGCAAAGCTTGGTTCTTACAAGGCAATCACTCCAGATGAAGATATTAACCACACTGTAAACGTATGGGGACTTTATAACTGTTTGATTACTTTTGCATGGTCTCGTGCAGCATCTCTTGTTTACAATGGAGAGCGCGATGGTCTTGGTTACCGCGACTCTGTACAGGATATTCTTGGTGTTTCTGCTGCAATTACAGAAGAAGCAGAGGCTCGTCTTGTACGCATGATCAGTGGTCAGTGCCAGAACGGTGGTGCAATTCCTGTAATTTCTAAAGACTTTAATGCTGGTCATGAAAAGGCTCCAAAGCCTGAAGAGTTCCGCTCTGATGACTGTGAATGGTTCTTTAATGCTGTTCCTTGTTATGTTGCAGAATCTGGAAACTTTGATTTCTATAATAAGGTAGTTCCTTATGCAGATGGTGGTGAAGCTACTGTTTACGGACACTTGCGCCGAGCCCTCGAATTCAATCTAGAAAGAATGGGTGCAGACGGCCTTCCTTGCGGTCTTTTGGCTGACTGGAATGACTGTCTTAAACTCGGTTACCACGGAGAATCACTCTTCGTAGCCTTCCAGCTCCGTCTTGGTCTTACAACTTATGCTGATATTTCTGAACGACTTGGAAAGAAAGATGAAGCTGCATGGGCAATCGCTCAGCGCGATACTCTCGATAAAAATATTCAGAAGAAGTGCTGGGATGGTAAATGGTTTATCTGGGCTGTAGGCGAGGATGGAACTGTTTACGGTACTCAGTCTATCGAAGAAGGACAGATTTACTTTAATACTCAGGTTTGGGCTGTAATGTCTTCTGCTGCAACTGCAGAACAGGCTAAGATCTGTATGGAATCTGTAAAGGAAAAACTTGCAACTCCTTATGGTCTTATGCTTTGTGCGCCTCCATTCAAGATGACTCGTTCAGACATCATGTCTTCTGTAGTATTCCTTCCTGGTATCAAGGAAAATGCAGGTATCTTCAACCATACTCAGGGCTGGGGTATCATTGCAGAAACTATGCTTGGAAACGGCGACCGTGCTTATGAATACTGCAAGGCTGCAATTCCAGCTGCTTATAACGACAAGGCAGAAATCCGCCAGAGCGAACCTTATGTAGTTGGTCAGACAACTTACTCTACATTCTCTAAGCGCCCTGGAAATACTCGTGTATCTTGGCTTTCAGGTGCAGGTACCTGGTCTTACTACGCAATTACACAGTACATGCTTGGTATTAAACCACAGTACGACGGTCTTTTGATTGATCCATGTATCAAGCATGACTGGGATGGCTACACTGTAGAACGCCGCTGGAGAAAGATGAACCTCCACATCGAAGTAAAGAACCCTCAGCACGTTAGTAAGGGTATTGAATACATCGAAGTTGACGGTAAACGCCTTGATGCAGCAGTAATCCCTGTAGATATGCTTCACGATGGGGCTAAGATTGTGGCTTATATGGGTAAGAATGCTAAATCATTCCCTATTGAACGTGTATAAAAAGCCTGTATGCTCCCGTGTCTGTCAAAGACGATAAGTAAGCGGGGGCGTTACGGGGGTGGCGCAGGTAATAAAAGAGAAGTGGGGAGATAAAATCCCGCACCTGCGCCTGAAGTTTTGCGAAGCAAAACTTCCATAGTTTCTCGTTTTATAATTACCCCCGTTGGGTGGGGTAGACGAAAACAAAAAAAGAGCGATGGTTGAAAACCGTCGCTCTTTTTTTGTTTGAGGCGTAGGGCGGGGCTCCGCCCTTCTATAACCTGAAGTCTGGTTTCTATAACCTAGTCAGCCATTGCCTTATATTCGTCAAACTTAGCGGCAACTTCTGCATCCTGCTTTGTAAGAAGTGATACGATAACTGTAACAACAAGACAAATAACGAAAGCTGGTACAATTTCGTAAAGGTCGAAAAGACCGCCGTGGAGATAGTGCCAGGCTACGTCTGTAATTCCACCACAGATAAGACCTGCAATTGCACCAGGGGCAGTTGTACGCTTCCAGTAAAGGGCGAGGATTACGAGTGGACCAAATGTTCCTCCGAAGCCTGACCATGCAAAAGATACAAGCCCGAAAATTGAAGAAGTTGGATCCAATGAGAGGAAGAGAGCAATAAGGGCAATGAGGAATACTACAAAGCGGCTTACTGTAAGAACTTCTTTTTCTTCAGCATCTTTTTTGATAAGTCCCTTGAAAATATCCTGGCTAACGGCAGAAGAAGCAGCAAGAAGCTGTGAGTCTGCTGTAGACATTGAAGCTGCAAGGATTGCACAAAGGAAGATTCCTGCGATAAATGCAGGGTACATATTCTGCATTGTTGCTGAGAATACTGTTTCTGCATCTCCAAAGTTTGTAATGCCTGGAATTGCGATATCTGCGCCTGTTCCAAGAATTGTTCCGTGTTTAAAAAGATATACAGTTCCCAATGTACCAATGATGAAAGTTCCAACGTAAGAAATAATCATCCATGAAATACCGATGCGGCGTGCCTTTTTAATTTCTGTATTTGAACGGATTCCCATGAAGCGAACGATTATGTGTGGCATACCAAAATAACCAAGACCCCAGGCAAGAGCTGAAACAATGCTCATTCCCTTATATGTCTGATTAGCGGTGAAAGCATTTTTCATTACATCACCAAATTTTCCGGTAATTGCTTCTGCCTGGAAATTCTGTACGCTTGAAACTGCGTTACCAACTCCACCAAGTGCAAATACTGCTACGATTGCTGAAATTACAAAGGCAATGAAAATTAACATTCCCTGAACAAAGTCTGTTGAACAAACGGCTGTGTATCCACCTGTAATTGTATAGCAGAGAATTACTACAAGACCGATTGCAAGACCTGCGTGGTAAGGAAGTCCGAATACTGAATTGAAAAGTTTAGCGCAGGCAACAAAACCTGAGGCTGTGTAAATTGTGAAGAACAAAACAATGAAGATTACTGATACAATTGAAAGTACATGTGACTTGTCTTTGAAACGGTTAGAAAGGAATTCTGGAATTGTGATTGAGTCACCAAAAGTGATTGAACACTTGCGTAAAGGCTTTGCAATAAAGAGCCAGCTTAAATAAGTTCCTAAAATTAAACCTAAAGCTGTCCAGAAGGTTTCTTTTACACCACCAAGGTAGCAAAGACCAGGAAGTCCCATAAGGAGCCATGCAGAAGAGTCTGATGCTTCAGCCGAAAGTGCTGTTACCCAAGGACCTGCTTTACGACCGCCAAGGAAGAAATCGGAAGATGTAGTGTTTTTGTTAGCATTTCTGAGTCCGATGTAAATCATAAATCCAAGATAAATTACAAAAGCAATAATCTTGGCAATTAATTGTGAAGACATGTACGTACCTCATTTTTAAAGAATAATAAATTTCTTTATTATAACTGTTTATTTTGTTCTTCTCAATAGTAATATTTTTACAATTCTTCTATAATATCAGTATTATGAGTAAAAAGCTTGTGTTTTCAGCTCCTGCAGAAAAATGGGAGCATTATCTTCCTTTGGGAAATGGGCGTCTGGGCTGTATGGTTAAGGCTCACCCTTGTAATGAAGTGATTCAGCTTAATGAAGAAGGAATATGGTCTGGTGGACCTCAAAATAGATTAAATCCTGATACTAAAAAAAATCTTGCAAAAGTTCGTCAGCTTGTAAAAGAGGGGCGGGTACTTGAGGCTCAAGCTCTCGGTTTTGAAACAATGAGCGGTATGGGCTTTAATGAACGGGTTTATCAGACTGCGGGTGATTTTAAGATTGATTTTTATTCAAAGGCCAACAGTGGTATTGCTGTCGGCTGGCCTCTGGCTCATAAGTTTGCACCGGAATGTTTGAGCTCTTGCAAAAGTGAGTTAGATTTGGACAATGCGTGCGTGCTCGTTACATATAAAGACGAGGCGGGGGTGACTTTTACACGCCGCGTGTGGGCTAGTGCTGTTGATGATGTGATTTTTATGCATGTTACCTGCGACAAGCCTGGTGCCCTTAATTTTTCAGGATATCTGGACAGGGGAATCTGGAGTGACAGTATCAGGGCTGATGACGGCTTTCTTTTTCTTGAGGACTCTCATGGTATTCCATTTTGCGCTGGTGCTGGAGTTGTGGCGCGCGGCGGGGAATATGGTGTACGTGGACATTGCCTTTATGGCCAGGGCTGCGACGAAGCTTTGTTTTTTATTGATATAAGAGCCTGGCAGTGGGATAAAAGGGCTGTTGATAAAAAGGCTTACGAAAAATTGATTCGCAAAAATATCTGGAGCGGAATGTGTAAGGCACGGCTAATGAAGGTGCGCGAATATGTGGAATCGCGCGGAGTTAGTGTGGCCGCTGAAGATTATCTTGGCTGGCATATTGTGGAATGGAAAAACTACTGGGAGAGATTCGGGCTGGAAATTGGTGAAGAGGCTGTGGCTGACGGAAATGCACAGAGTGAGGCTGCGCTTTCAACACCTGAGCTCTTGCAAAAAGCTGCCCCTTCAAATGCTGAGCTTGTGAATCTGTATGCGGCATTTTCCCGTTACCTTATGATTAGTGGAAGTCGTAAGCCTGGAGTTTTGCCGCTTACCTTGCAGGGGCTTTGGAACTGCTACATGGATCCGCCATGGGGAAGTAAGTATACAATCAACATTAATGCGCAGATGAATTACTGGCCTGCAAATATGGCGGGACTTTCTGATTGTGAACTTCCGCTTTTTACACTTCTTGAACGTGCATACGACCGTGGTGTTGTTGCGGCTCGCGAATTATATGGTTGCCGCGGTTATATGCTTCATCACAATACAGACTTTTGGGGTGATGCGGCTCCTCAGGATTCATGGATTCCTGGCACTTACTGGGTGCTTGGGGCTGCCTGGCTTGCTACTCATATTATTGAACATTATGAATATACAATGGATAAGACCTTCCTTGCGCGTTACTACTATCTTATGCATGAGGCAGCACTTTTCTTTGTAGATTTTCTTGTTCCTTGTGATTTGAATGCGCCGGATGGAAAGCCTTATCTTGTGATTAACCCGAGTCTTTCGCCTGAAAATTCTTACGTAACTAAAGCCGGTGAAACAGGTGCATTTTCAGAAGGCTGTGAAATGGACAATATGATTCTCGAACATCTGTTTACAGGAATTCAAAAAGCAAGAAAAATATTGGGAAATGCTGCCTGCAATCAGAAAGGAAAAACTTATAAGGATGAAGATTTTGCTTCTTTTGATTATGTGCTTGCTCACTTAAAAAAGCCGTCGCTCAATTCTGACGGCTCTCTTATGGAATGGAACCGCGAAGTAGAAGAAGTGGAACCGGGGCATCGTCACATCAGCCATCTTTATGGACTTTTCCCGGGACATACAATCACGATAGAACGAACTCCAGAACTGGCAGAAGCCTGCAAAAAAACTTTGCAAAAACGTCTGAGTAACGGTGGCGGTCATACTGGCTGGAGTCAGGCCTGGATTATAAACTTCTACGCCCAACTTGGAATGGGTGATGAAGCGCTTTCTTCTATTACTAAGCTTCTTCAGCATTCAACTCTGCCAAATCTTTTAGATAATCATCCGCCGTTCCAGATTGACGGAAATTTTGGAACCCTGGCTGGAATTATCAGACTGCTTGTTCAAAGTGAATTTGATGATGCTGGTAATGTGCAGGTGAAATTACTGCCGGCTCTTCCTTCTGAGGCAGCATGGCAGAATGGTTCTGTTCATGGAGTTGCCATCAAAGGTGGCTATACCCTGGACTTTGAATGGAAAAATGGAAAAGTAGTGAATTATTATCCTCATCCGGGAAAAAATCCGCTTGATGAAAAACAAATCAAAATAGCAAAGTAGCAGAAAAAGTATTTTTATGTGTCATAAATAATATGAAAAATAAAAATATCTTATCTTCGGTTTTGTTAATTTACTTCATTTGTTTTATTTTACGACTAATTGAATATTTTATTCTTAGAACAGATTTGTCGGTAATAGGGGAGGCAATTTTCCATAAACTTGCTGGAATTGCCATCCTTATTATTTTTGCACGTTTTTATAAATACAAAGCAAGTGAAATTGGCTTTTCTCTGGAAAAATGTGAGCTAAAGTTGCTGGCGGGGCTGCTCTTTGGAATATTTTGTTTTGCAATTGCATATTTTATTGAAATTCTGATTGCCAAATCTTCCGGCTCATACTCCGGCCTTAAGTTTTATGTAACCAGCTATTCTGTAAATGGAAACCTTGGTAATCAGACCGGCCTGTTTTTCTTTGCACTCTGCATTTTTGGAAATATAGTAAATGTTGTTATGGAAGAAGGTGTTTTCCGCGGTCTTTTTATCCGCCGCTTACAGGAAAAACTTTCGTATTCCTCCACTGCAATAATTTCAGCAGTGCTTTTCGGATTCTGGCATGGAGTGGCACCCGTACGAAGTTTTATAGATGGCGAAAGCTCTGTTTTTGGACTATGTATGAACTGCCTGATTCTTATTCTTTCTTCTGCGGTTGTCGGTTATAAATATGGTCTGATTACAAAAATTACTGGTTCCGGCTTTATGGCAATGGGAGACCATTTTGTAAATAATACTCTGGTTAATATTCTGCATGTTGTTTCTACAAATGATGCTGATGAACTTCAGATGATTAGAATCAGCATAGCACAGACACTTTCATTTATTCTTGTTTTGATATATTACTTCTACTCAAAAAAGAAGAAAAAACAAGCGCAGATTAATGAATCTATTGAATAAAAAAAAGATTTCTGATATATTCTTTGATACGTATTTAGACTTTAGGTGTATTGGCGTTTAATCCCCGTTTTACGACTAATACGCAGTCTGAATTTCGAGTCTTTTGCAGGTTGGATTCTGTTTCCTTGTTCCACTGCATCGGGCGGCTAAATGAATATTTTTGATAGAGGTATTATATGTACGCAACTATTGAATTTAAGGGCAAGCAGTACAAGGCTGAAAAAGATGTTGTCCTTACAGTAGATAAGCTTGATGCTGAAAAAGGTACAAAGATTGACATTGATACTGTTCTTCTCGTAAGCGATGGAGATAAAATCAGTGTTGGAACTCCTTATGTACAGGGTGCAAAGGTAACTGTAGTTGTTGAGGATTCTTTCCGCGATAAGAAAGTTCTCGTATTCAAGTACAAGTCAAAGAAAGACTATCATCGTTTGATTGGTCACAGACAGCAGTATACAAAGGTACGCGTTGAGTCTATCACTCTCGCATAATTAAATAAGGAGATTACTATGGGAAGAACACGTGGTGGATCTGGTGCAAAAAACGGACGCGATCCTAATCCGAAAAGTTTGGGCGTAAAAAGATATGCTGGTGAATCTGTAACTGCAGGTTCTATCATCGTAAAGCAGCGCGGAACAAAATTCTATCCTGGAGCAAATGTTATGAAAGCTGGTGATGACAGCCTTTTTGCTACAGCTGAGTTCAGTTTCTAACTGAATGTGAATGCCCGGTGACAATTGCCGGGCTTTTTTTTTGAGGTTGAGATATGATTGGATTTGCTGATGAAGCTTTAATTGAAGTACGTTCTGGCAATGGCGGCAATGGCTGTGTTGCATTTAGACGTGAAAAATATATTCCTCATGGTGGTCCTAACGGCGGAGACGGCGGAAAGGGCGGAGACATTATTTTTACTGTAAAGCGGAATCTGCGAACTCTTGCAAATATCCGCCACAAACATTGTTTTAAGGCACGTAATGGTGGCGACGGACAGGGCTGGAACCGCTATGGTGCAGACGGTGAGGATTGTGTAATTCCTGTTCCTCCAGGAACTACAATCCGTGATGCCGAAACTGAAGAAATTATTTACGACTTTTCAACTGCCAAAGGTGATGAAAGTTTTACTTTCCTTAAAGGCGGTAATGGTGGCTGGGGTAACGTTCACTTTAAGTCTTCTACAAACCAGGCACCTAAACAGGCTAATCCGGGACAGAAGGGTGAGACCCGCTTCTTAAAGCTTGAGCTTTCTATTATGGCTGATGCAGGTCTTGTTGGTTTTCCTAATGCCGGAAAATCTTCTCTTCTTACTTTCTTTACAAACGCTCGTCCTAAGATTGCACCTTATCCATTTACAACAATCATTCCAAATCTTGGTGTACTCAGAGTTGACGACGAAAGCGATATCATTATTGCTGATATTCCTGGAATCATTGAAGGTGCTTCTGAAGGCCTTGGTCTTGGAGATACATTCCTTAAGCATATTACTCGTACTGCCTGTCTGATTTTTATGATTGACTGCAGCGACGAAAATTATCTTACTGCTTACGATACTCTTTGTAATGAGCTTCGTAATTATTCTGATAGCCTGATGGAAAAGCCTCGCATTGTTTTGTGTAACAAAATTGATGTTGAAGGTGCTTTTGAGCGCGCTGTTGAAGTTCAGAATAAAATCCGTGAGAGCGAACCTGATACAGTTGTTATTCCAGTTTCAGTTCACACAGGACGCGGTATGAAGGATGCTCAGCATCAGATTATGGAACTTGTAAGCAAGCAGGAAAATCGTGATGTGGCTTCAGATTCTGGCTTTGGTAATAGTGATGCTGCTGGTCAGAGCTCAGCTTTTGGTTCTGATTTTATGAAGGACCGGGCTTATATTGATGATGATGACGATAATGTTCAGTATCCTGGAAGTGAACAATAGGTTTGAGGTTGGCTTGCGATGAAGGTTGCAGTATTTGGCGGAACTTTTAATCCTTTGCATGTTGGGCACGCTATGCTCGCCGATACTATTGTGCGCGAACTTGGTTATGACAAGGTTTTGTTTGTGCCAACTTATCAGCCGCCTCACAAGGATTCTGCAAAAATCATAGATGCTAAGCACCGAATGGAAATGATTTCTCGTTTCTGTGAAAGCGAGGGGGATGGTCATTTCGAACTTGAATCTTGTGAAGTTGAACGAGGCGGTATTTCCTATACTTCTGATACTCTCGAATATCTGACAAAAAAATATGAAGGAAAGCTTACTAAAAAACTTGCCTTTGTAATGGGTGATGAAGTTGCAGCTGAGTTTTCTAAATGGCGTAATCCGGAAAGGGTTTCTGATCTTGCAGATTTAATTATTGTTCACAGATATCCGGATGTAAAGGCAATGGAATCTACACTTTATGAAAATAAGCCGACAGGGGACTACAAAGGTGATTTTTCTGTAAAGTTTGATTTGAAGAATTTTGAATATCCGTGCATCTATATTGATTCTCCAATGCTGCCGGTTTCATCAACTGATATCCGCCGCAGAATCAGTGAAGGTAAAAGTTTCCGCTACCTTGTTCCCCCTGCCGTTTTTAATTATATTGTAGAAAACAACTTGTATGATTGATTATATAGAAAAGACTGAAGAAATAAGACAATTTACAATGGCTCATGTGAAAAAGAGCCGATATGAGCATTCTGTGCGGGTTGCAGAAACCTGCGCTCGTATGTGCCGCCAGTACGGTCTTGATTCCCGCAAAGGTTATCTTGCCGGAATCGGGCACGATATGTGTAAGGATTTTTCAAACGATGAATTGATTGAACTTGCACGTCGTGATGGAAATGAAATAACTGATTTTGAACTCAAAAAGCCGTCTCTTCTTCATGGACGTGCCGCTGCTATAATGCTGAAAGAAAAGTTCAAGGTTTTTGATCCAGAAATCCTTGAGGCAGTTGCAAATCATACTTCTGGAATTATCGGAATGTGTGATCTTACAAAATGTCTTTTCCTTGCAGATAAAATTGAACCGGGAAGACCTCAGTCTACAGATGAATATAGGGCCAGACTTTTTGCTATGTCTCTTGATGATATGCTCTATTCAGTTTTGGAAGAAAATTACGATTATTTAAAAGGGAAGGGAATAGAAATTAGTCCTGGAACTACAGAAATGATTGATTATTATGCAGCCAGAAAAAGTGTGGGGGGCTCTCAGTAAATGGGAAAAATCAAAATCCGTGATGAACAAAAAGGTGTAATCTTTATTGCTCTTATCATTCTGATTGGAATTGCAATTTCTATTGTCTTTGCATTTTCGCTTAAAACAAATACTGTAGAAGATGCATTAAAAGAAAAAGGCATTATGAGAACCTTAATCGTTGTTGAAGATAAAGATTCGAGTATGCTTTTTTCCAGTGTATTGATTTATAATCCTACATCACAAAAGGCAGCCCTTGTAAATCTTCCGGGATATACAGGTGCAATTTATCAGAGTCTTGGTCGTGTAGATAAGCTTGAAAAGGTTTATTCTGATGCTGGAATTACAGCCTTCCGTAATGAAACTGAAAAACTGCTTGGAATGACAATTCCGTATTATGCAATTTTGACTCTCGACAGCTTTATTAAAATTTCTGACTATCTTGGTGGAATGAGAGTATTTATTTCTGAACCTGTTGATTGTGTTTCGGAAAATGGAGAACGCTGGTTATTGCCATCTGGAGCTATTAATCTTGATGGAGATAAAATTACAACTTATCTTCATTACAGGCTTGAAGAAGAAACAGAAGCTGATGTTCAGGAACGCTATCAGAATGCAATGGCTGCATTTATTACTGGCCTTCATGATAAAAAATTTATTATATTTAATAAGGAAAATAAAAAGCGTTATCTTGATTTTATCAAGACAAATCTGAATGAAGATGAAGAGACAACTCTTTTCGAGGCTATTGCTGATGTTGATGCAGAATCAATTATCAAGCAGACTATTACAGGTTCCTTGCGCCGTGTAGACGGACAGCAGCTTTTGATGCCTGATAATAACGGTGAGTTCATTAAGGAAGCTGTTAAGCAGACAACAAATCTTCTTGCTTCTACTGATGGAACTCTTACAAGCCGTGTATACGTGCTTGAAATTCAAAATGGTACTACAACACAGGGACTTGCGCGAAATACTGCAATTCTTTTCCAGAATGCAAGTTATGATGTATTGAGCCCTGTAAATGCTCCAAGAAATGATTATGAGGAAACTGTAATCATTGACCATCTTGGAAATATGGATGTTGCAAAAATTGTTGGTGATTTTATTCACTGTACAAATATTAGAGAAGCTACTCCTGAGGAAGAAGCAGAAAGTTCCAGCCTTGATGCGGGCGTTGACTTTACGATTATCCTCGGAAGAGATTTTGATGGACGTTATGTTGTTCCATCTCGCAGATAACAGGTAGGAATGCTGAATATGAAAACAATGGAAGAAAAAGCAATTGAAATTGCAAGATTAATGGAAGATGGAAAGGGTAATGATGTTACTCTTTTAGATATCAGCGGACTCAACAGCTGGACTGATTATTTTGTAATTGTAACTGTAAACAGTTCTGCTCACTGGCAGGGCTTGTACAAACAGATTAAAGAATATATTAAGGAAAATGACCTTGAGATTCATGTTACAAACCGCAAGAGTCCAGATGGTGACGACTGGAACCTTATTGATTTAGGTGCAATCGTCGTTCATCTGATGTCAGAAAGTGCGCGCAGCTTCTACGATTTGGAGAAGCTGTGGCACGCTGGAAAGACTATTGATTTCCACGCATAACTTTCTTTCTCATGAAGAAAAGGAAGCAGAGAAGTGCTGCAATTCCGAAAATCCATGAAATAATTGCGCTGGCTACAATACCGAGGCCTGTAGTCAATCCTGCTACTACATAAGTCAAGAAAGAAACTACTGCAACACTGATAGCGTAAGGCAGCTGAGTTGAAACGTGTTTTACGTGTTCACACTGAGCGCCTGCGCTGGCCATAATCGTTGTATCGGAAATTGGTGAACAGTGGTCTCCACAAACCGCACCTGCCATACATGCAGAAATTGAAATAATGCGAAGTGGATTTCCTGGTGCAAAAATCGCAATACAAATTGGAATAAGAATACCAAATGTACCCCAAGAAGTTCCTGTAGCAAATGCAAGGAAACAAGCTACTACGAAGATAATTGCTGGAAGCATCATTTTGAGTCCTGCAGCTGAACCTTCAACAAGACCTGCTACAAATTCTTTTGCTCCAAGGCTGTCTGTCATAGCTTTAAGTGTCCATGCCAATGTCAAAATCAAAATAGCTGGAACCATTGCTTTGAATCCGTCTGGAACACAGAGCATGCTTGCTTTGAAAGAAAGTACTTTGCGGCAAACGTAGAAAATGATTGTGATAATCAATGCTGCGAATGAACCGAGTACAAGACCAACTGAAGCATCAGAATCAGAGAAAGAAGAAATGATGTTCAGATAGTTTGCATTTGCTTCCAGAGAACCGTCTTCAAGGACGTTCATCTTTGTAAAGAATCCGCCTGTGTAAATCATTCCGAGAATACACATTACGATGAGAACAATAATTGGAAGAATCAAATCGATTACATGACCATTTTTGTTTGTGCCATCTTCGGTTTCTTCTGCTGCATTGTTCATTACTTCAAGTGCTTTTTCATATTTTGACATTTCGCCGTATTCAAACTTCATAAATACCATTGCGAACATCATAATAATAGTAAAGAATGCATAGAAGTTGAAAGGAATTGCTTTGCAGAAGAGTGTAAAGCCGTTTTCACCTTCGCTTACAAAACCTGCAACAGCTGCGGCCCATGAAGAAATTGGTGCGATAATACATACTGGAGCTGCTGTTGAGTCAATAAGATAAGCGAGTTTTTCTTTTGAAAGACCGTATTTATCTGTCATAGGACGCATAACAGAGCCTACTGTAAGACAGTTGAAGTAGTCATCAATAAAGATGAAGATTCCAAGTACGATTGTTGCTACCTGAGCTCCAACCTTTGTCTTGATGTGCTTTTTAGCCCAGCGTCCGAATGCTGCAGAACCACCTGCTTTATTCATAAGAGCAACCATGATTCCAAGTACAACGAGGAATACAATGATACCTACGTTCCAGCTGTCTGAAAGCTGTGCAATCATACCGTCTTTGAAGATGTGATTGAAGAATCCCGGGAATCCGGCTGCGGTTTCAATGGCGTAGAAAAGTCCGCCGATTACAATACCAATAAAAAGGGAAGAATAAACTTCCTTTGTCCAGAGGGCCAGTGCAATGGCCACAATTGCAGGCACGAGTGCCCAAAATGTTCCTATCATTTTTTTTATCCTTAAATGAGTGTCATCCCGAACGTGTTTCGGGATCTATTATTTGAGTTTAGAAAAGTCTGTATTCAGCGGGTCTGTAATTCCATCTTTTTGCAATTTTTCAAGAACAGAAATGACGTATTCCAGTTCATCCAGCTGTGTTGCAGAGCAGTAGGTTTTTATCTGCTGCAAGGCTTTTAATGCTTTTTCATTTGACATTTTGTATCCTCCTATTTTCTATTATAGCACCAATTTTTATTATTGAAAAAGAGATTTTTATGTTGACAAAAAGTGGTAAAAGTGTCATTTTGTAGTTAGCCTTTTGGCAATTTTTTTTACAGGGGATATTATATGAAGAAATATGCATTTTTATTTCCGGGACAGGGTGCTCAGGTTCCTGGTATGATTAAGGATATTTGCGAAGCATATCCAGAAGCACGCGCTGTTGTAGATGAAGTAACAAAAATTACCGGTGTTGATATGCCAAAATTGCTTTGGGAAAGTGATGCGGCTACTTTGAGTCGTTCAGATAACAGTCAGCTTGCTATTACAACTGCATCTCTTGCAGTTATGGCAGTTTTGAAGAATAAAGGTATTGAACCAAGCGCTGCAATGGGATTCTCTCTTGGTGAATTCCCTGCTTTGTATGCAGCTGGTGTTTTGAGTTTTGAAGATGTAATTAAGGTTGTTCGTGAACGTGGTTTGATTATGCAGGCAACCTGTGAAAATATTGCAAAAGCTAATGAAGGTCATGCACCTGGAATGACAGCTGTTCTTGGACTTCCTCCTGAGAAGGTAGAAGAGCTTGCAAATGGTATTAAAGATGCTTATGCAGCAAACCTTAACAGCCCGGTTCAGACTGTAGTTAGTGGTACAGCAGATGCTCTTGAGCAGATTGAAGCTAAGGCAAAGGAAGCTGGTGCCCGCCGCGCTCTCCGCCTTCAGGTTGCTGGACCTTTCCACAGCCCATTGATGCAGGAAGCTGCTGATAATTTTGAAAAGGCTATCGCTGGAGTTACTTTCAATAATCCAGATAAAAGGCTTTTCAGCAATGTAACTGGTAAACAGGCTGAAAATGGTGAAGAAATCAAAAAGAATGCTGTTTTGCATTTGACAAATCCTGTTCGCTGGACATCAGAAGAGGCAGTTTTGAACGACCTCATCAAGGCAAGCGGTGATGAATGGGAATTGATTGAACCAGGTGTTGGTGCTGTTTTGACAGGCCTTTGGGGTAAGTCTGGATTTGCTGAGACTGCTCCTTGTAAAGCTGTAAATAACGTAGAAACATTAAATATATAAGGAAACTAAGATGGCTAGACGTGTTGTAATTACTGGAATGGGTGCGGTTACTCCGCTTGGAAATACTGTAGAAGAGACTTGGGCTGGAATTAAAGCTGGAAAAAGCGGAATTGGTCCAATCACACAGTTTGATGCTTCAATTAATAAGGTACATTATGCAGCTGAGGTAAAAAACTTCGATCCTGGCTTGTATATGGATTCAAAGGATGCCCGCAAAATGGCGCGCTTTACACAGTTTGGTGTAGCAGCTGCTAAAATGGCACTTGAAGATTCTGGGCTTATGGGAAATGCTGAAGTTCTTGACGAAACAGGTATTATCCTTGGTGTTGGAATTGGTGGTCTTGAAGAAACTGAAGCTGACGTTCTCGGTCTTCAGAAGATGGGCTTTACAAAAACAAATCCAATGGCTATTCCTAAGCTTATTCCAAATGAAGTTGGCGGAAACATTGCTATTAACTTTGGTCTTCATGGTCCTGTTCAGTCAATTGCAACTGCATGTTCTTCTGGAACTGATGCTCTTGGTGTTGCTTTTGATATGGTACGTTCTGGCCGCCTTGACACTTGTTTGAGTGGTGGTGCAGAAGCTACTATCTGTCAGTTCGGTGTTGTATCATTCGAAGTTCTTCACGCTCTTTCTACAGGTTTTGATGAGGACCCTACAAAGGCTAGCCGTCCATTCGATAAGAACCGTAATGGTTTTGTAATGGGTGAGGGCTCTGCTATTCTCGTTCTTGAAGAGTATGAACATGCTAAAGCACGTGGTGCTAAGATTTATGCAGAAATTGCAGGTTATGGTGCTTCATGTGATGGTTACCATTTGACTGCTCCTAATCCTGATGGAATCTGTGGTTCTAAGTGTATGACACGCGCCCTTAAGGATGCCGGAATGGATCCTAGCGAGATTCAGTACTACAACGCTCACGGAACTTCTACAATGAAGAATGATTCGAGCGAAACAAATATGATTAAGATTGCTTTCGGCGAAGAAAATGCCCGCAAACTTAAGATTTCTTCTACTAAGTCAATGCATGGTCACTGTCTTGGTGCAACTGGTGCAGTTGAGGCTATGATTTGTGTTAAGGCAATCAACGACAGCTTTGTACCTTGTACAAAGAATCTGGACGAGCCTGATATTGAAGGTGGCTGCGATCTCGATTACGTTCCAAACAAGGGAATTGAAATGAACATTGATGCTGCTATGTCTGCTACATTTGGATTTGGTGGACACAACGGTGCTATCATCATTAAAAAGGTAAAGTAATATGGCATTGACAACTGATATTAAATCACTTTTGCCACACCGCGAGCCTTTCCTCTTTGTAGACTCAATTATTTCTGCTGATGAAAAGGGTTGCGTTTGTGAGCATACATTTACAGAAAATGAATTTTTCTTTAAGGGACACTTTCCTGAGTATCCTGTAGTTCCTGGAGTAATCTTGTGTGAAACTATGGCTCAGGCTGGTGGAGCTGCATTGCGTTACCTGAACATTGTTCCTGCAGATGGACTTTTCTTCTTTGCTACTTTGGATAAGGTAAAGTTCCGCAATCAGGTTCGTCCGGGCGACAAGGTTCGCATGGAAATTGAGTTCCTTCGCAACAGTCCAAAAATGATAAAACAGGCAGGAAAAGCATATGTAGGTGATACCTTGTGTGCAGAGGCTGAATGGATGTGCCTCGTCGGATCTGCTAACTAATCTATCAGCAAACTAATTTTCTTTATTAGTCTTTTGAAATCCTCGAGCTGGTCTCGAGGATTTTTTTTTCAAAAATCTTTTTAATTTTTTTTCAAAACCTATTGACTTAGTAGGGAAATGGGTGTATAAATACATTGTAAATAAAACCTACCAAACTACTAGGTATAAGGATAAAAGGGAATGTCAAGGAGGCATAAAAATGAAAAGTTACTTTGAAAAACTAGTAAGACAGAATTTTAGAAATGGAGTCATGTGCCTCTGTTGGTGCTGTAAATAAACTGAAAGAACTTCAGTTTTCGGAGAGAGAGTTCTTAATATAAATAAAAATATAGATTCCGAAACAAGTTCGGAATGACAGATTTGAATAGGAGAATACAATTATGGCTAATTATAAATTTGAAACATTACAGTTACACGTAGGACAGGAAAGTGCAGATCCTGCAACAGATGCACGCGCAGTACCAATCTATCAGACAACAAGTTATGTATTCCATAACTCAAAACATGCAGCAGACCGCTTTGGTCTTGCAGATGCAGGAAATATTTACGGACGTCTTACAAACTCAACACAGGACGTTCTTGAAAAGAGAATTGCAGCCCTTGAAGGCGGTTCAGCAGCTCTCGCAGTTGCATCAGGGGCCGCAGCAATCAGCTACACTATCCAGGCACTCGCTGCAAATGGCGGACACATTGTTGCTCAGAAAACAATCTACGGTGGTTCATACAATCTTCTTGCACACACACTTCCACAGTATGGCATTGAAACAACTTTCGTAGACGCTCATAACCTTGCAGAAGTTGAAGGCGCAATCAAAGAAAATACACGCGCAATTTATCTTGAAACCCTTGGAAATCCAAACTCAGATATTCCAGACCTCGACGCAATTGCAGAAATTGCTCACAAACACGGACTTCCTGTAGTAGTAGACAATACATTCGGTACACCATATCTTATCCGTCCAATCGAGCACGGTGCAGACGTTGTAGTTCATTCAGCTACAAAGTTCATCGGCGGTCACGGAACAACTCTCGGTGGTATCATTGTAGAAAGCGGAAAGTTCAACTGGAAAGAGAGTGGAAAGTATCCTAACATTGCAGCTCCTAACCCAAGCTATCATGGAGTTTCTTTCTATGATGCAGTTGGTCCAGCAGCATTTGTTACTTTCATCCGTGCAATTCTTCTTCGCGATACAGGTGCAACAATCAGTCCATTCAATGCATTCCTCCTTCTTCAGGGGGTTGAAACTTTGTCACTCCGTCTTGAGCGTCATGCAGAAAACACAAAGAAGGTTGTAGAATTCCTTAAGAATCATCCACAGGTAGAAAAGGTAAATCATCCTTCTTTGCCAGAACATCCGGATCATGCACTCTATCAGAAATACTTCCCTAATGGTGGTGCTTCAATCTTTACATTCGAAATCAAGGGTGGAAAAGATGCAGCATGGAAGTTCATCGACAACCTTAAGATTTTCAGCCTGCTCGCAAATGTTGCAGATGTTAAGTCTCTTGTAATTCATCCGGCTACAACAACTCACAGCCAGTTGAATGAGGCTGAACTTGCTGACCAGGGAATTACTCAGAGCACAATCCGCTTGAGCATTGGTACTGAGCATATTGACGACATCATCGCAGATTTGGAAGCTGGCTTTAAGGCTGCAAAATAATCAATTTGCGATATTACAAAAGTAGAGGTATACTAAATCTATAAAAAATAGGAGAAAAAAGTTTTTTATGGAAAACCTCTACGATGTAATTGTCGTTGGTGCTGGAAATGGTGGCCTTGTAGCTGCTGGAACCACAGCAAAAAACGGATATAAAACCTTACTATTAGAAAAAAATAATCTACCAGGTGGCTGCGCAACTAGTTTTAGTCGCGGCCGCTTTGAATTTGAACCTTCCTTACATGAGCTTAGTGGAGTTGGAGTACCAGGTAATCGTGAATATGTTTATGATATTATTAACGGGCTTGGTGCAGAAGTAGACTGGCGTTATGAAAAAAATATGTTCCGTGCCATTGTTACTGGGCCTGATGGTTATGATGTAACAGTAAAAAGCGGGATCAAGGGCTTTTGTCAGTCTGTAGATGATGTTGTTCCTGGCTCTAAAAGAAAAGTAATGAAGCTCTTTAAGCTTGCGATGCATGATGCAAAGGCTCTTGATTACATCACAAGAAAAAAAGGAAAGCCTAATAAGCTTGTAATGGCCTTGCGTTATGGCAATTTTATGCGAGCTGCTTCTCACACTGTAGAAGAAGTTGAAATTGCGCTCGGCATTCCTGAAAAAGCAAGAAATATAGTAAATACTTACTGGTGTTACCTTGGAGTTCCAACTGACGAACTCAACTGTATGCACTATCTGAATATGCTCCGAAGTTATGTCCAGTTTGGAGCTGCAATGCCTGCAAAACGTTCCCATGAAATTTCAGAAGCTCTCGTTGATGCATTCCGTAAGCATGGCGGAGAAGTCTGGTTTAATAGCAAGGTAACAGGCTTTCTTACTGATGAAACCGGTCGGGTAAATGGTGTTGAAGTAAACGGAAAAAAGCTTTATGCAAAAGAAGTCATTTCAAATGTAATACCAAATAATGTGTTTAATATGATGGATTTGAATAAAATTCCTCAGACAGACTTAAAGCTGGCTAATAGTCGTGAGTTCGGTGTTTCAGTAATGACAATTTATCTTGGGCTTGATTGCACTCGTGAAGAACTTGGAATAGATGACTATACAACGTTTATCATGAACAATCAGAATCCTAGAGTTCAGCATGATACAAACGGACTTTATATTGTAAACTGCTTAAATACAGTTATTCCTGAAAGTTCTCCAAAGGGAACCTGTACGCTTTTCTTTACGACACTTTGTTATGGAAAAGATTTCCCGAAAGACGTAAATCCAGAAAATTATAAGAAATATAAAAATGAGATTGCTGAAAAGTATATCAGTGAATACGAAAAACTGATAGGAAAAGATATCCGTTCTCATATAGAAGAAATCTCTGTTGCAACTCCTGCAACCTTTGCACGCTATCTTGATACTCCTGATGGCACAATTTATGGCTACAGACTTTCCGGATGGGATAACCTTATGTCTCGAGTAGCACACGAAGCAAAGGAGTTTACGATTCTGGGGCTTTCTTTTGTTGGTGGTCATCACATTCGTGGCGACGGCTACTGTTCTGCTTATTATACAGGATCCTTCATAGGAAGCAGAGTAGTGCGAAAATTAAAAGCTGCTGAGCAGGCTGAAAAAGAGGAGACAGGAAAATGAGCGGATTACGAAAACTTAATATGATGGATTTTACAACTTTGATACCTGTCAGAGAAAGTAAAATCGAAGCTGCAAAGGCAGAAAAACTTCCAGAACTTGATACCTATAAGGCAAATCAGATTGCAAATGCTTTACATCCTGCAGTTCAAAACTTGGTTGTTTCTGAAGTTGCAGAAATCAATGCAGATGCAAAATTATATACTCTTTCTCCTGATTCAGAAAAAGGCTGTCAGAAACTTGCATATTTTTCAGCAGGACAATATTTGAGTATAAGTCTGAAAATTGATGCAGCAATTACCAGCCGGCCTTATACGATTTGTTCAAGTCCCTCAGATTCCTTAAAAGGCATTTATAAAATCCTTGTAAAGCGGGCTGAAAATGGATTTGTTTCTGATTATATACTTTCAAACTGGACAAAAGGAACAAAGGTTACCACTTCTGAACCATGTGGCAATTTTACCTGGGAGCCTCTACGCGATGCAAAAAATGTGATAGGACTTGCAGGTGGAAGTGGTATTTCTGTTTTCTATTCAATGGCACATGCAATCGCTGATGGTATTGAAGATTTTTCGCTGACTCTTTTATATGGTTCTAAATCAGAAAAAGATATTCTTTTGAAAAAAGAACTTGATGAACTTGCTGCTCGATGCGACAAAATAAAAGTAGTTCATGTTCTTAGCCAGGAAGAAAAAGCAGGTTATGAACATGGCTTCCTTTCAGCAGATTTGATTAATAAATACAAATGCGAAGGTGATTATTCTGTGTTTGTTTGCGGACCACAGAAAATGTATGATTACGAAAAAGAAGAACTTAAAAAGCTTGGAATAAGAAATAAATTTATTCGTTATGAACTTGCAGGTCTTTCAAAGGCACCGGAAAAGGATGAAAAATACTCTCTGGTTGTGGAAAAAAGAGGCGAGTCTTATTCAATAAATTGCTGGTCGAAAGAAACAATACTTGTAGCTTTAGAGCGGGCTGGAATAGAGGCTCCTTCAAGATGTCGCAGTGGTGAATGCGGTTTCTGTCGTTCAAGACTTGTAAAAGGAGATGTTTTTATTCCTGCAGAAAATGACGGCAGAAGACTTGCTGATGTACAGTTTGGCTACATTCATCCTTGTTCAACATACCCATTGAGCGATATAACCCTTGAATTACTGTAAAAGTTGATTTTTTGACAAATACAAATTCGTGATTTATAATTAACTATCTTACTTTTTTGACAGGAGAATTAGTTATGAAGAAATTTACAAAAATATTAGGTGTTGCAGCACTGCTTTTGTGCGGGCTGATGATTAGTGGGTGTGAGCCTATTAATAATATCAAGGAAGCATTGGCTGGGCCAAAGGATACATGGTTTTTACGTCAGGTTGACTACAAAAAAAATGGGACAGATACAACTGTAAAACTAAATGTATATTTTTGTTATTCAGATACAGGTTTTACAACAGAAACCAATGTTGAGATTCAACCAGGGTTGACGGCTGTTGTTACTGGCTCTGCCGATGTTGCCAAAGTATTAAATGGGCTTGGGGATAACACTTATATCATAAAAAATTTTTCTAATTCGGAAGAAACAGAAATTGAAGCTTCTGATGATGATGATGAAAATAATAAGAATAAGACAATAAAATTTAAGATGACGCCTGCAAAATGGAGTTGGATGTATAATTTTGTTACATTGGAAAATCGTGGAAAAAACATAGCTCCATTTAATAAAGAAAATAATTATAAGGAATTAGATGTTGATAACTTGAAACATATTTCTTGGAAGAAGATAATGGCAAGTTATCTTCTTGATAATCTTCTTGAATAGTACCTTTTAGTTTTGTACAGATTGTCCGGTCAAGCCGGACAATGACATTATCTCGATAAATACATTTGATTGTCATTCCCCGGCTAGACCGGGGAATCTTTTTTTATTCGATATATTCCAAACCCATTTCAGCAATTTATTAATATCTAGAATTTTTTGGTAATTAGGTTTACAATATATTCGGGTGGAAATTTATTGTGAATCAATTCTTCAGACCAAAGCAGACAATTTTCTTTTTTATCTGTTGCGCACTCTGTCTTCTGGTTCTTCTATTTACATATGCTAAACTTTCTCTTCAGCCGGTAACTCCGGTTGCTCAAAATATGCCGCCTGTAGAACGCGGTTCAATTGTAGACCGCTCTGGTTTTCCGCTTGCAGTTCAGACTAATTTTTATCACGTCGGAGTTTCTGTAAAAAATATCCGTGATAATGAAAAACTTAAAAAACGCTTTGCAGATGATGTAGCACCGCTTTTAGATATGCTTCCTGAAGATGTAATCAGTCTTTTGAGTTTAAACAGAAGTTTTGTTTATCTTAAGAAAAAGATTACTCAGTCAATGTATGAGCCTCTGAAAGCCCTTACAGATGAACGCGGTTACAATTTTGTAAGCTACGAAAAAATCCCTGGACGCAATTACCCAAGTCATGATTTAGCTTCTCAGTTGATTGGTTATATGGGTGATGATGGAAAAGGATTGGCCGGAATTGAGTTTTCACAGCAATCTGTTCTGGCACCTGTTGGCACTGATGAAAACGGCGAACCTTTGCAGGGACGCAATGTATTTTTGAGTATTGATGCAAATCTTCAATATAAGCTCGAACAGATTGCACATAAGACAATGAATGATACTCAGGCTGAAAGTATGATGCTGATTGCTGCTGATTGTACAACAGGGGAAGTTCTTTCATATATCAGTCTTCCATCAGCAGATTTGAATGAATATGGTTTTTCTTCTATAGAATCTAAGGTTGACCGGCCTGCAATGACAGCCTATGAGCCTGGTTCTGTATTTAAGATTTTTACTGTTGGAATTGTTTACGACGAACATGGTATTTCTCCAAATGATTCTTTCCTTTGTGATGGAATGTATGAAAAACGTCTTGCAAGTGGAGAGACAATCAGAATTAAGTGTCTTGAACATCATGGCTGGTGTACTCCAAAAGATGGTTTGCGTTATTCCTGCAACGATGTACTTGGTCAGATAAGTGATAGAATCAGTGAAGATGAGTTTATGACTCGAATCCGTATGCTTGGCTTTGGTTCAAGAACTGGAGTAGAACTTCCGGGAGAAACTTCGGGGCTGGTAAAGGATAACACAAGCAGTACCTGGTCTGCGCGTTCAAAACCTACAATTGCAATTGGACAGGAAATCAGTGTTTCTGCCTTGCAGATGGTTCAGGCTGCAACTTCAATTGGTAATGGCGGTGTTCCTGTTCAGCTGACTTTTATTCATAAGATTACAAATAAAGATGGAACAATTTATTACGAGCATGAGCCTCAATATAAATCACGAGTTTTTTCAAAGAATACTGCAGATTATATTTTGAGCTGTATGGAAACAACTGCCAAAAGTGGTACTGGTTCAAGAGCAAATCTTCGTGATGTTGATATTGGTGTAAAAACAGGTACTGCTCAGATGGCGGATAAGGTTCACGGCGGTTATAGTGATACAGACTTCCTTTCAAGTTGTATGGCAATTTTTCCGGTTGATGATCCTCAGATTGTTTTGTACATCGTCGTTGAAAAAGCAAAAGGCGAAACTTACGGTGGACGAATTGTTGCACCTGTAATTGGTGAGGCCGCAGATATTATTATTGACCATTTAGGTATGAGCCGCGGCGGAGCAGCTTCTCTTGAACACAGTGGTGTTATAACAATTTCTTCTTCACATGGAGTTGAAATTGATTCTGTTGTTCCAGACTTTACAGGTAAATCTAAGCGTGAACTTTTGCCGCTTATGGAAAGAAAAGATATTAAACTGAATATAAATGGAAGCGGCTGGGTAACAAGTCAGAGCCCGGAACCAGGAACACCAGTTACGGAGAACATGGTAATTGAACTCAATCTGGAATAAAAATTTTTCCGCTTTTCAAAAAAGATTCCCACAGTTAGCTCAAATGACAGGTTCTCAGCCTGTACCTCCTGAAACTTTCTGGAAACTCGAAAATGCAAAAAATGGAATGATTACTGCAAGCGAGGGTGGGGTAAGACTGCACTCCGCTTATAATCCGGAGCGTGAAGCTTGCGGGGCTGTGGGCCGCGATGAAGTTTTTGCAAGGTCTGCAATTGTCTTTTATGGATTTGGGCTTGGCT
Organism: uncultured Spirochaetaceae bacterium; assembly: GCA_902789325.1. GTDB lineage: Bacteria > Spirochaetota > Spirochaetia > Treponematales > Treponemataceae > Treponema_D. Next base: position 150,600 of record CADANN010000004.1, read on the forward strand.
ATCACGTTATTGAATGCGCTAAAAAAATAATTCAGAGTGATGGTGCGTCACCTCGTCTTGTTATTATTGAACCTGATATTGCTCATTTTTATGCCGCAATGGCAGTGCTCGACTGGACTCCTGTATTTGAAGTAGAAAATCTTGTGATTGCAGTTGGGGCACCTGCAGAATCAGTTTTGCCACTTCTTGAAGATGGTTCAATAGTAAATATTGGGGAGACAGGTGTTTCTGATTCTTATTTTTTTGATATTCCAGCCTTTACTGCGCATGCGGCTGCTTATTTTGAAACTGTGCGTTCAATAGTAAAGCGAAATCAAAGAAAGAACGAAATTAATGCCGCAACCTTGCGAAAGTTTGGTAAATTGTGGTGCAGAAATAGTTTGAAAAATCTTGAACAGTTTGCAAAGCGAGGTTTTGTTAGTTGTCTTGAAAATAAGGCTTTTGATGATGAGGGCAATGATCTTCCTTTTTTGATTATTGGAGCAGGCCCATCCCTTGAAACAATTCTTCCATATACTAAAGAACTTCAGGAGCGTTGTGTAACTGTTTGTGTGGAAACCGCATTAAGAGCGCTTTTGAGATTTGGAGTTCAGCCGGATTTTGTGATTTTGACAGATCCTCAGTTCTGGGCTTATCGTCATATTGCAGGACTTAGTGCGCCACAGAGTGTGTTGATTACTGAAGTTAGTGCGTACCCGGCTGTTTTCCGCTTTGACTGCCGCAATCTCCTGTTATGCGCCTCACAATTCCCAGTAGGTGCGTTTACGCAGTCAAAGCTCCGTCTCACACCGGGCGACCTCGGTACCGGTGGTTCTGTTGCTTCGAGTGCATGGAACTTTGCCCGCATAGCAGGTGCCCGTGAAATCTTCGTAGCCGGCTTAGACTTCGCCTTCCCAGAAAAGCAAACTCATATTAAAGGAAGCTCTGCAGAACAAACCTGGCATACCCTGTCTAGCAGACTCTCAAGTCCGGATAAATTTACCGCCGGCGCTCTATACAGTGCAAATGCCACAATCGGCCGCGACTACACCGGCTCCCCAGTCCTCACAGATAGCCGCATGAAAATGTTTGCCTGGTGGTTCGAATCCCGACTTGCTTCGTGCCCGGAAACAAAAACTTTTACACTCGGACCACAAGGTTTGTCTGTGCCGGGTATCGTACCAGCCTTTTTAGATGAATTATTAAGCCGTCCATCGGCAGCAGCAAGTAAAATAACCTTCCTCAAGACTGCAGCCACGGCTCATTCACAACTCTCATCAGCTCAACTTAGCGAACTCAGTGAATTAATAAATCACTTCCCGCGCGAAACCTTCCTCTCACAGTATCCATTTTTACAAGAATATCTCTAAACCAGCCCTTATTATTTTCCGATACTTGAAGCATGGAAATAATAAGTTACGTTCAGGATGACTCCCGCAGAAGAAGTTTTTCTCTGCCGGAAATCCAGTGGAGACGGCCTTCAAGAGTCCGCTCTGCCTCTTTGACATCAAATGTTTTTTCAACCGATTTGCGAAGCTTTAAGGCACAAGAGGTGCGTAAGCCTATAAACTTTCGTACATTTTTCAAAACAGTAGGAAGTTCTGTAACAGATGCCGGTGACTTTGTAAAAGATAACGGAAAAAGGATTCTCATTATAGCTTTTAGTGTAGTTGCTGCTGTAACTTTATTGTTTGGAACTATAAGACTTGCCCAGCATCATATAAATCATACTGGTCCTGTTATGCTTGCCAGTGATGGCGGTGCTGATATTGAAAATCTTAATAAACTCATGTCAAAATTTGCCCTTGCTGGTACTGTTGATTATGACGAATCTGGAAATCTTTTAGATATAGAAGTAACTTCGAAGGCTGTTAATTTTGCTCAACCGGTAAGCTATCAGACTTATAAGGTTCGTTCCGGTGATACAATCAGCGGAATTGCAAAGAAGTTTTGTTTGACTAACATTTCAACTTTGATTTCTGTAAATGATATTGGAAATGTTCGTCAGCTTGCTGCAGGACAGAAACTTAGAATCCCTTCGATTGATGGAATTGTTTATACCGTTAAAAAAGGTGATTCGCTCAATTCAATTACAAGTAAATATAAAATCAGCCTGGAACAGCTTCTTGATGTAAACGAGCTTACAAGTGAAACTCTGACTGCTGGTCAGCAGCTCTTTTTACCAGGTGCTGCAATGGATGCAAACTCTTTGCGTAATGCAATGGGTGAACTTTTCCGCATGCCGCTTTCTGCTAAGTTCCGCTGGTCTTCTCCATATGGTTATAGAATCGACCCGATTGCAGGAGTAAAATCTTTCCATACAGGAACTGATATGGCATGTCCAACAGGAACTCCAATTCTTGCTGCAATGAGTGGAAGAGTAACAACAACTGGTATTAATCGTGTTTATGGAAACTATGTAATTATAGATCATGGCAACGGATATCAGACATTGTATGCTCATATGTCAAAAATAATTGCAAGTAAAGGGCAGTGGGTGAGCCAGGGTACCAGAATTGGTCTTGTTGGTTCAACCGGATATTCAACCGGCCCACATCTTCATTTTACAGTTTACAAAAATGGAAAATTAGTAGACCCGATGACGGTTTTAAAATAAAGGAGTCATAACATGTGTATCTGCGGTGGTTGCGGAAAATTAATTGATAAAAGATTTTATTACTGCCCCTGGTGCGGCTATTCTCGTGTTCAGAAAGAAGAAGACGATAGCGCAAAATTACGTTATGCAGAATTTAAGGAAAAACAATTCCAAAAGCGTTATAATCAGATAGAAAAGATGGAAGAACAGCTCGATACACTTGAGCATGAACTTTCCATCCTTGTATTAAGTGCGGAGATGCATAAATGAAAAAACTCGCAATTCTGTGTCTGGTAATCAGTCTTATCTCATTTTCAGCGGTAGCCGGAACTTCCTTTGGGAATCCGGATTTGAATCTTAACGATGAGATTCTTTTTACCGTTCGTCATAATATGGTTGGAACCAGTCCTTATAAATCTCTTTTTAGGGCAGTTCTTAAAGATGGTAAGCCGGAAAAAGCCCCTGAGGTTATTACCTGTTATCCAGAACAGATGGAACTTCTTTCTGGTGGTGATGTCCTTCAGATTAGAAACAGATATGGAATTGCACGTTATTCAAAAAAAGCAGGTGAACTTATCTGGATAGAAAAAAGTGAAGAGATTCCGGAGAATATTGTTCCGGTTGTTCCTTATGCTGTGAGTCCAAACGGAAAATACTTTTGCCGTATAGAACGTACTTCTGTTTTCTCCGGTAACCTGATGCTCGTTAGTACAGAAACTGGAAAGAGCAGTATTCTTTGCGAAGGTGTTTTGAATTCGTATGAAGATCTTCCTGTAAAATGGTCTCCAGACAGTTCTGTTGTTGTTTACGAAAAAAAGAATTCTGTTTACTTCTGTAATCCAGATGCTGTATTGCGCGGAGTTGAAATTGATGAACGCTATCGAAAGGTAGGAAGAGGAAGTATCAACTCTGTTTACTGGGCATCTTCAAAATATCTTGCTTATGTAGATGATTATCTTCTTTATAAAATCAATACAAAAGAACTTTATACACTCGGCCTTTATTCTGGAATTATAGGGCAGGGAAAGCCAATGGGCCGTCTGCCATTCCAGTTTAATCCGCTTACAGATAAGTTTACCTGTAATAGTGAAGTTACTTCTGCAGTTGTAACTCAGAATGGCCGCCTATTTACTTATCTTGTAGTACGCAGTGCTTCCTGCGATTACATGGATGTAATTTATTCTCGTCCTTATACAGAATCAAATGCTTCTTTAGTAGCTTCTTACATTTTCTGGGATGCTTCTGGTAAACCGGTTCTCTGGCAGGAAAAACTTCCATATGATGGAATTAAAGAGCATGGAGCTGTTTATAAACTTGATGTACTTGCAAAGCAGGTTTTGCTGATTGAAGATTCTGGTAAACCTTTCCTTTCTCCAAGCGGAACAAAGGTAATGTTCTTTGCAGGTTCTACAGTTTACGTTTATGATATAAATACCTGGAAGCGTATTGCAGTACTTACTGGTGAAAAAGTTGTTTCTGCTATCTGGACAGATGATAATAATCTTTATGTAGGCGGAGAAAAAAGTGTACGCCTCTGGAATATTATCACAAATCAGGCAGATACAATTACGCTTTCTTCTGTAACTGCAGGTTACTGGGATACAAGTGATTATTCAATTGTTGCAGATACAGGAAATGCTAACTTCTATAAGTTTGATGCAGATAAAAAGACCTGGTCTAAAACTGAAGTAACCAAGGCAATAGATCCTGTAAAACAGAATGGTCGTTATCGAGTATTTATTGGTACAACACAGAATAAGAATTATGATAATGCACTTTATGTACGCTCGCTCAGTAAGAGGGCAGTAACAATTCCATTGTATAAGGAAAGTGCAAAAAAGGCTGTTGAAAAGAAAAAGGTTGCACTGGCTTTTGAGCTTTATGATAATGCAGATGGACTTCCTTTGATTCTTTCTGAACTCAAGAAGTTTAATGCTAAGGGAAGTTTCTTTATTAATGGTGAGTTTATTCGCCGCTATCCGGCAGAGACAAGACAGATTGTAACTAACGGTCATTTGTGTGCTTCAATGTTCTTTACAACTGCAAATCTTACAGAAAACAGCTTTGTAATCAATGAAGATTTTGTTCGTCGTGGTCTTGCCCGCAATGAAGATGAATTTTATGACTGTACAAAAACAGAACTGACACTTTTCTGGCATGCACCATATTATGATACAACTCCAGAAATAATTACCTACGGTGGAAATGCCGGATATACTTATGTGAATCCTTGTAGTGATGTATCAGAGTTTAATAATCCTGATATGGATCCGGAAAAACTGATAAAGAAATTTTTACTTGGATTAGATAAAACTAACGGTGGAGTAGTTTCTGTTGTTGGTGGATTTTCACAGAGTAATCATTCACGACCATTATATAAATATATGGCACTGCTAATCAGCGCATTGCTTGATAGTGGATATGAACTTGTTGATTTAAATTCACTATAAAGTGTCATCCCGAACTTGGTTCGGGATCTTTTTTATAGATGCTGAAATAAATTCAGCATGACAGAAATTGCCTTATTCTTCATCCTGGAAGCGTGTTCTATATGCGCCGTAGCCGTCTTCTTCTTCAACGTCGTCGTAAGGTTCGTCTACGTCCTCTTCTTCCTTGAATACGTCGTCGTAGTACAAGTCTGCATCATCATCAAACTCATCAAGAGCTTCATCGTCTTCTTCGTAATCGTCGAAGTCGTCATCGAAATCTTCATCATATTCATCGTCGAAATCATCGCCGTATGAAAAAGATAAACTTAATTCTTCAAATTCTGAATCAGCAGACATAAAAAACCCCGCATATTTTTTTTGTCATTGATACTGTCTATTTTTTAAACTCACCGTCAAACAATATAATTCATAAGGCCTAAAAAGTAAATAGAATTTGGTACCAATCTCTTAGAAAATTGCACGTTTCTTTTGAAATCTCTTGAAATATTAGGCAAAAAATGAAGAACGAAAATGTTTGACTACTCTCTAAAGTAGGGTATAATTATTATATGAATCGTGAATTATCTGCCAGAGCGTATGCTAAGGTGAATTTTGGGCTACGTGTTCTGCAAAAACGTGATGACGGTTTTCACGGAATTGAAAGTATTTTTCAAACAGTGGATCTTTTTGATGAGCTTACTGTGACTGTTTCTGATGTAAACGGCTGTACTGTAAGATGTGATTCAATGGAACTGCCGGAAAAAAATACTTTAACTATGGCTTACAGCGCTTTTTGTGAGGTTGCAGGCACAGAAGTTCCCCCTGTCAGCGTTTTGTTGAAAAAGGGGATTCCTTCGGGCGGAGGCCTTGGAGGTGGTTCTTCCGATGCGGCTGCTCTTGTTCGGGTGCTGGAAAAGTTTTGTGGAATAAGGCTCTCTTATGAGCAGCTGGACTACGTTGCCTCCAAGACAGGCAGCGACGTATTTTTCTTTATGCATTGCGACGAACAGGGACACGGATGTGCACTTGTTTCGGGACGCGGCGAGAATGTACGTGATATCAAACCAGTAGAAAACTTATTCCTTGTGATGGTATTTCCTGAGGTAAGTTCATCTACCAAAGAGGCGTATGCTCTTGTAGATGAAGCTTTTACCCGCGGAGATGTTTTAATAAGTCCTGAATTTGATGAGCTAGAGTTAATTTACAGAAGGCCGCCGGAGAAATGGACTTTTATTAATACTTTTACGCCTGTTATTTCTGCAAAGTATGAACAGATAGGGCGTGCAATTGAGGCTTTACGAAACCTTGGCTGTGATTATGCCGAAATGTCAGGTTCGGGTTCCACAGTTTTTGGGGTATTCACTTCTAGGCAAGAGGCTGAATCTGCAGTGCAGGAGCTGACAGGTTCTTGGAACTGTAAATTGGCGCGGACTGTATAAGATTATAGTTATGCCATGTAATTTTGCGGAGGTAGATTTATGCAGATTACCGAATTGAGAATTAGAAAGGTTGAGGACGAAGGTAAGCTCCGTGCTTATGTAACAGTTACTTTTGATAACTGCTTTGTTGTTCACAATGTTAAGATTATTGAAGGAAAAAGTGGTCTTTTCATAGCAATGCCAAGCCGAAAGACTGCTAACGGGGAATACAAAGATGTAGCCCATCCAATCAGCCCTGAATTCCGCACTGAACTGCAGGATAAAATTTTAGCAGAATATAATGCAGGTCATGTTGAAACAGGTACTTCCCCAGACGACTAAAATATTATATAATAGTAGGCATCTTTGGGTCGTCGGCAAGCGGTAAGCCAACGGCTTTTGGTGCCGTCATTCCACAGGTTCGAATCCTGTCGACCCAGAAAAATAAAGAGTTCCCTCAAAAATTCAGGGAACTCTTTATTTTTTTTAAATCACGAAAATTAGAAGAGGGGTCGACAGGATTCGAACCGAAGTGAACGGTTTCAAAAATTGCGAGCAGTGGCGCAGCAATTTTTGAAATCCTGCCACAGGAGGTGGCAGGAAGTGAGCGGAGGCGGCCACGGAAGGAGCAGACAGGAGGTCTGCGACTGGAGTGGCGAATCCTGTCGATCTTATGAGCCGGTAAGTTCCCAAAGGCTAGACAGCCGCCACAGAGCGTTCCTAACGAACGGTAGGTAAGGCGGATGTCTCAATGTAACTATATTTCAGGCTAGGGATACGAAAGGCGGCGAAGCCGGCCACTGGACTGAGCGAAGCGAAGGAAGCGGCTGAAGCGATAGCGAAACCTGTAGTAGCCCGACGGGCTGCAAAGCAGCCGGGAGCCCCCTTATAATATTGATTAACTCCCGCATTTCTGATAGTATATTTGAACATTTTAAGGATATAAGGAGCTTTAAGAAAATGAGTAAGCAGACACTCGAAGCAAAACTTCGTACAGCTACTGGTAAAACAGCTGCTAAAAATCTTCGCAAAGAAGGACGTATCCCTGCTGTTGTTTACAATGCAAAGGGCGAGGCTACATCTATCGAAGTTAGCGAAGTAGAATTCAACAAGATCTGGAGAACTATTACTCCAACTACTTCTATCATACTCAAGGTTGATGGAAAAGAATCTCTCGCTTTGATTAAGGACGTTGAGTACAACATTCGTACAGACAAAGTTCTTCATGCAGATTTCTTCGCACCTGATGCTGACGAAAAACTCGTTATGAAAATCAAGGTACACTACACAGGAACTCCAGCTGGTGTTCTCAAGGGTGGTTTCAAGAAAGAACGCAATAACGAAATCAAAATCAAGGCTTGCATCGCTGACCTTCCAGAAACAATCACTGCTGATATTTCAGGAATCAATGTTAGTGAAGCTCTCCGCGTAAAGGATCTTAAACTTGACAGCAAGGTTGAGGTTCTCACAGGCGCAGAAATGCCTCTCGTAACTGTATCACCAGCTCGTGGCTAAGCCTAAAATGCCAACCACTCGCTAATTAGCGATTTTTGGTGTATAATAAAGACTGTCCTAATCAGGGCAGTCTTTTTTTATGTGTGAGTTTGAAAAAAAAGTAAAAGATAAATTAGATGATATTCTGCAGTGTGAGACATCTTGTGGTGCTTATCCGCCAATTGGTGTTGCGGTTTCCGGTGGTGCAGATTCTATTGCGCTTTTACTTTCGATGTCGGAAATTATTTCTCCTCTTTATGTAATTACTGTAAATCATAATATAAGACCTGCGGCCGAAAGCGCCGGCGATGTGGATTTTGTGCTCGAGGTATGCGGGGAATTGCGGAAGCGCGGGCGGGACGTGAGTTGTGAGGCGGTTGAGCTGGAGCGCGGTGCGGTTGCACAGGAAGCGGAGAGGCGCGGCGGTGGAATAGAAGAGGCGGCGCGGTATTTACGTTACGCGGCGTTCGAAAAGTTTGTTGCTGAGCGGGGCCTCGGGGTGCTTTGTACTGCGCACAACATGAATGATCAGCTGGAAACTGTTCTTATGCGCTTTTTGCAGGGGAGCCCCGCGGAGGCTGCTGGTGGTATTAGGGCGCGGCGGGAAATAGGTGTAAGCGGTTCTGTAATTGCGCGCCCACTTCTGGATATTTCCCGTACAGAAATTGAATCTTATGTTCAAGGCCGTGGTTTTACCTGGCGAACTGATAAAACTAATTTTGAAACTGATTATCTTAGAAATCGCATTCGTCTTAATCTTGTTCCTTTTTTGAATGAGCAGTTTCCAGGCTGGCAAAAATCTGTTTTATCTGGTGCAGACAAGGCTTGTGAAGATGCAGAATTGATTCTTTCCTGTGTTGAAAAGGTTCCTGTTTCTGCTGGTCCTGACGGCGAGGTTGAGATTTCCTTAAATGAATTTAAATCTTCTCCGATTGCGGTTCAGCGTCGCCTTATTCTTTCTGCCTGCAATAAAGCTGGAGAAAGGGCACGCATTCCAAATCAGTTTATAAAAGATGTTTTGTCTGCTGTACGCCAGAGTGATGGTTTTACAAAGCATTTTGCAGGCATAGATATCATTCTCAAAAAAAATAGACTTTTTGTAAAAAAACATACAGAAATCAATACGGATTTAGTTTTTTCTGATATAATAGAAAAAACTGGTTCATTTGAGTTTCCTTTTGGGAATTTAGATGTTTTTAACTATAGAGAACAGGATGGAAAAAAGTTTGTTACTGTTTGTGCCGGAGAATCCAGCATTGCAGAAAATATTGCACTTCCATTTTGTATAAGAAACGTTCGGCTCGGAGATATGGTTCTTTGTGCTGATGGTTCCTTAAAAAAAGTTTATGATGTATTTTCTGACTGGCATGTTGCACCTGAAAAAAAAGGTCTCATTCCTGTCATTCAGTTGCTTAATGAAAAATCTCAGGGAATTAAAGCTATTCTTGGTGGATTTTTAGGATATAAGGATTGGATTGTTAAGTTATGAAAAAGTATGCAATTGTTGTTCTTTTGTCTTTTGGATTAATCTTTTCTGCGGCTGCGCAAAACTCTGCTGCATCTGCAAATAAAAATACGGCTTTGCGTTGTCTTAAACTTGCAGAAAGCTGCCTTGTAGGCAATGACTGGAAGAATGCTTTAAGTCAGGCGGAGCTTGGTCTTTCTTATGATGATTCGATTTCAGATCTTTACTATATAAAAGCAGCTGCTTCACTAAATCTTGGTGGAACTAAGGCTGATGCTTTGAGAACTCTTTCTTCTGCTTTTGAACGTTCATCGTGGGCAGGATACACTAAAAACGGTGCACGTATTTTCCTTGCAGACCTTCTTTCAGATACTGGTTTACATGAAGAGTCGCTTACTGTACTTGATAGTGAGCCTTTTATTTATTCTGCAGACGCTGAGTTTATCCGAATCAAAAATTATTATCGCATGGGAACAAAAGAGTCTCTCAATAATGCTCGCCTTCGTCTTAATAGTGACCGTCGTGTATATCCTAAGGATTCCCGCTTCCCGGAAATTTTCTTCCTGTTTGAATCTCTCTTTATGAGCGAGGCTGAACGTGATGGTATTCATTATCAGATTCCAGAGCTCGTAAGCACTATTGCTGCTTCTTACATTGCAAAACTTCCAGATTATTCTAACCGAAATCTTGAAATGGAATTGCTTGCTGCAAGCTTTGCCCGTGATGATGAAAAACTTCGTTTAATAAAAGCAATTGATGCAAAAAATAAGAGTCTAAGTACATTACTTGCTACTACTGCTTTGCGTGCTGGTATTTATACAGACTCTCAGGCTTTTGATATGTTCTTTGAAGCTGGAAATAACGAGTTCTCACTTGATTCTCTTGAAACTTTTATTACTCTTCTTTCTGATGAAGAGGTGATAGAACGAGCTGCTCAAACTCTTGCCGATTTTACCGGAACAATTTATATCGATGAAAATATGGATTTACAGTATGAGCTTACAGTTCAGTATGAAAAAGGACGCCCTGTTTACATAAAATATGATGCAAATAATGATGGCGAAACAGAACTTTATTCTTCATGCGATTTTGGCGCTCCGGTATTTGTTTATTTTAATACTAGTCGCCAGCAATTCTTCTACAGCGACTTCCCAAAAGTTTCAAAGGTATCTTATTCAGACAGAAATCTTGTTTTCAACTTCTTACATGATGATTATCTTTTCTCTCCTTTTGATTTTGTAACTGATAATGTATTCACAAGAACAGGTGCTGAATTCTATATTCCAAACATTTCAAAAGAAGTTGCTTTACCGCTTCCTCAGGAAATTATTGACCGGGCATCAAGTTTTGAACTTCCTATCACTGAACGCGATAATGGTCGTATTATCTATACACTTTCTGGCGGTCAGATTGTTTTTGCAGAATTTTATGAAGCAAATAACCGCTATGCATATTGTGATTTTTCAAAAGAAGATTCTCTTGTTCGTTTTGTAGATTATGATAATGATGGAACTTTTGAAACAACAGAATTTTATTCGCAGATTCCATTCGGACAGGATGGGCTTAAAACTGATGATAATGATCGTGTAGTTACAAGCGTCTTCAATTTTATAGATAACCGAAATGATATTTATCTGAGAAAAATCCAGATTGATCATAATCAGAATACTTTCAGTGAATTTTCAGAAGAATATCTTGAATACAATGGAAAAATTACAATCTGGGATAATGACGATAATGGTTTGCCAGACTGTCAGTATATCCGCTATCCTCAAAAAGAAGGGGAATCTTTAATCGAAGAAACTTTATATTTTGATTCGAATGGACTTCAAATAATTTCATTAACAACTGCTGATGGAATTCCTTTAAAGATGAATGCCGAAGGTTCTGAAGTTATGGTATATGCCGGTGACTCTCCAGATCTTTACTGGATTGATCAAAAAGGAACTGATGATGCAGAGACTGCTATTCTGGAATATGTATCAAAAGGATTTTCTCAGGGGATAATTGATTTATTTGATTACGAAGAAACAAGAATTTCTATAATAAAGGTTGGTTCTGCTTATTACTGCCGTTATGTTCCGCTTTCTTCAATTCCACTAGAACAAGAGGCCGCTGAATAATATGCTTCATAATGTAAAAAAAATCTCTTTATTAATTCTTGTATCGTATTCTGTCTTTTTGATTTCCTGTCGTACTGTTCGACAGCCTTCATCAGTTCCAGAACATTTGAATTATTCTGATGAGGATATTGTAAAAAACGAAATTGAACGTATTGATGCTTTTCTGGAAAATGAACCTGTTCGTGCTTTGTGGCGTGCAAGTCTGCTTGGTAATGAAGAAGTATTGGAGCATTGTTTTACAAAGGTTCAGACTCTGCTTGAGACTTCCATTGAAGAAAAGAATTATCTGGATGCAAAAAAATATTACAAGTCGCTGCTTGCTGTAAAACCAGACTGGAAACTTGACGGATATTCTTATTCGCAGGTTGAAAAGCTTGCTGTTGCTGATGTGCCAGGGCTTGCTGCTGCCGGTACAAATAAAAAATCACCATCCAAAATTTCTGAATGTATGCACGCGGCTGTTACCATCTGGGTTGACCGTGGCGTTACTGTAAAAAATGGGGCAGGCTATGCTGATATCATAATCGGCTCTGGCTTTTTTATTGACGAGCGTGGATATATCGTAACAAATCATCATGTAATTGATTCGATGGTAAATCCTAAGTATGAAGGTTATGTTCGTCTTTATATAAAATTGCTTGATGATAATCTTACAAAGATTCCGGCTAAAGTAGTAGGCTATGATTCATTGCTGGACCTTGCGCTCTTAAAAGTTGAAATCACTCCTGAATATGTACTTGATCTTGGTTCTAGTGATGATCTTGAAATTGGAGATAAGATTTCTGCAATTGGTACTCCGGTAGGTCTTGAAGGTACTTTGACTTCTGGAATCATTTCTTCTTTTGACCGAAAACTTCTTTCACTTGGAAATGTATTTCAGATTGATGCTGCTGTAAATTCTGGTAACTCCGGCGGACCTTTAATTGATAAAAATCTTAAAGTGCAGGCAATTGTTTTTGCCGGAATGCTTCAGCTTCAGGGCTTGAACTTTGCAATTCCTGTTGAATATCTTAAACAGGAACTTAGTGCTATGTATGGTCGTGGTGAAATCATTCATACCTGGACAGGCTGTTTTGGAAATACTAAACGAGAAGGAAATAAAAAAACAGGACTAGAGGTTCATTATGTGCTTCCTGGCGGTTCTGGCTTTATGGCAGGTCTTGTTCCGGGAGATATAATTACTGCTCTTGATGGAAAAACAATCACTTCATCTGATGATTTCAATTTCCTTCTTATGGGATATGAGGCAGAAACAATTCTTAAATGTGATTATATGAGTGTTAGTGGGGAGCAAAAGTCGTGTCTTGTTTATCTTGATAAAAGGCCAGAAAATCCTTCTAAAACAATTTTTGATTCTGATTTACTTATGAATTCTTTTGTACCACTTTTTGGAATGAAGCTCCTTCCTTCATCGACAACAAACAGAAATTCCTATACAATAGAAAAAATTATTCCGGGTAGTGCTGCAGATGATATGAGTTTTTCTGAGAACGATACAGTGACAGTTCTTGGTGTTGATGTAGATGAAAGACTCAAAGGAATCATTACATCGCTTTCTACAAAAAGAAAGAAAAAGGCTTTCCTGGATGTAACAATAAACCTTGGTACCAGTTTTGATGGACCTTACTACTTCTAAACGGGAGCAATAATTATTATGACAGAAATGAAATTTAAGCGCAACTTTTGTATTGTTGCACATATAGACCACGGAAAATCAACTCTCTCTGACCGCTTGATTCAGAAGGCAAAAATTATTGATGATCGTAAGATGATGAATCAGATTCTCGATAATATGGATATCGAGCGAGAGCGTGGTATTACAATTAAAAGTCAGGCTGTAACAATTCCGTATCATGCAAAAGATGGAAATGATTACGAATTAAACTTCGTAGATACTCCAGGTCACGTAGACTTTTCTTATGAGGTATCTCGTGCTATTGCTTCCTGCGAAGGAGCTCTTCTTTTGATCGATGCTACTCAGGGTGTTGAAAGCCAGACTGTTTCTAATATGTATATGGCTCTTGAGCATGACCTTACAATGGTACCTGTTATCAATAAAATTGACCTTGCTTCTGCAGATATTCCTGCTTGTAAGTCTCAGATTGATAATGAGCTTGGTCTTGATTCCAGTGATGCAATGTGTGTTTCTGCAAAAACTGGTGAAGGAATTGATGAACTGCTTGAAGCCATCGTTACAAAGTTCCCGGCTCCTACAGGAGATCCAAACGGTAAGCTTGCTGCATTAATTTTTGATTGTCACTATGATGTTTACCGCGGAGTTGTTGTTCATGTTCGAGTAATGGAAGGTCGTCTTAAAACTGGTGACCTTATCAAGATGATGAGTACAAATACACAGTACAAAGTAGAACAGTGCGGTATTTTCAAAATCAACTATGAAGAAACTGGTGTGCTTGAAGCAGGTGATGTAGGATATATTATTTCTGGTCTTAAAACTGTAAGTGATGTAAAAGTTGGTGATACAATCACATCTGTAGAAGCTGGAGTAGAAGAGCCTCTCCCTGGATTTAAGGAAGTAAAGCCTGTAGTTTATTCTTCAATCTATCCAATGGATTCAAATGATTATGAAGAATTAAAAGACAGTATGGAAAAATTAAAGCTCAACGATGCAAGTCTTGTTTATGAAAAAGATAATTCGCTTGCCCTTGGTAATGGTTTCCGTTGTGGCTTCTTAGGTTTGCTTCATCTTGAAATTATTCAGGAACGTCTTGAACGCGACTTTGATCAGGCTGTAATCTTTACTGCTCCAAGCGTACGTTATCTTCTTCATCTTCAGAATGGCGAAGATATGTATATTGATAATCCATCTGAATACCCACAGGGCCGAATTAAGGATGCTGAAGAACCATATATCAAGGCATCAATTATTACTCCTTCAGAATACCTTGGTTCAATTATGGCTTTGTGTACTGAAAAACGTGGTGTTCAGACAAATATGCAGTACCTCGATACAAAGCGTGTTGAGCTTACCTATGAAATGCCACTTGCTGAAGTTCTTTTTGATTTCTATGACCGCTTAAAGAGCTACAGCCGCGGTTATGCTTCTTTTGATTATGAAGTAACAGGTTATCGTGCAACTGACCTTGTAAAAGTTGATATACTCTTGAATGGTAAGAATGTTGATGCACTTTCACTTTTGACTTTCAGACAGAATGCTGTAGACAGGGCACGCAAGGTTTGTGAGCGTCTTAAGAATGAGATTTCTCGTCAGCAGTTTAAGGTAGCAATTCAGGGAGCCATAGGTGGTCAGATTATTGCCCGAGAAACTGTAAATCCTGTTCGTAAAGACGTTCTTGCAAAATGTTACGGTGGTGATATTACCCGTAAACGCAAGCTTCTTGAAAAACAGAAGGAAGGTAAAAAGCGCATGAAGATGATTGGTGATGTTGAGTTGCCACAGAGCGCATTCCTTGCTGTATTGAAAGAAAACGACGATCAGTAAGATTAAATATTTTTAAGGAAGAAATCAATTTCTGTCCTTATTCTGTTTAAGAACGATTGATTTGTTGAAAACTGCCAGCCATCAGCGAAGTGTAAGTATAAATACTCACGCGGGGCGGCAGTTTTTTTTATTTCTTCTAATAAAGCTTCGCCTGTGAGTTCTGTGTTGCCGGTGAGAAGGTCTCGTAAGTGTTCAAGGGCGGAGTGTTCGGTTGCAAGAAAGTCTTTGATTTCATTATCAAATGGATTGCTTCGGCCTTCGGCCACGCAATGACGTAACACAACTTCGTCATTGCGAGGAGCGTTAGCGACGAAGCAATCTATATCTTTATGTGGTATATCAAGTTTTATTCCGCTTTCTCCAACATCAAAAAGGTTTTCTACATCCGCAAAGAAACTGTTGAACATAGCAGCATAGCTTTTTAATGTAACAGTGGTATATAAAGTTTTGCCAGATTTGTCTATTATTTTATCTGAGCCGTAAGAGAAGGCTGCATTATAGTTTGCAACCGGCAAAAGTCTGGTATTGTTAGCAAGTCGAAGTGTATGTGCAAGTGCACCTTTCGTGTGTGTTATTCCAGACGAATAAGAAAAATCTAGTCCTGTGACATAAACTGGTATTGTATTATCTTTACGGAATTTCAAAGCGTAATAAACGGCAGTTAGTCCTACAGAGCCAAAAGGTTTGTTTGCTGGTGGCAAAAAATCCTTTGATTTTAAGGAATCAAAAAAAGATCCATCTGCATATTCTGTAAAGAAGAATGAAATATTAGCTGCTCCAGCTCGGTGTAAAATATTCGGAATCGAAGAAAGACCTGCAAATATATGAGTGCCTTTTGGCGTGCCTGTAAATGCTTTTATAATTACAGATTGAGCTTCTTCTACAAATACTCCGTCTGGTGTAATTCCGTTTTTTAATAAAGGCTGAAGGGCAGTGTCGACACAGAGAATAAAGTATTTTGATTGAATGTCATTGCAAGGAGCGTGGTGACGAAGCAATCCACTTAAAAAAGTCTGTGTGCTTTCGCCGGCTCCAAAAACAATAATCGGTTTATTAATGGAATTAAAATAGTCAGTAATAGGTTTTGAATCAGAAAGATAATGAAAGTTTTCAAAAAGATTTTTTGAGTAGCGTCGACCAAAGCGGGTGAGGGTAATGCGGTTCTTCCAGAAGGTCATTACAGAATCTGTGCAGGCTGCAAAAAGCTTATTATAAAAATCAGAATTAAACTGAACGCCAGCAGACATATCAAGTCTTATTACACGCTTATATTTACCGGATTTTGCAAGTTCATAAAGTTTTAAGGGTAAAGCAGATAGTTCTGATGGTGCACACTCGATTAAGCCATCAGCTTTGAAGCCTTCTGCTTTATAAAAATCATAAAGCGCCTGTTCTGCTTCACACAAAACAATCTGGCAGTTTTCGGGAAGTTTATTTTTCAGTTCGTTAAGACCATAACCTAAAACGGGAGCGATACATAAAATAATTGTTCCAGGAATCAGATTAAGGTTTTCAACTGCGGTTATAATACTTTTACTTGGATTATATTTTGAATAGAGAAGGTGTTCTTTGTATGAAACAGAAAAGCCCTGAGGCGTTTCGATTTTCTGAACGACACAGGGCTTTTGAATTATTATTTCTTCCAATTACTATCTCAAAAAGTTCTGAAAGTAAACACTGATGAAATCGTTTGTGAGTTTATCACTTCCCATGATTGCTTCATTAGCAGCATCTTCATCATAAGAAGAGAAGAGTGTAGGATTGATTTCATCATCTTCTGGAGTAGTTTCTGAAGTAAACTTAAGAACTACAACATTGTCACCTACTACAATTGGTTCTGAGATTTCGTTGAGACTAAGAGCAAATGCCTTGCTCAAGAAGTTCTCATTTGATTCTGCATTTGTAATTCCAGAATCACCAGCTTTGAACTGGCCCAAAACATCTACGTTACCGTAGTTCAGTGGGAATGGATCAAGAGAAGAAATCTTAGCACCAGTCTTATTTCCAGCAGCAGCAAAATCACCTGCTTTAGCTTCTTTGATGAAGTCGTTAGCTTTTACTGTAAAGTAATCTTCGATAATGCTCGCTTCGTAGTTTGAAATGTATGAAGAAACAACTCTCTGAATTGTCTCTGAATCAAAATCAGGCTTTGTCATATCGTTTGCACATTTGAAAATTGAGAAGCCAGTGTTTGTCTGAATGATACCGCTTACTGCATCTTTTGCAAG
The DNA here is from genome assembly GCA_902789325.1 of uncultured Spirochaetaceae bacterium. Lineage (GTDB taxonomy): Bacteria > Spirochaetota > Spirochaetia > Treponematales > Treponemataceae > Treponema_D. Next base: position 167,792 of record CADANN010000004.1, read on the forward strand.
GTCTGTGATAGAAGCGAGGTCTTCTTTATTTTCAAGAATGTTTTCAATCTGATACTGATATGTATTTGTAAGTTTTCCTTCTGAGTTAGAATAATTCTTTTCTGAATATTCTGTTACTGCATCTTCGAATGTAATTTCGTTATTTTCAAGACGTTTAGCAACTGTTTCAGCAGTTGATTTGTCTTCAACTGTGATAACGTACAAATCATAGCTATTGAACTTTGCTTCATTCTGACGTGCAAACTTAAGTTTTTCATCAAGAGGGTAGTCGCTCATTGCAAAAGAAGCAACATCAAAGCCTCTCATATTTTTGTTTGCTTCAGAAAGGAAAGCCTGTTCTGCAGAAGATGACTTCAAACCGTAAAGGGCATCGTGATTAAATACTTCTGAAGTTGAACCAAAGTTGTCGTTGTAGAAGCGGTTTGCATACATGCGTGATGAAAGAGCGTTCTTAAGCTCAAGTTTTGCTTCTTCTGAAGCAGCCTTGTAAAGCTTAGAAGAGTAGTTTCCGTTTTCATCAGAGAAGTAAGGAATCATTTCACGAGTAACTGCAGATGCAGGAACTTCGTAACCACTCTTATCAACTGCTTCTGCATATGCATATTTCATAACAGTTGCATTGAAAGCCTGAGAGAAAATCTGATAGTAAGCAGACTGATCAAGCTGCTGACCATACATCTGATACATCTGACCATACTGAGAAACATATTCAGCAAAATCAGAACCCTGCTCATATTTGATTTCTTTTCCGTTGTATTTTCCGAAAACCGGAGTGTCTCCGCCCTGCTGGCGGCTTGCACGTCCTTCAAATGCTGGAAGAACGACAAAACAGAATGCACAGATCAAAAGAATAATTAATGATCCGAGTGTGTAAACAGTATTTTTTTTCATAATTATTTATCCTTTTTTTATGAAATAATATAGTAAAAATGATTAAATATTTTACCACATAATTTATATGAAGTCTAGTTTTAAATTAGCGGCTTGTACTCAGCTTATTTTTTGCTTCGTATCTGGCAACTGCTTCTTCAATCAACAAATCAATAAGTTCAGGGAACTTAAGTCCTGTGTTGATTTCATTGAGGTAAACAGCCTTTGTTTCACGGTCAATAAAGAAATCAACTCGTGAAAGACCTGTTGCATCCAGAACCTTGTAAGCTGCACATGCTGTCTTACGGATTTTTTCAAGATCATTTTCTGAAAGTTCTGCAGGAACAAGAAGATTTGCACCGTCAGGGTCATTGTATTTAGCATCAAAATCATAAAAATCATGATTTGGAACAATTTCGCCTGGAATATAAGCAACTACGTCTTCAACATCGCTGTCTGCAGGGTAAGTAACTGAGTTTCCAGTAACGCTGCATTCAATTTCGCGGGCATTATTAAGAGATTTTTCTACAAGAATCTTGTCATCCCAATTGAAGGCTTCCATAATAGCAAACTGCAGTTCTTTACGGTCTTTTGCTTTTGAGGCGCCGTTAGAGCTTCCTGCACAGCAAGGTTTTACAAACATAGGATAACCGAGTTCTTTTTCAGTTTCTTCGATAACTGCATCATAAACAACGCTGTCTAATACAACTGAACGTTTAATGCAAACATAAGGTACAACCGGAAGGCCAACACTCTGCCAGATAAGCTTTGTCTTTTCCTTATCCATTGTAAGGGCAGAAGCAAGGGGAGTACAGCCGACATAAGGAATATCAGCCATTTCAAAAAGCCCCTGAATTGTTCCGTCTTCACCATAGGTTCCGTGAAGGGCAGGGAAAACTACATCAATATCTAATGGTTTGCCGCCTGCAAGAAAGGCATTCTTCTTTCCTGCTGGAACAATAGTTACAGCATTACTTTCATCTTCTGTGATTGTAAGAACTGCTTTTGTATCTTTACAGATTCTTTCGTATTCAGATTCTGGCTGAAGGTACCATTTTCCAGCTTTTGTAATACCAATCAAAATAACTTTGTTTTCTTTTTTGATATTACTTGCAATTGCTGCTGCTGAAATCAAACTGACTTCATGTTCTCCGGAACGACCGCCGTATATTACTGCTATGTTCATTTTTTTTATTCCCCCTTTGTGTATCCCATCTCTTTTAATGCTTTTTTTGCCTCAGATATTTCATCATAAGGCATTGTATGATCTTTATAAATTATGCTGTTTTCGTGAGACTTTCCAAGAAGAAGAACAATGTCTCCTTTTTGTGCCATCTTGAAAGTTTCGCGGATTGCCTGTGGTCTGTCATGGATGATAAAAAGATTTTCACCCATAACTTTTCCTTCTTTAAGCGAGCCTTCTGCAATCATCTTTAGAAGTTCTACAGGATCTTCGCCACGTGGATCTTCATCTGCAAGAATAACTGTATCGCAGAAGCGGGCGGCAATCTGTCCCTGAAGAGGACGTTTTGTAAGATCACGTTCTCCTCCACTACCAAACAATGCAAAGATTCGACCGTTACAGCGTTTTCTAAGCGGCGGGAAGATTGTCTCAAAACTTGAAGGTGTGTGTGCATAATCTACAATCAATTCAAATGGCTGACCTTCATCAATTACAGTCATGCGACCTTTGATAGGTGTGAGCTGTTGAATAAGAGCGGCAAGTTCTTCAAAAGTCTTGCCGGTTACGCTGCTAACAGCTGTAATTGCTGCCATCAGATTATATGCATTGAATGCGCCTGGCAGGCTTGCTTTTATTTCAAAATGTGAATGTGGACGAGGCTGTACCGGATCATAATTTTCCGGGTAAGTTGCATCAAGTCCATCTGCATCAACATCAAAATTGAGTCCGTAAGTTGCAGATGCAATATTACGGGCTGTCATATAACGGAGATTATCTGGAATTGGTGGGAGTGGGGTAGCACTGCTTCCACTTTCTGCTGCTGCCTTTCCAGCCTTTCCTTCTGTTGTAAAGCCATATACCGGATGATTTGTAGCTTCCATAAAGAATGTTGCAGAAGGATCTTCCAGATTTACAATTCCAATTGAATTGATTTTCTGTTTGATGCCGGCAATTGTTTTTGTATGATTATGCTTATCCAATGCGCGGAAAAGATTTGCCTTGTCATTGCGGTAGGTTTCAAAGTTTTTGTGGAACTCAAGATGTTCAAGAGTTACGTTCATAAATACGCCGCAGTCAAAAAGAATGTTACCGCAGCGGTTGAGCTTTGTAGAAAGTCCATGAGATGAAGTTTCAACAACAGCATACTTACAGCCGTTTTCAAGCATTTCATTCAAATGATGCTGAATGATTGGTGCTTCTGGAGTTGTCTGATGCTGTGGATTGGGAAGTGCATCTCCACCAAAGGAATATTCAACAGTAGAAATAAAACCTGCTTTTTCACCAGCGGCTCTGAGAAGCTGCCAGATAAAGCTCACAGTACTTGATTTCCCTTCTGTACCTGTAACTCCGATTACAATAAGGCGTTCACTTGGATTATCATAAAAGCTTGAAGAAAGAGGAGCCATTGCAAAACGTGCATCCGGGACATTTATGAGTGCTGGAGCAAATTTATGTGCGTCATCAGAAATAGCATTATCTATTGTGCGCTTAATGATTGCTTCTGCGACATCTTTTTTCTGGGCAGGAGTGAGTTGGCCCTGAAAAACAACCGCATTTGCGCCGGCAAGAATAGCCTGCTCAATGTAGTTGTTGCCGTCTGTATGTGTACCAGGCAGTGCAAAAAATAACGAATCCTTTGTTACTTCGCGTGAATCAAATACAAGGTTCGAAATCCGTATATTATTAATTTCAGATAAATCTGTAATTTTACTTCCGTCAGCTGCAACAACTGTGTTTGTAAAAGCCGGCAGAATCTGTGAAAGTTGTTTTGTCATTCTTCCATTATATATGTTTGCGAGGAAATGGAAAAGTGTTATAATGCACATATGTTTGAAGTAAGAGTTACTGCGGATTTTGCGGCCGCACATTTTTTAAGAGATTACAACGGCAAGTGTGAGAATCTCCACGGCCACAATTATAAAGTTTATGCTCATGTAAAAGGTCCTCAATTGAACGAGGGTGGAATGCTTTTGGATTTCAGTAAATTGAAGGCAGCTTTACGTCAGGTTTGCAAAGAACTGGATCACACTAATTTGAATGACCTTGCTGTTTTTGATCAGAACCCGAGTGCAGAACGCATTGCAATGTATATTTACAATGGAATTATTGAAATCCTAAAAAAAGAAGGACTGGATTTGTCTTACCAGAAAGATAAGAAAACTCCAGCCCTTTATGCGGTTGATGTTTTTGAAACAGAAACATCAAGAGCCCGTTACCGGGTTGATGAATAATAATTCTTTGAATGAGTCTGGCTTATACCCGGAATTTATCTATCTGACTTCCAATCTCGTCAATAGACAACTTCATTTTGTCTGAAATTTCACGGAGTGATAGGCCTGTCTCTTTAATTTTTCTTGCACCCTCTGTCATTTCATCAACAGAGGTCTGCATAATTCCAGTAGTATCCTGCAGATTTTTAACTTCTTCCAGAATAGCCTTGTTGCCCTGAGACATTTCTACACTGGCAGTTTTGACTTCAATTGTAGAATCATTCATGGCATGAAGTGCGTTGGAAATCTGCATGGAACCAGTATTTTGTTCTTCCATCGCAGCCTGAATCTGATGAACCAGCTGCTCTGTATCTGTAATTTTGCTTGTTACAGACTGGAAGGCTTTGCTTGATTCTTCTGAGGCTGAAACTACGTTGTCGATTGAAGACTTTATGCTATTTAACTGGTCTCCAATTGTTTTTGACTGAGAAGAAGAAGTTTCTGAAAGTTTACGAATTTCATCTGCAACTACAGAGAAGCCTTTTCCAGCCTCTCCAGCATGTGCAGCCTCAATTGCAGCATTCATGGCAAGAAGATTGGTCTGTTCCGCGATGGCAGCAATTGCAGAGTTTGCGTCCTGGAGAGTTTCACTCTGATTTTTGATGTCTTCAATAATAGTATTTACATTTAATTGAAGCTGAATACCAGATTGTGCTGAATTTGCAAGTCCATCAAAAGAAGAGGTCATTTTTTCCATAGAAACATTTACAGATTTGATGTTTCCAATCATCTGTTCAATAGCCGCAGAAGCATCAGAAACTTCTGAAGATTGTTTTTCAATCATATGACCAAGAGATTCAATATTACTAGCAATTTCGTTTACAGCACCTGCAGTCTGCTGAACTGAATTTGACTGGTTATTAATCTGCATATGAACAGAGTCAATGCTGGAAAGAATGTTTTCAATTGAAGTAGCGGTGTTCATTGTAGAAGAATCTAGTGATACTCCAGCATTGCCAAGCGTGTCTCTGGATTTTTTTACCTGAGAAATGATAGTCTGCAGCTTTTCTGTAAAATTATTAAAGCCGGTAACAACTTCGCCAATTTCATCATTCAGTTTGATGTCAATTCGTTTTGTAAGGTCAGCATCACCTGTTGCAATATCATTAATTGTTGTTTTTACGAAGCCAAGCGGTTTTATAAGAATAGAAACAAGAATCCAGATTGCAAACACTACAATAATAATTGCAACTATAATTGATACAAAAATTATCATTGTGATTCTGGAAAGACTGTCATAGTATTCTTTATAAGGTGCAGCGCATAAAACTGCCCAGCCGCTTTCATCTCCTACCGAGGTATAAGAAACAACCATCTTTTCATTCGATACAGGGTCAGTAACAATTTCAAATCCAGATTTTCCTGCAATTACAGAATCCATCATTATATTCCATGGTGTTTTTGGAGCATCTGAATCTGCTATAGCAGCACTTCCATTTTCCTGAATAGCGCTAATATCTTCCTGGCTGAGTCCATCATAGGTAGTTGGTCCAATTGTCATTCCAGATGTTGTTGAGATAATTCTCGGGTGTGATTTTTTTCCAATTAAAATTGATTCTGAAAGATTATATACATCTGAGCCGTTTACAATAGCAGATAAGATTCCAACTGCTTTATTTTTATTATTAATGCTATAGACTGGAATACAATAGAACATGATGGTTTCATCAGAACCGCCTTCCATCATAAAACTTTTTGGAAGAGGGTCGATTACTACTCTTTTTCCCGAAATTGTCTGAATAAAAAAATCAATCTGGGATACATCAACATATTCTCCGTCTGGACGTATACAAATACCTTTATCACTGTAAAAGGCCAGATTTTCAAAATGAGAGGGATTTGATTTAACTATTGCTTCAAGCTGGGCTGTTTTATCTTCCAGTGAAATATTTTCATCTCGAACAAAAGGCAGTGAAGCAATTGATTCCAAAAGATAGAATTCTTTTTTATTTACATCCTGAAGAATTTTTGCTGATTTTTCAGCATTTAATTCCATGATTTGTTCTGTATTTTTTGAAATAGAAAGTGCAAGTTCTTTTCGAGCTATAAGTCCAACAGCAATAACTGCGAGATTTATTAAAAGCACAACAAAGATAATCATTTTAAATTTTAGACTTAATCTCATTTTTTCCTCCAATAATATAAACTATATTTTACACCCCATTTTTAAAAAATAAAAGAAAAATAAAAATTTGTTATAAAATCAGAAAAAACGAGAAAATATGGAAATGAGAAATGTGAATGTAGTCAGAAAAACTTAAGTACTAAAGTCGGACAGGAACACCGCTTCTGTTCAGTTCATCTTTTATCTGACCTACAGTGTAAGTGCCGTTATGAACCATGCTGGCTACAAGGGCTGCGTCTGCTTTTCCTTCAGTGAGGGCTTCTGCCAGGTGAGCAGGGGTTCCGCCACCGCCAGATGCAATTACTGGAACCGGAACATTTTCGGAAATAAGGCGGGTAAGTTCAATATCATAACCGTTCTTAGTTCCATCGGCATCCATTGAGTTCAAAACAATTTCGCCGGCGCCAAGTTCAACTCCGCGCTTAGCCCATTCAAGAGCATCCAGACCAGTGTCGACGCGGCCACCGTTGATTGTAGTGCCGAATCCGCTTGGCTTTGTAGGGTCGCGGCGTACATCCATTCCAAGGACAATAGACTGACTGCCGAATACCTTTGCGCCTTCTGTAATAAGACCGGGGTTGCGGACAGCCTGTGAGTTCAAAGAAACCTTTTCTGCTCCGGCAAGAATTGTCGAGCGGATATCTTCGATTGTTCCGATTCCACCGCCTACACAGAATGGAATGAAAACCTGCTGGGCAACGCGGGAAATTAAATCAAGAATAGGGCCACGGCCTCGGGCAGAAGCTATGATATCATAAAATACCAGCTCATCTACGCCCTGGCGGTAATATTCAGCAGCCATTTCAACCGGGTCGCCGATGTCTATATTATTCTGAAACTTAACACCCTTTGTAGTGCGTCCGTCCTTTACGTCCAGACAAATTATAATTCGTTTTTTTAGCATATATTAGACTCCACGTCATGCTGAACTTGTTTCAGCATCTTTCCAAATAGACCCCGAATCAAGTTCGGGGTGACACTATAGTTTGCAGAAATTCTCAATAATCTTAAGTCCGGTCACACCGCTTTTTTCTGGGTGGAACTGACATGCAAAAACATTTCCTTTCTGGATTACAGCAGGAACCTTAATGCCATATTCCGCATAGGCTTTTACTACCGATGCGTCTTTCGGGCAGATTACAAAAGAGTGAACAAAGTAAACATCAGAATCATTTTTAATTCCGGCCAGAATAGGGCAGTCACCATTTTCAAAGCTGATGTTATTCCAGCCCATGTGAGGAACTTTGATTTTATCTTCATTCATTTTAGGCTCAATCGTATAAAAATGTTTGATTTCGCCTTCAACTAGACCAAGACAGGTAGCATCACCTTCTTCAGAATGCTCAAAAATAATCTGAGAACCAACACAGATTCCAAGAAGAGGTTTTCCGGCCGCAACCTGCTCGCGGACAAAAGCATCAAAACCGCTTTTTTTAAGTTCAGCCATAGCGTAGGCATCGTCACCGTCGCCAGGGAACATAAAGCGGTCACAGTCTTTCAGTTCAGAAGGACTCTTTGAACGGATATAAGGAATTTTCAGATAGTCCAGAGCACGCTCCAGACTAGTGATGTTTCCCGCATTAAAATCAATAATTCCAACCATGTTTCTAATTATAGAAATATTCGTTTTTTAGTCAAACGTAAACTTATCGAACTCTGCGATTATTTCTTTTGAATCAGAAAGGAACTCAAAGTAAACTGCACGCTTACCAATTACGCCAGAAGTGAGTGGGGCAGTTGCTGACTTGTCGCCTTTCTTCATATTGAAGCAGGCAATCTCTTTTCCTTTATAATTGTCCAGTCGCACTTTTACTGTCAAATCTTCCTTAGCAAGAATATCAGCTGTTACAGTTTTTGGAGTATTGTTTCCAAACTGAAGATAGCGGAAGCCTACAGTAAGCTTGCTTGTGATATCAACAACAGGTGAACTTGCGTTATCATCCTTTTCGTAAACAGGCTTGATATAAGCGCCGCCCATACCGCCGTTGTAGCCGCCCTTTGCTCCGCCGTAAATATGAACTGCATATCCAGCAGAAATCCATTTGCGTGCGTCGAGACCGTTGATGTGAGCACCCTGGCTGGTCATTTCAACTGGCTCAGAAGCAACTGGTTCGCCGTCTTTATAAGTAATCTTGCCTACAAAGATACGTCCATTTTTATCCATTGCAACATCAACCGGTTCAAGCATTGCCTGACGGGCAAATTCATCAGTTCCAATATGGCGATGATAGAAAATGTACCACTGGCCGTTTACTTCCATAAGGCTTCCGTGGTTGTTACCCCAGCGGTAAGTCATCTGATTTTTGCCATCAGAACCTGGAAGAATCTCGCCTCCGTTAAAGCTGATGTCGCCACCCATCTTGTAATCTCCAAGTGGAGTGTCGCAGTATTTGTATGAGAGGAATCCGTTACAGTCTTCGTAAACACCATACTGAGGACGGTGAGTGTAGTAGCGCTTAGAATAAATGAAAACATATTTGCCGAAAAGCTTACGAGGTGAAGAAGCTTCAAAGAAAGCATCGTTTTCATCTTCCATATTGTCTTTTGGTGACCATGGCGCAATACAGTGTTTTACGACATTTTCACGCAGGGTTTCCTTTTTGATAGTGGCCATGTCATCGTTGAGTTCTGCACAGTACTGCTTACAGAATCCCCAGAAAGCATAAACTTTGCCGTCATCATCAACCAGAATTCCCGGGTCAAAAGCAAGCTCTGTAAGAACTGGATTTGTGAATGGACCAGCAGGATTTTTACTTGTTGCGAGCATGATGCGTGAGCCTTTAGCCTCTGCCGCATACATATAGAAAGTATCGCCTTTCTGAACAACATCAGGGGCATACAAAATTGAACCGTCTGTAGAAGTGTAGCATACACCGTGGCAGGTCCAGTTAGTCAAATCATCAACTGGGGCAGACCAGACAACCTGATCTGGTCCACAGTATTCAGTTTTAAGTGTGTCGTGCGAACCATAAAGATAAACACGTTTTTCGCCATTGTATTCAAAAACTCGAGGTTCTCCGTCTGGAACATGTTCCCAAAGCGGCATATATGGATTTGCACCCTTGATGTATTCTTTCATAATATTTTTCCTTCCTTTTTTTTTGTTTTATAAGATAATTTAGAAACGGTAATGTTTCAAGTATTCCCGGCCGATAAAAAACTATGACAATAAAAGATTATTTCCCAGTTATTTTTGGAGTTCTCAAAGATTTTCGTGTAATCGGTACCGTTATTGTCATGATTATTGTGATTGAGTTTGCAAAATTCGTTACAACATATAAAAAGAAGCCACCGAAGCCTAAAAAAGGAAAGACTCCTAAGCCTGCTCCTGCACCAAAAGAAGAAAAGCCTGCTGAAGGTGGAGATTCTTCCGGCAGTGAAGAAAAAAAATAAAAAAATCTCTTAAAATCTTATTTTAACTTCATAAAATCGTAAAAGTCTCACCATACTATTAGTATGGAAAATAATGAAACAGTTGAAGAAATCTCAGACGATTTTGTTACGCAGACGGCTTATAAGAATTTTGGAATAAAATATCTGTATCCCTGGCAGCGGCTTGTTGTGGCTAATATTCTTGAGGCGTATGAATATCATAAGAATATAGCTGATTATGAGGATATAGGCGATGCTGATGATTCGTTTTGTAAAGGCCGTCAGATTGTGTTGCTGCCAACAGGTGCGGGAAAATCGCTTTGTTTTCAGATTCCGGCCCTACTGCTGGATGGGCCTTCACTGATTATTTACCCGCTTCTAGCTTTGATGAGTGACCAGCAGCGCCGAATGGAAGAGGGAAGTCTTCGCAGTGTAACATTCCGGGGCGGACAGACTGATGAAGAACGTGAAGAAAACTTCAGGAAAATCCGCGAGGGTGCTCAGATTATTCTTGCTAATCCTGAAGTTTTGCAAAGTGAAACTCTTTTGAATCAGTTGAAGGAAGTGGGGATAAAGCATATTGCAATTGATGAGGCTCATTGTGTTTCAGAATGGGGAGATTCGTTTCGTCCAGCCTATCTTTGCCTTGGAAATGTGATAAAGGTTATAAATCCTCCGGTTATTACTGCATTTACGGCAACTGCTTCTCCTGAAGTGCTTTCGCGTGTCGCAGAGATTTTGTTTGAAGGAAATGCTCATATTGTACGAAGTGAAAGTGACAGAAAAAATATTTTGTATTATGTACGCTATGCAGCTGCCAAGAAAAAGGAAGCATTACTGCTTGCCCAAACAGAACAGCGCCCAATGATTATTTTCTGCGGCACAAGAAATAAAACAGAAGATATGGCTCGAGAACTGAATGTATGTTTTGGACGTGGAACAGCAAGATTTTATCATGCAGGCCTGGAAAAATCAGAAAAGGATGAAATCGAAAAATGGTTTTATGATAGTACAGATGGAGTGCTCTGTGCGACGTGCGCTTACGGAATGGGCGTCGATAAAAAGAATATAAAGACAGTAGTTCATCTGGAAGCATCGGCTACGGCTGAGGCATATATTCAAGAGGCCGGCCGTGGCGGGCGTGACGGTAGTATTGCAAAAGCGATTTTACTCTGGAGTCTGGAAGATTCTCTGGATTATTCTGTGTACAAGGCAGGTTCGCGGGAAGCGGCATTAAGAGATTTTGCAGAAACTACGGATTGCCGCAGACAGGTTTTACTGGACGCACTGGGCGCAGAACAGGCAGTTTGCAGTGGATGTGATTTATGTGATGCCCGCAAGAAAGAAGCGGCGACTGGAAAAAAGGTTAAGCCCGCGCCCTCCGACTGGCAGCTGGCCTACAACATAATAAAGCGTTCGCGCAACTACTATTCCGAAGATGAAATCGAATCAGAATTATTCGAAAAACTGAATGCCCGCACCCGCCACATCTTAGGCCTGAACATCTGGACCCACAAAGATACCGTGGACGTTGTAAAACAGTTGAAAGATTCTGGAAGAATTGAATTAGATAACTTCTTATGGAAGGGAAGATTAAGAATAAGGAAAATTAAAGGGGATTCACAGAAAAGTAAAAATCTAATGGGCGTGAGCGGAAGCGATTCAAAACTGCATCGAGGAGTTTTGGCGCTTAGCCATCGAAAACAATCCGAGGATTTTTCGCAGAAAAACCGCAGGATTGTTAACACCAAAAACTAGCTCGCCCGCAGTTTTGAAATCGCTGCAGCGGAAGCCCATTAGATTTTTGAGATTTCTATCAATCCATTATTGTAATCTCAACTCTACGATTCTTAATTCTTCCCGCTTCCGTATCATTCGAGGCAACTGGTTCTCGCGCACCTTTTCCCTGTGTGAACACATGATACTGGTCGCGGATTCCCAAATCTACCAGATATGATGCAACACTTTCAGCTCGTTCTTCACTAAGCTGCTGCTGCATTCTCACTGTACCACGTGCGGCGCAGTGTCCGGAAATCAATAAGTCATTAGAAAACTCTTTTAATATTTCGCCAAGCTTTTCAATCTTCTTTTTTTCAGATGGAAGTAAAACATTTGAATCAGGTTCAAACTGAATCGCATCCAGACTGATTGTAAGTCCCTTTTCGCCCTGTTTTACAGAAATGTTATCCAGTTTGTATTTTTCAACCTTTTTCTGGAGCTTTTTCAGATTGTCTTTGTCATTTACTGATTTATAGTCGGTAACTTCACCATGCGCAGTTCCACGGAATGCAAAAGTATTATTAAAGGTGTCGTACATGTAAATTACAAATTCTTCAATGTAGTGATCAAGTTCACCGCGTTCATTATCCCACCAGATTTTCTGGATTGCCTGGCCCTGTGTTCCGGCATAGGTGCTGCCATTGCTGGTTCCATAAAGATAGCTGTCATACCAGTCCTGGCCAAGTCCACCTTTATCTCCAGCTTCACTTGCATCCTGGAAAAACTTGTATTCAACTTCAATTACACGGAGCGTTTTACCATCAACTTCTTCATCACCAGTGTAGGTGTATTTAGCTGTAAAAGGCACTTCGATAGCACCTTCCATATTAAAAAGCTCTCGGCAATCGTGAACTTCAAGGCCTTCGCTGGTCCAGGAATCGCCGATTTTTACCGGTTCTTCGCTAAACGAAGGAATGCTCTGAACAGTCGGTAAAAACTGATTATCAGAATCATGAAGATGACCATTTTTATCGCGGTAAATCTTTACAGAATCTTCTTCTCCCCACGAAAGCATTCTGCCTGTTGAGTTGATGAAGTTATTCTGGGTTGTCATATAGTGAGTGCTCAAAAGGGCAGTACCGTCTTTTTCAACAGATTCAACTGTAGTAGAAGTTCGATTTATAAATTCTGTTCGATTATTAAGCTGCCCGTTGATATATGCTTCTTCTTCAACAGTCGCTACATGCGAAACCGCATCACCTTTTTTATGATTGAACTGAAAGATAATACCATCGCTGGTTTTAGTTGATTTTGGAGCTGCAGTTACACTTACTGGAAGCAATGCCACAAAAACAGCAGTAATAATTCTGATGGTTGTAAAAAGAGATTTCTTCATATTTATAAAACAATCCTCCAAAAAGCCAGGTTACGAAATCATTCAGTAAGATTTTCGGCTTTTAGATGGAAGAATCTTAGTTTTTAAGCAGTGCGTTTACGTCACCTGCAAGATATGCATCACAAAGCTGATACGGCATTGGTTTTCCGCGTAAAAAGCCCTGAACAAAGTTACAGTTGAACTTATTCAAAAGATCCAGTTGTTCTGTGTTTTCAACTCCTTCAGCAATGGTTTCAAGTCCCATTTTTTCAACCATATCAATAATCGAACGTGTAATTGTAGCCTGCACACCATCTTTTGAAGTTATATCATTAATAAAGGCTTTGTCGATTTTCAGTGTGTTGAGAGGAAGCATCTGAAGATAACTGAGCGAAGAATATCCGGTTCCAAAATCATCCAGAGAGACACGACAACCCATGGCTTTAATTTGCCGTAACTTTTCAATTGCCTCGTTCATGTTGTTTATCATTACACCTTCTGTTATTTCAATTTCCAGAAGCTCGGGATCAATTCTGTATTCAAAAATCAAATCTTCAAGTTCTTCTATAAAATCATCATTCAAAAGCTGAATTGGTGAAACATTTACAGAAATAATTCCCCGGAAATTGTATTTTGCCTGCCAGGTTTTAAGTGTAGTGATAGCGGTTTTCAAAACCCAGCGGCCAATAGGAACAATCAAACCTGTTTCTTCTGCAATCGGAATAAATACAGATGGCGCAATGCTTCCAAGTTCTTCATCATTCCAGCGTATAAGAGCTTCAAAACCTCGAAGCGTACCAGTCTGAACGTCAAACTGTGGCTGATAATACTGTGTAAAATTACTCTCAAGAAGGGCAGCGTTCATTTTAGACTGCAGTGTTAATCGCTGGATAAAGATTCTGTGCATTTCCGGTTCAAAATATACAAAGGTATTTTTACCGTTTTTCTTTGCATAATGAACTGCCATATCTGCAAAGCGAATCATTTCATCTTTCTGTTCGGTATTTGTCGGGAACATTGCCACACCACCAGAAACAGAAATCTGCTTTAGTCGGAATGCGTCGTAAATACAATCTATAAAGTTTACAAGCGAGTCATTTGATTCAAAGTTTGTAATGATTACCGCAAACTCATCATCTCCATAACGGAAAATCTGAATATATTCTCGCTGAAATTGTTTTAAGGTATCTGCTACATCCAGAATGACCTTGTCTCCAGCGGTACTGCCAAGAGAATCATTTATATTCTGAAGATTGTCTATATCAATAACAAGAAGGGCCGCATAAAATCCCTTAAAACGGGCAGTTTCCATAGTAATGGAAAATGAATCTGCAAAGCCGGAACGGTTAGAAAAGCCTGTCATTGGGTCTGTGATAAGAGTTTTCTTTAGCTTTCTGTAATATTCTCGTTCTGAGGTTATGTTTATAAAGGTGATGATTATGTATTTGTCTTCAGGCAGATACTTCATCTCAATTTTATACCAGGCTTGAGTTGATGGCGAAAAGTATTTTACATCATCATAAAAACGACCTGCAATTGCATCTAGAGCCATCTTAAACCAGGGAATGTCCGAGGTAATATTCATGGAAAAATCAGACCATTTAGGTTTATTTTGAATTACAAAGCCTGCAGCCTGTTTGAGTTCTTCATTAGTGTAGATGATATCAAAATCGATTATTTTACCGGATTGGTCTTTTATTGGTGTGGCAACTACAATAGGGGCGGAAATATTATCCAGAATGGAAAGAAGGTTTAAGCTCATTTTTTACCTACTATTTTTAATTTCCCACTCCGGTTAATTATTATAGTAAGTCCAAAATGAGCTTAAGTCAAATTATTTTTGCATGTCGTTTACTCAGCAGTAAAACGGATTGTTTCCCATTTTTCATTAAACTTTTCGAGGTCTTCACCTACGTCAAGCTTAAGTTCTCCGCCAGCCATTTCTTCTGCCTTGTACATAGGAACTGTTGTGCGGCGTTTTTCAGCTTCGAGGTTTACAAAACCTGGGAAACGGAAGTCATCAAGGAACATTGCATAGATTTCTGGGCGATGAATGAAGTTAATGAATTCATTTGCTCTGTCATAATGCTTTGCACCCTTCAAAATAACCATTGAGTCAAGATACATAGGACCGCCTTCTTTTGGAATAAAGAAGTCAATCATATCTTCCTGTTTATCTTCTGGAACTTCACCAAATACAACTTCAGCATATCCCTGGCAAACCCAGAAATCGCCGGCAGCAAATGATTTTCCAAAGCCTTCTGCATCAAATTTAACAAGGTTAGGTTTCCACTGTGTATTAATAAGATCTGCAGCAGCCTGAAGCTTTGCATCATTTACAGTGTTTACAGAAAGTCCCTGGTAAGCAAGGGCATCACCAATTACTTCACGCATATCGTCCATCATAGACATATGGCCTTTCAGGTCTGTGCGTGCAAAAATGTTCCATGATTTTTCATAGTCCTTTACCTTCTGCTTGTTTACAGCAATACCTGCCATACCAAGGTAGTAAGGAACCTGCCATGTCATTTCTGGGTCAAAAGTCATAAGCTTTTTGCATTCAATGTTGATGTTCTTTTTGTTTGTGAACTTCAATGGATCAATCTTCTGGAGCATTCCCTGTTTAATCATAATAGAAGTGTAGTCCTGAGAAGGGAATGTAATGTCGTAGCCCTTTGCTCCGGCTTTGAGTTTTGCATACATAACTTCGTTTGAATCGAAGGTGTCAACTTTTACAGTGCAGTTGAATTCTTTTTCAAAAGCACGCAAAACAGAATCTGGAGTATAGTAAGTCCAGTTGTAGAGGTAAAGAGTACCGTCGTCTTTTTCGTCACCACATGAGGTGAAGAAGAATGTTGCAGCAACGAGTGTCATAATTGCAAGTGCAATCTTTTTCATAAAATATGTCTCCTTTATGATCGTGGATTGCGTCGCTACGCTCGCAATGACGTCATTGCGAGGAGCGCAGCGACGTGGCAATCCATTAATTACTATTAATGTCCTGCGGCAAAGCCCTTAAGTCCCTTACGGCAGATAAAGGCAATTGAGCAGGTAAAAATAATCATAATAACAGAAAGTGAATTAATTACCGGTGAAACGCCAAATCGAATCATCGAGTAAACGTAAAGCGGCAGGGTAGTAGAACCCGGACCAGAAACAAAGAAGGTAATTACAAAGTCTTCGAGAGACATTGTAACAGCCATCAAAAAGCCCGAAAGAATACCAGGCATAATTGCAGGAACAACAACCTTGAACATTGTCTGTTTTTCTGTAGCACCAAGATCGTGAGCGGCTTCTACAATAGAAAAGTCAAACTCGTCGAGGCGGGCATTTACCATCAAAAATACAAATGGAAGACAGAAGGTTGTATGTGCGGCAAATACAGTAAAGAGTCCGAGAGGAAGATGAATACCGCTGAAGAAAATTACCATAGAAATACCGATGATAACTTCCGGCAAAACCATAGGAAGGTATGTCAAAGTCTGAATAAACTTTTTGCCGCGGAATTTATACCAGTTTACGCCAATCGAAGCCATTGTTCCCAGTACTGTAGAAACTAAAGCTGATGAGAATGCAACTAAAATACTGTTGAGCAAAGCCTGCCAGAGTGCCTTTGAATTAAAGAAAAGTTCCTTATACCAGGTGAGACTAACCTTTGTAAATTCAGCACCCTTACTTTCGTTGAACGAATAAATAATAATTACAAAGAGCGGCAGAAAGAGGAATACAATTGTAAGCCAGAGCACGCACTTTGAAAAAGAAAATTTATGATCATGGCGGCGCCAGGCACGTTTTGCATGGCGGGCGTTTTCTGAACGCGGTCTGTTTTTTGTGGTGAAGGCGTCGTGAGCGAGCATTAAAAGATTTCTTGCCATTACTGTACACCTCCAACGTAGTTTTCTTCTTTTGTGCTCTTCTTTTTAAGCTGAGCATCTTTGCTGTTTGTTCTTGTAATCATCATAATTCCAATTACAGAAATCAAAGTAATTACCATAGAGAATGCAGCTGCAAGCGGCCAGTTACGAGTCTTCTGAACCTGGTCAACAATGATGTTACCAAGCATGTAAGAATCTTTTCCGCCGACCAGCAAAGGAACAGTATATGCACCAAAAATCGGAATAAAAGTAAAAATCAATGCAGAAATAATACCGCTGCGGATTCCAGGAATCAGAACCTTGAACATAGACTGAGGCTTTGTTGCTCCAAGGTCGCGGGCAGCTTCTAGAAGGGAGAAGTCAAAGCGGTCTACTGCGGTAAAAATCGGGAGAATCGCATATGGAATGTACATATAAACACTTACAAGAATTACAGCCTTTGTATTATATAAGAAAGGAACATAATCTTTAATTACATGCAGCTTCATCAAAATCTGATTCAAAATACCATCGTTGTTCAAAATACTCATCCATGCAAAAATGCGAATCAATGAGTTTGTCCAGAACGGAATTATTACGAGGAAGAGGAACAAAGTCTGATGACGGCTTCTGGCCATTGCATATGCACTTGGAATTGAAACTAAAATCGTTATTATAGTAGAAATAATAGTGATTTTAAGGGTTCTCAACACAATCAGCCCATATTCCGGCTTGCACATCTGCTTGTATGATTTGAGAGAGAACTGCCATTCTACACCACCGTAAACACCTTTTTTCAAAAAACTGTAAACAAAGATGATTACCAGAGGCGCAACAAAGAAAATTATGAACCAGAGCCCCATAGGCCAGCCATAAAAAGAGCCGACACGAGCATCGTGCAGTTCTTTAGAAAGTTTCTTTTCTTTCATACGCAAACCTATTTCTCAATATCTTCGACAATATATGCATCTTCAGCAGACCAGGAAACATAAACCTTGTCTTTCCACTGGATAACAGGACCATCATCCATATAGTCAGTATGCTGCTTAAAAACTTTAATGACTTTGCCTGTGTCGAGTTTTACATAGAACTTAGACTGGAAACCAGAATAAATAGGCTCTTCGACAACACCGCTAAAAACGTTGATATCTGTACGTCCTCCAGTTGATGGTGGTTCAAGAGTAATTCTGATTTTTTCAGGACGGATTGTGAATGCAACCTTCTGTCCTTTGTCTGTATGTTCGTAATCAGTTACCTGCATAAAGCGGTCGAGGGCTGCTTCTGCGGCTGTATCAGTTGCAAGTGGAGCCTGCTTACCGAGTTCTGGAACACTGAGGGTAGCCATAAAATCATCGTTACCGTTAGCATCTTTATGAGGAACGCAGTCTACAACTTCTGCATCAAAGAGATTTGTTTCACCGATAAACTGTGCAACAAACTGAGTTGCAGGGCTTTCGTAGATTTCGTATGGAGTTCCAATCTGAAGAACATGACCGGCATTCATAACTGCAATGCGGTCAGAAACAGAAAGGGCTTCGCTCTGGTCGTGAGTTACATAGATAAATGTAATACCAATCTGGTCATGCAGGCGGTCCAAATCAATAAGAAGATTTGCACGAAGCTTTGCATCCAGTGCAGAAAGTGGCTCATCGAGCAGCAATACTTTAGGCTCGTTAATAAGGGCGCGGGCAATAGCTACACGCTGCTTCTGACCACCAGAGAGCTGATTAGGCTTTTTATTGATGTGCTGGTCCAGCTGAACAAGGTGAACATATTCGCGAACCTTTTTATCAATTTCATCCTTTGGAAGTTTTTTCAGTCGCAATGAGAATGCAACATTTTCATATACAGTCATATGAGGAAAAAGTGCGTATGTCTGAAAAACCGTATTTGATTCACGCTTATCTGGCGGAAGCGGAATTACATTTTTATCATCAAAAAGAACAACTCCATCATCTGGAGATTCAAAACCTGCAATAATGCGGAGAAGGGTAGTTTTTCCGCAGCCAGAAGGACCAAGAAGAGAAAAGAACTCTCCCGGCTTAATAGTAAAGTTGATGTCATCCAAGGCAACAAAGTCACCGAATCTTTTGGATACATGATCAATGGTAACCTGACTTCCTTTCACTCAAGTAACCTCAATCTAATAATGATTGTCCTTACGGACATCCTGCAAACGCAGGGCTTAACATCAATTCAAAAACTTAGCAAGCCTGGGTCGTTTTCTCAATTAATAATGTCTAAACCATAAAATGCAACATATATTTGATTATGTCAATAAGAATTTTAGATTTTGCTTGCAAGCTTTTATTAATTGAATTATTCTATAAATGAGGTTATAAAAATGGTATCAATTATTCTTGGAATTATATTTATTGCATTCACCGTATTTGCTGTACTTCCTATGGGACCACTTGCCTGGGGACCAGAAGTAATTGCCTTTTTAAAAGGTGGGGCTCCTGTACTTGCTGCCTTTGTTGGACTGATTTGTCTGTTCATCGGTGCAGCTGATATTAAAGATAAAAAAGAAGCAAAAAAAGAAGATGCTGCTAAAAACGAGCAGTAATGTAATTGACACAAATCGCTGAAATCTGATAATATACTTTACCCGTTATTGGATTTTTGACTGCTCATCTTAAATCCAATGCAGTTTCAGAACAAGATGCACAGTTTTGAAACCGCAGATAAACTTTTATTTTATAGTAAGGTATATCATGGAAACTATTTTCGTTAAAGAATACGACCAGCCACGCAAATGGTATGTTATTGACGCTGCTGGAAAACCTCTTGGACGTGTTGCTGCAAAGGCAGCTTACATCGCACGCGGTAAGAACAAGGCTTCTTACACAAAGAATCAGTTGATGGGTGATTTTGTTGTAATCATCAATGCAGAAAAAGCAGTTGTAACTGGTGGAAAAGAGCAGAAGAAAATCTATTATCACCACACAGGATTTGTTGGTGGTCTTCGCGCTCATACTTATGAAAAGCTTCTTGAAAAGCACCCTACAGACCCAATGGCTATTGCTGTTGCTGGTATGCTTCCACACGGAAGACTTGGTCGCAAGATGATGGACAACGTAAAGATTTACGCTGGTGCTGAGCATCCACACGCTGCACAGAATCCGCAGCCTATCGAACTTTAATAAGGGGTTAAAAAATGGTAAAGAATATTGCTATTGGTACAGGAAGAAGAAAGACTGCTGTAGCCCGCGTTTTTGTTCGCGACGGCTCTGGTAAAATTGTAGTAAACGGAAAAGATGTAAAAGAATACTTTGCAACAGCAGAGCAGATTCAGGTTGTTCAGCAGCCATTGCTCGTAACTTCAATGGGTTCAAAGTATGACATCCTTATCAACGTTCAAGGTGGCGGTATGAACGGTCAGGCAGCTGCTTGCTTGCACGGTATTTCTCGCGCTCTCGTTCAGATTGATCCAGATGCTCGTACATCTCTCAAGGCTAACGGATACCTCACACGCGATTCTCGTATGGTTGAGCGTAAGAAGTACGGACAGAAGGGTGCTCGTCGCCGCTTCCAGTTCTCAAAACGTTAGTATATATACTTCGTTTTCGAAGTCTTACAGAAAACACGGTCATTTGGCCGTGTTTTTTTTTGCCTTTGTCATTGTCCGGCTTGACCGGACAATCTATTTTGTACAGAATATTATTATGATAATCAAATCAATTGCAGAAACCTCATATAGCGGAATGTTCAAAGTCGCACCAGAAGAAGGCTGTGCATTTTATATACGTAAAGATTACTTACCGGAAGGGCTGTTTGATAGAATAGATGTTGGAGTTGATTTTGATGATGACGAAACTGACTCTCTTCTTGATGCGGGACTCACTTGTGCAGTTGAACTAAAAGCTGTGGGCTACCTTGCCCGGGCTGAACAGAGTCGTTTTGGTCTTACACGAAAATTAATTGAAAAGAAGTTCGATAAAAAATACGTCGAAGCTGCGTTGAGTTATCTTGAGGGGCGCGGGTATTTGAGCGATCTCCGTTATGCAACCGCCTGGCTCAATACCAGACGCGTGAATCACTATGAAGGAAGAAGCCGCCTTGCTGCAGAACTTTCTGCCCGTGGAATTGCACGGGATGTTGCAAACAAAGCGCTCGATGAGTTTTTCAACGAAAATGATGAAGATGAAATTTGCCGAAAAGCATATGCCAAGGCTTCAAAAACAAAGAGCGGCGATAAACTTACCGCCGCTCTGATTCGACAAGGTTTTACACTAAAACAAATTAAAGTTGCTCAAGAAGAATAAGCTGTCCCTGGAAATCGCCCCAGTCGCGGCGAACAGGAATACCTGCTTTTGCAATTGTGAGACCTGTGAGTTCTATCGGCTGGCACTTTGTCTGGTCTTCATCTGGCCAGCTGATTCGGTATTTTGAAGTTGGCTCCAAGCCATTAATCTTTATAAAACGTGTCTTATAATTAGGATGATTTAAAACCTGAACAAATGTAACTAATGCCTTTGACTTATCTTTTGCAATACTTGCCCAGCAGTCATATTCGTTATTTTCACTATAACTTGCAATGCGGCTGTAGTCGCCGTTTCGAACTAAATCACTAAACTTCTTATAAAGAGAAACCTGTCCCGGAATCATAGCGCGTTCTTCTGGTGGAAGCTTTGTAATGTCTAGTTCATAGCCAAAGGTTCCGCTCAAAGCAACGTATCCACGTGTCTTAAATGGAGTGACGCGCCCACAGGCATGGTTAGGACAAACTGAAACATGAGCTCCCATTGTAGAAAGAGGATATACAAGGGCTGTTCCTTCCTGAATTGCAAGACGTTCAATTGCATCTGTATCGTCGCTGCACCAGATCTGAGGGCTGTAGAAGAACATACCAGGATCAAAGCGAGCTCCGCCACCTGAGCAGTTTTCAAGCAGAAGTTTTGGGAATTCGGTGATTAAGCGTTCCTGAAGTCGATAAACAGCTAAGACGTAGCGGTGGTAGAACTCACCAATCTGGTCTGCCGGTAATTGTATAGAACCAATGTCTGTAAGCTGACGGTTCATATCCCATTTTACATATTCAATGTTTGCGCTTCTTAAAATCTTAGCAAGGCTTTCGTAGGTGTAGTCTTCAACTTCCTTACGGGTAATATCGAGTACCAGTTGCTGGCGACTCATTCCAGGTTCACGGCCAGGAATCTGAATAGCCCAATCAGGATGTGCTCGATACAAATCTGAATCAGGTGAAATCATTTCCGGTTCAAACCAGATTCCAAACTTCATTCCAAGCTTGTTTACTTCATCAACTAAGTGCTTGAGTCCGCCTTTGATTTTATCTTCATTGACTGTCCAATCGCCAAGGCTTGAGTCATCAAAAGAGCGGTGTCCGAACCATCCATCATCCATAACAAGCATTTCGATTCCATCTTTGCTTGCTTCGCGGGCAATATCAATCAGTTTGTCTGTATCAAAATTAAAATAGGTTGCTTCCCAGTTGTTTATCAAAATTGGGCGAGGAGACTTTTTGTATGGCGAGCGGATAAGATGTTCACGATACAAGTCGTGAAAGGTATGGCTCATTCCATTAAGACCGCAATCGGAATAAACAAGAACTGCCTGTGGAGTGTCAAACTCTGCACCTGCTTCAAGTTTCCAGCAGAAATTTTCCGGATTAATTCCCATTACAGCACGCAGGTTATTAAACTGGTTTTTTTGAACATCAGCTATAAAGTTTCCGCTATAAATAAAGTTCATGCCATAAACGCGGCCACTGTCGTAGCTTGCATTGTGATCAAGCAGGGCAATAAAAGGATGCTCCTGGTGGCTGGTTTCTCCGCGATTTGAATAAACTCCCTGTCTTCCCATATGAAGAGGGCGGCGGTCAATGTGACGTTCGCGAGCCCAGGAACCATGCAGTGTAATCATATCAAAATTATCATCATCAATATCAAGTGCAAACGAAAGTGCTTTTTTGATGAAGAGTGGCTGGCTCCCGTTATTTTTGATTCGAACTGAACGTACGATAGCATCAAGCTTTTCAAAAACGGTATATTTAATAGTAACTTCTGCACCAATTACATCATCTGTTGCGGTGAGTTCAAGAACAGAGCATTCTTTTTCATCACCAAAAACAGCAGGCAGCCCTGGCAATGCTTTTGCTCCACCAGAAATCTTATGGCTCTTGTATTTCAATTCAATCGCATTATGACCTTCTGAATCACTAACAGCGAGAGCTGATTCCCTGTAGTCTCCAAGTCCATCGGTTGGAAGTTCCTGTGGAAAGAAATCTAAGAATGAACCTTTCTCGCGGAATATTTTATTATCAGAAAAACCGTATTCCCTATTGCGAGTAAGATATGAAACATCATCCTCTCCAATCTTACTTCCATAATAAGAATGACCAATGTAGCCACGTTCGTTTATAAAAATACAGTAGCTTGAGTTAGGTGTATCCAGACGGAACGTATTATTTTTTTGATTAAATGAAATCATATAAACCTCGAGAAAAATCTCTTTATAAAATATTAATATGAATTGTATATTGAAAAAATTAATAAGACAATAAGACTTCTTAAAAATCAGAGTAATCTATTATAAAAATCAGAATAATCTATGATATAATCTTTTCATATGAAAAACTATAAAATGAATGAAATCAAAAATATGCGTCTGCTCGGCCGAAATGTTGCCGGTGGAATAGCATCAGATGGTGCAGTTCGACTTTATTGGGCTGGAGCTGCTCTCGAAGTTAATGTAAAAGCTCGTGAAGTCTGGGCAGAAATATCCTGTAACTATGATTTTCACGAAATATGGCTTGCAATTGAAGTTAATGGATTTCAGATTTCAAGATTCATTGTTCCAAAGAAATCTGAATGGGTGTGTCTTGCCCGTAATCTGAATCCTGAAAAAGAAAATCTTATTACCATTATAAAAGATACTCAGCCGATGTCTGGAGATATTTTGCATGAACTGAGAATTACAGGTATTCGTCTGGATGATGAAGGTGACTTCTGTGAATTAAAACCCCGCAGTTGCAAAATGGAATTTATAGGTGACAGTATAACTTCTGGAGAAGGTTTAGCCGGAAAGCCAGATGAAATGGAGTGGATAACACAATGGTTCTGTGGCAGTAAATCTTATGCAGTTCAGCTGGCAAAAAAAATGAATGCAGACTGGACAATAATGAGTCAATGTGGCTGGGGGCTGTGCTGGGGTTGGGACGGAGATGTTAATTCTTCAATTCCTCTTCACTATGAAAAGGTTTGCAGCGTATTAAACGGAGAACAGCAGAAGAAAATGGGCTCTTGCGATGCCTTGCCTCAGAATTGTGGTGCAGATTATGTTATTTTGAATCTTGGAACAAATGATAATTCTGGTTTTAAAAATCATGATGATGGAAAAGGTGCTGATGGAGCAGCGGGGCAGACTGTAATAACAGGAGCTAAACGATTCCTCGGTTTAATAAGAAAATATAATCCTGGGGCAAAAATCATCTGGACCTGGGGAATGATTTCACTCGATATTATTCCAGCTCTCATTCAAAAAGGAATTGAGGAGTATAAAAAAGAATCTGGCGATAAGAATGTTTATACTCTTGAGCTTGAAAGTATGGAAGTTCTTGAAAAATCTGATGAAGATAAAGGTTCACGGGGACATCCGGGACCACTTACACATAAAAAAGCTTCAGAGCGTATTTTTGATTTTATATCTTCTTTACAGAATCTCTGATAACTAGGCTGCCACTAACAAGGTGGCGGCCTTTTATATATGGCTGTCCGGTAATCTTGTTTATAATAAGTTCCGCAGCAACCTTTGTTGAATCTTCCGGGCGGATATAAACTGTTGTGAGTCCGACAGAAGTTTGATTCTTTGGAAGGTAATTATCAAAACCTGTTACAGAAATGTCTTCCGGAACTTTGTATCCATTTTCCTGTAAGGCTTGAATTACATTCGCTGCAGTTTCATCACAGTTGCAGATAAAGGCTGTCGGCATGTTTTTTGCAGACGGGAGTTTTATTGGAATCAGTACACCTGCTGAATTACGGTCATCAATTATTTCTTCTGCATTACAACTTAAATTATTTTCGAGCATAGCTTTTTGAAAGCCCATAAATCTGTCAGAAATAGAAGTGGTTGCTCCAAAATTTCCTACAAAGAGGATTTTTTTGTGGCCCTGAGAAATTACATAATCAGTTACAAGATAAGAACAGAAATAATTATCATTTGATACACTATCGAACGGTAGTTTTGCAGAATAAAAATCGTAAAGAATAAAGTTAGAAAACTTGTCATTAAGGGCTTCAAGATAGCTGTCTTTTGTCTGACCAAGAACAATAAGACCATCAATTTTTTTATCTTTAATCATTCTTGGAAGGTTGAAGGTGTTTTCATCATCATCTGAAAGCAGTTCCATAATACTGTAGTACCCGTGATTTAAAAGTTCAGAAGATAACGCATTAAAGATATGCCAGTAATAAGAGACATCAGGAGAGAAAAATCGAGAAGGAATGAGAATTCCAATATTACCAGTTGTAGAACCATCTGCTCCGGAAATATTCGTTCTTTTTACCTGATAGTCCATCTGGACTGCAATTTCTTTTATCTGCTGTCTGAGTTCGTCTCCAACTCCATCTTTGTCCGAAAGAGCCTTTGAAACTGTTACGGTACTAATACCAAGTTTTTCTGCAATGTCAGATAATCTAACCTTCTTTTTCTGTGCCATGAAAAAATTATAGCTTAATTTAAGTATAATATAAAGTAAACAAGGTGTTATTTTTTACTTTTTTATAGAATTTAATAAGATTGAATTTAATTAGTAAAACTGAATTTATATATAGTCTAAAAAAAACATTTTTGTTATAATTATGCTTTCATTAACAAAAATGTTCGAGGTGCTTTATGGACTTGAAAGGACGCAATTTTTTAACATTAAAAGATTTTTCTCCTGAAGAAATTACAGGACTTCTTGACCTTGCAGCAGACTTAAAGGAAAAGAAGCAGAAAGGTATTCCAGTTGATATTCATCGTGGAAAAAACATTGCACTTATTTTTGAAAAAACAAGTACCCGTACCCGTTGTGCTTTCGAAGTTGCCGCTCATGATCTTGGTATCTGTACAACTTATCTTGCAGAAGGAAGCCAGATTGGTAAAAAAGAAAGCATTGCAGATACAGCCCGTGTTCTTGGACGTATGTTTGACGGAATTGAATACCGCGGTTTCGAACAGACAATTGTAGAAGACCTTGCAAAATATTCTGGAAAAGTTGTATGGAATGGCCTTACTAATGAATATCATCCGACACAGATGCTTGCTGATATGCTTACAATTCGTGAGCACTTTGGAAAACTAAAAGGTCTTAAACTTGTATACTTTGGTGATGCCCGCTATAACATAGGAAACTCTCTTTGTATCGTTTGTTCAAAGCTCGGACTCAACCTTACTCTTTGTGCACCAGAAAAATATTTCCCAAATAAAGCTCTGGTAGAAGAGTGTGAAAAATGGAATAAGGAAAGCGGCGGTTCAATCATTCTAGATAGCAATGTTGACACAGCAGCAAAAGATGCAGATATTATTTATACTGATGTGTGGGTAAGCATGGGCGAGCCGGATGAAGTTTGGGCAGAGCGAATTGCAGACCTTAAGCCATATCAGGTAAATACTGATGTTATGAAAAAGGCAAAGCCAACTGCAATCTTTATGCACGACCTTCCTTCTTTCCATGATTTGAATACAAAAATCGGTAAGGAAATAGGTGAGAAGTTCGGTCTCACTGCAATGGAAGTTACAGATGAAGTTTTCGAAAGCAAACAGTCTGTAGTATTTGATGAAGCAGAAAACCGAATGCATACAATAAAGGCAGTAATTGCCGCAACACTTGGAAATAACTTTTAAGTGATATACAAGTTCGTCAAGGCACGCTACGCTTAAAGCCTTGACAAACTTGTTTAATGGCTTTTTTTATGGAGGATAAAGCACATTATGAACGCTATAATTACAGTAGTTGGATCAGATAAAGTTGGAATCATTGCAAAGGTAAGTCAGTTCCTTTCGGAGCACAAAATCAACATCGCAGATATTACACAGACAATTCTTTCTGGTAATTTTGTAATGATGATGATGGTAGAGCTTTCTGCCGCTGACATTGATATAGAAAACCTTCGTTCAAATATGAATTCTCTCGCCGAAGAAATGGGCGTAGAAATTAATATTATGAATGAGAAAGTATTTAGTGCTATGCACCGAGTTTAACACTAAAACAATACATTTCTAATTTTTTTTGCACGAGCCGAATTTCTGTGGTATCATATATCAATGGAATTCGGCTATTCTAATTATTACATCATTGGTGAAATCATATCCTGCTGGGGTTCTTTTCTCATCTGTGTAAATACGCTTCTTTCCTACGCGTTGTATGATAGGCGTCAACGCTTCTTTTTATATGCATCAGCTTCTACCTTCCTTGCTTCTTTTTTTAATATTCTTTCTGCTTATAATATAGCTCATTATTCAGAAATTTCGCATTTTGTATGCATGCTTGTTACTTCCCTTTTTTTCTTGATGCTGCTTATAACACCCTTCATAATGACAAGTTATGTATGTGATATAGCAATTCAAAGTAAAAAGAAAAAGAAAGTTTTTAATTATATATTGGGAATAGTTCAGACAATTTATTTTCTTATTGTCATACTGAATATAAAGACAGGCTGGATTTTCAGCTTTGATTCTGTTGAAGGTTATGTTCGTGGTCCAGCAAAAAATATAACCTATATCCTTTCATCTGCCTATGGTATTTCAATTATAGGTACAGTGATAGTTAATCGCAGGTATCTTGCACGCCGAATTTTTTACGTGTTTATATTGTATCCGATAATTTCAATTTATTTTGTCGGAATTCAGTTTTTCTTCCCAAGAATCCTTCTTACTGGTGTAGCTTCGTTTACTGCAGTTTTATTTGCATACATGACAATTCAGTCTTATACAATGGAAATAAATCTTGCAACAGGACTCATGACAGAAAGCAGACTTCGTAAAAGGCTTTCCGTACAGAGACGTGGTGGAGTACTTTATGTAATGACCATAGAAAACATCAATATGATTCAATCGAGTCTTGATGTTTCAGAAATAAATCAGATGTTTTTGCATCTTGGTGAAATCTTTATGGCTCACTTTCCACGCAATTCCTATATCCTAAGTATCAACAGACTTGCAGCCATAGGCCGAAGTGTTGATGAAGTAAAATTAAAAAGCGCTAGTGTTCTGGATGATATTAAAAAACTCAGTTCAGATATTAATTCTATTATTCCAATTCCTATAGAAACCTGTTCAGCTGCCATAGAATTCAAAAAAGAAGATAATGATTATGATTCTATGATGGATTTGATTAACAATATGCTTGTCCGCGCAAAAGCTTCGCAGTTAAAGAATCTTCAGATTTGTGATGAATCAGTTTTTGCTGACAGGGAACGAAAGCGCTGTATTTATAAAATATTAAGACGGGAACTTTCACTGGAAAGTGAGCAGTTTCAGGTATGGTTCCAGCCAATTTACTCTATCAATGGTAAAAAGTTTGAGTATATGGAAGCTCTTTCCCGTCTTAAGAATACGGAGCTTGGTGATATTCCACCGCAGGAATTTGTTCAGGTTGCAGAAAGTCGTGGTCTTATAGAATTACTTGGTTTTGTGGCCTTTGAAAAAGTTTGTAAGTTTATTTCAGATAATCGAGATACTGTAAATGCTGTTTCCATAAACTTTTCTGTCTATCAGATGATGAATCCGAATGTTGTAAAAAATGTTCTTGATACAATTGAACGTTTTTCACTTTCTCCTTCGAATATTGTTATGGAAATTACGGAAAGCATCTTTATAGATAATTACGAGCTTGTAATGAAGCATATGATGGAACTTGCTCGGGCAGGTGTAAAGTTTTATCTGGATGATTTTGGAACCGGATATTCAAACCTTACGAATGTAATTTCACTTCCATTTACTACTATTAAAATGGATCGTTCTCTTGTTCTTGCTATGGAAGAAGGTCAGAGGGGAGTGAGCCTTTTCTTTGATCTGGTTAGCACATTTAAAGGAGTCGGTTTTAAGATCCTTGTTGAAGGTGTAGAAACAAATAATCAGAATTATCTTGTGGAGCGGGCAGGTGTAGATTATATTCAAGGCTTCTTATACAGCCGTCCATTGCCACCTGTTGAGTGTGTGGAGCTGCTCCGACGTTCTGCAATTTAGAATGTAATTACTTCTTCGTAAACCTGAATTGCAAACTGATCTGTCATTCCAGAAATAAACTCTATTACACATTTTGTAAAAGAATCATTGTCGTGCAAATCAAAAACCGGCTGCGTGTTGTATTTTAAAATTGCCTTACGGTCTACAAAACTGTGTCTCTCACTTACAAAAGGCTGATAGGTTGTGTATTTTATAAGCCAGTCTTCAAAGGTAGTGCAGAGTTTCGGGTAAAAGCGCAGTGCCTGAGCAACGCGGCCTGTTTCTGCATAAACCTTCGTTTTCTGCAATGTGCGGAAAAGTGTTCCAATGATATTTTCTGCGTAAATTGCAAACTCCCCGAGTCTCCAGTGCTTGTAGATACGTGCAAAGTTAAATTTTTTTAGTTCAAGAATAAAGCGAAAATATTCATCAGAAAAACACAGGCCTTTTTCCGGGCTGCTCTGTTCACATAAATCAACTATAAGGTCATTAATTAAAACTGTTGTATTTACAGCTTTACCGCTGCGTAGTGCATGCGCACCTTTTCGCTCAAAGCCTAATGTAGAGCCAACAATTTCGCGCAGCTCTCGGTAAGCTGCCATATCAATTATGTGGTAAGCGCGGGCATCTTCAATGTCGCGACCAAGGTAAGCAATTTTATCTGCAATTTTTACAACACAACCTTCCCAGGTATATGGCTGAATAAAGCCTGGCCGCTTAATTGAATACAAATCAATTGCTTCTTCGCGAGGTTTTATTCCCTGCTGGTCAATTTCTCCACAATGACAGATTAAGCCGTCTCGAACAGCATAAGTTAGATTTAAAGGCTGTTCTATTCCGTTAGGATCCTGTAAGGTTTCAATATAATCAGCAAAAAAAAGACTGTTGCGTTCATGCCAGAATTTTTTAGGAGCGTTTGTGCCTTCTTTCTGTTCAAGAAGTTTATTTAAGCAGTCTTCTCCATGATGGCCAAACGGAGCGTGTCCTATGTCGTGTCCCATGGCAATTGCGCCTGCAAGCTGTTCGTTCAAACCAAGATATTTTGCAATGGTAGTAGCAACAGAAGCAACATGCATAACGTGTTCCATTCTGGTACAGATGTGGTCATTATGCGGTGCAAAAAATACCTGTGTTTTGTGTTTTAAGCGGCGATAAGCCTGGGAGTGCAGAATTCTTGTGTAATCGCGTTCAAAATCAGAGCGGATTTCATTATTTCTTCCATATAATTGTATTTCACGTTTGTTTGCCTGTTCCCATTTTTTGTTTTCGGGGCATATACGTTCGTTATAAAAAGAATTCTGCATTTTTATAGTATATGGCAAACTAGGTCTCAGGACAAGTGATTCTTTGTGAGGATATATCAGATTTTTTTTGAAAATCTATAAAAGTAGTGCTATAATGAAACGATATGCTAAAAGATAATAAGGTATTCAGGCGGCTCTTCGGTGAACAATATGACATTCAACACCGACTTCTCAATATTATTCTCGTTGTTGGAATATTAGGAGTTTCTTTTGCCTGCCTGGTAGCTGTAGTAATGAATCAGAATGTTTTTACTCAGATACTTTCTTTTACATGTCTTATTCTTTTTATCATTATCTTTTATGTTGCAAATAAACTTAAGCGGTCTCAAATAGCTATTATAAGTTTTGCAATTCTTTTTGATAATATTATACTTCCAACTCTGTATGTGACTTCCGGCGGAATCGAAAGCGGCATGCCATTATGGTGTCTTGTCGGCTTTGTTTTTCCGTTTCTGTTGATAAAGGGTAGGAGTTGTGTTGCTGTATTTATAATAAGCATTACTGAGTTTATTCTGGTTGTCGTTTATTCGTATTATCATCCTGAACTTATCATGAAGATGTCCAGTATGAAAGTGATACTTACAGACATGATAGTTGCCATGATTGCTGTAGTTGTCATTTTTGCGTCAATCTTCAGATATCAGACTCATATTTACGAAAAGCAGAGAAATACTATTACAACTGCAATTCGTAATGCTAACGATGCTATCAAACAGAAGCAGGACTTTATTTCGAATGTCTCTCATGATATCCGTACGCCAATGGACTCAATCATTGGTTTTACAGAACTTGCAAAAAGGAATCTGGATAATCCGGAAAAACTTGCAGACAGTCTTGAAAAAATCACCAGAGCTTCTAATCATCTTATGAACCTTATAAATGAAGTTCTGGATATTTCAAAAATCGACAGCGGAAAATCTGTTGTAGAAGAAGAGCTCTGTAGTATTCATTCTATAATTGAAAATGTCTGTCAGATTATGCAGCACGAAATTGATCATAAAAAACTTAAGATTAATCTTGATTACAGCATGCTCGATGAAGATGTACTTTCATGTGACAATATCCGTTTGAATCAGATTCTCTTGAATCTGGTAAGTAATGCCGTAAAATATTCTTATGAGGGCGGAACAATTTCAATTTCTGTAATCCAGCTTTCTACAGATGATGAAAGTAAGATTATGAATGAATTTCATATTCGAGATGAAGGCTGTGGTATGACTCCTGAGTTTATGGAGCATGTTTTTGAACCATTCGCTCGTGATAAAACTTCTCCTATTGCTGCAGATGGTACAGGGCTTGGCCTTACAATTGCAAAATCTCTTACTGAAATAATGGGCGGAACAATTGAGGTTATAAGCGAACTTGGAGAAGGAACTGAATTTACAGTTACAATTCCACTTTCAATTCCATCTCTTACAGAAATTGAAGAAGAGCAGGATATTGTTATTTACGACTTTAAAGGCCGTCGTGTGCTTGTTGTTGATGATGATGAACTTAACCGCGAAATTCTTGTTGAAGCCATGCGTGAAGAAGGTTTTATTGTTGATGAAGCAATTGACGGTTCGTTTGCAATTGAAAAGTTGCGCGACAGTGAACCTGGTACTTACGAGCTTGTAATCCTTGACTTAGAGATGCCGGTTATGGATGGATACGAAACAACAAGAATTATCCGAAACTTTAAAGACCAACGTGTTGCGCAAATTCCAATTGTTGCACTTACTGCAGATGCTCTACCAGAAGAAAAGAGTCATGCATTTAACTGTGGTGTTAATGCTTACCTGATAAAGCCTGTTGATATGCCTGAGATGCTGAAAGTTCTCATGCTGTTTTTCCGTGAGAACAAACGTTCGTAAAAAGGAGTTGCTTTGTGGAAAGATGCGTAGTCGCCCTTACATCAAGTTCCGTAAACGAAGAAGCTTACTCAGAAATTCAGACTCAGCTTGATTTTCATGAAGCATCACCAAAACTTATTGTTGTCTTTTCAGAAACCAATATGCTTTGGTTTTTTGTGCAGAAACTACAGCTGCGATATCCAGATGCCGTTGTAATTGGTTCTTCTACCTATGTAAATTTTAACTCAGAAGGTTACAGTCATTGCGGGGCTTCAGTTATGGCTGTTAATTCGGGCATAGAAGTTTCTGCAGGACTTTTATTTGATATAGACCGTCACCCTGCAATGTACAAGGCTCATATAAAAGCTGCATTAGACAAGCTTTCATCTTATGAAAACACCTGCTGTCTTGAATTTATGACTGCCTTTGGAAAAGGGGAAGAACTTGTTTTAGATACCTTTGAAGAAGCTCTTGATGGAACAGGCATTGTGGTAGCCGGCGGTTCTGCTGGTTGTGCACTTGATCGAAAAGAAACATATGTCGCTCTCGGTAAAGATATTTATAAGCAGACCTGCGCCTTTGTTTTTATTCATAATCTTGAAGGAAAAATTGGATTTTACCGTGAAAATATTTTTAAGCCTACCTCTCTCCGTTTCACAGCAACTCATGCAGATTGTGAAGACCGCATTGTAATGGAATATAACGAAGAGCCGGCGGCTGAGATACTTTCCCGTTCATTAAATGTTCCTGTGGATAAATTAAAAGAAACTCTAGAACTTCATCCAATGGGACGTATTGCCGACGGCGGAATCAATATTACTGAAACAGATGAAGTCTACCCGGATGGTTCAATTTCTTATTTTGCAACAATTTATAATCATACAAAAATGCTTCTGCTGGAAACTGATGATATAAAACGTGTATGGTATGAAACGGTCCAGCGGGTTAAAAACGATTTTGAAAAACCGTCATTTACAATTTCAATTAATTGTCTTTCCCGGTCAAAACTTTTTGAGAAACAAAATTCATTCGGAGAATTTGTAAATATACTCCGCAATTATGGTAAGTTTGTCGGGCTTTCGGGGTATGGAGAGCAGTTGAATTTTATCCATTTGAATCAGACTATGATTCTGCTGGTCTTTGAGTGAGGCATGTATGAGCAGATACAATAATGGAGTAATTTTTACAAACGAAAACTGCATCGGCTGTAATAAGTGTATTACAAACTGTTCTCTTATGGGCGCAAACGTTTCTGTTGTAAAAAACGGAACAGTCCGCATGGAAATTGATTCTCGAAAATGTAATGACTGTGGTCGTTGTATTAATATCTGTGTTCATCATGCCCGTGAATTTAGAGATGATACTGAACGATTTATCTCAGATCTTAAAAGAGGGGAAAAAATCTCAATTATTCTTGAACCATCTTTTTATGCAGTCTATGGTGAGAGGGTAGCGGGAATAATTGGATGTCTGCGTAAGCTTGGCGTACAGAAAATCTATGAAGGTTCTTTTGGACGTGAGCTTTGTGCTTATCTTACTGTTAAATATCTTAAAGAGTCAAAAAATCTGCCTGTTGATGAAAGGTGCTTTATAAGTAATGCATGTCCTGCCATGGTAACGGTAGTGCAGAAATATCATCCTTTCCTTTTAAAAAAGATGATTCCGATTCAGCCGCCTGCTGTCTGTGCTGCAATTTATGCACATAAATATCTTGGTGATGACAATAAAATCGCCTGCATCGGAACTTGTGTTGCACATAAAGATGAAGTAGATAGCGAAAATATCCGTGGAGCAATTTCTTATAACGTTACTTTTGCTCATCTTATGGAATATCTTTCTGATTATAATTTTGATGATTATGTTGATCTGGATGAGGTAGACTTAAAAGGAAACGGCTTTGGTTCAATTATTTCTGTAGGCGGAGAATTTTCTGATATAGTTTCATATTTCTTTCCTCATACCGAAACAATTCTGGCACTTAAAGGCTTTTCTGGAGACAATATAAAATCTCTTTATATGTCGCTTGATGACCGCTATAAAGAATATCAGCCTTTATTTACGGAAATTACGGCCTGTAAAAACGGTTGTATAAATGGACCTGGAGCTTCTGCTAAAGATTATGACAGTTCAGTTGTCTATGCAAATGCAATTAATATCCGGCAGCACGCTTACGAGGTTTATAAAGATATTGAAAATCCAGATAAATTCTGGAAGCATGTAAGCTCTCAGTTTAAGTACATCCGCCCGGAAGATTTTAAGCGCTCATACACTGATCAGTCCCGACAAAAGTTTAAGATTCCTCAGAATGCTTTTGATGAGATTTTTTCAGATATGCTCAAAGATACTCCTCAAAAGCAGAGTATCAACTGTGGTTCCTGCGGATACAATTCCTGCAGAGATATGGCGCGTGCAATTGCCTATGGTTACAGCCGTAAAGAAAACTGCATTCATTATATGAATGACCTGCTTGTAAAGCAGTATTATACAGATACAGAAACTGGACTTATGAACAGAAATGCTTTTGTTCAGGCTGGTGTAAAACTGTTTTCCGAAAATCCAGATAAAAACTTTATTGTTGCAGTTGGCGATGTAAATAAATTAAAGATTATTAATGACCTTTATGGTTTTTCTACAGGTACAGATGCCCTTAAGCAGATTGCAGCAACTTTAAGACAGATTGCAGGGGAGAATGGTCTTGTTGCAAGACTTGGAGGCGGTTCTTTCGGTCTTTGTATGGAAAACTCTGTAGACAATCTTCAGAGGCTTCAATCATGCAAGGTTTTTGATAACGGTCCTCTGCATATTAACTTCCCTATTACCATGCATTTTGGAATCCGTATTGCAAATGCTGCTGTTGGAATTACCACGGCGATGGATCAAGCTTCGCTTTGTATGGATTACAGTATTTCTTCTGTACGAAATACTTTCTCTGCTTTTACAGAAAAAAATATAGAAAAAACTCATCTGGAAGCAAAAGTAACTTCAGAAATGCAGCAGGCTCTTGATGACGATCAGTTTAAGATCTGGTTCCAACCTCAGTATTCTGCTGCTTCGGGTAACTTGGTTGGCGTTGAAGTTTTATGCCGCTGGATAAAAGAAGACGGACAGATAATACCTCCTTCAGTTTTCATTACGGTTGCAGAAAAAAACGGTTTTATACGTCAGCTGGATGAGGCTATCTGGTCCAAAACCTTTGCTGCGGTAAGAAGATGGTTAGACGAAGGAATAGAGCCTGTGCCGGTTTCTATTAATATTTCCCGAGTCAGCCTTGAATCAGACAAGTTGTACTATATAATCAAGCGTCTTAAAGAGAAATATGATATTCCGGAAAAATTAATTCATTTTGAAATAACCGAAAGTGCTTCAATTAATTCACAGCTGATGCTGAACCTGAGAATTAAAAAGCTTCGCGAACTTGGCTTCTTAATTGCCATGGATGATTTTGGAAGCGGCTATTCTTCTTTAAATTCTCTAAAGGATATGCCTATAGATATTTTGAAGCTTGATATGGGCTTTATGCGTGGCGATGACAGCATGAATCGCGGCGGTACGATTATTAATTATGTAGTGCGAATGGCGCAGGGCCTTGAATATATTACAGTTGCTGAAGGAGTAGAAACTCAGGAACAGGCTGATTTTCTGCGCAGTATAGGTGTAAATGTTTTCCAGGGCTTCTATTATGCAAAACCAATGCCTGAAGAGGAATTTCTTGAACTTTTAAAATCTACGGGCAGACAAGCTTCTGTATTGCGCCCAAGAACTTTTGGCCAGATTGATGTCCGAAAATTCCTTACACCAGATTCTTCTGAAAGCCTCATGTTCGAAGAATTTACAGGTCCTGCTGCTATATTTGAATATGATGATAAAACTGATTCGATTACACTCATCCGGGCAAATCATAAGTACTTAAAGCTTTTTGAACTTGAAGAACTTTCTTTTGCTGATGTAAAAAAGAATTTGAGAATCCTGGTTGGTAAAGCTTCTACAGATAAAATTATTGAAACAATAAAGCAGTCTCTGGCTGATAATAAAGAAGCTACCTGCAGTGCAGAAGTTCGTACATTTGTAAAGAAGACTCCAATCTGGATAAAAAATCATATATGGGAAATAAGCTGTAATGGACAGAAACATTCCTTCTATCTGCTGGCAGAAGATATAACAAGCGAAAAGATTTCCGAAAGCACTCTTGAACTTGCTAACAATCAGCTTGCCATGTTAATGAATAATTCTCAGGTTGGTTTGTGTCTTATTCATTCAACTGTAGATTTTAAACATATTATTACCGGAATGACTGCACGCTTTATACGTGTAAATCAGACCTTCCTTGATATGTCCGGCTATTCAGAAGAAGAAGTTCTTTCCTGGACAGAGAAGGAAGGCTTGAATGTAATTCATCCTAAAGACCGTACCGGCTTTAAGGTTGCTACAATCAAAGCCTTCCTCGGAAAATTTAAAAAGCCGTATTCTTATGACTATCGTGCCATTAAGAAAGACGGCTCTTTTAGAAAGGTAAGAATCTTAGTAACTGGTATTCAGCAGCCAGATAAATCCTTTATGCTGATTACCAATTACATTCTGTTAGATTAAGCATTCTTCTTAGACATTGGTCTAACTAAGAAGCAGCTCAAACACATAGCTACAGCATAAAGAATTGTAGTCACGATAAGTACGTTCTGGTATCCAACAGGATTAGCCTGAACTCCGTGTACATCAATAAATGCTCCAGTATGCTTTACAATGAATGAAGCCATCTGGTTACCTGTAAGTCCTGCAAATGCCCATGCAGAAAGTGTAATTCCGTGAATAGCAGAAATGTTACCCATTCCGTAGTGGTCAGAAAGGAGGGTAGGAACGTTAGAGAATCCTCCACCATATCCTGCGTTTACAATGAAAATCAAAGCAAGAACGAAGATGATAAGGAGAGTGTTTCCGGCACCGTTTGCAATTCCCTTTGTAAGAAGAACAATTACAGTTGAAACAATTGAAAGAGTAAAAATCAACTTATAGATTGTGTTGCGGTCTTTAAGTTTATCTGCCCATGCAGAGAAACCAAGACGTCCGCCTGCGTTGAACAAAGCAGAGATTGTGGAAATGATTCCTGCAAAAGCTCCGAGCCCTACGCATTTTACAATCATCTTTTCCTGAGAAATGATTGCAAGACCACAAGTAATGTTGATATAGAACATAAGCCAGATACCAATGTAAGAAGCGATTGGTTCTGTCTTAAGAGTTGCAATAATTCCTTCGTCCTTTGATTTCTGCTGAGGTTCTACCCAGCCTTCTGGTTTAGCAAGAATAAGGTGTCCGATGAACATCATTACAAAGTAAACTGCTGCAAGAATATAGAACATTTTGTAAATGCCTGTTTCTCCCATGTTGTCGAGCATACCCTGCATGATTGGAGAAGCAATAGCTTTTGCAGCACCAAAGCCTGCTACAGCAAGACCAGTTGCAAGACCTTTCTTGTCTTTGAACCAGAGCATAAGTGTCTTTACTGGAGAAAGGTATCCGGTACCAAGTCCTACACCCATGATAAAACCATAGCTGATGTAGATTCCTACAAGTGAAAGAACGCTGTGCTGATGTGTTCCACCGTACCAGATGAAAAAGCCTGTTCCGGCCATACCAAGTGCAAAAGTGATAGATGCAATCAAAGATGATTTGTGGATGTTTTTTTCTACAAGACCACCAAGGAAGGCAGCTGACATGCCAAGGAAGAAGATTGCAAAGCTGAATGCCCATTCTACAGCGCCTTTAGAAAAGCCGATGTAGTTAGCAATTTCCTGACTGAAGATAGACCAGCAGTATACAGTACCGATACTGCAATGGAGAAGAAGAGCCGGGATTGCACCACGGATCCATTTGTTCTGAATGTTTTTCATTTTATAATTCCTTAGAATTGATAGTATTAGTCTATTTTATCAATCTTTAGAATTTTGTTCTATATCCTATATCAAGAGAAAATCCGCGTTCAGAGTGACCGCTTGTGAACTCCTTGATTCTTACAGTAGATTGAATATGGAGTTCTCCTGAAAGGAAGGTTGTGGTTAGATATGGAGTAATGTTAACGTTATATCCGAATTCTGTAAGATTCATTATATCTTTTATATCTGTAAAATATTTGTTTGTAAAAGAAGCACAGAGGTGGGTTCCATAAGTTATTTGATTTGAGCCCATAGTTGATGCTTCTCCGAAAATGTTTAAGTCTACTCCAAGTGTATCATCAACAAAAAGAAGCTTGTCTACAGTTGCCTGTGGCAGACTGAAAACGCTGATATTAAGATGTCCGTTTCCCAAACGAAGTCTAGGTTCAACAAGAAGATAAACTTCTTTAGGATCTATAATTGAGCTGTCCTGCTTTTTTGTAAAGCTTGCATTGTAAATACCCGCCTGAACAAAAAGAGAATTAGTAAAGTTGTTTCCAAGAAGAAGGGTTGTACCTGCGTGCCAATAGATTTTTTCTACAGCAATAATAACATCTTCGCCTCGATATTTGTCTGCAAGAGGAACTCCTATACCGCCGGCAAAGTCTAAAGTTAAAAAGCGGAGTACAGTTGCAAAACGTAAGTCTGTATTGAAAACGTAATAATCTTCGTCTTCATGATTCATGTAAATATATCCGCCAAAGGCAATTGGTTCGCTGTACAATTTAATGATATCAGAAACACCAACACCAAAATGAGGGTATAAAATTGAACCTGCAAGTCCAAGGTAGCTTTCTGTAATTTTTGAACCGATAGGCTTAATGTTAAAATATCTCTGAAGGAAAACATCTGAACCGATTGGGTCGTAAGTTCCCATAAAGGCGCTGAAGTAGTTAGCACTGTTGTACATGTTTCCACGCATAATCAAAGAAAGTTCATCAATCTGAAATTTAGCATCTGTTGCATGAAAGATTGACTCGCTTAATAAATCACCTGTATTAATAGAAAATTCCAGATGGCTCCAGAGATTCTGTGAAAAGTTAAACTGACCGGCAAAGAAGGCCTGGAGTTTGAGATCCGGATCAAAAGATTCTGTTTCTTCCGGATTAGCCGCATAATTTAATTTGCCACCGGCATAACCAGAAAAGGAGGTTGCAGCAAACAGTCCTGAGGTAATAAAAAAGGCTGCTAATATAGAAATAAAATGTTTTGTTTTTATGTTATTCTTCATAATATAAAACTCCTGATTCTTTATCGGCATAAAATATATGTTACATTAGAAAAAACGCAAAAATCAAGCCAAAAAGAAATTTATCATAAAAATAAGTTTTCGCTTGAAATATAGGATTTTCGAGTTATAATATTTCTATATGAGTGATTATCTTGACCCGAATAACGAAGAACTGTTGAAAGACTTCTTCGCAGAAGCAGAACAGCAGGTAGAACAGCTGGAGAGTAATATTCTCGTTATTGAAAATGATCCTTCAAATCACGAAGCGATTGATGAGATATTCCGTGCCGCGCATACTTTAAAAGGCGGTTCTGCAACAGTAGAAATGATGGAGCTTTCTCACTTCACACACACCGTAGAAGATGTGCTTGATGAGATTCGTTCTGACAGAATTAAGGTTGACGAAGATGTTGTAGACCTTCTCCTCACTTCAATCGATGTAATTAAGGCAATGCTTGAAGCCCGCCAGAATGGAAGTGTTTATGAAGAAAACATTGACTCTATTGTAGATAAACTTCATGGTTATATTCCTCAGAGTGGTGGAAAAGCACCTGCAAAGGCTGCTTCAAAACCTGCTGCTGCACCAAAACCAGCACCTGCTCCACAACCTGTTGCTGCAGCACCTGCAGCCTCTTCTTCAATTGTACTTCCTTCAATTACAGAAGAAGATTTTGCAGAACTTAAGCAGACTTGTGAAGGAAATCAGAAACTCTGGTGTATTGCAGTTAAATTCGACGAAAGCAATCCTATGAATACAGTAGGCGGCATTCAGGTATTTGCCGCACTCAAGAACGTAGGTAATGTACTTAAAACAGTCCCAGACTTTGATGCTCTTTACGAAGATCAGTTCTACGAGAACGTATTCTATTATCTGGCAACAGATGCAGAAGGTGCTGAAATTGAAGACTGTGCTTTCTTAAGCGACGTAACTCTTGTTACCGATGCACATCTTCTGGAAGATTATACAACAGGAACAGAAGCAGATCCTTCTGTTGCAAAAGCAGTATCAGCTGCTGCTCCAAAAGCTTCGGCTCCAAAGCCAGCTGCAAGCGCACCTGCTGCTTCAGCTCCAATTACTCCTTCAGATGATGTTCCTGCTGGAAAAATGTCTTCTGCTCAGGAAGAACTTCTTGGCGACATTCTCAACGACAATGTACTCAAGCCAGAGCCAAAGAAAGAAGAAAAGAAACCGGAACCAAAGAAAGAAGCGGGTGCAGCTCATGCTCAGCAGGGATCTATCCTCCGCGTAGACTCACGCCGCATCGACAACCTTTTGAACCTTGTTTCGGAAGCAGTTATCAACAAAGCTTCTTTCAACCAGCTTGCAATGCAGAATGCTGCAGAACTTTCTCACTTCCAGTCAATCGAAGCAGAGTACAAAGAGCGCTTGCATAGTCTCTTTGACAAACTTCCAGATTACATGGAACAGATTAAAGAGGGTGCTTCTTCTGTAGAAATCAGAAAGAATATTCTTAAAGAATACGGTTCACTCAGCAATATCTTTGATGAGTATGAATCAGAAGCAAAGGGAATTTCAGGTAAGTTCCGTTCTTATACACAGAACCTCGGAACAATTGCCAGCGACCTTCAGGAAGGTGTAATGAAAATCCGAATGGTTCCTATCAATCAGATTTTCAGCCGATTCCCTCGTGTAGTTCGCGATTTACAGCGTGACCTTAATAAAAAAATTGACCTGGTAATTGAAGGTGAAGACACAGAACTTGATAAGTCAGTAGTAGAAGATTTGCTCGATCCAATCATGCACTGTGTACGTAACTCTGTAGACCATGGTATTGAAACTCCAGAAGTTCGTACCGCTGCAGGAAAACCTGAAACAGGTACAATTCTTCTTAAAGCTTCAAACGAAGGTAACCAGATTGTTATTGAAATCAAAGATGACGGTGCCGGAATTGATGTAGAAAAGGTTCGCAAAAAGGCTGTTGAACGTGGTCTTATTCATCCGGATAAGGCAGTTACAGAGCAGGATGCATTCAACCTTATTATGCAGCCGGGATTCTCTACTGCAGATAAGATTTCAAATATTTCAGGTCGTGGTGTAGGTCTTGATGTTGTTAAGACAATGATTAACAACCTTAAGGGAACAATTTCCATCAACTCCGCAAAGGGTAAGGGAACCTCCTTTATCATCAAACTCCCACTCACACTTGCTATTATTCAGGGCTTGCTCGTTCGTGTTGGAAAAGAAGTTTACTCAATTCCAATTGCAAACGTAATTGAAAGTCAGTGCATTAATATTTCGGAAATCAACCATATTGATAACTACGAAATTATGAATGTACGTAACGAAGTAATCAGTGTATTACGTCTTTCACGTCTGTTCGGTATTAAAGAATCTGTTCAGACTGAAGAATGTTATATTGTAATTGTTGGTTCACAGGAAAAGAAGATTGGTGTAATGGTAGATGCCCTTATTGGTGAAGAGGATGTTGTAATTAAGCCTCTGAAAGACCAGTTCACTAATTCTCCTGGAATTGCCGGTGCATCTATTCTTGGTGATGGTTCTGTTTCGCTGATTATCGATGTTGGTCAGCTTCTTGAACTGGGAGTAAAGCAGGAGCTTCTTGCCCAGGCTCAGGAACAGGCACAGTACATGCAGTAATAGGGGTGTTTTTATATGAGTGCAGAAAATGAGACTTTAGTTACGACAGAACTTGCCGCACAGCTTGAAGAAAAAAAAGAAAATGCCGCTATTGTTGATTTTAAGATGGTAACTTTCTCTCTTGCAGATAAAGATTATTCTATCGACATCATGCATGTAAAGGAAATTGCTAAGGCCGGACGTTTTACCTACGTTCCAAATACACTTCCTTTTGTGCTTGGTGTATATAATCTGCGTGGTGAAATTATTCCTATTCTTGATTTGAGAATCTTCTTCAACATTGAGGTTCCACCTCGTGATGAAAATAAGCTTGAAAATATGCTTATTCTTCAGGTTGAAGATCAGAAATTTGGCGTTGTCGTAGACAAGATTGACAAGGTAATTGGTGTTCAGAAGAGCACAATTCAACCTCCTCATCCATTGTTTGGCGACATCAATATTAAGTACATCGACGGTGTAGTAGAAAGCAATAACCGCCTTTATGTTTTGCTTGATATAACCCGTATCTTCTCTTCAAAAGAAGCTGCCGAAGCACCTATGCCAGGAGTTCCTTTTGAAAAACCTCAGAAAATCGTTAAGCAGCCTCAGCAAAGTGCACCTGTACCTAAGGCACAGGCAGCAGCAGTAGCACAGAGTGGAATGGTAAAATCTCCTGCTGATATTGCAAAGAGCATTTCTAGTGGCAACTCCGCTGCAGAAGAAGAAACTTCTGTAGACATTAAATTCATTAGCGAAAGCCTTCTTACCTATAAGAATTTCACTGTGTCTTCAGTGAATTCATCTTGGGTAAAGCACAGATATTCAGAATGGTCTAAGGAGACAAAAAAGAATCAGCTTCAGAATTCTGATGATGCAGATTCATTCCTTAAAACTTTCTGGTCACAGTTTACTGGTAACTGGTGGTCAAAAGAATATGCTGATGCTTTGTTTAAGATTCTTCCTGATAATGCTGCAAAGCAAATTGTTGTATGGAATCCGGGCTGTGGAAAAGGCACTGAAACATATTCTCTGGCATGTGTTCTCAAGAAGCGTTATCCAGATGCAAAAATCAGAATTTATGCACAGGATATTGATCTTCTGAATGTTTCAAATGCAGGGCTTATGTCTGTTCCAGCAAATCTTGCTTCAGATTGGTATGCTTCTTATTTGACAAAAAAAGCAAATGGCGAGTATACTTTTAATCAGGATATTAAAGACAGCATAATGTTTGAGTACCACGACTGCAAGAACACAAATGCGCTGCCAATGGTAGACATTATTTTTGCGCGCGATATTCTTTCTCTGCTGGATGAAAAGGCTCAGGAATCTGTAGTTGCAGACTTTATTGAAAAGATGAAGGGTAATGCAATTGCAATTATCGGTGAAAATGAAGAGATGCCGGATTCCTTTAGTTTTGGTGAGAATGCTGTTGGTACGCTAGTGGCGTATACAAAGGATTAAATAAGCAAATTAAATAGGAGATTAAGATGCGAGTAGAGTATATTAACCCGTTTGTTGAAACTTCATTCCGTGTACTTCAGGAGGTACTCGGAGGTGCAGAGGTAAAACGCGGCGATTTGTATTTGAAATCAACTGCTATGCCTGTTATGGGTGTTGCTGCTTTGGTTGGTCTTGCTGGAGATGTAGAGGGCCGTGTTCTTTTTGACATGACTATGGAAACTGCATTGAATATTGCATCTGCAATGAACGGTGAGACTCTGCCAGAATTTGATGATTTGGCTAAAGCTACTATCAGCGAGCTTGCAAACCTTATTACAGCTCAGGCTGTAACAAAGCTCCATGAGCTTGGATTCAGATTCGACCTTACACCACCAGCACTTTTTGTTGGTCAGAAGATGGAAATTGCAGCACTTGGTGGAACTACAGACAGTGTAGAGGCACTTATTGTTCCTCTTATTTCTGATTGTGGTAAAATTGAAGTAAACGTTTCTATCAGGGAACGTGCATAAAATATTCTAAAGGAGTAAGAACATGAAAACAACAAACGATTTTCCAACAATCAATGAGCGTCCTCCTGAGGGCCGCAAAGACGACGGAACATCCTTCAGAGTATTAGTTGTTGATGACTCTATGTTCGTTGCAAAGCAGCTTGGACAGATTCTTTCTAGTGAAGGATATGAGATTGTCGCAACAGCCGCTGATGGAAAAGAGGGTGTAGATAAATACAAGGAACTCTGCCCAAATGTAGACCTTGTAACTATGGATATTACAATGCCTAAGATGGATGGTATTACTGCTCTTGAACAGATTATGGCTTTTGATAAGAATGCAAAGGTTGTAATGGTTTCTGCTCTTGGTAAAGAGGAACTTGTAAAGAAGTCTCTTATGACAGGTGCAAAGAGCTATATTATTAAGCCTCTTGACCGCAAGAAGGTTCTTGAGCGCATTGCTAAGGTTCTTCAGTAGCCTGTAAAAAAGCGACGGAATTGACCGTCGCTTTTTTTATACCTTGTACCTCACAAATTGGTATCTGTCTTTATCATGATAAATCAGGAAATTACATTCTTTGTCCTGGTGAATAATCTTTTTTAGTTTACTCATAAGTACTTTTAATGATTCTTTTGTAATATGCTTTCCTTTCTTTTCGTAAATTTCTGCAATGTCGTTATATGAAAGCTCCAGATTCTTATATTCCTGTAGTACCGAAAGAAGAAAAAATAAGTTACCTGGGA
This sequence comes from uncultured Spirochaetaceae bacterium, assembly GCA_902789325.1. Classification (GTDB taxonomy): domain Bacteria; phylum Spirochaetota; class Spirochaetia; order Treponematales; family Treponemataceae; genus Treponema_D. The sequence goes on from CADANN010000004.1 coordinate 212,314, forward strand.
CATTCATTCTTTCCTTAAATTTAATAATACAGTCATCCTGGTTTTCTTTTATATATTGCAGGGTATATTTTTCTCGTATCAGTGAAGCAGGGACTTTTTGCGGTGCCTGTAATAAAGAAATGTATGGTTTGAATTCTTTTGCTTCAATCAGTGCTTCCAGCTCATTAAGTAAAGGCTCATATGTTGAAAAATCTCTTTTAGGATATCGAGCTTGTGTAAGTTCAAGTTGTGTTTTCCAATGCAGGGCTCTTGTTGAACGCAGCAGACACGGATCATTATAGAAAATTAATGGAACTTTTATATTTAAATTGTCCATATAATCATAAACATTAAAAATGTCATGATTAAAGGTAAGGTAGTCCAGAATCAAAAGATCTGGCAATACTTTCATGTTTCTGATGGAATCTGATAAATCGGACATCGTGCTGAAAACAAAACACAAATGTCCGTTATCTGAAAGATGGTCTGAAATTATTTGACTTATTTCTCTTTGCAAAGAATAAATAAATAGTTTCATAAGAAAAATTATACGGCCTTATTGGTCCATTCAATAGCCATCTGACGAAGCTCTGCTGAAGATGCACAGTGAAGCTTTGCCTTAATGTTTTCTTTATGAGTATCTATTGTCTTAATGCTGAGATTAAGTTTTTTTGCAATCTCTACAGTACCAAGTCCTTTACCAACAAGCGTAAAAATCTGAAGTTGTCGGTCAGAAAGTGTGCTGATGGAGTCGAAATGACCGCTGTCAGAATTTGTTCCTTGAGACAACTCTTTGATACGTGCCTTTTCATTTTCACTAAGGTAGATTTCACCATTGTTTACAGTTTTGATGGCATTGATTACCTGAGATTCAGCTTCTTCTTTCATGATATAGCCTTTAGCACCAGCCTTAATTGCGCGTTCTGCATAAAAGCGTTCGTCATGCATAGAAAGAACAAGAATCTTTGTCTGCGGATGAATTACTATGATGTCCTTAATCAGTTCAAGTCCATCTTCCTGTCCCAGATTTAAATCTACAATGGCAAGATCAGGCTTTGTGTTATCCAAAAGAGTGAGGGCTTCATTTCTGTTCTTTGCCATTCCAATTACTTTGTAGTCTCTCTGTGTTTCAATCAGCTGTGAAAGACCACGACTAAAAAGAGGATGGTCATCAATAATAATTACATTACAACTCATACTTATATAATATCATATTTTTTAAAATAAATGTATAATAAAAATCTATGAGAATTGGAGTTGTTTTAAATATTCTTGATGAAGAGTATCAGATTTCGGTGTATAAGGGCATTGTACAAAAGGCTCAGGAACTAGATGTTGAGCTTGTATGTTTTCAGCAGGAAAACTCGCATATTACAGAAGATGAACCCTTATCTCGTTTTCCTAACAAGGAGTATTTTGATCTTGATGGAATCATTTTAGTTACCTCTGTTATTACCGGTAATGCAGAATTTGTTACTAAAGCAGATGTAGAAAGAATCTGGGGGAACCTTCCTGTAATTTCTGTTGGTCAGAAAATTGAAGGCGTTCCATCTGTTCTTATTGAAACCGAAGATTCCATGAAGCAGCTTGTTGAACACCTGATTCTTACACACAATTATAGAAAATTTCTTTTTATCAGTGGTGCAGAAGATCATCCTGATGCTGAAGTTCGTGAACAGATATTTATAAAAACTATGGAGGCATATCGTCCCTGGTTTGCAGATTTAAAATATTCTCTTAAAAGAGGTTACTTTACAGAAGTTGCCGCAATTCGTGCAATGGGCGAATACATGAATGAAACTAAAAAGCTTCCTGATGTTGTTGTCTGCGCAAACGATAATATGGCAATTGGTGTGTACAAGTACTTCAAAATTCACAGTGCAGATTTGAAGAATAAGGAATGTGCAGTAACTGGTTTTGATGATATTCCTCAGGCTCGTTTTGAAATTCCATCTTTAACTACAGTACATCAGCCTTTGAATGAAATTGGTGAAAAATCACTTGAATTGATAAAAGAACTTGTCTCTGGAAAAAAACTTCCTGATGAAGTGTTTATTGAATCTAGAGTTGTTTTCAGAAAATCCTGCGGTTGTAAAGGTAGTAAAGATGATTTTGCTTCTGATGAAGAACAGTTCCGTGCAATGCAGGCAAATTATGTACAATCTGAAACCTTGCTTCGAATGGTAAGCCATATCGGGCAGGATTTGAATTATGGCGAGACTCTCGGTGCGTTGAAATATGTTGTTCGGGAGAATTTGAATCAGCTTGGCCTTAATAATTTCTGTATTCTTCGTTTTTCAAGTGACAGTATAAAGGGAAGTCATTCAAAAAATATTCCGATTGACCCGCTTTTTGTACGTCGTAACGGAAATGAATGTTACGAATTTGATCGTGAAATGAAAATGCCTTTGGGACAGTTTTATCGTCGTTATTATGAGATTGATACGACGACTAAGCCTTCAATGATTCTGAAATATCTCTATGCTGGTAATGAATTAATTGGCTGTATTTTCTATGAGGCAAATGAAAATATTCTTCCGTATGTAAGTTCAATTGCGATTAATATTGCCCATGGCTTAAACCGTATTACTATTGCAGATGAAAGACGTAAACGTTCTGATTTTCTTGAGCGTGAAATAAATGAGCGTACAAAGGAACTGGTAGAAGCAAATAACCGTCGTATGGAAGTAGAAGCTGAAATCTTAAAAATCAGTGAACTGGAACGACAAAGGTTTAGTAATGATTTGCATGATGATATTTGTCAGCGGCTTGCAGGTATTTCCATGCTGTGCAGAAGTTATTCAAATCAGAGTGAACCGGTAGAAAAAAATCAGATGCTTGAGCTTGCACAGTTAATTGGTGAAACACTGGCAACTACCCGCCAATATGCACACAACTCTTATCCTGTTGAACTTGAAAGCCTTGGTATGAACCATAGTTTGAGCAATCTTTGTGATTCTTTTTCAGCGCAATCTGGAATTAAATGTAACTATGAATGGGCAGTTCCTAAAGGTATTCATTTTGACAAAACTCAAAAGCTTAATATATTCAGAATCATTCAGGAAGCTCTGCATAATATAATGAAACATTCTCAAGCTGAAAATGTTCAGGTTAGCGTAAGGATGGAATCAAAAAAAACAGTTGTCCAGGTAATTGATGATGGAGTAGGTTTTGTGAATAATACTGAAGATAAAGGTAAAGGACTTGGTTTGAATTCCATGCAGTATAGGGCAAATCAGATTGGGGCTGCCTTTGTCATTAAACCGAATAAGCCAAAGGGGACATGTGTTCAGCTTTCTATAAGCAATAAATTCTTAGAGGATAGAAATGAAAAATAAACTAAAAGAGTTCCTGGAACTTTATTTAGCATTCGTAAAAATCGGTGCTTTTACATTTGGTGGCGGACTTGCAATGATGCCGATTATGCAGCGTGAACTTATAGAAAAACGTGGCTGGCTAACTGAAGAAGAACTTATTGATTATTTTGCCATAGGGCAGAGTACTCCAGGAATTATTGCAGTAAATGTTTCAACTTTTGTGGGGTATAAAAGACTTGGAGTGTTAGGTGGTATCATTGGAACAGTTGGTGTCGTAACACCTTCCTGGGTAATCATAATGCTGCTTGCCGGGGCAATCAGTTCAGTAGATAAATATCCGTTAGCACAAAAGGCTCTTAAAGGAATAAATGTTGCGGTTGCAGCTTTGCTTACCAGTGTAATTGTAAAGTTTTCAAAAAAGACAATTAAGAATATCTGGAATGCATTATTCATGCTGCTGGCATTTGCATTGATTTATTTCTTAAAGGTGCAGTCTGTATGGATTATCATTGCAGCACTTGTAATCGGCTGCCTTCTTACCTTGTACAGACAGAAGAAAAATGCACGTGCAATTTCTGATGCTGCTTCAAAGGAGGCTGAATAATGTCTCTTTTACAACTTGCTTTTACATTCTTTTATATAGGACTCTTTACAATTGGTGGCGGCCAGGTTGCAATCACTCTTATGCAGCAGGCTATAGTTTCTGCAGGTTTGATTTCTCAGGAACAGTTTTATAATATGATTGCAATTTCCGAAAGCACTCCGGGGCCTATCGGAATAAATATGGCAACTTATATTGGTTATGAACTTTATGGTGTACCGGGCGCCCTTATAGTAACAGGAGCTCAGGTTTTACCTTCCATCATTATCATTTTAATAATTGCCCGCTTTCTGAAAAGCTTTAAAGATAACCAATACGTAAAAGGTTCCTTAGCTTTCTTACGTCCAGTTACCACAGGCCTCATTCTGGTTCCAGTTATTCAGGTAATAATGTTCACCCTGATAAATCCCCCAGAGACACTAAGTGCCCTGACAACCCCAGAAGCTTGGAAAGAACTCTTCAACTTAATCCCAATAGCCGGCTATGCAGTATTCACTTTCTTGTTATTTAAAGTGAAAGCCCATCCAATCTTAGTAATTATTTTAGGGGCAGTCTTTGGAATGATATTTTTATAATTGAAAAATAAAAAAGATGTCGTAACTCATCCAAGTGAAAAAAGAGGGCAGGACAACATCATCCCCGTTGGCCGGTCCTCTTTTTTCGCTTGGATGAGATATTCTATATCTATTTGCTTTATTTTATTTTTCAATTATAATAAAGATATGAGTACACATATTAACGCTCCAGAAGGAGCAATCGCAGATAAAATCCTGCTTCCAGGTGACCCTTTAAGGGCAAAGTTTATTGCCGAGAATTTTCTTGAAAATCCGGTATGTTATAACGAAGTTCGCGGTATGCTGGGCTTTACTGGAACTTACAAAGGTGTAAAGGTTTCTGTTCAGGGAACCGGTATGGGACAGCCATCTCTTTCAATTTATGTTCACGAACTTTTTGACTGTTATGGAGTTCAGAAGGCAATCCGCGTTGGAACTTGCGGGGCTGTTAGTGAAGATGTTGAACTTCGCGATGTAATTCTTGCAAACGGAGCTTGTACAGACTCATCTCTTCAGAATCAGAGATTTGGTAGTCTTCATTATGCTCCAGTTCCTGATTTTGATCTTTTGTACACAGCTTACAACAAAGCAAAAGAAATGGGCTTGAAAACTGTAGTAGGCCAGTGTGTATCAAGTGATCGTTTCTATGACGATAACCAGAATTGGAAACTCTGGAAAAAGTATGGCGCAAAAGGTATTGAAATGGAATCTGCTGAACTGTATACTTTGGCAGCCGAATTCAATAGAAAGGCTCTTACTATTCTTACTGTTAGTGACCATATTGTCAAAGGAACAGCCACAACAGCAGAAGAAAGACAGACTACTTTCAAGGACATGATGAAACTTGCCCTTGAGACTATTATTGCATAATTAGAGGAAAAAAATGAAACCAACATTATTAGTTCTCGCAGCCGGAATGGGCAGCCGTTATGGTGGAGTAAAACAGATAGACGGAGTAGGCCTTCATGACGAATGTCTTCTCGACTTTGCAACTTATGACGCAATGAAAAGCGGTTTTGGAAAAGTTGTATTTATTATCCGTAAGGATATTGAACAGGCTTTCCGTGAAAGACTTTTTGATCGTATTGCTCGTAACTGTGATGCAGAATATGTATTCCAGCAGCACGAAAGTCTTTTGACTCCTCAGCAACTTAAAGACAGCGAAGGTCGCGAAAAGCCTTGGGGAACAACTCATGCCGTTCTTTGTGCTGAACAGGCTATAAAAACTCCATTCGCAGTAATCAATTCTGATGATTATTATGGTCGCCAGGCATTTGAAGTTCTCGGTAAGTATCTTGCATCAGTTGATAATGACTGTACAGAACATGCAATGGTTGGTTATATTCTTGGAAATACAATGAGCCGTTCTGGTTCTGTAAGCCGCGGTGTTTGTACAGTTAAAGATAATCAGCTTGAATCAATCGTAGAAAATCTTAAGATTTACTATGGTGAAAATGATCAGGTAATCAGCGAAATGCCAGATGGTGAGAAAAAAATCCTTACTGGTAAAGAGTGGGTTAGTATGAACCTGTTCGGCTTTACACCAAAAGCTTTCGAAGAATTTCATGTTTACTGGGATAACTTTATTGCAAATAATTCTAAGGCTCCTAAGGCTGAAGCTCTTCTTCCAGTTTCTGCAAGTGATATTATTGCTCACGGAAAGGGAATCATTAAGTTCTTTAATTCTTCTGAAACCTGGTTTGGTATGACATATCCGGAAGACCGCCAGCTTGTAAAAGATGAAATTGCAAAGAAAATACGTGAAGGCTATTACCCAGAACAGTTGTGGACTAAGTAATCAAAATGTTGAAACTAAATCCTATTAAATCAGATAAAATCTGGGGCTACGAGCTCTGGATTGCTTCGACTCATCCAAACGGCTGTCAGGACGATTTTAAAGAGTTCTGCGACGGCGAATATCCTCTTTTAGTAAAGGTTATTCAGGCAAATGATACTCTTTCCATTCAGGTTCATCCGGATGATGACTGGGCTGTAAAACTTGAAGGCGCAGGAAATCGCGGTAAAACTGAATGCTGGTATGTTCTTGATGCCGCTCCTGATGCAAAGCTTGTTTATGGAATAAAAGAAGGTTTTTCTAACGAGGTTCTTGCAAAAGCAATTACAGATAATACTCTTGAACAGTATCTCGAGTTTGTAAATGTAAAGCCGGGTGATTTCGTTTATATTCCAGCTGGAACTGTTCATGCAATTGGCGGTGGACTTCGTCTTATGGAAGTTCAGCAGTCCTGCGATCTTACTTATCGTCTATATGACTGGGGACGTGGTCGCGAAGTTCATATAGAAAAAGGCCTTGCAGTTATTAAACGCGAGGAAATGCAGCCGGTAGCTCCATTCCCTGGAGAATTTGATTGTAAGTATTTTTCACTTGAACGTATTGATGTTAAGGGTGGCTGGAGTATGTATTGCTCTGGTGACGATAAAGGTGCTGCAGATGTTCAGCTTTTATATATTCTTAGTGAAGATAAGGCTGTAATTCGTGGACCTGGTGATAAAATTGGTCAGAAACTTTTAGCAGAAGATATCTATGCTGTAAAACCTGGCGAGAAAATTACTGTGGAGGGCAGGGCGAGCATTATGCGTATTCGCGCAAAGTAAGGTTGATTAAACCTGCTCTAAACTGTATTTTTTTACTATGTATTTATTCATGTTATTACTACTTCCGCTGATTCTTGCAGCCTGGTGTTTTTATAAAAAAGACTCACACTTAATTCCTGTAATTGTTACAGGAATTGTGGCTGCAGTTCTGGTCTGTGGCTTTAAAGCATTCTTCTTGTATTCGCACAGAATCATTCCGTATTCTTTCGAACGCAACGTGTTGTATTTACTGGTGCGCCAGACTTTACTGCCTGTAGTTCTCTTGTACGGAATCTTTTTTGCATGGTCAAAGGACAGTATTTCATATAAGGTAGAGGCCTTTTTTCCTCTTTTGATTTCTTTTTACATGCTGTACCTTCCATATACAATCATTTCTACTTCAGACGGTTTATACACAAGCTTCCCGCTTTTTGTAAAGCCTGTACTTTTTGTGGTAATGATATTTTCGTTAGGGCTTAGTGCAAAACATATTGAAAAGACGTTGAAAAATAAAAAAATCTTTTTTGCAGTTATCTGGATTTTAATTGGCCTTGTAAGCGTAGTAATTCCATCGCTTCTTGAAGGAATGTATATTCTTGATATGAATTATCTGCTTGTGCTGGTTTTAAGTGCGGTTTACAGTGCATTTCTTCCGGTGCTGTTTATTCTAAGCAGATTTGGGGTGCTGACAGTAAAATAAAAAAAAGACTTCGTTGTAAAAACGAAGTCTTTTTTTATGAGGCGTTTATAGCCTAGTCAAGTGCGTGACCTGCTGAACCAAATACATTGCGGTTCTTGTCTGCATACATCTTTACGAGTTCTGCACGAGCGTCTGTGAGGTACTGACGTGGGTCGAAGTCCTCTGGATGCTCAACAAGGTGCTTACGGATAGCAGCTGTCATAGCAAGACGTCCGTCTGAGTCAACGTTGATCTTACATACAGCAGACTTAGCAGCCTTGCGGAGCTGTTCTTCTGGAATACCTACAGAGTTAGGAATCTTTCCGCCGTATTTTTCGATTTCTGCAACGTAAATCTGTGGAACTGAAGAAGATCCGTGGAGTACGATTGGGAAACCTGGGAGCTGCTTTTCGATTGCTTCGAGAACATCGAATGCCAGTGGAGGTGGAACCAAAGTACCATCTTCGCGGCGTGTACACTGCTCTGGAGTGAACTTACAGCGTCCGTGTGAAGTTCCGATAGAAATTGCAAGTGAGTCACAACCAGTCTTTGATGTGAAGTCGATTACTTCTTCTGGTTTTGTGTACTTAGATTCTTCAGCAGCAACATCTTCTTCTACACCACCAAGAACTCCGAGTTCTGCTTCTACTGTTACGTCGAACTGGTGAGCATACTCTACAACCTTCTTTGTGAGAGCTACGTTCTCGTCGTATGGAAGTGAAGAACCGTCGATCATTACAGATGAGAATCCGTTATCGATACAGTCTTTTGCTACTTCGAAGTTTGGACCGTGGTCAAGGTGAAGAGCGATAGGAATATCACATCCGAGTTCGTGAGCATATTCTACAGCACCACGAGCCATGTTGCGGAGGATATTTGCGTTAGCGTAAGCGCGTGCTCCCTTTGAAACCTGGAGAACAACAGGTGATTTGGTTTCAACACAAGCCATGATGATAGCCTGCATCTGTTCCATATTATTGAAGTTATATGCTGGAATAGCATATCCGCCTTTCATAGCCTTTGCAAACATATCGCGTGTGTTTACGAGGCCGAGTTCTTTGTAACTGATAATGTTAGCCATAATTAACATCCTTTTTTCAGACGAACAACGCCTGAGATTTCTTTGATGTAAATAATAAATAAAAATATTGAATTGTTCAATAGATTGTTTTTTATCGATTTTAGTATATAATTAATAAAAAAATCATAAAAAGAGGTAAAAAAAAATGAAAAAACTTTTATTAACTGTGGCTGCTGTAACAACAGCCTTGTTTTTGATGTCTTGCGACCAGTCTAATTCTGATTCTAAAAATGAATACGGTGATTATAATAAGCCATCGTTACCAGAGACTGTTGGTGAAGACCCTTTTAAGGGAAATACTTACACAAGTGACTATGATAAATGGGTATTTTCTGATGATGGAAAATTAACACAATATGCGAAGTATAATGATAATGATTTTGTTGCAGAAGCTGAGCTTGAATATTCATATAATGAAGAGACTGGATTGTTAACTGCCAGAGTTAATAAGATTCAACAAAGAAATTCATCTAAAGAATATGTACTAATGTCTTATGATGAAGCTCTATCTCAGCTTACTAAGATTCCTGCTTTTGAAGAAGCTTTTCCTAGAGAGCATTGGGATGATGCACTTGAAATGGTGAAATCAATAGATGGCTGGTCTGAGCTTTTTGGAGTAGCTGAAAATGCCAGTGATGAAACTATTCTGCGCGCATATTATAACTATGAAGTAAAGATGTTTAATCAGATGGGCGATGTACAAGTAAAATCTTTGAAAAAAAGATATGAGAAATTATATACCTACAAAGCAAGTATCGATGATGACAAAACTGACTTTGAAACATATTATCCAGAGAATACAAGCCTTGAATATGTATATTTTCAATGTTTTAAGGGGTGGTATGTTCTTGTTTCCATTGATGACGCAGAAGACGTTAGAATAGGAAAAATGGAAGAAAATAACCATGTAACTTATACTCATTATGATGTAACAGATTTTAGTGACAGCCAGATTAAGGCTAAGGAACGGAAAGGAGATACAATAATTACTCTTTCTTATACAAAATCTTGGAATGAAGGAGCATTTACACTTAAAGTACTAGCTGTAGATGATGCAACAAAGTCTCTCATTGGAGAAGATGAAATAGAATTAAATTCTTCATCTGAAAGGTATTATCTATCAAAAGTTGATTAATCAATTCAAGAATAATTGATTAAAATTTAGAAGGGATGACAAAATTTTATGGTCATCCCTTTTTTTTATGTTTCGGGGGCGTTACGGGGGTGTCCCCCGTTGGGAGAGGGCTCCTCCCACCTGGAACCTGAAACCTAACACCTATAACCTAGTTAAAATCGTTTGACAAAGAATAATATAGGAAATATAATTGAAAGAGTTATAAAATTGACTTGCGTTGCCGATAATCTAAGAGTATAAATCTTTTTATCGGTCTGATAAAAGTTTCAAGGAGTTTTGCATGAAAAGGGAACTTAAAGTTCTTGTTGGTCTTGCATGTCTGTTTGTAATCGGGTTGCCGGCCTTTGCCCAGCCTAATTCACGCAGCATTGAGACATTCGTATTGGATGATTTTGATTCTGCCGGTTCGCAGAATTATATGTACAACGGTAAGCAATACAGCTGGGATTGGGAAGTTGGTTCAAGCCGCTTTATTGCAGATGGATATCCTAAAACCGGTTATTTTGAGGGCGTTCCAAATTCTTTGAAACAGCTCCATAAAGGTGAAGATAAGGAATTCAAAGTATTCGGTGTAAAAACCGCTTTTAAACGCAAGGGAGACAACTGGTTCGAAGTTTATCCTACTGCTGATGGAAAGGCTTTTGAAATTCCTTTTGTTGGTGTAGTTTCACAGATGGATTTCTGGATCTGGGGTGCTGGTTATAACTATTATCTTGAAGTAATGGTTCGCGATGCTCTCGGAACAGTAAAAGTACTTCCTGCAGGAAGTCTTGCATTCCATGGTTGGAAAAATATTATTGTAAATATTCCTGGTTGGATTCAGCAGAGTTCACATCTCCGTTCTGGTCCTGAAAACCTTACTTTCATAGGTTTCAGAATCCGTTCTGATGCTGAGGAATATGTTGATAATTTTGTAGTTTATTTTGATCAGATTAAATACACATCTAATTCACTTTCTCTTATTTATGATGGATATGAATTGAATGATGTTGATTTCGGCGATAGTTCTGATTCAGATGAAGTAGGAGATGCAAAATGAAAAAACTTGTAACTTTTAGTATTCTTGCTGTACTTGCTGCTGGTTTGGTTTTTGCACAGAACTCAAGCCGTCAGGAGCCAAATCCTGAAAATGTTGGTGCTGATTCAGCTGAATCTGCATTGCGTGAAGTTTCTGTAGATAAGTTTGAACGTGAAGGTTCATGGAATGTTCATATGTCTGCAGATGATGGTGTAATTACAGGTCGTCTTTTCGCTGGAAATCCTGCTATGAAGGATCCACTTCCAGAAGATGAAGGAAAAGAAGATGAAGATACACAGGTTCTTGGTGTAAGAGTTGACTTCTTCCGCCGTGGTAAGAACTCATTTACAATTAAATCAGGTCGCCCACTTGCTATTGAAGGAACAACAAAAACTGTTTCTGTATGGGTTTGTGGACGTAACCAGGATCATGAATTATACCTCCTCGTACAGGACTACTTCGGACGTAACTTTGAACTTTATATGGGAAGCCTTGGTTTCTCTGGTTGGAAAAAGCTTATTTGTGTAGTTCCACCTAGTCCAGATGGAGAACATGGTATTGTTCAGAGCAGCGCATATTATGGTGACAAACCTGGTCTTAAGATTATTGGTTTCCGTGTAGACTGTAACCCAGTTCAGGCTCGTGGTACATACTATATGTACCTTGATGATCTTCGCTGTGTAACAGATCTTTATGATATGGAAAATCATGACGAAGACGATATGGCTGATAACTGGTAGTAAATACTTTTAATCATGCAAAAGAAAGACCGTTTCCTTGTGGAGCGGTCTTTTTTTGTTAACAAACAGTGTTTGGGGATAACGAAGTTATTTTATAATACTTGCTTCGACCTTTTGTTTCTATAAATTCAAGTAATCCTGCGTGGGTTAGTACCCAGATAATAAGATGGGCATTACTGGCTGCTCTGGCTGGAAGTTCCTTTTGTGAGCTTATGGCTTTTTTTAAGTCATTAGCACAGAAAGGTGAGGGGAGTTGTGGGAGTAACGTTAAATAATCTTGTGGTTTTGAAAAACGTCTTGTGTTTATAATTGTATCGAGTCTTTTTCCGGTTTTCAGCCAGTTACGTCGGAACCGGCGGCGGCCATTTTGGGATTGAACGGGTTCAGTTGTGCGAACTCTTTCTTCTGTCATTTCTATTTCTACAACTTCCAGAGAAAAGTGTGGATTTGTCATCAGTGTATATATGCCTGTGAGTTCTCGAAAAATATCGTAAACACAACCTTTCTTTGGACTTTTTCTTTTCGAAATTATATTTCCATCTTCATCTTTTAGTTCAATTCTATTAATTACTGGAATTGGATGTACCAGCTTTACATTATGACCTTTTTCTATAGTGTCCAGAATTTTTGGAAGAAGTTTTGCCAGGTTTTTTGTCTGAATTTCAATTACATTCCCATTTTTTGTCACGATATCATAAACGTGTCCATCCTGTTCAACTTCGATTTTGCCTTCATAAATTTCCTGATATAGAATTTTAAGAGAATTGTGTAGATTGCTTTCGTTTAATGTGGAAAACACCATATATGGCCTAATAAAAAGTATAGTATTTAACCGTATGTGTAAAATCGAAAAATCATAAAAATTTTTTATATTATCGGTGAAAAAATACATTGACTTTAGGGAATTTTGGTATAAAATGGTACTCAAGTGGGAAAAAGTGGTAAAAAGTGGATGTAAGTGGGTATGAATCTGTTAACTGGTGAATACAATAATACGATTGATGACAAAGGTCGTGTCTCGTTTCCTGTAAAATTGAGAACGGCTGTAAATCAAAACGTAGTTATGGTTACCAAAGGTTTAGATCGCTGCTTATGGCTTTTTACTACTGAAGAGTGGGAAGCTTTTCAGACTAAACTTATGAGCAATGCATCTATGATGAAAAGCCGAAGCCTGAATGTTGTTCGTCATTTTATCGCGCCAGCTCAGCCGGTAGAATTTGACAAGAACGGAAGGCTTTCTATTCCCCAGAGCCTGCGAGAGTATGCGAATCTTTCTAAGGATTGTGTCGTTCTTGGAATTGCAAAGTACATGGAACTTTGGGATGCGCAGACTTATAAGGATTATCTTGCAGAAACTGAGGATTCTTTCCGTGACGCTGCAGAGGAATTCAACGACATTAATTTCTAAAACTTTTTTAAAATTAGGTGGGGATTAAAAAGTGGAAATCGTACACACTCCGGTTTTATTAAATGAGTGTCTGGAATATCTTTCTCCTTTGGGCGAATCATATGCTGATAAGGCATTGATGATTGATTCTACGCTTGGAGAGGGCGGCCATACTTATAATTTCTTGAAAAAATATCCGTCTCTTTCAGTTATCGGTCTTGATGCTGATAAGGTGATTCAGGCTCGTGCAAAAGAACGTCTTGCGGAGTTTGGAGAGCGTGTTCATTTTTATAACGGCTGGTTCCAGGACTTCTACGCAAATTACCCATCTGAATATGAACGCCCAAATATCATCCTTTTTGATTTGGGGATTTCTGTTTTCCACTACGAAAAATCTGAACGCGGTTTTTCATTCCGTTATGATGAAAAACTTGATATGAGACTTAATTCTTCAGAAGGTGAGTCTGCTGCTGATTTAGTAAATGATTTGCCAGAAGAAAAGCTTGCTGATTTGATCTATCTGTATGGTGAGGAAAAGCTCAGCCGTCGTATTGCCCGTGCAATTGTAGAAGCTCGTAACGGTGGTCGTATTGAATCATCTAAGGCTCTTGCAGAAATTATCTGGAATGCTGTTCCTGCAAATTACCGCTATGGAAATATTCATCCGGCAACACGTACTTTCCAGGCTTTGCGTATTGCTGTAAATGGCGAACTTAAGCGTCTGCCTCTTGCACTTCATAATGCATTTGGATGTCTTAAAGAGGGCGGAAAAATGGGAGTTATTACTTTCCATTCTTTGGAAGATCGCATTGTTAAGAATTACTTCCGTAATCTTGGTAAGCAGTGTGTGTGCCCGCCAGAAGTTGCAATCTGTCGTTGTGGCGGCCAGCAGTGTGCTGAGCTTATTACACGTAAGCCAGTTGCACCAACTGAAGAGGAGGTTAAATCTAATTCACCTTCTCGCAGTGCAAAGTTAAGAGTTATCAGAAAAATTAAGGATGATACAGAATATCATTTAGATGGAGTGGTAGGTTTTTAGTTTATGAAACGTGGTATTAAGGATTTTATAGTTAAATTTTTCTTCTGCGTATTTGTGCTTGCCATTCCAGCTGTGCTTTGCTTGTATGCAGCTCAGGCACGACGTTATACAGCTCTTACTTCTGAAATTAAGGAGCTTGAACGTAAACAGGAACGTCTTATTGAAGAGAACAAAAAGTTAGTAAGCGATATTGCAGTGCTTTCAAGTGCAGATAGAATAGAAAAGATTGCGGTTGAAGAGCTTGGAATGCACAAGGCTGAAACAGAAGATATCGTGAGAGTTGAAATGACGGGAGAGAAAAAATAATGGAAAGTCTGCTTACAAAAGAAGAACTTTTAGCTGCAGTAAAAGGCACTCAGATTGGCAGTGCTGAATGTTTATTTAACGACGTTCAGACAGACAGCCGCAATGTTTCTGCCGATAAGCCTTGTATGTTTGTGCCTCTTATGGGTGAGTTCCAGAACGGACATAAATATATTCCAGATGTTCTAAAAGATGGAAAGAAGGCTTCTGTTGTTTTGATTAACAAGACTGAATATCAGGAAAAGGCAGCTTTTTACGATGAACTTGCAGCTTCAAATTCTAAGGTTTGCTTTGTTTTAGTTGAAAACACTTTGCATGCACTTCAGGATGCTGCTGAAGCTTATGTAACTAAAAAATGCCGCAACATGATTCTTGTAAGCATTACCGGTTCAAGTGGAAAGACTACTACAAAAGAGCTTATGGTCAGCGTTGCTAAGGCTCATTTTGGTGATGCAGGTGTAGCTTATACTTATGGTAATCTGAATTCTGAAACAGGGCTTCCTCTTTCTGTATTCAAGATTCGTGGTGATGAAAAAATCGGAATCTTTGAAATGGGAATGAACCGTGTAAACGAAATTGGTGAAATTTCTAAGGTTCTTAAGTCACGATACGGAATTATCACAAATATCGGAACTGCTCATATTGGTATTCTTGGAAGTCGCGAAAATATTGCTTTGGAAAAACGTAAGTCTCTTGCTTATATTCCTTCTGATGGTGCAGCCATTGTTGGTGCAGCTGATGATTTTGCAGATTTTTGTACAGAAGGCCTTCGTGGTAAGGTTGTAAAGTTTGGTTTTGATGTTCCAGAGTCTGTAAGTGGCGTACATTTTATTGAAGATAAAGGACTTTTTGGAACAGACTTTGAACTTGACGGTCTTCCAGTTCATCTTCCACTTTCTGGAAAATATAATTATCTGAATGCTTTGAGTGTAATTGCCTGTGCTAAGGAAATTGGCATTCCTGCAGCTGATATAAAGAAAGGACTTGAAAATGTAGCAACACTTTCTGGCCGTATGGAAGTTTGCGAGGCTACCTTGCGCAGCGGTAAAAAATCAATCCTTATAAAAGACTGCTACAATGCAAATCTTGATTCAATGATGAAGGTAATTGATTTCTGTGGCGAGCTCAAAAACGTTGGCAAAAAGATTTTTGTTCTTGCAGATATGAAAGAGCTTGGCGCTGAATCAAAGACATCTCACAAAGCAATTGGAAATCGTATTAGTGAAGTAAAACCAGAGCTTGTATATCTTGTTGGTCCTGAAATGAAGGCTGCTTATGATGCAGTTTTTGCTGCTGATGATAAAATCAATGCAAAATGGTTTGATTATTCATCAGATACTAACTTTGAAAAAATAGCTGGTGATATTAATTTGCTTGCTGGCGAAAACGATGTAATTTTATTAAAAGGTTCTCATTCTATGCAGCTTGAAAAACTTGTACCTCTTCTTTGCGGAACTGAAGGGGAGGTTTGCTAAGAATGAATCAGTTTACATTTTACGCGAATAAACCTTCGCAGAACTATAACAAAATTGACATCTGGCTGCTTGGCTCTGTTCTTCTTCTGTGGGGACTTGGGATTTTTACTCTCTATATCTGTTCTCAGAACTTTGCAATGAGAGCATTCGGAGATCCGATTTATTTTGTAAAACGTCAGCTTTTGTGTTCTGCAGTAGGATTTGTTTTATTTGCAGGTTTTATGTTTACTGATATGAAATATATCAGAAACTTTGTAGGTATCATTGTAATTGTAACTTTTATTTTGTGCCTGCTTACTTTTATACCTGGTATTTCAATTACAAAGAATGGTGCACGCCGCTGGATTCGTATGCCTGGTAATTTTACTTTCCAGCCTTCGGAGCTTGTTAAGTTTGCACTTGTTCTTTTCCTTGCTAATTATTTTGATAAGCAGGATAAACTTTTGGATCCGGAAGGAAAAACTGTATTCCCTTGTGTAATCATTTTTATTCTTTTTGCCGGAGTTGTTTTTGCACAAAAGGATTTTTCATCTGGTGTATTCATCTTGTTGATTGGAATTCTTTTGTTCTTTGTATCAGGTGCAAAACTTGTATGGATTTTCCCGTTTGCACTTCTTGCAATCCCTGCAGCATTTCTTATGATTACGTTGAATCCTTACAGACTTCAGCGTTTGATCGGTTGGATTAGCCCTGATGAGTTTGGCTCTACAATCAACTATCAGAGTCTTAATGCTAAACGTGCAATCAGTGCCGGTGGAGTATGGGGAAGCGGAATTGGAAGCGGTCTTTCAAAAATCAATAGTATTCCAGAAGTTCAGGCTGACTACATTTTCGCCGGCTGGGCTGAAGCTATGGGCTATATTGGTGTAGTTCTTTATTTTGTACTTTTGATTTTCTTTGCTTACAGAGGGTATAAAGCAGCTTTTGAAAATCCAGATAAATTTTCAGCTCTTTCAACCTTCGGTTGTGTTTCTGCAATTGTAATTCAGTCAGTTGTAAACACTATGGTTGTTTGTGGTTTACTTCCTACAACAGGAATTAACCTTCCGTTCTTCTCACTTGGAGGAACTTCAATTATTGTAACTCTCGCAATGTGCGGCTTTATTGTTAATGCTTCACGCTGCGAAAAAATAGATGAAAAAATTGTTGAAAGTGACGACATTAATATAGAGTCACTTTCGTACTTATAAAAAGGTGGATAGGAAAAATGAGTGATGTGAGTTTGTTAGTTGCAGATGATTATCTTGAGAAGGATTATTTTCTTTCTGAAGAATTCGATGGAGCCTCAGATGGTAAAACCGAACGCAAAGTCAAATTTATTAAGGTGATTTTTTGCGTCCTCTGTTTTGCACTTCTGTGTGAACTTGTTATTTACAAGTACATTATGCCTAGCTTTTCAAGTCCAAAGGTTACTGTAACCGGACAGAAAGAGTATTCTGCAGAAGAGATTGCAAGACTTCTTTTGCCAATGAATGCTACAAGCTGGTTTAATTTTGATGTAGATCAGGCTGTTTCAATTCTTTCATCAGAAGCGGGAATTGACCATGTTGTTGTTGAAAAGAAATTTCCTGATAAAATCTATGTAAATGTTGCAGAACGCGAGCCAGTTGCTGTTACTTTTGTTGTAGAAAATGGAAGTACATCTCCTGTTCAGATTGATAAAAATGGAGTTTTGTTTCCTGGAAAAAAAGCACCTTCAAATGAAGATTTGCTTCCTATAGTTTCAGGACTTCCTGTAGAATATATGTCTAAGGGAATGAGAATTCCTTCAAAATACAGACCTCTCATTGATCAGATTTCAAAAATCAGCGAGCTTCCCCAGCATTATTTTGCAAGTCTTTCTGAAATCTGTGTACTTCCAAAGGATTCTGGAAATTATGAACTTGCTCTTATTCCTGCACAGTCAAAAGTGAAAGTTCTTACCGACCGAGCCTTGAATGAAGACGCATTAAAGTATATGCTAGTAGTGCTTGATGTAGTTACTCAGGTTGGAAAAGATAACGTTGCCGCTATTGATATGCGTTATGGTTCAATTTCCTACATCACAAGATAGTTCAGAGGTTATTTAGAAAATGGCAGAAGGAAAAGTAGTCGGACTTGATATTGGAACAAGTATGATTCGCGTAGCTATAGGAGAGTTGGATCCTGATACTGGAAACATCCGCATAGCTGGAACTGCATCACGAAAATCAGCCGGACTTAGAAACGGTGTAATAGTAAATATTGAAGATGCAAAAAATGCCATTAAAGAGACAATAGACGCCGCCGAGCAGAATGCGGGTACAACCGTTGAATCTGTTATAACTGCAATTGGCGGTTCTCAGATTGAAAGCCAGAATTCACGTGGAGCAGTTCCTGTTTCAAGTGCAAATAAATCAACAAAAGAAATTTCTCGTTCTGATGTTGAGCGTGTTATTGAATGTGCAACTGCAATCAAAGTTCCCGATGACCGCGAAAAACTTCACGTAATTCCACAGAATTATATTGTAGATGGAATTGGTGGAATTCAAGATCCTATTCACCGTATTGGAACAAAACTTGAGGCAGACGTTCATATTGTAACTGCTGCAAAAACAATCATTCAGAATATCCGCTCTTGTATTTCCCGTTCAGATTATATTCTGGATGGGGTTATGCTTAAGACTCTTGCACAGACTCAGTCAGTTTGTCATCAGGATGAAATGGAGCTTGGCTCAATTTTGATTGATATGGGCGCTGGTACTACAGATGTTTTACTGCTTGTAAAAGGTGCTCCAATCGGAACTTTTTCTATTCCTGTTGGTGGAAACCTTGTTACAAACGACATTTCTGTTGTTGCAGGTATTTCTACTGCTGCGGCAGAAGAAATAAAGCTTCAGAGTGGATGCTGCTGGGCAGAGGGAATTACTCCGGAAAATGATCTGGATGTAGTTTTGCCAGGTGTTGGCGGACGTGCTCCAGAGGTAATGAAGCGTTCTCAGCTTACTCAGATTATTCAGGCTCGTGTTGAGCAGATTTTTACACTTGTAAAGGCTGCTTTACGAAAAAATATTGGAGATTCAATCAAAGAACTTTCAGGAAATATTATTCTTACCGGTGGTGGTGCAATGATGGAAGGTGTAATTGACCTTGCACAGAAGGTTTTCCATACAACATCAGTAAGACTTGGTGTTCCGGAAAGTCTTGGTGGTATTGAAGAAGATTACCGCAGACCTGATTTTGCTACAGTAATTGGTCTTGTGCTTGCAAATAAATCTCTTGCAAGCGGTAAAGATAAAGGTCGCCGCGGAAAAGTTCATTCTGCTAAAAAAGAAAAGCAGAAGGGCGGAGAGAGCGTTCTTAAGAAAATTTTTAAATCGTTATTTTAGTGTACGCTTGGGGAAGCGTTTGAGTGGGAGGAAATATGGGAAATCTTGGCATTTCAATTGTAGACGACGAAACAGATTATGAATCGGAAGTTTCTGGCTGCAGTCCAACTGTAATTAAAGTTGTTGGCTGTGGTGGCGGTGGTTCTAACGCCGTAAACAGAATGATTTTCCGCGAACTCAGTAATGTAGACTTCATCGTTTTGAATACTGACTTGCAGGCACTTGGCCGTTCACGCGCTAAGACTAAGCTTGCTATTGGTCAGAAAGTTACAAAAGGTCTTGGTGCAGGCGGTAAACCAGAAGTAGGTGAGCAGGCTGCAGAAGAAGACAAAGAACTTATTACAAATGAACTCCGCGGTGCCGATATGGTATTTATTACTGCCGGTATGGGTGGGGGAACAGGAACTGGTTCTGCTCCTGTTGTTGCAAGAATTGCTAAAGAACTCGGATGCCTTACTGTAGCTGTTGTTACAACTCCTTTTGAATTTGAAGGAAATGTACGTATGCGTCAGGCTAAGGAAGGTCTGAAAAAACTTCATGAACAGGTAGACTCACTTATCGTTATCCCTAACGAACAGCTTTTCAAAAATATTGATAAAAACCTTACTGTAAAAGAATCCTTCAAAAAGGCTGACGAAGTTTTGTGTCAGGGTGTTGAAGGTATTTCGAATATTATTACAAACCCTGGTGATGTTAATACCGACTTTGCTGATGTTCGTAACGCAATGGCAGGTCAGGGTAATGCAATCTTTGGAATTGGTATTGGTGAAGGCGAAAACCGTGCAACAGATGCTGCTTATAACGCTATTCATAATCCAATGCTTGAGAATTCGAAGATTGACGGTGCTAAGAACCTTCTTGTAAACATCTGTGCTTCTGAAGAAATTACTCTTAGCGAAGTTGGCGAAATCTGTAAGATTGTTTCTGCATCAGCTGATGAAAACTACAATATGTTCTGGGGACAGGTTACTCAGCCAGAACTCGAAGGAAAAATCAGCGTAACTGTAATTGCAACTGGATTTGAAGATTCTGGAAAAATTGCAATTGAACAGCCTGAAGTTGTTCCTGAAGAAAAGCCAGAGCCAAAGACTTTGCCAAATGATGTTGTAGGACTTTCAGAAATGAATCAGCTTCTTCATACAAATACAGCAAGTGGTTCATCTTTGGGTGGAGAATTTGTTGCTTCTCATAGTATGACAAAACCTGCAGATTCAACTGAAAAGAAGGGAACTCTTGCAGCTGGAATTTTTGCTGATGATAAAACAGCTGGCTCAACTCCTGGAAGTTTTGTTCCACCAACTGGATTTGTTGTCGATCAAACTGATTTATCTAAACCAGCTATCTGGAATAAGAGCGACTATAGTAGAACTATCCGTTTGGATGACTAATGACAATTGAGATTTTGCTGAATCAGTTTTATTCGGATTTAATTCTGGTAAAACGTGATTCAGAGCAGACTGCAATAACTTATAAGATTTCTGCAGAGGAATTTCTGAACTGGCTTGTAACTCAAAGAATCAAGCTTAAAGATGTTTCCGTTCAGAATTTATTGTATTATCTTATAAACAGGCAGGAAAATGGCTGCTCGGAGCTAACTATTGCAAAGGATATTTCTGGCATAAGGGCTTTGGGTGACTATCTTGTACGCAAGGGAATGTGGGAAGAAAATGTTGCACTTTCTCTTGATAAGCCTAAAACCGCACGTCATTTGCCAAAGGTGCTTTCTATTGAACAGATAGATGCTTTGCTTGGTTGTATTGATACTTCTACTGCGAGTGGAAAACGTGACGATGCACTTTTTGAACTGATTTATTCGTGTGGTCTGCGTATCAGCGAAGCTTGTACCTTAAAGATTGCCAATGTGCATTTAGATGAAAGACTGATTCTGGTGCACGGCAAAGGTGATAAGGAAAGACTTGTTCCGTTTGGAGAGCGGGCATTGGAAAAGATGCTTGTTTATCTGAACGAAGTGAGGCCGGAACTTGTAAAGGGCCGCAATGTTGCAGAGTTTTTTGTAAACTATCGCGGCGAGCCTATTTCGCGTAAAGGAGTCTGGAAGCGTTTTAAGGAACTCGAAGCCTTGAGCGGGATAGACGCAAAGGTTCATACCCTGCGGCATTCGTTTGCAACACACCTTCTTGCGGGTGGTGCAGATTTACGTTCGGTACAGGAGTTGCTTGGTCACAGTGATTTGAGTACAACTACGATTTACACCCACGTTACCGATAAGCAGCTTGAAGATGCGCACGAAAAGTATTTTTCGATGGAATAAAAAAGGAGATTTCTGATATGAAAAAAATTGTGCCTTTATTTATCTTAATTACAGTTTGTCTTACTTCTTGCCGTGTTTCGAATAAACAGATAATCCGTCAGCAGCATCTTGAGGAGGGTGTAGAAAGCCCTACAACTGTGGAAGAACTTAAAGACGCAATTGAAAAATATCAGAAACGTGTTGCAGATATTCAGCTGGCACAGAGTCAGATTGGAATCTGGTATAAAATTCTTGGAACCCGCTATCTTGATCAGAAAATGTATGGGGAAGCTTTGAAGTGTTTCCAGGAAGCCTTGCAGTATTATCCTAATAATCAGAATCTATATTATTATGTTGGTGTGTGTGCTGGTTATATGTCGCATGCAGCCATGGACTTTGGTGGCAGTGGAAGCACCGAAGTAAAATATAACTACCTTAAGCTTGCAGAAGAAGCTTATCTTCGTGCAGTTGAAATTGAAGACCGCTATGTGCGTGCCCTTTATGGTCTTGGTGTACTTTATGTTTTCGAACTTGATGAACCTGCAAAGGCCATTCCTTATCTAGAAAAATCTCTTACAATCGATACAAAAAACATTGATGCCATGTTTGTTCTGGCTCGCGCATATTATTCTAATTTTGAATTTGACAAATCTGCCCAAATGTATGATAAAATAATAAACACCACAAAATCCGCCGAGAAAAAAGCAACCGCAGAGGAGAACAAAAAAACAGTTTTAGATGCAGCTTACTCTAACTGAAACTAAAGGCGAAAGCCTTATTTTAAGTATTTTTGTAGCGGGAATTTCATTTTTAGACTTTAATCAGAAAATAAATTTGATAAAAAATCTTGACAGTCCTCACTTCCTTGCATTACAGTCTATAGAAGAAATATTTAAATTTGCGCAATGCGACGTAAAGCCTCGTGCCGTCTGGAATGGTTCTGAAGGTCTTCGTATGGCTAAAGCAGCGGCATATCAGTGTGAAAGGCTTGGAATAAAAGTAATTTTACATGATGATATTCGCTATCCCGAGTCGTTGCGGCAGATTGCAGATCCGCCGTTTCTACTTTTTGTACGAGGGAATGAAAAACTGCTTACTGGCCAATGTGTTTCTGTCGTGGGAACGCGGAGACTAAGCACTGCCGGTAGAACAGCAGCAAGAGCTTTTGCTTATGAAGCGGCTAATAACGGTTGTAATGTTATCAGCGGGCTGGCCGCTGGGGCTGATTCTTATGCTCACCTTGGTGCGCTTGATGCGTATTATGATTGGTGTGAGAAAAACAGTTGTGAAGGCACTGAATATCCACTTGGGCATACAATAGCAGTTTTGCCGAGTGCCATAGATAATATTGTGCCATACACAAATAAAAAACTTGCAGCGCAGATTTTACAAAGCGGTGGGTGTATTATAAGTGAATATGCACCGGGTATGCCAACTAATAAATGGCAGTTTGTTGCCCGAAACCGTATTGTAGCAGGTATGGCTCCTGCCACGGTTGTGATTGAAGCACCAAACGGAAGCGGGGCTTTGATTACTGCGGACTTCGCTCTTGAAGACGGACGTGATGTGTTTTTTCATGAAGTGGCCTTTGGAGAGGCTGCTGAGAAAATCTCACAGGTGGTAAAGTCCGATCTGGAAAAAAAACATGCCACAGGACGTGTGAGCAAGTTCAAAATGGAAAATTGTCCGGAACGCTTTTTGAAAGAAGGAGCTCCGGTAATTAAAGATTATAAAGATTTCTGTGTAGCGTTGGCCGAAATGCCGGGACTGCACAGTCAGGTTCCTCTTCAGGGGGAGCTTTTTACATAAAACTTAAAGACATTTTTTTGGAAGGGATTTTGAAATGGCTAAGAAGACAAAAACTCCGCAGACTCTTGTTATCGTAGAGTCTCCGACAAAGGCACACACAATCGAGAAGTACCTTGGACCTGGTTATGTGGTTCGTGCTTCGGTTGGACACCTTATAGACCTGCCTAAGTCGCGCATGGCAATCGATATTGAAAATGGATTCCAGCCAGAATACATTACGGTTCGCGGAAAGGCGAAATTACTTAAAGAACTCCAGAAGGAAGCAAAGAAATCAGAAGCTGTCCTTCTTGCATCCGATAACGACCGCGAAGGTGAGGCAATTGCCTGGCACTTGAACCGTGCATTACGCGATAAGACTGACGCTAAAATCAGCCGAATCGTATTCAACGAAATTACTCCAACTGCAATTACAGAGGCTGTAAAGCACCCTGGCGAAATTGTAGAAGCTAAGGTAAATGCTCAGAAGGCTCGCCGTGTTCTTGACCGTCTTGTTGGTTATAACTTGAGTCCGCTTTTGTGGGTAAAGGTAAAGAATGGTCTTTCTGCAGGACGTGTACAGTCGGTAGCATTGCGCCTTATCTGTGAGCGCGAAAAGGAAGTAGAAGACTTTTTGCCGGAAGAGTACTGGTCGCTTGATGCAGACTTCATTAAGGGTAAGTCTAATTTTACTGCGCAGCTCGTAAAGTATAAGGGTGAGGCGCCAGAGCTTAAGAGCGAGGCTGCCGTAAACGATATCATTGAAACTATCAAAAATTCTGAAAGCAAGGTTTCTTCAATAAAGAAGACTGAAAAAACTGTTCGCCCTAAGCCACCTTTTACAACTTCAAAACTCCAGCAGGCTGCAGCAAACAAACTTGGCTTTACTTCCCGCAAGACTATGCAGATTGCACAGCAGCTTTACGAAGGTATTCAGATTGGCGAAAATCATGTCGGTCTTATTACTTACATGCGTACAGACTCTGTACGTATTTCAGAAACAGCTTTGGCTGATGTTCGTGAATGGCTTTCAAAAAATCATCCTGCAGAATTGCCTCCAGAACCAATCCATTATGCCGTTGGAAAATCTGCACAGGACGCCCATGAAGGTATCCGTCCAACATATACATCATATACTCCAGAGAGTGTAAAAGAATATCTTTCACATGATCAGTTCCGTTTGTACTCAATTATCTGGGAGCGCTTTGTATCAAGTCAGATGAACAATGCAAAGATGGTTACTACTTCAGTTGAAATTGAAGCAGGAGATGCTCTCTTCCGCGTTGCTGCTAGTAAAGTTTCTGAAAAGGGCTTTTATCAGGTAATCAAGCTGCTTTCTTCTAAAGAGGAAAAATCTTCGAGCCTTCCTGCTATGAAAGAGGGCGAGGTTCTTACTGTAGATAACTTCCATCCAGAACAGCACTTTACACAGGGACCAGCACGTTACACAGATGCTTCAATTGTTCGTATGCTCGAGGAAAAGGGAATCGGTCGTCCATCAACTTATGCAACAATCATTTCTGTATTGCTCGACCGCTACTATGTAACTAGAAGTAACAAACAGTTGGTTCCAACTCAGCTTGGTAAGATGATTAATAAGATTCTCGTTGAATCTTTCCCTGCTGTTATTAACGAAGAGTTTACTGCCAAGGTAGAAAACGAACTCGACCAGGTAGAAGAAGACGAGCTTGTTTGGAACGATATTATTTCTGATTTCTATGGTCCATTCAAAGAGACTGTTGATAATGTAATGGAGCATCAGGAAAGTATTAAGGGCTTCCTTGATGAAGAAACTGACAAGGTTTGTGAGCTTTGTGGTAAGCCAATGGTAAAGAAACTCGGTCGCTTCGGCTTCTTCCTTGCATGTTCAGGATTCCCAGAGTGTCATAATACAAAGTCTATTCCACTTGCTAAGTGTCCTGTTTGCGGAGATGGTGAAATCGTTGAGCGCAAGACAAAGGGGCGCGGAAAGGCTTTCTACGGTTGTACAAATTATCCAACCTGTACCTTTATCAGTCACTTTAAGCCAATTGACCAGTACTGTCCAAAGTGCGGCTGGTTCCTTGTTGAAAAGTTCGACAAGAAGAACGGTGCTTATAAGTCTTGTATTAATCCAGACTGCGACTATCTCCATACTAGTGGAGAGGAAGCTGCGGTTATGCCTGCAGAGGGTGACGAGTAAAGCTTAAAATCGAAATAAATGAAACAGAACGACGTGTTTTACAGCACGTCGTTTTTTATTTGCTTTCTAGTGATAGTAATGCTATCATATGAAGTATGGAAAATAAGAAAAAATATGTGATTTCGCTGGATGAGGGTACGACTTCTTGCCGTGCTGTGGTTTATGATGGTAATGGGCAGCCGCTTGGTTCTAAGCAGCGCGAGTTTACTCAGATTTATCCTAAACCGGGCTGGGTAGAGCATGATGCCGAGGAGATTTTTAAGTGCCAGCTTAAAGTTCTCCAGAGTCTTTTAATCGAAAAAGAAATCAGACACGATGAGATTGCCGCAATTGGAATTACCAATCAGCGAGAGACAGTTGTAATCTGGGATAAAAAGACCGGTAAGCCTGTTTACAATGCTGTTGTGTGGCAGTGCAGACGTACAGCTGATTATTGCGAAAGTCTTATGAAAGATGGCTGGACAGAGAAAATCCGGTCGAAGACTGGTCTTTTAATTGATGCATATTTTTCTGGTACAAAAATCAAATGGATTTTAGATAATGTTGCGGGCGTTCGTGAGCGTGCAGAGCGCGGAGAACTCCTTGCGGGAACTATTGATACCTGGCTTATCTGGAAACTTAGCGGCGGTTGCTGTCATGTAACTGACTATACTAATGCCAGCCGTACTATGCTTTTTAATATTTATAAGCTTGATTGGGATGATGAGCTTTTGAACTTGCTTGGAATTCCTCGTTGTCTTTTACCTGAGGTGCGCGATTCTTCCTGCGTTTACTGCGAAACTGATTCTGAAATCTGCGGCTTTAGTGTTCCTCTTGCTTCGGCAGTAGGGGACCAGCAGGCGGCTCTTTTTGGACAGGGTTGTTTTAATAAAGGCGATGCTAAGAATACTTACGGCACGGGCTGTTTCATGCTTATGAATACTGGTGACAAGCCGGTTGCTTCCAAACAGCTTTTGACTACGATTGCTCTTGGTATGAATGGTAAGGTTGAGTATGCGCTTGAGGGTAGTGTCTTTATTGGTGGTGCTGTAATCAAGTGGCTTCGTGATGAGGTTGAACTGATTTCTTCTGCGCCGGAGATTGATCGTCTTGCGGAATCGGTACCTGATTCCAACGGTTGTTATCTTGTGCCTGCCTTTGTAGGACTTGGAACTCCATATTGGGATATGTATGCCCGCGGAACAATTGTTGGTCTTACCCGTGGTGTAAAAAAGGCTCATATCTGTCGTGCTGCACTTGAAGGAATTGCCTACGAGGTGCGCGACGTTCTTGATACTATGGTTGCTGATTCGGGAACACCTATTAATACACTGAATGTAGATGGCGGAGCCTGTGTCAGCAATATCATGATGCAGTTCCAGGCTGATATTTTGAATACTAAGGTTTGTCGTCCTAAGAATGTTGAAACTACTGCGCTTGGTGCTGCTTATCTTGCTGGACTTGCTGTAGGCTTCTGGAAGAGTAAAGAAGAAATCCTGCAGCGTCGAGAGACTGAGAGAATGTTTGAACCAACTATGAGTAGTGAGACTCGCGACGGGCTTTATTCTGGCTGGAAGAAGGCTGTAGAAAAAGCAAAAGGATGGGCTGAATAGCTGGAGGCGTTGAATGATTTATGATGTAGCAATAATTGGCGGGGGTATTGTCGGCGCTTGTATTGCGCGGGAACTCTCTAAATATAAAGGCCAGTTTTGTATTATTGAAAAAGCTGATGATGTAGCCTGCGGAACAAGTAAGGCAAACTCGGGAATTGTTCATGCGGGCTTTGACGCTAAGCCAGGTACTTTGATGGCAAAACTTAATGTTGAGGGCGCTGCCATGTATCCTGAGCTGGCAAAATCTCTGCATTTTGATTATAAGAATAACGGTTCTCTGGTTATCGGATTTAATGATGATGACATGGAGCATATCAAGAAGCTCTATGAGCGTGGACAGGCTAATGGCGTGCCGGCTTTGCGCGTGATTGACGGGGAAGAACTTCATAAGCTTGAACCAAGCGTGAGCGAAGAAGCCTGCGGCGCCCTGTTTGCAGAGTCTGCAGGTATCGTGAGCCCTTATATGGCAACCTGGGCCTTTGCGGAAAATGCAGTTATGAACGGTGTAAAACTTTTCCGCGAAACTGAAGTTCATGGAATTGAAAAGACAGGTGATGGGCTCTTTGCCATTCATACAGGAAAAAGCGACATTCAGGCAAAGTGCGTGGTAAATGCAGCAGGCCTCTATGCAGATCAGATTTCTGCTATGGCAGGTGCAAGAGACTTTGTAATTAAGCCTCGCCGTGGTGAATACTATCTGCTTGATAATAAATGTGCTTCACTCGCAAGTCATACACTTTTCCAGACTCCGGATAAAATGGGTAAGGGCGTTCTGGTAACTCCAACTGTAGATGGAAATATTCTTTCTGGTCCTACAGCGGCTGATGGTGACGACAAGACTGCAACAGAAACAACTGCGGCAGGACAGGATGAAGTATTCATTAAATCTGGAAAAACTATTCCGGATATTCCTCGTCGTAATATCATTAACTCTTTTGCGGGTGTACGTGCCCTTGCTTACAATGCAGACGGTACTCCTGTAAATGATTTTATTATTGAAGAAGATGCTAAGGTTCGCGGCTTTGTGAACGTTGCCGGAATCTGTTCGCCGGGACTTACTGCCGCTCCTGCGATAGGTATTTATGTTGTTGATATCATAGAAAAAATCCGTGGGCAGGCTTGGGAAAAGAATCCTGATTTTGTTGGCGTTCGTAAGGGAATTGAATCCTTTAAGGATGCTGATGATGAACGCCGTGCCCAGCTGATTGAAGAGAATCCTTTGTACGGAAGAATTATCTGCCGCTGTGAAATGATTACCGAGGGCGAGATTGTTGCGGCAATAAAGTCTCCGGTTGGGGCAGTTGATCTGGATGGTGTTAAGCGCCGTACCCGTGCCGGTATGGGACGTTGTCAGAGTGGTTTCTGTTCGCCTCGTGTTACAGAGATTTTGAGCCGGGAGCTTAGCATTCCTATGACAGATGTTCGTAAGAACGGCGGTTGCTCATATATTTTGACAGGCAAGACACGATAGGCAGGAGGGCTGATTTATGGAATTGAAATATGACATTGTTGTAATAGGCGGCGGCCCTGCTGGAATGGCGGCGGCAATTGCTGCAAAAAAAGCTGGCACAGACAGCATTTTAATTTTGGAACGTGATACAAGAATCGGTGGAATCCTGCTTCAGTGTATTCATAACGGCTTTGGGCTTCATTATTTTGGTGAAGAACTTACAGGTCCTGAGTATGCGGCCCGTTTTTCTGATGAAGTAGAACAGCTTGGAATCGAATATAAAACCGATACCATGGTGCTCGAAGTTGAAAAGGGCGAGGAAAGTCACAGCGTAACAGCTATAAACACAGTAGACGGTCTTATGAAAATTACCGCCAAGGCTGTTATTCTTGCGACAGGCTGTCGTGAAAGAACCCGTGGTGCGCTTATCATTCCTGGAACAAGACCGGCTGGTATTTTTACTGCGGGTGCTGCCCAGCGCTTTGTAAATATTGACGGCTATATGCCTGGCCGCAAGGTTGTAATTCTTGGTTCTGGTGATATCGGATTGATTATGGCACGACGTCTCACACTCGAGGGCGCCGAGGTAAAACTTGTCTGCGAGGTTATGCCTTTCAGTTCTGGTCTGCGTCGTAACATTGTTCAGTGTGTTGAAAACTTTAATATTCCATTGAAGTTCAGTCATACAATTGTTCAGATTCATGGAAAGGAGCGCGTGGAAGGAGTTACTGTTGCAGCAGTTGATTCTAACCGTAAGCCTATTGCCGGAACCGAAGAGTTTATTGAATGTGATACTCTGCTTCTTTCAGTTGGTCTCATTCCTGAGAACGAAATTGCCAGCGGCTGTAAAATTGCAATTGATTCCGCTACCAGCGGCCCTGTTGTAAATGAGCATATGCAGTCTTCTGTGCCTGGTATTTTTGCCTGCGGAAACACAGTACATGTTCACGACCTTGTAGACTTTGTAACGGCAGAAAGTCTTCGTGCCGGCGAAAATGCTGCTAAATATGTTCAGGGAAAAATCACTGCGAATGGAGAAAAAATCATTCTGCGCCCTGGAAACCGTGTGCGCTATACTGTGCCTCAGTATATTGAGTCTCGTGTCCAGGACGGAAATGTTTCTATCATGTTCCGCGTAACAGATGTTTATAAAGATGTTTATCTTGAAGTTTCGAGCGGCAATGAAGTATTGAAATCAGTTCGTAAAAAGGTTGTGCGCCCTGGCGAAATGCAGGTTGTTGAACTTGCTCCAGATCAGATAAAAAGCGCCGGTGGCGACATTACAGTTTCAATCCAGCTTCCACAGGAGGTAGCAGAATGATGGAAAATACAATCGAGAAAATCCCGCTTACCTGCATAATCTGCCCTATGGGCTGCTCAATGGAAGTAACTGTTGAAACTGATGCTAGTGGTCACAAAAAAGTTACTGGTGTAAAAGATAACGGCTGTAAACGTGGTGAACAGTATGCCGCAAAGGAACTGCAGAATCCGACCCGCACCCTTACAACTACAATAAAAGTAGAGGGAGGTGTGCTTCCTGTAGTGCCTGTAAAAACCGCCGGTGAAGTGCCTAAGGCAAGCCTGCTCCAGTGCATGGAAGTTGTGCGTAGAGCCAGCTGCAAAGCCCCGGTAAAACGCGGCGATATCCTGCTTTACGATCTGCTTGGAACCGGCATAAACGTAATTGCCTGCGCGGATGTGGATAAGGTATAAATACTGCCGCTCTGATCATTTTCTGCCGATAATCAAAGTATGACTTTACGTGAATTGACAGATGAGTTTTTGCTTTACCTTTCGGCAGTCAGGGGACTTTCGGAAAATACTGTGATTGGTTATGGAAATGACCTTTCGCAGTTACTTGAGTTTCTGACACCCGAACTGGATGTAAAGTCTGTTACTCGCGAAAATCTCATGCTTTGCATAGGCCAGCTTTCTAAACAAAAAAAATCGGCTGCTACCGTAAACCGTTTTATTGCGGCTGTTCGTACTCTTTTTGCTTATGCGAAGAAGCTGAATTATATCGAAAAAAATCCTTCTCTTGAAATGAAGACTGTTAAACTGCCTAAGCGTGTTCCAAACTTTATGACTACAAGTGAAGTAAACGAGCTTTGCAATGAGCCAGTAAAGGACGAGCTTTTGTGGGCCAGCCGCGACCATGCAATTTTTCTGATGCTTTATTCATCGGGTTGTCGTGCCAGTGAACTTGTTGGACTCAGATTAAGTGATTTTATGGATGGCGGACGTTCTGCAGTAGTTACAGGAAAAGGTAATAAACAGCGCAAAGTTTATTTTGCTCAAGAGGCCAGAAAGGCACTGGCTGAGTACCTTGCCGACAGAAAAAAGGTGCTGGAGGAAAATAAGGTGAATCCGCTGCCTGCCCAGCTTTTTATAAATCAAAAGGGTGGCCCGCTTACGACTGGCGGCCTTCGCTATATCCTCAACCGCTATTCCGGCGTGGAAGGTACAAATCATCATATTAATCCTCATGCCTTCAGACATACCTTTGCAACAACTATGCTTGGAAATGGGGCTGATGTGCGTATGGTTCAGGAGATGCTGGGACACAGTTCAATCAGCACAACCCAGCGCTACACCCATATTACTACTGAAAAATTAATCGAAACTTATAATAAAGCTCATCCACATTCGTAAAATTTTATTTGCCTAGCGCCCATTAAATCATTATATTTTAACTTATGGGAAATAAGACGAAAATCAGAAGCACCACTATTCTTGCGGTGCGCAGAAACGGACAGGTTGCCATGGCTGGTGAGGCCAGTGTACCTTGGGCGAGACAGTTTGTAAGGGAAATTCTCGCAAAGTTCGAAAGATTTATGATGGAAAGATTCTCACCGGTTTTGCGGGCTCTGTAGCTGACGCTTTTACTCTTTTGGACCGCTTTGAAGCTAAGGTGAAGGAATATAACGGTGACATTATGCGCTCTGCAGTTGAGCTGGCTAAGGCCTGGCGTACAGACCGCACTTTGCAGAAGCTTGAGGCTATGCTCCTTGTTGCCGACAAAAAACAGATTCTTTTGATCAGCGGCGACGGTAATGTTATAGAACCTGAGCACGATGCGATTGCAATCGGTTCGGGTGGTAATTACGCTTATTCTGCGGCCCTCGCTTATCTTGATTCTTCAGATTTGAGCGCTAAGGAGATTGCAGAGAGATCTTTGAATATCGCCGGCAGCATCTGTATTTATACAAATCAGAATTTGACTGTTGAGACATTGGAATAGAACATGGAAGAAAACAAAACAGAACTTACACCAAAACAGATTGTAGAGAGACTGGACTCATATATCATCGGCCAGGAAAAGGCTAAGCGTGCCGTTGCAGTTGCTCTTCGTAACCGCTTCCGTCGTCTTAAACTGCCGGAAGAAATCCGCGATGAAGTTGCTCCAAAAAATATTTTGATGATTGGACCAACCGGCTGTGGTAAAACAGAAATTGCCCGGCGTCTTGCAAAGCTCTGCGGAGCTCCTTTCTTAAAGGTAGAGGCTACAAAGTACACCGAGGTCGGCTACGTTGGCCGCGATGTAGAAAGCATGATCCGCGACCTTATGGCTGTAGGCTACAACGACGTTAAGGCCGAGATGGAAGAGCAGCTTCGCGAGAAGTCTGTGAGCGTTGTTGAAGAGCGCTTGCTGGATCTCCTTCTTCCTGGTACTGATAAAAAAGACGAAAAGAAAGCTTCAAACGACAGCAAGATGGATATCAAACCTCTTGGCTTCTTAACTCAGCCTAATCCTAATGAAATTACAATTGATTTGAACAAGGTTGCTTCTGATATGCAGGAGGCTTTGAATCAGGCAAATCAGGCTGCTGCAGACCAGCAGAAGGCTGATGAA
The DNA here is from genome assembly GCA_902789325.1 of uncultured Spirochaetaceae bacterium. Lineage (GTDB taxonomy): Bacteria > Spirochaetota > Spirochaetia > Treponematales > Treponemataceae > Treponema_D. Next base: position 244,677 of record CADANN010000004.1, read on the forward strand.
GATGCTGCAGAAAAAGAACGCGAAAATCATACACGTGAAAAGTTCCGCCAGATGCTCCGCGAAGGTAAGCTCGAAGACCGTGAAGTTGATATGATTGTTCACCGTCCACAGGGAATGCCTAATATGGAAATTATTGCCGGCGGCAGTATAGATGATCTTCAGAACAGCATGCAGGGAATCATCAATATGATGAATGGCCAGGGCCGCGGTAAAAAGCGTACTCTTACAGTAAAAGAAGCCCGCAAGATTCTTACAGAAGAAGTTCTGGACGGAATGGTTGACCACGACAAGGTTGCTGATGAAGCCAAAAAGCGTGTAGAGCAGAGTGGAATTATCTTTATTGATGAAATTGATAAGATTGCAGTTCACGGCGAAAGCCACGGACAGGATGTTAGCCGCGAAGGTGTGCAGCGCGATATTCTTCCAATCGTTGAAGGTAGCAATGTAAATACAAAGTTCGGTGTAGTTGATACAACTCACATTCTCTTTATTGCAGCCGGAGCCTTCAGTGTAGCCGCTCCAAGTGATTTGATTCCGGAATTGCAGGGACGCTTCCCGCTCCGTGTTGAACTTGAGTCTCTCCATAAGGAAGATTTCAAACGCATTCTCAGCGAGCCAAAGAACAGCCTGATTATGCAGTACACATCACTTCTCGAAACAGAAGGCGTGAAACTCGACATCACAGAAGATGCTCTGGACCGCATGAGTACCATTGCAGAAGAGGTTAACGCCAGCGCAGAAAATATTGGTGCTCGCCGTCTCCACACTATCATGGAAAAGGTTCTTGCTGACATCAACTTTGAAGCCGACGAACACAAAGGCGAGACAATCAAGATTGATGCCGCTTACGTAGACGAAAAGCTCGAAGGCATCAGCCAGAATCAGGATTTGAGTCGATATATACTCTAGAATACTTTCCACAAAAAAAACTGATTCAGCCAGGCATTAGCTGAATCAGAAGGAATTTGAAAAGCTGCGGAAAATCTGCAGCTTTTTTTACAGCTTCTTCGAGTGTCATTCCTGTGAATTCCTGAGCACCGAGGTTACGGCCGCTCTTTTTGTCGTCTATAAATGCGCCAACTACAATTCCAGGAATTACGCTGTCAGGATCATTTGGAGCATTCGGGCCACCAAGGTCTGTGCGACACCAACCCGGGTCTGTAAGGTTGATGCAGACATCTGTTCCATCAAGCTTTCCGCCAAGGTCTGCAGTTACCTTATCCAGGGCTGCTTTACTTGCGCTGTAGCCTGCCTGTTCCGGCTCATTACGGATTCCGCTTGTTGTATTGATTACACGACCAAAGCCACGCTCAATCATCTTTGGAATAAACTCATAGCAGAGCATCATTGGAGCGATTGTATTGATTACAAAACTCTTTGAATAATCTTCGGCTGGAGTTTTCCAATAGTCTGTGCGGTAAGCAATCTGTACAGCAGCATCATTGAAAAGAATATCAACAGGTTTGCCTTTTGCATTGATTTCATCAATCATTTTCTGAACCTGTGAAAGGTCCGAAAGTTCTGCAGCTACATCATAAGCTTCAACTCCCATAGCGCGAACTTCTGCAAGGGCTGCCGCAGTGTGCTCAAGTGAGCGGCTGTGCAAAATCAAATTACAGCCTTTGCTGGCCATAAACTTTGCGATTCTGTATCCGATTCCACGGTTTGCGCCGGTTACCAGCGCCCATTTTCCTTTTACGTCTATCATTATTTCATCCTTTCAATTATCTCATCGCACCACTTGTCAAAGTCAGGATCTTCGGTCTGACGTTCGGGGTGGGCGAGTACATATTCTATTGTCTCTCTGATTCCCTGATCTGCACGTTTTGTTGCAACAAAATCTGGAACAAGTGATTTAAGCTTGCTGCAGTCAAATACAACTGAGTTTGCCTTGTCTCCAATCAGGCTTCCTGTAAAATCATAATCAGAATGAGCGGCAAGGTAGGTTGATGAAACATAAACAGGCTTAAGCTCAACGCCGAGTGAGTCAGCAATGCACTGGTAAATCTGATTCCAGGTTATGCTTTCATCACTCATAATCTGAACTGCTTCGCCGATTGCGTGAATGTTTCCCATCAAACCTACAAAGCCCTTTGCAAAATCAGAATTGTGGGTAATTGTCCAGAGTGAAGTTCCGTCCCCGTGAATAATCACAGGCTTTCCTTCTTTGATTCTCTTAACAACCTGCCAGCTTCCCTTGGCGCCGTGAACTCCGAGCGGCACCGAACGTTCATCATAAGTATGACTAGGACGAATAATCGTAACAGGAAAGTTCTCATCGCGATAAAGTTTCATAAGATAATCTTCGCAGGCAATTTTATTGCGTGAGTATTCCCAGTAAGGATTTGCAAGTGGAGTTTTTTCGCTGATTACATAATTTCCGCATGGCTTCTGGTAAGCCGATGCAGAACTGATATACATAAACTGGCGCACTTTACCCTTAAGAAGTCGATAGTCGCGTTCCAGCTGAGGTGGTACAAATCCGATAAAATCGCATGCTACATCAAACTGCATTCCGGCAAGTTTTTCTGCGGCAGCTTTTTCATCATTTATATCAACTGTAATAAAATGTGCTCCCTTAAGACGCTCATCGTTATTACGATTTCCTCTATTAATAAGGTAGAGCTCCCAGCCTTTTTCCAGCAGCAGCTTTGAGATTGCCATGCTGATTGTGCCGGTACCACCGATAAATAATGCTTTCATTTTTCCTCCAGGTTACAAAGAAGCCTTAGCAGCGATCTTGTAGATTTCGGCAATATCTTCAGAAGACAACTGTACAAATCCGCCTGTTCTTCCGCCTTCTGGTAATCCGAACTTCTTTACGAGAGTAGGGATATCTTCTTCCTTTGCACCGAGTTCTGCAAAATTAATTGGCATACCAATGCTGTGGAGGAACTCGCGGAATCGTTTGATACCTTCACGGGCTGTGGTTGCAGGATTAGCAAAGTCCATCTTTACACCCCAGACTCTTGTAGCCCACTGAGCAAAACGCATTACATCATGCTTATAAACAAAATCCATCCAAGCAGGCATAATAACTGCAAGACCAGCACCATGAGCACAGTCATAAAGCCCCGAAAGCTCATGCTCAATTCCGTGGCTGTTCCAGTCCTGGTCGCGGCCAACACCAACAATATTATTGTGAGCAACCATACCAGCCCACATAATGTTAGCTCTTGCTTCGTAATCATCAGGATTAGCAATTACCTTTGGTGTTTCATGAATCATTGCCATAAGCTCAGCTTCACACAAGCGGTCTGTAGTTTCAACATTTTGTGTGTTTGTAAAATAGCGCTCGCAAACGTGAGCCATAATATCAGTTGCACCACAAGCAGTCTGATAAGCAGGCAAAGTTTGAGTCAAAGCCGGATTCAAAATAGAAAACTTTGGACGGAGCATGTCGTTTCCAAATCCACGTTTTACCATTCCGTCTTTCTTTGTGATAACTGTATCAGGTGAACCTTCAGAACCGGCAGCTGCAATAGTCAAAATTGTTCCAACCGGAAGAGCTGCCTTTGGCTGAGCAGTATATGAATAAAAATCCCAGAAATCTCCATCATAGCAAACGCCCATAGCAATTGCCTTAGAAGAGTCGATTACAGAACCGCCTCCAACTGCAAGAATAAAATCTACGCCTTCGCGCTTGCACAAATCTATTCCTTCGTAAACAAGATCATCAAGTGGGTTAGGGTGAACTCCACCGAGTTCAACAAAAGAAACGCCGGCACCTTTCAAAGACTCACGAACTCGACCAAGCAAACCTGATTTTTCAGCAGATTTACCACCAAAATGGAGCAAAACTTTGCTTCCGCCAAACTCTTTAACTAAAGCACCTGCCTGTGCTTCTGTATCTTTTCCAAAAACAAATTTAGTTGGACTGTAAAATGTAAAGTTATTCATAGAATCTCCTATTAAATCCGTGTCTACGGTGATACAAATATTGTACTAGGAGATAAAAAGTAAAAAATATGAGTTCTCTAATTAAATTGTACGAATCTATTTTTATTGAGAGCTATTTTCGAGCTAAATCAGGATGTTCCTGGTAGAAACGGTACTTATATTTTAGATTAAACCTGGTATTTTTTACTTAACTATTTTTTCCAGATTCCGACAATCAACTAGATGTAAACAAAATTTCTGGAGGATAGAAAAGTGAATAGTTTTAGTCGTTCAATCGACCTGCTTCAGCGCGAAATGAATGTTGCTAATTTGCGCTATCAGGTTAGTGCCAACAACCTTGCAAATAGCGAGGTTCCGAACTTCAAACGTTCTACCGTTAATTTTGAAAGCGAACTCAAGCGTGCCTTTGAATCAGAAGAAGCTGCTAAGAATGCTTTTCATCTTACAACAACAGATTCCCGCCACATTCAGGTAAACGTTCCTTATGATTACCGCAATGTTGAGCCTCGTCGTGTTCTCGATTATACATCTACAGCAAAGGCAAATGGTAACAATGTTGATGCTGAAACAGAAGCAAACAACATCCTCCAGATTCAGATGCAATACCGCCTGCTCACACAGCTCACTGATTTTGAGTTTGATCAGGTTAATACAGCAATGAAGAAATAGGAGTAAGACATGGGAATGTTCACAAGTATAAATATCGCTGCCACAGGAATGAGTGCAGAACGTCTCAGAAGTGACGTAATTTCAGACAATATCGCAAATGCAAGCACAACCCGCACACAGGACGGCGGTCCTTTCAAAAAATCAACCGTTGTAATGCGTCCGGTTGCAGATGATAATCCACAGTGGAGAACACCGTTTACACCAGCAAGCCTCGACAATGGTCCAGGAAGAGGTGTAAAGGTTCTGGAAATCACAAAAGATACTTCAGAAGGCCGTCTTGTTTATGACCCGACCCATCCGGATGCATATCAGAGTGGTCCCCACAAAGGTTATGTAGAATATCCTAACGTAAATATCGTAAATGAAATGGTTGACCTCATTTCTGCTTCCCGCGCGTACGAAGCCAACGCAACAGTAATCGACGGTGCAAAAGATATGTTCAGTGCCGCCCTTGAAATCGGCCGATAGTCGTTGTACAATAAGTACAGAGGGGAATAAAAAATGAAGATTCAAGATTTCGGTACATTGCAGATGGCGCGCACAGATAAGGCGCATTTTGGTCAGGGTAAAATACAGCCGCTTACACAGAATGCTCCTGGAATGTCTCCAATTCAGAAAGTTCAGCGTGCGGATAAAACAACCGAGGCTGCATCAATACAGCCGGCAAAACAATCTAAATCATTTCAGTCATATCTTCTCGATGCACTTGAGTCGGTAAATAATCAGCAGCTTGACGTTAACAAAGTTCAGGAAAAACTTATCACAAATCCAGACGATGTAAACGTAGCTGACGTAACAATTGCAATGGCTAAAGCCCGCATGAGCCTGAATCTTGCTCAATCAGTAATCGATCGTCTTGTAACCGGCTGGAACGAAATTACTACTACTCGTTAGTTTTTCTAACTAACTACCATTCATTCTTTTTCGTTTGCATTATTTCTCTTCCTATGTTATACTTAATTAAATTTAGTAAGTAAATTTGGTACAAATTTCTTTAAAATTCGTTCACGGGAGGGGTCAGATGAACGAATGGCTTAAAAAGGTTACCGAAGGGGCCAAGAATATGTGGTCCAAATGGAAACCGATTCAAAAAGTCATATTATTTGGCATAATCATAGTTGTAATTGTTGTAATAATTGCGTCGGTAAAGCTTTCTGCAAAGCCTTCTACCGTTCGACTTTTTAATGCTCCTGTAACAGATCAAACTTCTCTTACTCAAATCCTTGACCGTCTTTCTCAGGAAAATGTTAATGCCTATACAACTGAATCTGGTTATATTTCGGTAGATGACGATCGAACAGCCCGCAGAATGCGCGAGATTTTGATTTCTGAAAACCTGGTTCCTTCATCAGTTGACCCTTGGGCAGGTTTTTATGACAGAAGCTGGTCTACAACCGATGCAGATCAGAATGTTAAACTTAAAAATACAATTCAAAAGCAGCTTAAACAGCATATTGAATCAATTGCAGAAATTCAGCTGGCAGATGTAAACATTGTTTTGCCGGATACTCAGCTTTTTACTGCAGATCAGAATCCTGTAACTGCAAGTGTTATTCTTAAAACTACCCCTCAGAGTAACCTTTTGCAGGATCGAAAGCGAATCCTTGGTATTCAGCGTCTTATCCTTTCTGCTGTTGAAGGCTTAAAAGAAGAGAATCTCATCATTACTGATGTAGATGGAAATCAGATTAATGATTTTGAAGGCATGGCCGAAAGCGACCGTGTAAGCATTATCGAAAAACAGCAGAAGCTTATCCGTAAGCAGGAAGTTGAACTTCGTGCCAAAATCCTTAAAGCTCTTCAGAGAACCTTCCGCGAGGACCGCTGTCGTGACATGAACGTTGCAATTGAAATGGATATGTCACAGAAAACAAGTGATTCTACAGAATATTCTCCAATCGTAATTAAGCCGGATAATCCAGATACTCCTTATGATGATTCGGAATACCGCGATACACTGCCAATCAGTCAGCAGACAGTTACTAAAGAATGGCAGGGAACAGGTTATAATCCGGAAGGTCCTGCAGGCGTTGAAGGTCAGACACCACCTGTTTATTCTGATATGTCAAACGTAATCGGAAAATCAACAGAAACTGGTGTTACTCAGAATAATGTAATTAATACAAAACAGACTTCAGAGATATCTTCTCCAAAAATCGATAAAATTTCGGTTTCTGTCAACCTGGACGGAAAGTGGAAGAAGGTTAAAGATAATAACGGAAATCTCATAATCGAAGATGGCGCAATTAAACGTGAATACACTCCTGTTTCTGCAGAAGAAATCGCCGAAGCAGTTCGCCTTATTCAGGGCGCAATCGGTTATGACAGAAGCCGCGGCGATAGAGTAGAGGTAACTAACATTCCTTACGACCGCGATGACGAGTTTGAAGCAGAAGATGCAGAGTACTTTGCTGCTATTCAGCGTCGCCGAACAATCCTGCTTATTCTTATTGCAATTGTTGTTGTGCTTGTTGGCTTTATTCTCTTCCGTATTATCAGCAAGGAAATGGAACGCCGTCGCCGCGAACGCGAAGCACGGCTTCTTGCAGAACAGCAGGCAGCTCGCGAACGTGCTCTTTGGGAAGCAAAAGACGACGGAATGGAAGTTACAATGTCTGTCGAAGAGACACGTCGTATGGAACTTCAGGAAAATGCAATTTCAATGGCAAAGGAACATCCGGAAGATGTTGCAATGCTCATAAGAACATGGTTGATGGAGGAATAGTTTATGTCAGACGAAGCAACAGAAGCACCGAAATCAAATCCAAAGCCGGTACCAAAGCCTGGGCAGCTTAAGCCTGCAGGTTCTGGTTCATCAAAAAAAGGCAATAAGGATTATAAAAGTTTAACGGGTCGCCAGAAGGCTGCCATATTCCTCATTTCGCTTGGACCTGAGGTTTCTGCGGAAATCATGAAGCACCTCCGTGAAGACGAGGTTGAAACCCTTACCTTTGAAATTGCACGTCAGGAAAAAGTAAATCCTGAGTTTAAGGATGCCGTACTTGAAGAGTTCCAGGAACTCATGAATGCTCAGAACTTCATCACAACCGGTGGTATCGATTATGCACGTGAACTTTTGGAGAAGTCTCTCGGTTCTCAGAAGGCTATCGATATTATCAACCGCCTTACTTCAAGTCTTCAGGTTCGTCCATTCGACTTTATCCGCCGTACAGATCCGGCTCACCTTTTGAACTTTATTCAGCAGGAATATCCGCAGACTATTGCCTTGATTCTTGCTTACCTGGAACCTGGAAAGGCTGCTGTAATCATGCAGAATCTTCCGGAAGATATGCAGGCTGAGGTTTCTAAGCGTCTTGCAACAATGGACCGAACTTCACCAGATGTATTGCGCGACGTTGAACGCGTATTGGAAAAGAAACTTTCTACACTGTCTTCAGAAGACTACACTGCTGCCGGTGGTGTTGAAGCAATCGTTGAAATCCTCAACCTTGTTGACCGTTCTTCTGAAAAGTCAATTATCGAATCTCTCGAAGAGTTGAAATCCTCAACCTTGTTGACCGTTCTTCTGAAAAGTCAATTATCGAATCTCTCGAAGAGGACGATCCAGATTTGGCAGAGGAAATCAAAAAGCGAATGTTCGTATTCGAAGATATCGTTATGCTCGACGACCGTGCTATTCAGAAGGTACTCCGCGATGTCGACCAGCAGGAACTCGCAAAAGCGCTTAAATCGGTTGATACCGAAGTACAGGATAAAATCTTCCGTAACATGTCTAAGCGTGCCGCATCTATGCTTAAGGAAGATATGGAATTCATGGGACCTGTCCGCTTGAAGGACGTCGAGGAAGCTCAGCAGAAAATCGTTTCTACTATCCGACGACTCGAAGATGCGGGTGAAATCGTCATTGCCCGAAGTGGTGAGGACGAACTTGTCGTTTAATAAAGGGGTTCATTCATGGCAAGAAGAAACTTATTTCAGCAGACATTATTTCAAAACCGGGAAAAACCGTTATCCCATTATTTTCCAGTAGTTCTCTCAAAGACTCTGATGAATCAACATTACCATGATTTGCCAGCCCAACTACTTCAATGTTATTTTCCTGACACTTTTGTAACACCTCTTCATTATAGGCTGTTTCTTCCGACACTTGTTTTCCTCTAAAACTTGCATAGCTAGAAGGATTAACTTGCAACGCACATTTATAGTAAGACGCAAAATAACTCATATATCACTCCACCCCCAACGCCTTAAAT